>JANPCH010000094.1:0-39580 GCA_031430835.1 Gemmatimonadaceae bacterium
GATCGCCGCTGCCTCGGTGCGCGTGCGGCCCTTGATCGCCTGCGTCATGAGCGACGCCGAGGCCTTGGAGATCGCGCAGCCCACGCCCTGGAACGAGATATCCGACACGACGTTCCCATCGAACTGCAGCCAGATCGTGAGCGCATCACCACAGTTGGGGTTCTTGCCGTCTGCCGAACACGTCGCGTTCGGCAGCTCGCGAAAGTTCCGCGGGCGCCGATTGTGATCCAGGATGATATCCTGGTTGAGCGCGTCGAGTGCGGCGTCGTTGGCCACGGGGCCAGCTACTCCAGCTCGAGGCTGGTGAAGCGCGCGAAGATCGCGCGTTCGAGCAGCAGGCGCAACGGATCGATCTCGATCGTCTCGAGCACCTGCGCGGCGAACGCATAGGTGAGCAGCGCACGGGCGTTGTCGCTGCCGATGCCGCGGCTCTTGAGGTAGAAGAGCGCCTGGTCGTCGAGCTTGCCGATCGTCGCACCGTGCGTGCACTTCACGTCGTCGGCGAAGATCTCGAGCTGCGGCTTCGTGTCCACCCGCGCCTTGTCCGAGAGCAGCAGCGCCTTGTTCGTCTGCTTGCCGTCGGTCTTCTGCGCGATCGGGTCCACGTACACCTTGCCGTTGAACACGCCGTGCGAGGCGCCGTCGAGGATCCCCTTGTAGAGCTCGCGGCTCGCGCAGCTCTCGGCCAGGTGCTCGACGAACGTCTGGTGGTCGGCGTGCTGCGTTCCGTCGAGGATGTAAAGGCCGTTGAGACGCGCCTCGCCGCCGGCACCGACGAGCTTCGTGTAGACGTTCGTGCGCGAGAGCTGTGCTCCCGCCGCAAAGGAGAAGGAGTGGTACGCCGCGTCGCGCCCCTGCGAGACCTGCACCGTGCCGACGTGGAAGGCCTCGGGGCTCTCGCGCTGGACCTTGTAGTGGTCAACCCGCGCCCCGCTCCCCAGCGTCACCTCGGCCACCGCGTTCACGAAGTACGACGGAGTGCCGATCCCGGTGTAGCTCTCGACCAGCGTCAGTTGCGACAGCGCCTCGGCTACCACGAGCAGCCGTGGATGGACCGCCGTGCCTGCCGCCAGTGCGTCGGTCAGGTGGAGGAGGTGCAGGGGCTCTTCGACCTGCACGCCCTTCGGCACGCGGATCACCACACCGTCCTGCACGAAGGCCGTGTTGAGCGCGGTGAAGGCGGCGCGGTCGAACGCCGCGAGAGCACCCAAGTGCTTCTGCACCCACTCGGATTCCGCCTTGAGCGCCTCGGAGAGAGTGCTCACGTGCACTTCCGCTGGCAGTCCGGCGAAGTTCGAGAGCGTCGGCTCGAAGCGGCCGTTCACGAAGACGAGACGGTGCCAGCTCTCGTCGACGAGATACGGCTTGATCTCGCTGAGTGTGAGGACCGTCGCACTCGGCTTCGCCGCTTTGAAGGTGCGCTCGGCGATCGGCGTGACCGAGGTGAAGTGCCAGTCCTCGTCGCGCGTCGTCGGGAAGCCGATCGCGTGGAAGCGGTCGAAGGCTGCCTTGCGAAGCGCGGGGAGCCAGGCTGGCCCCTCGCCGCCGCCATTCGAGCTGAAGGCGCGGAACTGGTCCGTGAAGTGCGTCGTCACGTCAAGCCCCCACCGGCTCCGTGAGCCAGTCGTAGCCCTTGGCCTCGAGCTCGTGCGCGAGTTCCTTCCCGCCCGATCTCACGATCCGTCCGGCGGCCAGCACGTGCACCCGGTCGGGGATGATGTGATTCAACAGGCGCTGGTAGTGCGTGACCACGATCGTCGCGCTGTCGGGGCGCTTCAGCTTGTTCACCCCTTCGGCGACGATCCGCAGTGCGTCGATGTCGAGCCCCGAGTCGGTCTCGTCGAGCACCGCGAGCTTCGGCGCGAGCACCGCCATCTGCAGGATCTCGTTGCGCTTCTTCTCGCCGCCCGAGAAGCCGGCGTTCACCGAGCGCTGCATCATCGACGCGTCCATCTCGACGAGCTTGAGCTTCTCCTCCATCACGTCGAGGAACTCGATCGGGTCCAGCTCTTCCTCGCCTCGCGACTTGCGGATCTCGTTGTACGCGGCGCGCAGGAAGTAGGCGTTGGTAACGCCGGGGATCTCGACGGGATACTGGAAGGCGAGGAAGACGCCCTGCTGCGCGCGCTCCTCGGCGTCCATATCGAGGAGGTCCTTTCCCTCGTAGGTGATCGAGCCACTCGTCACCTCATAGCCCGGATGCCCTGCGATCACCTGCGCGAGGGTGGATTTGCCGGAGCCGTTGGGGCCCATGATGGCGTGCACCTCGCCGGCATTCACGGTCAGGGTGATCCCCTTGAGGATCTCCTTTCCGGAGGCAGAAGCGTGTAAGTCAGTGATTCTCAGCATGAGCGATTGAATGGTCAGAAGTCGGATGTCAGACGGCAGCGAACGGCAGCGCGTGAGAAGGGAGGGGGTGGTGAAGGGCGGAGCGAGTCCTCGCGCGTAGCGAGAGACGCCGCGTCGTGTGCGGCGGCTCGAAGCGTGTAAGCGCGCGGACTCGCGAAGCACTCACCACCCCCAACCCCTGCGCACCGAAGCCGATCACCCCACGGATCCCTCAAGAGAGATCCCGAGCAGCTGCTGGGCCTCAAGAGCGAACTCCATCGGCAGCTCCTTGAAGACCTCCTTGCAGAACCCCGCCACGATCAGCGAGATCGCGTGCTCGGCATTGAGGCCGCGCGACTTGCAGTAGAAGATCTGGTCCTCCCCGATCTTCGACGTGCTCGCCTCGTGCTCGAGCGTTGCGGTCGGATTCGCGACCTCGATGTACGGGAAGGTGTGCGCGCCGCAGGCGTTGCCGATCAGCATCGAGTCGCACTGCGTGTAGTTGCGCGCCCCCTCGGCCTTCGGCAGCACTTTCACCTGACCCCGATACGAGTTCTGCCCGCGTCCGGCGCTGATCCCCTTCGAGATGATCGTCGACCGGGTGTTCTTCCCGATGTGGATCATCTTCGTGCCGGTGTCGGCTTGCTGCATGTTGTTCACCACCGCGACCGAGTAGAATTCACCGACCGCGTTGTCCCCCTGCAGGATCACCGAGGGGTACTTCCAGGTGATCGCTGACCCCGTCTCGACCTGGGTCCAGGAGATCTTCGAGTCGGTGAACGCCTTGCCGCGCTTGGTGACGAAGTTGTAGATGCCACCCAAGCCATCCTTGTCGCCTGCATACCAGTTCTGCACCGTCGAGTACTTCACGCTCGAGCGGTCGAGCGCGATGATCTCGACCACCGCCGCGTGGAGTTGGTTCGTGTCCCGCTTGGGCGCCGTGCACCCCTCGAGATAGCTCACCGAGGCGCCTTCGTCGGCGACGATCAGCGTCCGTTCGAATTGCCCGGTGTCGGCGGCATTGATGCGGAAGTAGGTCGAGAGTTCGAGCGGGCACTTCACGCCCTTCGGCACATACACGAAGGAGCCGTCGGAGAAGACCGCCGAGTTCAGGGCGGCGAAGAAGTTGTCCGAGTAGGGGACGACCGAGCCGAGGTACTTCTTGACGATCTCCGGATGCTCACGCACCGCCTCACCGAAGGAGCAGAAGACCACGCCGACCTTGGCAAGCTCCGCCTTCATCGTCGTGCCGACCGAGACCGAGTCGAAGATCGCGTCCACGGCGACTCCGGAGAGCCGCTTCTGCTCGGTGAGTGAGATCCCGAGCTTGGCGTACGTCTTGAGGATCTCGGGATCGACCTCCTCGAGCGACTGGAGGGGCTTCACGCTCTTCGGCGCCGAGTAGTACGTCTGCGCCTGATAGTCGATCGGCGGGTATTTGACGTTCGACCAGTGGGGCTCGGTCATCGTCAGCCAGCGGCGGAAGGCCTTGAGCCGCCACTCGAGGAGCCATTCCGGCTCGGCTTTCTTGGCCGAAATGAGGCGGATGGTCTCCTCAGTCAGCCCCCGCGGGATCGTGTCCGACTCGATGTCGGTGACGAAGCCGTAGGCGTACTCCTTATTGACCAGTGTTTCGATCGAGGCGCTCATAGATCCAGCTCAGGGCAGGTGCAAGTTCTATAGACTAGAACTTTAGTCGGGAATGGGGGGTCCAGTCAACGAATCAGGCCGGAATATGCCTCGTTTCCGTGCCGACTATGCGACCCCAACTGCATCTGCCACCTCACCATAGACCTCGACCCGGTTCCTCCCCAACGCCTTGGCCCGGTACATCGCCTTGTCGGCCTGCTGGAGGGCGACTGGCACCGACATCCCGTCGGGAAGGGGGGCGATCCCGCCGCTCAGGGTGATCGAAGCGGAGAGACCGCTCCCAAGGCTGATCGGGGAGTCGCCGATCGCCCGGCGCACGCGCTCCAAGGCGACCAGTGCCTGCTGCGGGCTTGTATCGGGAAGCAACACCACGAATTCCTCGCCGCCGATCCGTCCGACGATCTGCTCCTGACGGAGGGTGTCCCCGATCCGGCGCGCGACCTCCTGAAGCACGCTGTCCCCTGCGGCGTGGCCGTGCGTGTCATTGATCCCCTTGAAGTAGTCCAGGTCGAGCAGGGCGATCGCGACCGGACGGCCGCGGCGCCGACTTCCGGCGATCACCGGCTCGATGTCGTCGAAGAAGGACCGACGGTTCTTGAGTCCGGTCAGTTCGTCGACCATCGCGAGGTCGCTCATCCGCGACAGCATCAGTTCGAGCTGTTCGCCGCTCGCCTTCGCTTCCTGGAGCAGCCGGTCGCGGTCCACCAGGACGCGCACATTCTCCACGAACTGGAGCCAGCTCGTGTGCGTGAAGAGCAGGGCACAAGCGATGAAGACGAGGATCGCCAACGGCAGCACCGGCGTCCGAACCGTCGCGAAGGTCGTCGCCTGCCCGAGGAGTGTGAGCATGAAGGGGAGGTAGAACGCCATCGAGGCGAGGGGCGACGACGAGAAGAACGACACCGACCCTGCGCAGAGGCCGGCCAGGAGCATCACGAGGGCGGCCCGTTCCTCAGGTCCGCCAGCGGGATAGAGCATGAATGCCGCGATCCCCCAGAGCGTCCCGGCGACGGCGGAGAAGATCAGCGCTCGACGCTCATTCCCGACCCCGACTCGTGACGGCCGCGCCTCGTTCCGCAGCCGCTGCCAACTGATCATCGCCGGCGTCCAGAGCACCACCATCGCCGCGA
Source organism: Gemmatimonadaceae bacterium (assembly GCA_031430835.1). GTDB lineage: Bacteria > Gemmatimonadota > Gemmatimonadetes > Gemmatimonadales > Gemmatimonadaceae > Pseudogemmatithrix. Next base: position 5,109 of record JANPCH010000094.1, read on the forward strand.
CGAAGAGCACGAGCAGCGTGTGGAAGACGTGCTCCCAATAGACGACCGCGATGAAGAGCGCGAGCAGCGGGTTCGCCACGAAGACCGTGGGAAGCTGCCGGACGCGCGCGACCGCTTGCGACACCCGCACTTCGCGCAGCAGGGCGTCGGAGGGATTGGGAACCAAGAACCGCATAAGCCCACTAGGATATTGCGCGAATCGGACCACAGCCAGAGCATACAGGGCGATTCCGAGGTCCCATATCCCTTCCGGAGGTCAGATGGAGTTCGTGATCGAGCTGTGGAAGCCGATCCTGCTCAGCGGGCTCGCGGTGTTCATCATGTCCGCACTGGTCTGGACGGCACTCCCGCATCACAAGAAGGAGTTCGCCAGACTCCCCGACGAGGATGCACTCCTCAAAGCCCTCCGCGCCTCCAACCCCGCCCCCGGCCTCTACAACCTGCCGCATATGGATAGTCAGGCGGAGATGAGCTCCCCGGAGGGCAAGGCGAAGCTCGAAGCCGGGCGCACCGCGTTCCTCACCGTGATGCCCGGTGGGATGCCAGCGATGGGGCCGATGATGATCAAGAGTGTCGTCGCCAACATCATCGTCGCGATCTTCATCGCGTATGTCGGATGGCACACTCTGCCGATGGGGACCGCGTACCTCGAGGTCTTCCGCGTCACCGGCACCGTGACCTTCATGGCCTACGGACTCGCCACCATCCCCGAATCGATCTGGTTCGGCCGCCCCTGGTCCTCGTATCTCCTTGGCGCCTTCGACGCACTGCTCTATGCGTTCATCGCGGCGGGGATCTTCGGGTGGCTATGGCCGTGAGGCAGAGGGGAGAGGGGAGATGTGAGGAACTCGGCGTAAGTGAAAGAGGCGCGCCGGGCAGTTGCCGGCGCGCCGCTCTCATCTCCCATCTCCCTTCTGCCGTTCAGCTACATCGCGACCTTGGCTTTCGACACCTCAGCCCGCCCCACCGTGCCCTGATCCGTCCCGTACCACAGCATCCCCGTCTTCTTGTCGAAGTACATATGGCGGATGGTGTTCGGCTCTGACCGACCCACCGACGTTGCGCCGAAGAACTGCTTCGTCTTCGGGTCGTACCCGATCAGCCGCGTGCCCTTCGCGGTGTTCTCCGAGAGCCAGATCCGGTCCTTGTCGTCAGTGGCCATCCCGTAGGGCTGCGAGAGCGGACCCCCAGGCATCGGGTACTCCTCGAACTTCTCGGTCTTGGGGTCGAACCGGCCGAGGAATCCGCGGGTGTAGTCGCCGTACCAGACGACGTCATCACTGGTGAGCGCGATGCGTCGACCGCGGGCCCGTTCGTTCGGCAGGGTGTAGGTCTTCACCTCCATCGTGGCCGGGTCGATCGTCGCGATCTTGTCGGTCGCGAAGAGGTTGAACCAGGGCACACCCTTCGAGTTGAGCACGATCCCGTACGGGTTGGACCGCGGCGGGAACTTCACGATCCGGTACTTGCCCGTCTTGATGTCGAGGTGGCCGACCGCCTGCGTCTGTTGCGCGGTGAACCAGATGTTCCCCTGGGCGTCGAAGACCATCGTGTGCGGGTCCCGAACCGTCGAATCCGGCACCGGGTAGCGTGTGATCTTCCCGGTCGCCGGGTCGAGCATCCCGATCATCCCGTTCCGGTTCCCCGAGTACCACACCTCTCCCTTCGCGTTCACGATGAGGTTGTGAGGGTTCGTTCCGGGGTCGATCTCGTACTTCTTGAACGCGCCGCTCTTGGTGTCGAGCCGCGCGATGTAGTTGCCCGTTTGCCCGACGAAGAAGATGGCACCGTCAGGCGCAACGAAGGGATCGCGCGGGCGATCGGGGTGGATGCCCGGATTCCTCGGCGCGATCCCCGAGAGACTAGGCACCTCCCACTCGTTGTTCGCGACCGGGGCGCCGCCCTGCGCGCCCACGGCAAGAGGAAGCGCGAGCGAGAGCGTGAGCAGTGAGCGGAGTGGCGTGCGCATTCGGACCTCGTGGAGCGGAGTGGGCCGGCGACAGAGAACGGCCCGGACCCCTCCAACGTTGTCCCGCCGGCGTCGCGCCGCTAGCGCGAACCCCAGTTCACGATCGGGAGGACCTTTCGGCCCCGCGGGTTGTCGCGAATGATGTTCACCACGCCGAGCTGCACGCCCCGCGCCGCCCAAGCGTAGTTCACCAGGCCGATCGAGAGGCCCGAGAGGTCGCCTCGGACACGGTTCACCGCACTCACTGTCGCGCCAGTGATGCGTCCCCCCACCTCGGTACGGAAGTAGACCGGCGCGAAGACGAACCCGGTGACTTCCTCCGCTCCCACCATACTGCCTACTGCGATTCCCTCGATCTCTGGCGCCCCAACGCCGATGCCTCCGAGCGCAAGGCCACGGACCCGGCCACCCGCGCCGACGCCAACAAGGCCGAGCGCTACACCGGTCACATCGCCCCCCGCTCCGACCCCCACCCCACCGAGCAGGATGCCGGTCGCATCGCCGCCGGCGCCGACTCCGATGCCACCGATGAGGAGTCCCGACGCGTCGCCACCGGCGCCCACTCCAACCCCGCCGAATGCGATGCCGCGCACGTTGCCGCCCGCGCCCGCACCGATTCCGCCGATGATCAATCCAGCGACGTTTCCGCCCGCACCGACGCCGATGATACCAGCTGCGGCACCCCGCACGTCTCCGCCGACTCCAGCACCGATGCCCCCGATGGCGATTCCGCGCAGGTCATTCCCAGCACCGACCCCGATGCCTCCGAGCGCGATGCCGAAGATGTCGTGGCTCGCTGCCAAGCCGAGGATCCCCGCGCCGAACCCACTGATGTCCCTGGCGCCCGTGCTCGGCAGGCCGATCGCGAGCCCCTTTACCGTCCCGGACCACTCCCCATCGTACGGTTGCCACAGTGTGATGTTCGCGCCGCGCACGAGGTTGAGATCACCGTCGCGGAAGTTGAGGCGGATGCCGTCCACGCGCGGATAGTTGCCGATCGAGAGGATGTAGCGGACTCGCGGCCCAGCGTCTTGGGCGGCCGCTAGGCGGGGCGAAGCGAGCGTGCTCGCGAGGCCCGCGAGAGCGAGGAGAGTCCGAAGCGCGTGCGAGAGGAGCGTCATCGATCGACCGGCGGTGGAGGAGGCGTGCGAGCCTACGCACGGCTCCTACGCTGGCCACCCTACGCGGGGTTTCGCTCCGAGATCGCCCGCATCGCCCGGCGCAGCAGTGCCTGCGCGATCCGCACCTTGTACACCGTGCCCGGCAAGGGCTCGGCGTCGTACATCGCGCGCTCGGCGAGGGCGTCGAGACTCTCCTCGTCCAGACCGCCTGAAGCCACGTCCTCTTCGATCGAGAGGGGGAGACGCCAGGGACCCGCGGCGACTCCCCCGAGTGACATCCTCACCGAACCATCAGCGCGCCGGGCGGCCGCGCATGAGACCAGCGCGAAATCGTACGCGCCGCGCTGGATGACCTTCTCCCAGTGTTGCGCCCCGGCCGCCGCCGCGGCAGGCAGCTCGACTGCGATGATTAGTTCCCCGTCGGCCAACACTGTCTCGGCGCGTTGGTTCATCGCCGCGCCGGCGAAGAACTCGGCGATGCTGAGCGTGCGTGATGACGTGACGACGCGGGCGTCGAGGGCGTCGAGCGCGACCGCCGGATCCGAGGGATGCACCGCGTGGCAGGTACCGCCGGCGATGATACCGTGGTATGAGTGCTCTCCCTCGACGGCGGCACACTGCGAGCCGCCATTCTTGAAGCAGGGCACGCGGCGCCGCAGGTACCAGCAACGCTGGCGCTGCGCGAGATTCCCACCGAGCGTGCCGCTGTTCCGGAGGGCGGGACTGCCGACGGCCTGCGCGGCGTCAGCGAGGAGCGGGAAGTTGGCCCGTAGCGGCACGTGCGCGGCGAGGTCGGCGATCCGCACCGCGGCGCCGATCCGTGCCGATCCATCACTCGCGAGGGAGATGCCGCGGAGTTCGGCCAGTGCACGCACGTCGACGACGCGCCCCGGTGTGGCGATCCCTTCGTCGATGCACGTGAGCAGGTCAGTGCCGCCGCCGATCACGCAGCTCGCGGGGTCGCGCAACGCTTCCAGCGCCTCGTCGAGCGAGGTGGGACGGAGGTAGGCGAAACCAGTCACCGGAGTGCTCCCTATTTCGCTGCCGCGGGCTTCGGCGTCGCGAGCGTGAAGACGATGAAGTCCCCGAGCTTCCGATTCGCCTTCCCGTCGATCTTGTCGAGGTCGGCGACCGGGACGAACGTCACCACCGCGATCCGGGCACCCGGCAGGCGCCGCTTCGCCCGGGCCGCGGTGCCGTAGTGGTAGTCGGAGTGGAAGGAGCCGTTCGCGTGGATCACGAGCGCATTCGTCGCCGAACGCGCCGCGGCGACGGACTCGCCCATCGTCTCGTCCTTGATGCACTGCGCCTCGTAGATGCGCCACACCGTGGCTTCGATCTCCTCCGGTGGGCGCGGCGGTCCGTGGCCCGACATGTCCCCCATCGTGGCGCGGAAGCGCTCCCAGTATTTGTCGCGCGGGCAGGAGATGTCGCGCGCGGCGTAAGCCCGCTCGGTGGCGTCGAGCGAATCGAGGGCGATCACTCCCTTTCGTGAGACGGCGGAAGCAATCCGCCGCGGGACGTTGGCGGCGACGACAGGCCATTTGTTCGTCCGGGCGTACTCGACCATCGGGCGGTAGTCGGTCGCGTAGTTGGGCCAGGGCCGTGACGTGGCGAGGAAGTCGCTCTCGGCGAGCGTCCCCGCGAGGTAGGAGTCGAGCGAGCCCTGTACATCCCGCTCGAACATCTCAAGCGCGAGGACGATCGGACCGGAGCGCCGCCGGGCGACGCCTTCGAGCACGGCCGCTTCGAGCTGGTGCGTGCGCGGATCGTCGTGCTGCTCACCTAGAAAGACGACGTCATAGGTGGCGAGCTTCGCGAGCATCGCTTCGAAATCGGTCAGGCGCTTGCGGCCGGAGTCGTAGACGCGATGAGCCGTGTAGTTCTGGAATGGCTGGGACTTAACACTCCTGGGCGCCGAAAGCACTAGCAAAACAAGAAAAACACACTTAATTGTTGTTGTCACAGAGTAGTTTATCCATAAGGATGGCACTGCAGCGGCAAAACTTTGAATAATAAACATATTAAACAAGTTAAAACTTAATAACACCTCTCAGCGGCCTTAGCCATGACTACCAACCGAGAACTCCTGGCACTCGAGTCCGCTGCCGACGAGCTCGCTAGGCTCGATTTTCTGCTGCTCCGCCTTCCACCGGCGGCCGCCATTGCCAGTTGGCTGGCGGCGGTCGCCGCTGCGGCGGGTGAACCAGCGGCCTTCCGGCCGCTCGTCGCGGCATCCGCCGACCCGATCCACGACGCCCCGCTTGAACCCCCGCTCCTCGCCCTGCGCACCTTCGTGTCCGCGGAGGAGCGTCGGGTGCGAGGAGGTGCACTGCTCTCGATCTCCCGCTGGTCGGCGCTTCTTCCGAGCCTCGCAACTTACCCCGAGCACCCGCGACTGGAAGCACTCTGGCAGGAGCCGCCCGGCGATCGCCCTGCACTCCTGCGGGCGCTTGGCTCAGCGGCACTGCTCGATTCCGTTGACCCTGGCGCGGCGCGCATTGCGGACCTCTCGGCGGCGCTCCTCCTCTGTGCGGCAGGCCGCACGGCACACCTGCGCCTACTCCCTTTCGCGCGCGTTGACGAAAGCGTGCGATCGGTCGCCACCGCCGCGTGGCGTGCGGGGGATGAGGCAGCCTGGACCCAGCTCGCGCTGGCAGAGGCAGCGCGCTCGGCTCGGCGCGCGCGAGAGGTCTACCAAGATCTCGGCGTCGACCGCGAAGAGGCCACCCTCACCGCGATGGGTCGAGCCGCGATCACCGCGCGCCGGGTGATGGCGCAGGTGCGAATCTCCCTCGCGACCACGATGCCGGCGCTGGCCGAGCTCCTCGATCTCTCACGGCCCGCCGCCAGCGATGCGCTCGACCGGCTCACCGCCGCCGGTCTCCTCGTCGAGGTCACCGGGCGGGCCCGCGATCGCGTCTACGCGTGGGGTCGCGCACTCGACGCAGCCGAGCGGACGCTGGCGGCGTGACGCCGGTGGCCGGGGGCTCGTTTCACCCGTGTGACTCGCCCTCTCGCGCTCCTTCCGCTCACACTGGTCCTCATCGCCGCGGCTTGTGGTGGTGCGAGGACCACCGGTCGTCCGCTCACCGACGCCGAATACCTGCGCTCTCGTGACCTGATGGTGCCAGTCCACGGCGTCGCGCGCCGGAAGGTGCGCGACACCTTCATCGCCCCTCGGAGCGGCGGCCGCGCCCACCTCGCCCTCGACATCCTCGCGAAGAAAGGAACGCGTGTCCTCGCCGTCGACGACGGCTTCATCCTGCGAATCTCCGAGAACGCGCTGGGCGGGCGCGCGATCTACACGACCGACCCCGACCGTCGCTTCGTCTTCTACTATGCACACCTCGATCGGTGGGTCTATGGCCTCAAGGAGGGTCAACGGGTCCACCGCGGAATGCTCCTCGGCACCGTTGGCACGACAGGGAATGCCCCGAAGGACGCTCCACACCTCCATTTTCAACTGATGCGGATGGCGAGTGGACGTCAGTGGTGGGCCGGTGAACCCATCAACCCCATCCCCTATCTCCGGAAGAAGGGAAAGGAACGATGAAGATGACGGGGAAGGAACGTGCGGCACTCCGCGCGGAGTGCAATCGCCTCAGACCGACAGTGCACATAGGGCAGGAGGGGCTCACGCTCGCGATCGCCGCGGCGCTCGAGGAGGCGCTGCGCGCCCGCGAACTAGTGAAGGTCCAACTCAACAAGACGGCCGACATTTCGGCGCGTGAGGCGGCTGAGGCGCTTGCCGAGAAGGTCGGTGCGGAAGTGATCCAGACGATCGGCAAGACGGCGACGCTCTACCGCAAGAACCCCGATCTCAAGCGGAAGCCGGGCGCGCCTCCGCCCTGGAAATCCTAGCGAGAGAGGGCCGCGATCACCCGCCACGGGGTGATCGGGAGTTCCAGCACCTCGACGCCCAGAGCATCAGCGACCGCGCCCGCGATCGCCGGCGCGGTAGGGATGATCGCCGGCTCGGCGATGCCGCGCGCCCCGACGTGATTCGCCGCCGGGTCTGCGCCGTCGAGGAAGTGGCCGTCGATCATCGGCATATCGGCGTGGCCTGGGATCTTGTAGTCGTGCATCCCGATGTTGAGCGGCAGGCCGATGCGCGTGTCGAGTCGCCGTTCCTCGAAGAGCGCGAGCCCGATCCCCTGGATGATCCCCCCCTCGAGTTGTGACTCGGCGAGCGTGGGGTTGAGGATCCGTCCCGCGTCGTGCACCGCGACCACGCGGAGCACGCGCACCACGCCCGTCTCGGTGTCTACCTCGACCTCGGCGAACTGCGCGCCGGTGGTGACGATTGCCGCGTCCTGGGGGTTCGGTCCCCGAGAGCCCTGACCCTGGATCATCACGTTGCCGAGCTTTCCCATCACTTCCTTGAACGTGAGGGACCGGTCGGTGTCACGCACCATCACGCGCCCCTCCTTCGTTTCGAGATCGCTCGGCTGCACGCCGAGCATCCCAGCGGCGGCCTCGAGCAGCACACGGCGCGCATCCTCGGCCGCCATCCGCGCCGCTGGCGCGAGCGAGGCGACGGTCATCGAGCCCCAGGAGTTCCCGGCGTAGGGTGCGCTGGCCGTGTCGCCGATCACCGCGCGCACCTGACCGAGATCGTGGCCGAGTGCCTCGGCCGCGACCTGCGCGAGGATTGTGCGGGTGCCAGTGCCCAGATCTTGTGATCCGGCGAGCACGTCAGCCGTGCCATCGGAGTTGAAACGCACCGTGCAGTAGCAGGGAGGGCCGCCACCAGTGGACCAGATCTGCGCGGCGACGCCGACACCGCGCTTGAGGTGACCGGTGGACGGCCGCTTCACTCCCCACCCGAAGCGACGCGCGCCCTCCTCGTAGCACTCGGCGAGCCGGTTCCCCGTGTACGGGCGATCCTTCTTCTGGTCGCGTGTCGCGAGGTTGCGCTGTCGGAGCCGCAGCGGGTCGAGCTTGAGTTCGCGCGCGAGCGCGTTCATCGCGATCTCGAGACCGACCGACCCCTCGGCGTGACCCGGCGCGCGGAAGGCAGCCATCGCCGCGGTGTTCACGAAGGCGAAGGTCTCGTGCGTGCGGACGTTCGGGCAGGCGTAGAGCTCGTGATAGATCTCGCCCGGCCCGCCCTCCCATCCGCCGATCCCGAGGGGTACGCGCGCCTCGAGTTCGATCGCGGTAAGTCGTCCGTCTCGCGTCGCGCCGAGCGTGATGCGCTGCCACGAACTCGGGCGGTTCCCGGTGTCGATCTGCTCACCCGCGCGATCGACGAAGCAGGCGACGGCGCGGCCGAGTCTGCGGGCGAAGAGCGCCGCGATGTAGGTGTGCGCGCCGGCGTAGTTCTTCGCGCCGAAGCCCCCACCCATCGCCTCGCAAATGACGCGCACGTTGGTGAGTGGGAGCCCGAGCGCCTTCGCCACGTTGTCGCGCACGCGGTAGATGCCCTGGGTGCTCTCCCACACCGTCACGCGGTCACCATCCCACTCGGCGACGGCCGCGTGCGGTTCGAGTGCGGTGTGCAGGGCGCAGGGCGTTCGCACTACGCGCGTCACGGTCACCGCCGCTGCGGAAAGTCCGACGGTGACATCTCCGCGTTCGTGGACCCGCGGTTCCTTGAAGAGGAGGTTGTTCGTGAGACCCGGACGCACCGGCGCTGCGTCCTTCACGATCGCCTCTTCGACCGTGACGGTGTGCGCGAGGCGCTCGACGCTGACCTTCACCAGCCGCGCCGCGCGCTCGGCGACCTCGGCCGAGATCGCGCAGACCGCGGCGACCGGCTGTCCGATGTAGGCGATCTCCGGAGAGAAGAGTCGGGTCTTCGCAGGCACGTCGGTGTGCACGAGCACGTCGAGTACGCCGGTGAGGGCGCGCGCCGCGCTGGCATCGATCGCGGTGACGCGACCACGGGCGACGGTCGATCGCACGAACGCCGCGTAGGCCTGGTTGGGCCGGCGCACGTCGGTCGTGTACGGAGCTCGACCCGACGCCTTGAGCATCCCGTCGGCGCGGAGCGCGCGGGCACCGACGTGGGTGAGTCGCACGTCGTCACCCCACGGTTCTGGTTCGAATTCCGGGACCTCGACCACACGTTCTTCGGTGCGGCCCTCGACCTCGACCATCGTCGAGATGAACCGACGATTCTGCTCAGGCACGGGTGCCCTCGCGGATCGTCGCGGCGGCGCGTCGCACCGCGCGCACGATCTTTGGATAGGTGCCGCAACGGCACAGGTTGCCGCTCAGCGCCGCGACGACTTCGGCATCAGTCGGGTCGGCGTTCCGGGCGAGCAGTGCCGCGGCCGCCATCAGCTGTCCCGGCGTGCAGAAGCCGCACTGCGAGGCGTCCTCGGCGACGAAGGCAGATTGCAGTGGGTGCGGCACCTCGGCGGAAGCAAGCCCCTCGATCGTGCGGACCGACTGGCCCGCGCACCCGTGCGCGAGGGTGAGGCAACTGAGCACCGGATCACCGTCGAGCAGGACGGTGCACGCGCCGCACTCTCCGCGATCGCAAACGCGCTTGGTTCCGGTCAGCCCGAGGGCGTCGCGCAAGAGGTCGAGGAGCGTCGCGTCGTGACTGACATCGGCGTCGGTGCCCCGGCCATTGATCTCGATGTGCACGCAGGGGAATTACAGGCGGGCGCGGAGGGTGTCCAGCGCGGTGACGGCGCGGGCTGTCACTCCGTCATTCGACTGTCTATCTTGCAGGGCGACGCGCAGGATCGTTCCCCGACCGAGGTTCCTTGTCCGATGCCGTACGTGATCACCGAAGCCTGCATCAACACCAAGGACCGTTCCTGCGTGGACGTGTGCCCGGTGGACTGCATCTATGAGGGGCCGGACCAGCTCTACATCCAGCCCGACGAGTGCATCGACTGCGGCGCTTGTGAGCCCGAGTGTCCGGTCACGGCGATCTTCCCCGAAGAGGATGTACCGGCGAACCTGAAGCACTACATCGCGCTCAATCGCGAGGTGTTCGACAAGGAGCCCAAGCCGGGGAAGCCGCAACGATGAGGCAGAGGGGAGATGGGAGATGTGAGAAGGCCGCCCGTTCGGGCGGCCTCTTTCTTTTGCGCTGAGTTGGCGCACCGGGTCGTTATCGGCGCGCCCCTCCCATCTCCCATCTCACATCCGGTCTGCGAGCCAGCGCTCCTTCGCGAAGAAGAGTCCGAGGATCACCGCGTACTGGAGAAACGTCGACAACTCGCTGCGCCACGCTTCGCCCCAATAGAACTCGCCGTTCGCGCTGCCGGTCGGCGGGCGCGGGAACCACCGCGGCGTGCGCGCCTTGTACGCGAGGTACTCGCTTCCGAAGATCGTCTCGAGGACCCCCTCCTCGTAGCGGACGATGTAGTAGTACTCGACCGCGAAGATGAACACGGCGACGGGAAGGAACCAGAGCACGCCCGAGAGCGTGATCACGCCCATCCAGATGGAGAAGTTCCCGACGTAGAGAGGGTTGCGGCTCCAGGCGAAGGGGCCGTACGTGACGAGTTTCTCGACCTCGCGCGAGCGGCGACGAGTCACCGTGCCCGCGGTTGCAACGCCCCACATCCGCCACGCCTCGCCGAGCACCATCAGAACGAGACCGATCGCGGTCGTGCGAAAGGTCATCTCCCCGGGCGCGAGGAGGGGAACGAGGAGGAACGGCACCGGCAGCCAGCCGCGATTGCGGAAGAGCACCGCGCCGGTACGCGCCGCTGCGGACTGCTCTGCAGCGCTCGGCGAGGAGGAAGGGGTCGTGCTCAGGGTCGAATCCGGGTCAGGGGAGAGTCCGGCGAATGGTCGCCGTGAGGAAGCCGGAGAGCAACCCATTGAACCCGGCAGGGTCCTCGAGGTTGCTCACGTGACCTGCACCGGGAATGATGCCGAGCGAACTACCGCTGATCGCCGCATGCATCGCCCGCGACTCGGCGACGGGCGTCAGGGCATCCTCCTCCCCGCAGACGACGAGGGTGGGAACGGTGATGGTGCCGAGTGTCGGTGTCGAGTCGGGTCGCGTGAGGAGCGCTTCGAGTGCGTCGATGACGCCCGCTGTGGATGCGCGGAGCATCATCGTCTCGACGGCGCTCACCACCTCTGGCCGCGCGGCGCGCGTCGTCTTCCCGACCATTCCCGGCAGCATCGCACCGACCACCGCTCCGACGCCCTCTCGACGAACGAGCTCCTGCATCGCACGGCGCTTCTCGCGACCCTCCTCGGTGTCGGCACCGGCCTTCGTGTCGGCCAGCACCAGCGCTCGTACGCGCTGCGGGTGTCGGCGCCAGAATGCGAAGGCGAGGTAGCCGCCCATCGAGAGTCCGCCCACGATCGCGCGCGGGATCGCGAGCGTGTCGAGCAGGGCGGCGAGCCAGTCCGCCCAATCCTCGAGTGCCGTCTCGAGATGTCGCTCCGACTCGCCGAATCCGGGCAGGTCTGGCGCGAGGTAGCGCACGCCCGGCGCGGGGGCCGAGAGCTGGGGAGCCCACAGCGTGCGGTCGTGTGGGAATCCGTGCAGGAGAAGGAAGGGTTCGCCGCTCCCGGCTTCGTCGAGTCCGACCGCCCCGCGCCGCGTACGGACGATCATGTCGAGAGTCCGTGAGGTGCGACGGCAATGTCGGTCTCGAGTGGATGCGCGAGCGCCGGTTCTGGATCGTCGAGCCAGAAGAGGCGCACGGTGACCACGACGGTCGCGAGCATCGGGATCGCGACGAAGAGACCGAGAAAGCCGAAGGTGTAGCCCATCACGACCTGCGAGAGGAGGGTGAGCGCCGGAGGCAGGTCGAGCTGCTCCTTCATCAGGTACGGGATCAGGAGGTTGTTCTCAAGGAACTGGATCCCCCAGTACACGAAGATCACGATCAGGGCGACGCGAGGCGTGTCGGCGAAGCCCATCAACACGGCCGGGACCGCGCTGAGGATCGGTCCGATGTTCGGGATGAACTCGAAGATCCCGGCGATGACCCCGAGCGGGAACGCGGCGCGGACCCCGATGATCGCGAGGAGGATCGTGGTGACGGTGCCGATCACGAGCATTGCGATGAGCTGCGTCGCGAACCAAGTGCGCAATGCCTTCCCGAGCGCGGTGAGCAGCGTGTCGAACCTTGCGCGCCGGGCAGTCGGGACGAGCGCGATCATCCCTCGTCGGTAGACGTCGGGGTCACTCGCGATGTAGACGGCGAGGATGATGATGAGCACGATCGACACGACGACCGCGATCGCGGACTGCACGACGCCAAAGGCGACGCCGGTGATCGCGCCGGAGTAGCTCGCAAGCCGCCCGACGAGGCGTCCCTGCTCCGGCGCCGTCGAGTCCGGCGCCGTCGAGTCCGGCGGAGCGATCATGTTGAGGAGGCTCGGGTGCTTCGCGGCCAGCCAGGACTCCACCTTGGTCACCGACTCGGGGAGCTTGGTGCGCAGCTCCTGTGACTGTTCGACGAGCGTCGGGCCCATCCACAATCCGACCAGGACCAGCAGGCCGACCGTGCCGAACACGACGATCGGGGCGGCAATCTGTCGTTTGATCGCGATCCGCGCGCGGATGCGGTCGACCGCGCCGCCGGCGGCGAGTCCGAACAGCACTCCGAGGAATGCCGTGAGCACGAGGAGCCGCGCCGACCAGAGGAGCTGCAACCCGATGAGGACGGCGACTACGAGGAGCGCCGAACGGACCAAGTCGGCCCGCGTCAACGTGCCGAGCGGAGGTGTAGCGGAAGGCTGGTTCAGGGCGGGACTCGATGCGGTGGGGAGAGTCGGAAGAAGGTGTGCGCCGAGGACGGCGGCAAGGGTGGCGGCGGGCTATGTTCCGGAGTGCCGCGCTCCGCGACGCCCACTGTGACCTACCTCGACACCGATGCGGCCGTCGAGCGGTGGCTTTCATCCATCCGACGGACCCCGATCCTCGCCCTCGACACCGAGGGGGCGAGCTTCCATCGGTTCGTGGACCGGATCTATCTGCTGCAGCTCAGCACACGCGATGCCCACGCGGTGATCGATCCCCTGTCGATCGCGGCGCCCGCCGAGCTCGGCGCGCTCCTCGCCGACCCCGCCGTCGAGATCGTCTTCCACGACGCCGACTACGACCTGCGACTCCTTCGGCAGGACTACGACTGGCCGATCAAGAACGTCTTCGACACGCGGATCGCCGCGCAGCTGCTCGGTCTCAAGGCCTTCGGTCTCGCGGCGCTGCTCGAGCGGGCCTTCGGGCTCAAGCTCGACAAGAAACACCAGCGCGCCGACTGGTCGATGCGTCCCCTCACCGCCGACATGCTCGACTACGCATCGCAGGACACGATGCATCTGCTCGGGCTGCGCGACCAGCTTCGTGACGAGCTCGAGAAGAAGGGGCGCCTCGCGTGGGCACTCGAGGAGTTCGAACGGCTCGAATCGATCCGTTGGGCGGACGAGGATGCCGGGAACGCCTTCCTCAAGGTCAAGGGCACCCGCGATCTCTCGCGACGGGAACTCGCGATCTTCCGCGAGCTCGTCACGTGGCGCGATGCGGTCGCCCACAAGCTCGATCGCGCGACCTTTCGCGTGGTCGGGAACGAACAACTCTTCGAGGTGGTTCGCACGCTTCCTGGCGACCGCGACGCGCTCGCCAGGATCAAGGGGATGCCGCGCGCGATGCTCGATCGCGAGTGGGAGGCGATGCTCTCGGCGATCGCGCGAGGCGTCGCGGTGCCCGACGACGCGTTGCCCAAGTTCCCGAAGGGAGCGAAGTGGGACCGCGATCCCGAGCTCGAGCACAAAGTCGGGGCGCTCAAGGCGGTGCGGGACGAGGCGGCCGAACGGCTCGAGCTCGACCCCGGCGTACTCTGCTCGCGCGACCGGATGGAAGCCGTGGCGCGACTGCTGCCGCGCGACGTCTCCGCGCTCGGGCAGATCGCCGATCTCAGGCGGTGGCAGGTGGCCGAGATGGGCGCGGGCTTCGTGAAGGCGCTCACCCCGTGGGCGAAGGACTCGCCCTACCGCGACTAGCTAGCGCTCAGAAGCCGAGATAGGCGCGCACCCGAGGCTCGATCCGCTCGGGGGACCACATCGGGGACCAGACGAGATTCATCGTCACCGCGCCGACGCCGGGGATCGCCTTCAGCTGGTTCTCGGCGTCGGTCATGATCTCGGGACCCGAGGGACAGCCGGGTGAAGTGAGACTCATATCCACCGTCACGTCGTTCCCCTCGACCCGGATCTCATAGATGAGTCCGAGGTCGAGGATGTTCAGGTTGAGCTCGGGATCCTTCACGCGCCGGAGCGCGAGCTTCACCTGGTCTTCGGAGATGGAGCCTTCGGCCGCCGGCGTTTCACGGGCGGCTGGGATGTCGGGTGCGGTCACTCGCCCTTCGCCTTCGTGTTGGGTCGCTTCGGGAGCGGTCGGGTGGGGGGATTCCAGTCCACCGCTTGGTCGACACGGAAAGTACGCGGCCACGCGACCTGGCGCAGCAGCGGCTCATCGGTCATCGCGAGGGCGGAGGCGTCGGCCAGATCGCCGCGCACGTCGGCGATGATCGTGCCCGGCCGGCGCGCGCGCGCGGCGTGGACGCGGTTGGTGAGCAGGATGACGAACATCTCCCGCTCGGGGTCGATCCAGATCGAGGTGCCGGTGTAGCCGGTGTGGCCGAAGGCGCGCGCACTGATGTACTCGCCGGCGCCGTGCTCACCATTCGCGACTTCCCAACCGAGCGCGCGGGCATCGGCGACCGGGGTGATGAACCGCGCGATCGTCGTGTCGCTCACGATTCGCACACCATTGTACGTGCCGCCATTGAGCAGCATCTGCGCGAAGACCGAGAGGTCGGTCGCGGTGCCGAAGAGACCGGCGTGTCCCGAGACACCGCCCAGCGTGAAGGCCGACTCGTCGTGCACCTCACCGCGGATCGGGTAGCCGCGCGGCGGGGTGACGTCGGTCGGGGCGATTCGCGCGAGCATTGCGCGCGACGGCAGGTACCCGGTGTCATCCATCCCGAGCGGCGTGAAGATCCGGTCAGCGACGAAACGATCCAACGGCTGACCCGTGATCCTCTCGACCACCTTTCCGAGTACCATCGGACCCAGGTCCGAGTAGTCGAAGTAGGTGCCGGGACGCGAGCCGAGCTTCGTGATGAGCACCTGCGACCAGGCCTCCTCGGGAGTGCGCGCGGTCCTCCAGAGCTGGCGGCCGGGGGGGAGGCCCGAGCGGTGCGTGAGCAGGTGGCGGATGGTGACGCGCTCCTTCATCGCGCCAGTGAAGGCAGGGAGATAGTCCTGCACCTTCGCGTCGAGGGAGAGCTTCCCCTCGTCGTAGAGGATCATCACCGCGGTCGTGAGGGCGATGACCTTGGTGAGTGAGGCGAGGTCGTAGATGCTCTCGGCCGGATCGACGGCGGGGCTGGTCGAAGTCCACCCCAAGCGGCCGTACCCCTTCTGCCATACCGCGAATCCCCGCCTCCCGACGACCACAGCGGCGCCAGGATAGGCCCCCGCGGTGATTCCACGCTGGACGATCCGGTCCACGATCGCGAGCCGGTCGGCGGACATCCCGACCGTGCGCGGAGCGCGGGTCGGGAGTCCGCCGCCGATGGCTAGCGCGGCGGTAAGGGAGACGAGGGGTAGGAGCATTGACCTTAGTATCCTAGGTACGGGGCCGACGCGCCGAAAGTTCATAGGTCACAACAGGTTCGGTCCTTGCCCGGATGCGCGAATGCGGGAAACCATTCTGGGACGACCTGTGACCCATAGACCGTAAGGCATGGCTTCCGACCCCCTCACCATCCGCCGCGCCATCAATGGCGACGAAGCGGCGCTGCGCGCCCTCTGGGTCGAGCACGCGCCTCGCATCGACGCTGTGGTGCGCAGGCTGGTGGGAGACCCGGACCAAGCCGCGGACATCGCGCAGGAGGTCTGGATCCAGATCTTCCGCGCGTTGCCGACGTGGCGAGGCGATTCGCAGTTCTCGACCTGGGCGCACCGGATCGCGGTGAACCGGACGCTCAACGCGCTCCGGTCGGTGCGGCGACTCGCCAAGCTCGAAGTGGTGATGGAGGAGGACACCGTCTCGGTGGACCAGGATATGGACCGGACCTTCCTCGCGCAGAGCATCGACGAGGCGGTCCAGCAGCTCTCTCCCGGCGCGCGGGTGGTGTTCGTGATGCACGACGTCGAAGGCTATACCCACGAGGAGATCGCCACCGAACTCGGCATCACCTCGGGGGGATCGAAATCCCAACTCTTCAAGGCACGCGCGAAGCTCCGCCGGTTGCTCGCGCATCTCGTTGATGCCTCCTCACCGGCGAAGGACGCTGAGAATGTCACATCTCTCGACTGACCGACTCGCCGCGATGGCGGACGAGACCCCGACCGCCGACGAAGCGACCCACTTGGCGGGTTGTTGGGATTGTCGCGCTGAGGTCGCCGCCTACCGCCGCCTGGCCCGGATGAGCGCGATGGCGCCGATCCCGATGGAGCCCCTCACCGCCTGGTCGAACCTCGCGCCACAGCTGCGCGCTGAAGGCCTGCTCGTCGACGCTTCCGGTGCCCGCGCCGCGCGGCGTCCGATGCCGACGTGGGTCTGGCGCGCCGCTGCGGGCTTCGCGCTGCTCGTTGGGGGTGCGGTGCTCGGCCGCGCGTCGACGTGGATCTCCGCCGGTTCGGCGTTCGAGCCGGCGACCGTCGCAACGGCTCGCACCCCATTCGCGACCACCGACGACGCCGTGCGCGTACTCACCGCCGCACAACAGCAGTATCAGGACGCGGCGGCCTTCCTCGCCGCGCAGGATACGTCTTCGCGATTCATCGGGATGAATCAGGACTCGTATCAGACTCGGCTCAACGCGCTTGACGAGATCGCCGCGGCGACGCGCGCGGCGCTCTACCGCGTGCCGCAGGACCCGATGCTGAACCAGTACTATCTCACGACCATCGGCGCCCGCGAGGCGACGCTCCGACAGATCGGGGCGACGCTCCCCGAGACCCGGCGCCTGGAGCGCTACTAGATGAATCGTCCGATGCCTCGCCGCGCGCTCCTCGTCGCCTTCGGTATCGTCGTGCTCGCGGCGCCGGCCGGAGCGCAGAACGTGCGGATCGTCGAACGCACGCGCGATGCGCGTGCGGACTCGTTGACCGACCGGATCTTCAAGGCGAACGTCGCCGAGGTCCAGCGGATCGTGAGTGAGTGGCGCGAGCGCGAGTCACAACTGATGCGTACGCTCGAGACGGCGGAGGCGGGGAACGACATCACCGCGCGCCGCCGCGCCGACGAGGAGCTCGCCCGCAACTCGCGCGAGGCCTTCGCGATGATGAGTGCGATCCAGGACCGCTGCGAGCGCGAGCGGCGGCCGCAACCCGCCGGCTATGTGGGCGTCAGCCTCGACACGAAGGTCGAGATGGTGAATGGTCGCGTCCTCCCCGGCGAGGTCACGGTCAGCTCGGTGGAGCCGGGAGGACCGTCGGAGCGCGCCGGTGTTCAGCGCGACGATCGTGTTCTCTCGATCGGTGGGCTCGATGCCAGCAAGGGACTGCCCGAGATCGCGGATCTGCTCATCCCCGGTCGCACGATCGTCATCCGGGTCGATCGCAACGGGACGGTGAAGGAGATCCCGGTCACGGTCGAGAAACGCCCAACGGGGTTCGCCGAGTCGTGCGGCGAGTTCGAGCGGGCGTTGCTCCCGCTTCGCGTCGCGACCTTCTCGCGGATGATCCGCCGCGATCCCGGTCAGGGCGGCGAGCGCGCTATGGCCGGCGCGATCGAGTCCCAGCAGCGGCGCGAGATGCCAGAGGAAGTGCGGATGATGGTCTTCAATCCCGGCGGTGGAACCAGGAACGCGATGAGCTACTTCGCCGGCGCGCAGTTCCGAACGCTCGATGAGGATTGGCGCGAGGTGCTTGGCGTGAAGCAGGGCGTGATCGTCAACGAGGTCGCCGCCGGGAGCGCGGCTGCACGCTCCGGTCTCAAGGGCGGGGACGTCATCACGGCGGTGGGAGACACGCCGGTCAACGACCCGATCGCCTTCCTGCACGCCCTCGAGATCGATCAGCGGGGCGAAGCGAAGGTATCGGTCATTCGCGGCAAGGAACGGAAGATGATCACGCTCAGGTGGGGCGTGCCCTAGCTCTCAGGGCACCGGAAGGCGGCCCGGCGGAAGGTCATAGACGAGGCGGACCGTCCGGCGGTCCGCTTCGCTCAGTTCCGACACCCGCACCCGCGCCGCCATCACGCTCGTGGGATCGAGCGTGTGGTCGAGGCCAAGGAGGTGGCCGGCCTCATGTCGGGCGATCGCCGCGAGCGACGCGTCGTCGAGCACCGTCCCATCGGGCTGCTGCCGTGCGAGCTGGATGTCGGCCGCCACGATCCAGCCGCGGGAGTTCGTCGTCCACCGGGTCAGTCCGGTCATCATCGCGTCGAAGCGGTCGACCCAGGTCACGCGCACCTCGGCGCGCGACGAATCCAGCACGATCGTGAAGCCGACCGGGATCCCCGACCCCGTCCAGTCCCGGAAGGCATCGCCGACGATCCGTCGCGCGAACTCGGGCCGTGTCGGGTTCACGTCCTGTACCCAGACCCGCAGGCGTTCGTTGCGCCGATCGGGCCAGCGGAAGTTCATCGAGTCGTGCGCGGCGAGGAGTTCGCCGAGGTAGGTATTCCGCATCCGCGACTCGAGGATCGCCTGAACCTCCGACAGGTGCTCGACCGAATCGGCGAAGGCGCTGTCGAGGAGGGGCGGGAGGGATTCGATCGACGAGATCGTCGCCATCGTCGTCGGTGCAGTGTCGCGCGCACGGGGCGAGGAACGCTTCATCGCGCGGGCACCGATCGCGATGAGGGCGAGCACAGAGATCGCCCGGAAGACGAGGCGACCCGTCACGGCGCGTCGAGGAATTCGATCGCGGCGCTGAACGCCGGCTCGGGGTTCTCGAAGAAGGGCATATGACCCGACTCCGGGATGCGCACGAGGTGCGAGGTGCGAATGAGTCGCGTGGTCGCCTCGGCCTCGGTGATCGGCAGCGCATCCTCCTCTCCGTGCAAAAGCAACAGCGGTGCACGCACCGCCGCGAACTTGTCGCGCCAATCGAATCCCTCGCGCCTGAGCCGCGCCGCGACGATCGCACCGGTCACGCTCTCGGCGCGGGGCGGCGCAAGGGTGTTCATCTGCTGGTCGTGGAACCAGGCGGGATAGATCGTCTGGCTGTACGTCGCGTGACGAGCCGCATCTCCTTCGAAGAGCGCCCGGGGATCGAGTGCCGCGAGGGCGCGACGCGCGTCGGATGCGCCGCGGCGTTGGAGATGCGCGAGCGCCCGGTCGTGCAGCCCGTCGAGCCACCCCGACGTCGCGCCAGCAGCGTCGAAGGCGACGATCCGCCGGATGCCGCCGGGATCGGCCGCCGCCGCGAGGAGTGCGAGGCCGCCGCCCCACGAGTGCCCAGCGAGGTCCCAGCGCTCGATCCCCATCGCCTCGCGCAGTGCGGCGATGTCGAGCACGTCGTGTTCGATCCGCGCCGCGCGCACGCCGGGGGGCGCGGGCGTCTCACCCCTCCCTCGCTGGTCGAAGAGGATGACCTGTCGTCCGGCCGCGAATGGAGCGAAAGCGGGCCAGAGGAGATTGTGGCCGTAGATCATCCCACCATTTATCGCGAGCATGGGTGTCGTTCCACCCACCGCTGGCGAAGTCCAGACCGCGAAATCGAGTCCGCGTGCACGTACGGTGCGCCGAGCGAGCGGCGGCGTGCGCGGACGCGCGCGCCGCCACGCGACCAGTCGCGATTGCGCAGAACGGGGATACGGTGCACTCAGGGTGCGCTCCCGCAGCGAGTCGCCTGACGAACGAGCATAGAGTCAGTGAACCTATTGAATCGCCATCAGAGGGGGACTACACTGAGGTACTGTTACATGAGAATCACTCTCATTGCTCAAACCAGGCGTCGTATGTCCTTCTGCACACGATTGTTCGCCATCGCCCTCCTGCTTTCAACCGTCGCTCAATCGGCCGCGGCACAGGCGAGGCGAGTCGTCGGGACCGTCGTGGTCGCTCACGGTGGGGACTCACTCTGGAATGCGGGTGTGCTCGCCGCCGCCGGGGAAGTCAGGACCGGCGGGCCGGTCGAGGTCGCCTTCCTAATGGGTCCCGCAGCCGCCCACTCGCGATTTCAGGATGCAGTGGCGCGACTCGAGGGCGCCGGCGTCGGCGTGATCGTCGTCGTGCCGCTCCTCGTGTCGAGTCACAGCGGCCACTACCAGCAGATTCGCTGGCTTGTTGGCGACGCGATCGAACTTGACGAAACGATGCAGCACCATCTTCACATGGCCGGCATCGAGCGACCGGTAGCCCGCGTCCCGCTCATCCTCGTGAAGGCGCTTGACGACTCCCCGGAACTGGCGCGGGTCCTCGCCGATCGAGCGCTCGCGCTCGCGGCGCATGAGGGGGTGAACGTCCGGACCCGCGCCCTGATGCTTGTGGGTCACGGGCCCAATAGCGCTGAAGAGTACGCGGCGTGGATGGAGAACCTGCGACGGCTGGCGGACACTGTGCGCGCATCGACCGAGTTCCGCGACGTGCGGGTCGAGCTCGTGCGCGACGACGCACCGGCGCCGGTGCGCCGAGAAGCCGTGCTGCGGCTCCGCGAACTCATCGAGTTGCAGTACGTCGCGACCGGCGCAGAGGTCCTGGTCGTGCCGATCCTCGTCTCGAAAGGGAGTGTGAGCCGCGACAAGCTCCCCGCAGACCTTCGAGGGACGCACTCCCGCTACCTCGGTGAGCCACTCTTGCCGCATCCGGCGCTCGTGCGGTGGATCGAGGCGCGAGTCGCCGCCGCCTCTCGGCATTGACATAGGGGGAGGGGGTATATAGGTTGATACCCGGGTGGGGTATTCGCCGGGGGTCAACGCCCCCATTCTCGACGCTGAGGCGCAGCACGATGACGAAACGCACGATGGTGATCGACGGCATGACCTGCGGACCTTGCGTCGGAAGCGTGCAGCGCGCGCTCCTGGCGGTCGCGGGCGTGACCTCGGAGCAGGTGACGGTCGGCGCGGCGGCCGTCACATTCGACAGAGCCTGACGATGTCCCCGCTCGAACTTGTGGTCGTGCTGCTCGCGGGCGCGCTGATCGCCTGGGTGAACTGGTACTTCTTCGTCGCGGGACGTGTGCCGGTGCTGGCTTCCGTCGCGGTCAATCCCGCCACATCCATGGCAGGTCCGGTCGAGGTCGTGATCGAAGTCGATGGGGGCTACAGTCCGAACTCGGTGCGGGTGAAGGCCGGCCGCCCGGTACGGCTCGTCTTCGACCGAAAGGACGACTCGAGCTGCTCCGAGGAGGTCGTCTTCCCCGACTTCGGTGTGCGGAAATACCTCCCGACCGGCCAGCGGACTACGATCGAGATCACCCCCGGCACACCGGGCCGCTATGGCTTCACCTGCGGGATGAGCATGCTGCGCGGCACCATCATCGCGGAGGAGTGAGCGATGGCCACCGCCCGCATCCCCGTCACCGGCATGACCTGTGCGGCCTGCCAGTCGCGCGTTCAGCGGACGCTGCAGGAACAGCCCGGCGTCGCCGACGCGTCGGTGAACCTGATGATGGCGAACGCCACCGTCACCTATGACCCGGCCACGGTCTCTCCGGCGTCGCTCGTCGCGGCGATCAGGGACACCGGCTACGGCGCCGAGCTTCCGTCGACCGAACGCACGGCATTCGAGGAGCAGGAAGCTCGTGATCGCGCCACCGCCAGCGAGTACGCGGAACTGAGGCGAAAGGCGATCGGCAGCGGGGTCGTGGGGGCGCTGGCGATGGTGCTCTCGATGCCGTTGATGAGCCACATCGCAGGCGAACACGCCGCGCACGGCGGCGCGATGACGGATCCCTTCATGCGCTGGGCCATGACGCAGCTCGATCCCCTCCTGCAGCGGGCGCTCCCCTGGCTCTACACGATCCCGGTGCCAGCACTGTCGTGGATGCTGCTCGTCGTCACGGCCGGGGTGATGGGATGGGCCGGGCGGCACTTCTACACGCGCGCCTGGGCGGCCTTCCGCCACCACTCGGCCGACATGAACACGCTGATCGCGGTTGGGACGGGTGCTGCGTTCCTCTACTCAGTGATCGCGACGGTCGCGCCCGCCTTCTTCACGAGCCGTGGCGTGCCTGCCGACGTCTACTTCGAAGCGGTGATCATCATCATCGCGCTCATCCTGACCGGGAATGCATTCGAGGCGCGTGCCAAGCGGAACACCGCGTCGGCGCTGCGGGCGCTGGTCCACTTGCAGCCGAAGACCGCACGCGTGGTGCGCAATCTGGTCGAGCAGGATGTGCCGATCGCGGACGTCGTCGCGGGTGACCTCGTCGCGGTGCGTCCCGGCGAGCGCATCCCGGTCGACGGCATTCTCGTCCGCGGCGAGAGCGCGGTGGATGAGTCGATGCTCACTGGCGAGTCGCTGCCGGTCGCGAAGAAGGTGGGCGATCGCCTGATCGGCGGGACGGTGAACCGCACCGGTGCCTTCCGCCTGAAGGCGACGACGCTCGGCGCCGACTCGGTACTCGCGCAGATCGTGAAACTGATGCGCGACGCGCAGGGGTCGCGCGCACCGATCCAGCGCCTCGCCGATCGCATCTCGGGGATCTTCGTCCCGGTCGTGATCTCGATCGCGATCGCGACCTTCGCAGCGTGGTTCGTCCTTGCAGAAACAGCGCCGGCGGTGCGGGCGTTCGCCGCGGCGGTCGCGGTGTTGATCATCGCCTGCCCCTGCGCGATGGGGCTCGCTGTGCCGACCGCGGTGATGGTCTCGACCGGCAAGGGAGCCGAGCTCGGCGTGCTGATCAAGGGAGGCGAGGCCCTTCAGCGCGCGGGCGACATCACCACCATCGTGCTCGACAAGACCGGCACAGTGACCGAGGGCCGGCCCGCGGTCACGGACATCGTGCGGGGCGACGATGAGATGCTGCGATTGGTCGCATCGCTCGAGAGGAGTTCTGAGCATCCTCTTGCCGACGCGATCGTGCAGCACGCGCGGGGCAAGGGTCTCGCCCTCGCCGACGCTGAGTCGTTCGTGTCGGTGACCGGTCGCGGCGCGACCGGAGTAGTGGACGGGCACGCGCTCGCAGCCGGGAATGCGGCGCTGATGACCGACTACGCGATCGACGTCACGTCGCTCACGGCCGAGGCCGAGCGCCTCGCCGGCGAAGGCAAGACACCGATGTTCGTCGCGGTGGATGGCGCGCTCGCCGGGCTCATCGCAGTGGCGGATCCGATCCGATCCACCTCGCGTGAGGGGATCGACCGCCTGCGCGCGATGGGGCTCGAGGTCGTGATGCTCACCGGCGACAACCAGCGCACCGCCGACGCGATCGCCCGCGCGGCGGGCATCGATCGCGTCGTGGCGGGCGTGATGCCTGACGGCAAGGTGACGGAGATCAAGCGGCTGCAGGCCGAAGGGAAGGTGGTCGCGATGGTCGGTGACGGGGTCAATGATGCGCCAGCGCTCGCGCAGGCCGATGTTGGGATGGCGATCGGCACCGGGACCGACATCGCGGTCGAGGCCGCGGACGTGGTGTTGATGCGCGGCGACCTGCGCACCGCCGCGCAGGCGATCCTCCTCTCGCGTCGCACGATGCGGACGATGAAGCAGAATCTCTTCTGGGCCTTCATCTACAACGTCGTCGGGATCCCCGTTGCCGCCGGTGCGCTCTATCCCGCGTTCGGCCTGATGCTGAGCCCGATCCTCGCAAGCGCGGCGATGGCGTTCAGCTCGGTGAGCGTCGTGAGCAACTCGTTGCGCCTCCGCGGCGCCCGGATAGTTTGAGCGGACCTATGGAGATCGGGCTCTACACCTTCGTCGAGAACACGGCCGACCCCAGGACGGGGCGGACCCTCGCTCCCGAAACGCGCCTCGCGCATCTACTGGAGGAAGCCGAACTCGCCGACCAGGTGGGTCTCGACATCTTCGGCATCGGGGAGCATCATCGGCCCGACTATCTCGTCTCGACGCCGGCCGTCGTCCTCGCCGCGGTCGCTGCGCGCACCAAGCGCATCCGCCTTACCAGCGCCGTCTCGGTCATCAGCTCCGACGATCCGGTGCGGGTCTTCCAGGAGTTCGCGACTCTCGACCTGTTGAGTCAGGGACGCGCGGAGATCATGGCCGGGCGTGGTTCCTTCATCGAGTCCTTCCCGCTCTTCGGCTACGACCTGCACGACTACGATGCCCTCTTCGCCGAGAAGCTGGACCTCCTCCTCAAGCTCCGTGACGAGGAGCGGGTGACGTGGAAGGGGCGACATCGCGCGCCACTCAACGACCAGCCGGTCTTCCCGCGGCCGATGCAGAACCCGATCCCAGTCTGGGTCGCAGTCGGTGGCACACCGCAGTCGGTGGTCCGTGCCGCGACGCTCGGACTGCCGATGGCCCTCGCGATCATCGGCGGGTCACCGGAACGATTCGTCCCCTTCGTCGATCTCTATCGCGAGACGTGGGCGAAGGCGGGGCACGACGCCGCAGCGCTCCAGGTGAGCATCAACTCGCACGGCTTCCTCGCCGACTCGGGTAGCGCCGCTGCAGAGGCTGCCTTTCCGCCGTATATGCATCAGATGGGGAAGATCGGCCGTGAACGCGGATGGCCGCCGCCGACCCGTCGGCAGTTCGACGCCGAGGTCTCGGCCGAAGGCGCGCTCTTCGTCGGTGACGCGAACGCCGTCACCGAGAAGATCCTCTGGGAACACGAGCTCTTCGGGCACACGCGATTCGGCCTGCAGTTCAGTGTCGGCACGATGCCGCACGACCAGATGCTCCGTGCGATCGAGCTGCTCGGCACGAAGGTCGCCCCGGCGGTGAGGAAGGCCCTGGCGCCGGCTGAAGTGCGGTGACCTGATGCTCGTCCCGAAGCTCGTCACGACGCTGAAGGACTACTCGAGAGAGAAGTTCACCGCCGACCTCACGGCGGGCGTGATCGTCGGCATCGTCGCACTCCCGCTTGCGATCGCCTTCGCGATCGCGAGCGGCGTCACCCCTGATCGTGGACTCTGGACCGCGATCGTCGCCGGGTTCCTGATCTCCGCCCTCGGGGGCTCGCGGGTCCAGATCGGCGGCCCGACCGGCGCATTCGTGGTGATCGTGTACGGGATCGTCCACCAGTACGGGGTGGACGGGCTCATCGTCGCGACGCTGATGGCGGGCGTGATTCTCATCGTGATGGGACTCCTGAAGTTCGGGGCAGCGATCAAGTTCATCCCGCACCCGGTGGTCGTCGGGTTCACGAGCGGGATCGCGCTGCTCATCTTCTCGAGTCAGGTCAAGGATTTCCTCGGCCTGCAGATGGGGGCCGTGCCGCCGGCCTTCACCGACAAGTGGGTCGCATTCGCCGGACAGATCGGCACCGCGCAACTCCCGGCGGTCGGTGTCGCCTTGCTCGCGATGGCGATCATCGTCTGGTGGCCGCGGCTCTCGGTGAAGGTCCCGTCGCCCTTCGTCGCGTTGATCGTCTCGACTGCGTTCGTACACCTGCTCGGACTCGAGGTCGAGACGATCGGCAGCCGGTTCGGCGAGATCAGCGCCCGGATCCCGCTACCGACGCTCCCCGACCTCAGTTGGACGCAGATGATGGCGCTCGTCGGGCCGGCCTTTACGATCGCCCTGCTCGGCGGGGTCGAGTCGCTCCTCTCGGCGGTCGTCGCCGACGGGATGATCGGCACGCGCCACCGCTCGAACATGGAGCTTGTCGCCCAAGGCGTCGCAAACGTTGCAAGTGCGCTGGTCGGTGGGATCCCCGCGACCGGGGCGATCGCCCGCACCGCGACGAACATCAAGAGCGGGGGCCGCACGCCGGTGGCGGGGATCGTGCACGCCATCACCCTGCTCCTCATCACGCTCTTCTTCGGCCGTTGGGCGGCGCTGATCCCGATGGCGACGCTCGCGGCGATCCTCGTCGTCGTCGCCTACAACATGAGCGAGTGGAAGGTCTTCATCGACGAGCTGCGCGGACCGCGCAGCGACATCGCGGTGCTCCTCACGACCTTCCTGCTGACCGTGTTGGTGGACCTGACGGTCGCGATCGGCGTCGGGATGGTGCTCGCCGCCTTCCTCTTCATGAAGCGGATGGCCGAGGTCTCGGATGTCACCGCGATCACGCGCGAGATCTCGGACGAGGAGGAGGGCCGCGAGGGTCCCGCTGATGCGCGGCTCGCGTTGCTCCCCGGCGAGATCCAGGTCTACGCGATCAATGGTCCCTTCTTCTTCGGCGCGGCGGACCGGTTCAAGGACACGCTCGCCGAAGTCGGTTCGCGGCCGAAGGTGTTGATCCTCCGCTTGCGCGACGTGCCGGTCATCGACTCGACCGGACTTCACGCGCTGCACGACGTCGTGGCCCGGAGCCGGAAGGAGGGAACGCGCGTGATCCTTGCCGAGGTGCAGGACAAGGTGCGCGAGGTGATCGTGCGCTCGACCGTGGGTGATCTGCTGGGCCCGACCGCGATCGCCCCCACTCTGGACGGCGCGCTGTCGCAGCTGCGCGAGTTCCGCACGGCGCCGGCCCTGCCCGACGCTCCACCGCCCGGTGTTGACCGCCGGAAAGGATGAAGGAGGAACGATGAGTGTTCGTTCAGAGGAACTCTTTCCCGACATCTCCGGCGCGGCGCCCGCGGTGATCGGCAGCTACGGTGAGTCGCCGCGGGGCTATCGCCTTCCCGGCGCGCTCCGACTTGGTGCGGTGCGTCTCCAGATCGCGGACCTCGCCCGGTCGCTGGCCTACTACACCGGGACGCTCGGACTCAAGCTGCTCTCGCGTGACGGTGCGGTCGTGACACTCGGGACCGCTGATGGGGAACTGCTCGTCGAGCTGAATGAACGCGCCGGCGCCATTCCGCGGCCATCGCGCGGGCGCACCGGGCTCTACCATTTCGCGATCCTCCTCCCCGACCGCGCCTCACTCGGACGGTTCGTTCGCCACCTCGCCGACTCGGGGGTGCAGGCCGGCGCAGGGGATCATCTCGTGAGTGAGGCCTTCTACCTCACCGACCCGGACGGACTCGGCATCGAGATCTACGCTGACCGCCCGCGCGAGAGTTGGCAGCGCGTCGGGCGCGAACTGCGGATGGCGACTGATCCGGTGGACGTCGCTGATGTCGTGCGCTCCGCTGGCGACGCGAAATGGACCGGGATGCCGGCCGGAACGCAGATGGGACACCTGCATCTCCAGGTCGGCGATGTGTCGCGCGCCGCGGCGTTCTACTCCGAAGCGCTCGGCTTCGACCGGACCGTGTGGAGCTATCCAGGCGCGCTCTTCTTCAGCGCCGGTGGCTATCACCATCATCTCGGCACCAACACCTGGGCCGGGAATGGTGCGCGACCTGCCGCCGAACACGAGGCGCAACTGCTCGAGTGGACCGTCGTCCTTCCACTCGTGTCGGATGTCGAGGCGGTCGGTGCAAGTCTCACGGCGGGCGGGTTCTCGTTCGTCCGCACGGGGAAGGCGATCGTCGCACGCGATCCTTGGGAGACTTCCGTGCGGATCCAGGCGCGCGAGGGTTAGCGCCCCAAATTCTCGAGCACGATCGCGGCATTGCGCTTGAGGCCTGAGAGCTTCGCGCGCGTCATCGCCGAGTCGCGGAAGGCGTCGCGGTAGGTCACCTCGTCCATCGCGAGGATATCGCGTGCGAGCGTGTCGGCGTGCTTCGCTCCGATGACCTTGCGCGTCGCGAAGCGGGGTTCACGCAATTCCTGCGCGAATCGGACGTTCCAGGGACAGACGTCCTGGCAGATGTCGCATCCGTAGAGGTGGTCGGCGATCGCCTCGTGGAATTGCGGCGCGATCGCGCTCCGATGCTCGATCGTGAGGTACGAGATGCAGCGCGTCGCATCGAGCACTCCCGGCTCGGTGAACGCCTGCGTCGGACAGGCTTCGAGGCAACGGGTGCAGCTCCCGCAGTGCTCTTCGGCGAAGGGTTCGTCCGCTTGGAGCCGCAAGTCGAGGAAGAGGGCGCCGAGGAAGAAGAATGAACCCCTCTTCGGATTGATCAGCATCGTGTTCTTGCCGAACCACCCGAGTCCGGCGCGTCGTGCGAGATCCCGCTCGAGGATCGGTCCCGTGTCCACGTACGCGCGTCCACGCACGGCGGTGCTTTCTTCAGTCCGAACCCAAGCGAGCAGGTCATCGAGCCGTTCCCACATCACGCGATGGTAGTCCTCGCCGCGCGCGTACCGTGCCACCGGTCCTGCCGCCTGCCGTCCGCCGTAATCGAGTGCGACGACCAGCGCGGAGACCATCCCGGGCTCAGGATGTGTCGTGTCGGCCCGGAGCTCGGCACCACGGCGGAGGTAATCCATCTCCCCGTGGAAGCCTGCCGCGAGCCATCGCGTGAACGCATCGGCGGTCGTCGCGGGTCCGAGTGTCGTGATGCCGGCGAGGTCGAATCCGGCCCCGAGTGCCTGCGCTTTGAGACGCTGCTCGAGGCTCACGCGTGCCTCAGTGGACCCGCACGGCCCACCGCGCGTACCGGATCACATCTTCGACCGGCGGTACGGCATCGTGATCACCATATGCGGTGTGCATCCTCCATCGCACATAGTCGCGTGCCGGTAGCGGCAGGAAGGGGAAGCGCATCCACCACCGCATCCGCCGGAATCGCCACGAGACGACGAGCAGCGCCCACGCATCCGTCGGGTGCAGCAGCGCGTGGGGCAGCAGGCGGAAGAAGAGTCCGGTCACGAGGAAGAATCTATGGTCCCACCCTCTCATCCCCCACCCATATCTTCCAGCGCGATGTGGTCGCCATATGTGATGCCCTTCATCTCGCATCTCGGGGTCCGGAGCTACTACCGGGTCACCGTCGCCGGCGCGCGCGTGCCGGTGACGGGACCGGTCCTCCTCGTGGCGAACCACAACAACTCCCTGGTCGACCCCGCGCTGGTCGTGGTCGCGGCCGACCGCAACGTGCGATTCCTCACCAAGGCGCCGCTCTTCGACAACAAGCTCATCGGCTGGCTGATCAGGGCCGTGGGCTCGGTGCCGGTCTATCGACAGCAGGACGATCCGACGAAGCTCGCCCAGAACCTCGACTCCTTCCGCGACGTACACGCGGTGCTCGCCGAGGGGCACGCAGTGGGGATCTTCCCCGAGGGGATCAGCCATTCGGCGCCGCAGTTGGCGCCGCTCAAGACGGGTGCGGCGCGGATCGCGATCGGCGCAGGGCAGCGCCTCGGACACGACTTCCCGATCATCGCGATGGGGCTCGTCTTCCGCGACCGCGACGCCTTCCGGAGCGAAGCGCACGTGATCATCACTGAACCCTTTCGGTGGGAGGATCAGCTCCGAGCGGGCGTCTCCGACCGCGAGGCGGTGCGGGAGCTCACGCAACGAATCGAGAAGGCGATGCGATCGGTCACGCTGAACCTCGCGCGGTGGGAGGACGAACCGGTGGTGAGAGCCGCCGAGGCCGTGTGGAGCGCCGAGTTCGGCGCGGAGGAGGATGAGGCGGCGCGAATCGCGCGGCTCGCTCTGGCGACCGACGCACTGCAGGCGCTGCGTGGCGGTGGGGATCCGGCCTGGCGCGAGGTGGCGGTCGAACTCAAGGCGCACGCGCGCCAACTGCGCCAACTCGACCTCACTCCCGCGACGCTGAAGGATGGCGCGGGCTTCGCCGAGGCGGTGGAGTGGAGCGTGAGCCGGATCCCGCTCGTCGTCGCGCTCCCCATCTCGCTTTTCGGCGCACTGGTGTTCTGGTTCCCGAAGTGGATCACGTCACGAGCCGCAGCAGCGCTGGCCGTTGCCGAGGGGCCGGATGCACTGGTCACGTACCGCATCCTCGTCGGGGGCGTGGCGTTCCTCGCCTGGTTCCTGGTCGTGGCCGCGGCGGTGGCGATCGTCGCGGATCCGGCCTGGGGCCTGCTGGTCCTCCTGGTGCAGCCACTCTGGGCGTTCGGCGCGCTCGCCGTCGGCGAACGTCGTGCGCAGGCGTGGGAGTCCGTGCGCCGCTTCTTCCTGCGGCGCACCGAGGGCCCGCGACTCGAAGCGATGCGCGTGCGCCAACGCCGGCTCGCTCATCGGCTGCGCACCCTCTACGAGCAGGTGGGCGCGGCCGCGCGGTGATAGAATTCAACTCCTATGGCAAGTAAGCGTACTAGTTCCAAGACGGCACGGGCAGCGAGCGGGAAGGAGGTCGATCCCGAGCGGATGCTCGCCGCGGAGAAGGAATCCGTCGCCGGCCTCAAGGAGCGCATCGCCGAGGGCGTCCGCGCCTCGGGCGTCTTCTCGGCGATGCCCGAGGAGCTGCTCCCCCGTGCCGCCACCGACGACGCAATCGGCGATTTCTCGTGGGCCCTGACCGAGGACGCGAAGCTCCTTCAGATCGGGGGTCCGAAATCCGACTTCCGCTCGACCGATCCCTGGCGGGTGTTGCGGATCATGTCGGAGTTCATCGAGGGCTTTGACAAGCTCGCGCACGTCGAGAAGGGCGTCTCGATCTTCGGGTCGGCGCGTACGCATCCTGACGACCCGCAGTATGCCGCCGCCGTCGAGGTCGGCCGCCTCCTCGGCGAGAAAGGCTTCTCGATCATCACCGGCGCCGGACCCGGGATCATGGAGGCGGCGAACAAGGGGGCGAAGCTCGCCGGTGCGCCGTCGATCGGGTGCAACATCCAACTCCCCTTCGAGCAGGGGACGAATCCTTACGTCGACATCAACATCGCCTTCCGGTACTTCGCGGTACGGAAGACGATGTTCATCAAGTATTCGAGCGCCTTCATCATCTTCCCCGGCGGCTTCGGCACCTTCGACGAGCTGTTCGAGGCGCTGACGCTGATCCAGACAGGGAAGATCTCCCAGTTCCCGGTGGTGCTCTTCGGGACGCACTACTGGGCGGGGCTCGTGCGTTGGCTCAACAGCAAGGTCCTTGCCGAGCGGAAGATCTCACCTGGCGACATGGACCTGATGGTGGTGACCGACGATCCCGCTGAAGCAGCGCAGGTGGTGTCGCAGGCCTACGAACTCCAGCTCAAGACAGCCCGACAGCGGGCGGGGAAGAAATAGATGGGATCGCGGACGAACGCTGGCGGGGACAAGGCGGAACAGAAGCGGCGGGCTGAAGCCCGAGAGGCGAAGAGCGCGAAGGTCGCGACGAAGGCGCAGAGCACCTTCCTCCGAGGGAAGAAGATCGATCCGCGCAAGCTCGATGGGACCGAGAGCGTCGTGCAGTTGGTCGAGGGGACCTTTCAGAGCTACAACTCAGGCCGCCTTCGGGAGGCCTGCGCTCTCTTCGCCGAGCTGATGCTCGAGAAGAACGTCACGGTCGGGATGACGCTGACCGGCGCGCTCACGCCGGCGGGGCTGGGGATGAGCACGATCATCCCGCTGATGGAGGCGGGGTTCGTCGATTGGATCATCTCGACCGGCGCGAACCTCTACCACGACACGCACTTCGGGCTGGGCCTCTCGATGCACCGCGGCAATCCGCAGGCGTCGGACACCGTGCTGCGCGAAGAGGGAGTCGTCCGCATCTATGACGTGTTCTTCGACTACGACGTGCTCCTCTCCACCGACGCCTTCTTCCGGAAGATCATCCGCGCGAAGGAATTCCAGCGGACGATGTCGAGCGCCGAGTTCCACCATCTATGCGGGAAGTACCTCGTGGAGCGGGAGAAGGCGCTCGGCATCCCGCAGAAGTCGCTCCTCGCCGCGGCGTACCGGTGCGGCGTGCCGATCTACACCTCGTCGCCGGGGGACTCGAGCATCGGGATGAACGTCGCCGCGCTCGCGCTCGAAGGGGGGAAGTGTCTCATCGATCCCAATCAGGACGTGAACGAGACGGCGAGCATCGTGCTGCACGCCAAGCGGGGCGGAGGGCAGAGCGCGATCCTGATCGCGGGGGGCGGAAGTCCGAAGAACTTCGCGCTGCAGACCGAGCCGCAGATCCAGGAGGTGCTCGGAATCGACGAGCGGGGGCACGACTACTTCCTGCAGATCACCGATGCGCGGCCCGACACGGGCGGACTCTCCGGTGCGACGCCAGCCGAGGCGGTGAGCTGGGGGAAGATCGACCCCGACAAGTTGCCCGATGCGGTGGTGTGCTATCTCGACTCGACGATCGCGCTGCCGATCCTCACGTCGTATGCGCTGGCCAAGCGAAAGCCGCGGACGCTCAAGAGGCTGTATGACAAGCGTACGGCGATGATGAAGACGCTCAAGGCGGAGTTCAAGAAGGCGAACGGCTAGGGCCACCGTCGCTCGCTGGTGTCAGGCATTCCACCACACGGGTTCAGCGAAAGTCGGCTAGGCGCCGAGTCGGTCGGCGCCGATTCTTGGTTCATGGTGCGGGCGCTTCATATCCTCGTAGTCGTTCTCGCGACGAGCTTGCTCACGTCGTCGCGCCTCGGTGCTACGCCTTGCGGGCACGAGGGGGGGACGCCGCGGGTCGAGGCAGTGACCCAAGCGCCGAGTGCGATCGTGATGACCGGCTGCTGCGCTGGTGCGGAGGTGCAGTCCGCGGACTGCACACCCTGTCCCTCCGGGGTCGCCTGCGGTGCGCAGGCTTCGAGCGCCGCACTGACCAGCGGATTGCGCTGGCACTTGCCCGTGTCGGACCGGGCGTCGGTGCCGCCGCGCGATCGGACGCTCATCGCGTCGTGGTCGCGCCCCCTCGACACGCCTCCGCCGAAGCACTGATCACGGCCGTCGGCCCACCGCGCCGACGGAAGTTGATGGCCACGTCCCGTTCGCTGGCACTTCGCCGCACGGGGGACCATCCCTCTCCGCATTCGGAGGATGACCGTGATCGTGCTCGACCGGATTCTGCATCGCACGCTCTTGAGCCTGGCGCTGGCCACCATAGCCATCGCCACCGTCTGCACGTCCATAGGCGCACAGGAAGGCGTGCCGATCTCGCGCGCGATGCGGCTTGGAGACCTCTACGCCGCCGTCGACCGCGCGAATCCGCGGATCGTCGCCGCTACGGCCCTGGCTGATGCAGCGGCGGCTCGCGTGCCCGGCGCGAAGCGACCTCCTGATCCGCAACTGCAACTCGGCTTCATGAATCGCGAGCTGCCCGGACTCGGCCCGATGGATCCGTTGGGGATGACGCAACTGCAGCTGATGCAGATGTTCCCGACGGCGGGGAAGCTCGGGCTCGCGGGTGCCGCGGCCGCAGCGCGTTCGGAGGGTGCACGGGCCCGCGCGACCGAGATGCGATGGGAGGTCCGCGGTCGCGTGGCGGCAGCGTTCTACGATGTCTATCGCACCGAGCGTTCCCTCACGATTGCCCTCGAGACCCGGCGATTGATGGAGGATGTGGCCTCGACCGCTGATGCGATGTATCGCGTCGGCGAGTCGGCGCAGGCGGACGTGCTCAACGCGCGCGTCGAAGTCGCGCGGATGACCGAAGAGATCGTGGCGATGCGTGCGATGCGCTTGGTCGGGCTGGCCCGGCTCAGCGGCCTCCTCGACCAGCCGGTCGATCCTGCCGCACCGCCCGCGCTGCTGCCGATCTTCCCGGACTCGCTCGCCGTCGCGGATTCGCTGATGCATCAAGCGGCGTTCTCCCGCCCGATGGTGCGGGGGGGCGAGGCGGACCTCCGCGCCGCGGACGCCGACAAGAGCCGAGCGGGGCGCGAGATCTGGCCCGACCTGCAGATCGGACTGCAGTACGGCCAGCGCACCGGGATGACCGGCGTGGAGCGGATGGCGAGCCTGATGGTGGGTGCCACCGTACCGATCTTCGCCCGCAGCCGACAGCTCAAGATGCGCGACGAGTCGGAAGCGATGCGCGCGATGGCTGCGGCCGATCTCGCGGCGATGCGCGCCGAGACGCGGGCGCGCGTTGCGGAGATGCACGTCGAATGGCTGCGCGCGAAGAACCTGCAGACGCTCTATCGCACCACCATCCTGCCTCAGGCGCGCGCAGCGGTCTCCGCCTCAATGACCGCCTACCGAGTGGGACGCGTGAACCTGATGACGCTGCTCGACAACCAAGCGACCGTGAACCGATACGAACAGGAACTCGCCGCGCTCGAAGCCGCAGAAGGGATGGCGCTGGCCGACCTGGAGATGCTGCTCGGCCGCGAACTCTTCGACTCCAACTCCGGCCGCCCCACGCCGGGAGGTGACCGCTGATGGACGACTGGAATGAGGTTCCCTCCGCGCGTTGGCGGAGCGTGATCATCGGCGCTGGGGTGCTTGGCGTCACTCTCCTCACCGTCATCTATGCGACGCGCGGGAAGGCGCCGGCCGTGGAACCATCGGGGCACCAGCACGGCGCTCCCGCCCTGACCGATTCGGGGCAACCGGTGATGCTCGATGAGGAGCAGGCGCGTCGGATCGGCGTGACCTACGCCGTGGTGGAGCGCAGCGCGCTCTCTCAGGAGGTGCGAACGGTCGCGCAGGTCAGGTTCGACGAGACGCGCGTTCGGACGGTGAGCGTCAAGTTCGACGGCTGGGCGGAGCGGCTCTTCGTCAACTTCACCGGGCAAGAGGTCCGCGCCGGTGAA
>JANPCH010000095.1:0-8312 GCA_031430835.1 Gemmatimonadaceae bacterium
CCCATTGACCACGAACTGGATGCCGTTCGGGTAGTGCGTCTCGAAGAGGGCAGCGAACTCCGGCTCGAACAGCGGCTGGAAGTGGCGGAGGAGGACACCCTCGATGAACCCTTCGTCGAGGAGTTCGGAGAGCGCATTGGAGACGGTCAGGCGGACGGCGGTGCCGAGACCGTGCGCGAGCCCCGGAGGGTCGACCCACTGCCAGGGAGCTCGGTGACGTGATTTGAGGTGCCAGTCGGTGGCGACGTGCGAATCGCCGCTGCGGGTTTCGGTGAGTACGGAATCGCAGGCGAGGAGTCCGAGCTTGATGCCGACGCCGGCGAACCCGATGCCGCGACCGCGCAGCTTGGAACTCGTGGCCAAATCGTGGTAGCGCCGCAGCTCGGCGCGGGTCATCCCGCGACCGTTGTCGAGTACCGTCAGCGTCGCCGTCGCGAGATCGGTGGCGAAGCTGATGCGAGACGCACCGGAGTCGAGCGAGTTAGCGACGATCTCCGTGAGGATGGTCTCCTCGAGAGAGCCTGGATAGGCGTCGCGAAGGTCCTCGAGGAGGTGCAGCAGGTCGACCCGAGTCTCTCCCATGACCTGCAAACATAGGAAGGACGGCGGGCGTGTCTACGCGGCGGCGGCGGGCATCGCCCCCGCGTCAACGAGGCGTCGGCTCACCGGATCCACCACGACGTTGAGGCCCTCGAGCGTGCGCGCGCTCAGCAGCGACAGATCGCCGGGTTCACCGAACACGACGTCGTCGAGCGTTCGCGTGCCGGCCGCGAAGATCCTGGCGTCGCGGGGTTCTCGATCTCGATCTCGGTGCGGAAGGTTCCCATGCACCAGGGCGCCGGGGTCGTCGTCAGGCCGAGGCTACGCTCGGCGCTGGTGGAGTGTCAAGAGAAGAAGGAGAGACGGCCAGGTGGTGCGGAGCTGGCGGCGGCGAGAAGATGAGCCGACCCGGGCAAAGAGGATGACGCCCCGCGTGGATCCGCACGCACGTTGCGTGGGTGATCGACGTCCCCGACCCACCGCAATCGCGCAATGACCGACTTGCGAATGTAGCTACTGGTAGCTACATTGGATCCATGCGAGTCGTAGGCATCAAGATCCTCAAGAACAAGCTCAGCGAATACGTCCGGATCGCGGCGAGCGGTGAGACGGTGCTCGTGACCGATCGTGACCGCGTGGTCGCAGAGCTCATCGCCCCCAGGCAAGGCCATGGTCCGACGGTCGCCGACGCGCAGTTGGCCGAGGCGGTCCGGCTCGGCCACGTGAGGCTACCGCTCACGACTCGGACCGGTCCGCCGACGCGCACGCCGATCGCGCCGCTCGAAGTGTTGCTTGACGAGCTCGCGAAGGACCGCGAGGATCGGTGATCTATCTCGACACGTCAGTTGCGGTCGCGGCCCTGTTCTCGGAGTCGCGTCGGCCAAGCGACGACTTCTGGGAAACGGAGATCGTGTCGAGCCGGCTCCTGACCTACGAGTTGTGGACCCGCGTCCACGCACGCGGGCTGTCGAAGCGACTCGCCGAACCGATTCGGGCGCTTACGGACAGGATCCTCGTTGTCGAACTCAGCGACGAGGTCCTCGCACGGACGCTCGAGCCCTTCCCCGTCGCCGTGCGCACGCTCGACGCCATGCACCTCTCGTCGATGGACTACTTGCGGAGGCTCGGCACACCGGTGGAGCTGGCCAGCTTCGACAAGCGTCTCGTGCACGCGGCGAAGGCGATGGGATTCGGGGTGGTTGAGTTCTGACTACAGAGCCCGGAAGTCTGGCGCGGTCGTCTTTCCGTTGATAACCTGCTTATGCAGGATGCGACCATGAACTCTGATTCATGGAGTGCTCTTGCCCTCCGCCGGGTCCGCAAGGGCCCGGCGGTTCGCATTCAGAGGCGCACAATCCCTCTAAGGCTCCACACCGCGCGCCTGCATCGACGACGGGTCGTAGCGGATGATCCTGTCATCCCAAGGGAAGTCCCTGTTGTCGGACCCCGATTGGTCGTAGTCGCGGCCCGTGCGGTAGATGAGGACGCGTTCCCCAGCGAGGCGTTCACGTTGCTCCGCGGTGAGGGATGTCTCGGGCAGGAGGAAGACGTTCTCCAGGCTGCCGTACATCGTCCATATCCAGTTCGCCAGCTCGATCGTCTCGAAGGCCTGGAGCACCGATCCGACCGGCGTGCGCCGGGGGATGAACTCGGTCCGGTCGCTCCCTGACTCGGCGTCGGGAACGTGGCGGCAGACGAAGATCAGGGGGTCGATGGGTGGCTCCGCGCCCCGGGCCCGCCGGGCCGCTGCCGGACACGCTTGGCCGAGCGCCACTCGGCGAGCATCGCCTCCTCGCCCTCGAAGGCCGACCTGACCGCCGCGTCGAGGACCGCGACGGCGAGCCGCGCGCGGCGCAGCTGCATCCTGACGCCCGCGCCCGCGCCGACGCGATCGGCCCGCAGCTTCCCGCGGCGATCGACCGTCTCCTGCAGCTCGTCGCGCGCGGCCTCGAACCGCTTGAGGAAGTCCGGTGGCCTCCCCTCGGCGACGAACACCTCTCGGTAATTGCGGGCCGTCTCGATCATCCCATCGCAAGCCGTGAGGAACGCGATGATGCTGATGGAGACCTTCGGCAGCCGGAAGGCGGCGCGCGTGGCGACCGCCGTCTCGGGGTCCTCCTGCCCGCGGGCGATCACCACGAGCGGCCGCATGTGCCTATCGCGGATGCGCGTGACCTGCTGCTGCTGCCGGCTACGCTCCCCGCGATTCATCGCGGGCGCGCCGTCCTGCGTGGCGGCGTACGCGGCGGCCCGCTTGATGGCATCGCGTAGCGTCGCGCGCGCCGGGCCGACGTCGAACGTCGCCGGGAGCGGATGCTTCTCGAGAAAGGCTTGTGCGCGACCGAACGACTCCCACGTGCGAGCCTGCCTGTCCTTCATCGCGGGCACCTCCGGGGCAGCTGTTGATGGCGCGTCGCGCGTCGCGGCGCGCAGGTGGGAACGTGCAGTCAGTCTCGATGGCGGTCCAGCTGGTCTCAGCTCGGGGACAGCGATAACGCGTCGCGAAGATACCGGTCTCGGCAGGGGTGCGGTACTTCTCGGGAAGGAGTGCAGGGCGCACGGGGCGATCGGCGGGAGGTCTCGGCCCGCGGACACGGTACTCGGGGCACGTGGCGACTGGTCTTACGCCGGGGACAGGGCGCACGGCGCGCGTGGCGGTTGGTCTGGCGACGGGGAAAGGTCGCACGGCGCGCGTGGCGGCTGGTCTCGCGACGGGGAAAGTGCGCACGGCGCGCGTGGCGGCTGGTCTCGCGGCGGGGACGGCGCGCACGGCGCGCGTGACTGCTGGTCTCGCGCCGGGGACGGACGTCACGGCGCGCAAGGCAGCTGGTCTCCGGACCGGGACCGCGTGCACGGGTCGCTTGATCGTTGGTCTCTCGAGCGGGACAGGCGGTCGGGGAGACGGTGCAGCGTGCATGGCGGGGTTGCGCGGTGGTCTGAGAAGCGGGACAGCAGACTCGTTAAGGGTGAAAGTGCGAACGTTCGATGTGTGCGGATGCGTGGCGAATGATGCGGCAGTTCGATCGCACGCGGTGGAGGGGTCGTTCCGCGTGCCCGGCGTCACGGGGCGAGCGCTGGCTCACTCGCCCCGGCTCACCTCACGCGACTTCCGCGCGAAAGCTGGTCGGTTCGAGGCGGCAGGCGGCATCAAGCGCGCCGCTAAGGACGAAGAACCTCGGCTCCCGCTCGAATCGGAAGAGTCGATAGAGGTGATAGAAGTCGGCACGGCTTCGACCTCCTCACCAGCGGCTGGCATCTCGTGAACCGACTCGGCTACGTGATCACCAGGGCAGTCGTCGACCTATGCGCCACTGCACCTGCGTCGCGGACCCCGCGAGTCAGGCCCCGAGGATCGCGGCGAACAGGGCCGGTAGCTCGATCTCGAGCGCAGGCGCGGACGGATCCGGGCGCCAAGTCAGCGTGTCCGCGACCATCGCCGGTGTGTCGGCACGCGGAGTCCAGACTTCGACACGATGTTGGTCGAGGTCGACGATCCAGTAGGTCGGGACACCGGCGGCCTGATACCGGAGACGTTTCTGTACGCGGTCGAACGTGGCCGTCCCCCGCGAGAGCACTTCGACGACGAGCCTCGGGATCCCGACTTCCTCCCAGGTCTCGCCACGTCGGCCCCCCGCGATCGGAGGGGCGACGAAGACATCCGGTTGAAGTATCTCGTCGGGGCCGAACTTGATGTCGGCGGGCGAGTCGAGTGCCTCGCCGAGCCGATGCGCTATCACGTAGTCATCGACGAGGCGCAGGAGATGCTTGACCGCCCGCTGGTGCAGGCGAATCGGACTCGGGCTCACCAGCAGCTCCCCGTCGACGAGCTCGTAGCGATTGCCGTCGTCGGGGAGGGCGAGCACTTCTTCGCGTGTCCAGCGACGCGAGAGGTCGAGGGCAGGCATGCCCATAGGGTACGCTCGGCGGGAAGGAGAATGCAACTCGGCACGCCGAGCAAGCTGCACCGAGCGCTTCCGCGGCCGTGACCGGATCAGCGCGATTGGTGTTTCATCGCTGCGGGATCAGGGGCGGCCTACGCCACCTCAGCGCGGAACGCCGTCGGTTCGAGCCGACACGCTTGATCGAGCGCGCCCCGCACGACGAAGAACCTCCGCTCCTGCGGCTCTCGATTGAACCGGAAGAGCCGATAGAGATGATAGACCTCGGCGCGACGCTTCGAGACCTCGACTTCGTTCCGCGTAACGAAGAACGGGGTGAGCAGGGCACGCGGAGTCGTCTTGACCTCGATCAGCCGTTCGCGCCCGTCCAGCTCGAATGAGACCAGGTCGTAGCCGAGTCCATCGCCCCTCGTCTTGGCGACGTGTTCGATCCGCTCCGCAAGCGAGCGCTTGCCTGCCTTTCGGAGTCGGCGGTCCTCGATCTCGAGTACGGCAAGCTCGCCGGCGAGTCCGAGCGCACGGTTCCGGGCTTCAATCTCATCGAAGTCCACGATTCGGGGACGGGGCGCCCGGACGTAGCGTTCGCGCGCCGCCTTCGTCATGCGGCGCGGCGCCGGAACCTCTTCCGGCAGGCTCGACTCTGAGTATTCGAAGGGCGGCGGCTCGGCGCTGACCACTCTCCGGATCAATTCCCTCACCGCTGGTCGCGCGTCCAGCTGCTCGCGAACCACCTCGCGCAGTAGCTCCTGGAAGTTGAACGCAGGCAGGTAGCCATCGAGGTAGTCGAGTCCGTCCTCGACGAGCACTGCGCTGATGTTCTGATGCTTGAACTCGATGGCGGCAGCCGAGCGGTCGTGGAGCACGCGCTGCACGGCACGATTGTGCGCCGCCTTGTTCAGGGGCTGGCCCGAGTGGTACTCAACTAGCATCGCCAGATAGTCGGCGACGGTGGCTTCGACCTCCTCCCGGGACCAGGCGGCGCGCGGCATCGTGGGCAGAATCTAGCTCCGACCCTACATTGGTCGCTCCACGCCAGCCACAGGGAGGAGTGGATGCCTGAGACTCAGATCGATGAGAACGAGTTCGTGAGGCGCTACCGGCCCTTCCGGGATCCGGACGGCTTCTGGCACGACTACGACTGGACCGACCCGGTCGAATCGAGACTGATCAATCGGGCGGCGCTGGAGCACCGCCTGTGGACGACCGTCGATGACGGCACCGGCTTCGTCCTCCTCACCAGCGGCTGGCATTTCGTGAACCGACTCGGCTACGTGATCACCGAGGTGCCATTCGACGCCGACGACCACATCGACGTGTTCGACCCGGAGGATCTCGAGGATTGGGAGGAGCGGCTGGAACAGGAAGCGCTGGAAGACGGGGAGGCGGGGGAGGAGTTCGCTTCCGGGCAGTCGTCGACCTAAGCGCCACAGCCCACCTGCGAGGCCGACCGCGCTTCACTGTCGCTACGCCGCGCCCGCGCCGATCTCCTCGAGGCTCACCTGCGGCAAGTTCGCAACTGTCGCCGCGTGCTCGATCGTCATGCTCACGAGATTGCCGTTCACGTCGAAATCGACGAAGACGTTCTCCGAGATCTCCCGAGTCTCCTCGACGATCGCCTCAGAGAACTCCAGGAGCGCGGTGTCAGTGTCCTTGAAGTACTTGACCTTCATGGCCGGAACCTTCGGTCGAAGAATGCGTTATGGACGGTCTCGCCGTCCGAGAGCAAGACGACCCGCAGATAGCGTCCCGCCGCCTCAATGTATACCCACCGACGGATCCGGCCATCCCTTTGGACGGCCTCCGCGATTGGTCGCTCGATGGCCGACACAATCCACTCCTTCTGGATAGCGGCCCGGTCCGGACGCTGCCGCGTGTGGCGGAAATACTCGGTGGTCCTAAGGCGGCGCGATGACATCGCCGCCAGACTACTAGCCCACCGCTCGATGACATCATCGTTTCGTCGCTACAACGCCCTGAACCCCGCCGCGCTCAGGTACTCGAACGTCTCATCCAGCTCGCTGAGCTTGGGCACGAACACGACCGTCCCATCGCGGCCGCGCGTGAGCAGCACGCGGTACGCGTTGAGGCGCAGCTGGAATGCGTCCCGGATCAGCGCCTTCTTCAGGTAACCGCGCGCCCGCGCGTTCGACCAAGCGCCATCCTTCCGCGCGAAGTCCGTGCCCCAGGCGAGG
Source organism: Gemmatimonadaceae bacterium (assembly GCA_031430835.1). GTDB lineage: Bacteria > Gemmatimonadota > Gemmatimonadetes > Gemmatimonadales > Gemmatimonadaceae > Pseudogemmatithrix. The sequence continues at coordinate 6,632 of JANPCH010000095.1, forward strand.
AGGACGCCGTCGAGCTCGAGTCCCTGCGCACCGAACTCCGTGACACAGGAGATCAGTCCGCGGCAGTGCTCCGTCTGCTGGGTCGAGGCGTCGCCGCCGTACCAGGGACCGAACTTCACTCGCTTGGTGGACTGGAAGTCGTTCGGCACGCCGAAGAGGAGAAGATCCTTGTCTTTGGACGACGCCAGGAGGCCGTACTTGGCGCGAGCGTCGTCGGCGTAGCGGTCGTGGAGATATTGCTTCGCCGTCTCGAGCGATCGTGTCATCCGCAGGTGGAGCACTTCCGACTCGAGGCGTGCCGCCGTCTCGCGTAGCTCCGCGACGTCGCCGCCCTCCAAGAGACCGGCCACGAAGCGGTGCAAAGCGTTCACCGAGTGGAATCGGAGCTCGGTGTCGAGATTGAGCGTCGGTCGCACCTCGGTCGGAATCCCCTCCCTCGTCACCTGCACGGCGATCCCGGGAGGCGTGTGGATCGTCCACTCCGCGCGCTTGTCCGAGCCCTCCACCGCTTCGAGCCACTGCCCAACGCCGCCTTCCTCGCCCGTGTTGATCTCCTGCCCGCTTCCGATGAGACCGAGGACGACACACCACTCCGGAATCCGGTCCGCAAACGCGACGAAGTGATCGGCCTCTGACTTCCCCTCGGAGACCTCGTGCTTTTCGTCGACCCACGCTGCGTCCCAAGCGCGCTGCGCCTCATCGAAGACGAGAACGTGTTCTGGCGGCCGCGGCGCGCGCGGTCGCGTGTAGCGCTTCACGTAGTCCTTCACACCGCGGACGAAGGTCTTCCCGTCCCCGCCGGCGCTCTTGAGCTCCCATTGCAGCACCTCGACGAGCGGCCCGTTCCCGCTCAGGAACACCGCCGGGATCTGCTTCTCGCCATCTCGCGGGACCGCGAGGTCGTCCAGGTACTTCGCGTGGACGGTGCGCAGGCCGACGAGGGTCTTCCCCGCCCCCGGCGAGCCCGTAAGGAGGATCAGGTGTCGTGACTTCGTGAGCGCCGCCTGATGGATGATCCGGGAGATCTCCTGCACCGCCGGCTCGGTCGCCGCGTGCGCCTTCCGGATCGTCCGCAGTTCGCCGGAGGTGAAGAGCTCTCGCGCGGCCTCGATCAGGCTCGGCAGGGGCTGATAGGCCGACGCGGAGAGGAAGCGGTCTCGCGCGATCGGCTCCCCCCGCGACTCGGCCGCGATCCGCGCGACCAGCCCGTCAAGCGCGTCGGGCCCTGTGACGTGGACGCCGTCGATCTCCTGTTGGTATCCCCGTGCGCGAGTCGGCACCAGCACCGGCACCACCGGCCGCCCCGCGCACTCGCGGTGATAGTTCCGGAGATCCCGGGCGTACGCTGCCACCTGGTCGAGGTCCGCCTGCGAGGGCGTCATCTTTCCCTTCAGCTCGACGACGAGGACGCCCGCGCCGACGAGGAGCAGGACGTCGGGGCGCCGCGACTCCATCGGGAGTTCGTACTCGAGGATCGCCGAGTACTGGGCGGCGAGGAGGTCGCGGGTGAGTACCTCGTCGACTTCGCGCTGGAGGTCCGGGATGGAATCATCCCAGGCGCGCAGCTGCTCCTTCGAGGCGTCGATGATGAACGCCGCGAGCCGCTCGCGGACGACGCGGGGGGCGGCGGAGCGGAAGGTCGGGAAGTCGGAGTCCCAGCCGGAAGGGGCGCGGTCGTCGG
>JANPCH010000096.1:0-95667 GCA_031430835.1 Gemmatimonadaceae bacterium
AGTCGGCTCACGCTCACGCCGGCGGGTGCGCCATGATCCGCCGCGTGGTGGTGTTCGTCGGTGCGAGTGCGATGCTCGCGGTCGCGACGTGGATGATCGCCTGGTGGATGGTCCCCGTCGTGGTCGCCTTGTGGGCTTTCGGTGATCAAGCTGACCGGTGGGTGCCGATCAAGTCGGCGGTGGCGGGCGCGCTCTCGTGGGGCCTGCTGCTCCTGATCGACTCGGCGGGGAGTGGCGTGGGCCGGATCGCCGACGCGGTGGGTGGGGTGATCGGGATCGGGGCGCTGCCGCTCGGGTTGTTGACGCTACTCTTCCCGGCCTTGTTGGCGGCGAGTGCGGCCGGGGTTGTTCGCGCGGTGAGCGGTGCCGGCGGTCGAGGATTACACGACTAGGCAAGTTGTATAACACGGCGGGCGCCGCAGCCTTTCGCCGTTCGCGCAGTTCCTAAGTTGGAGCGGGGATTGGACGTGCGTCGCGAGTGCCGGGTTATTCGACTGCAGTATGATCCGGGTGGGCCGCGGTGGAGCGCCGGAAAATGTGTTATGAAGTTTCAGTATAATCCACGTTAGCCGGACGCTGGCATCGATGCCCGTCCTGCTGTCATCGGGCCCATCTCCGGGTGCGGTAGACTGGTTCTAGTAGTTGCCGACGGACTCGTGCGCGCGTGTGGGCCTACGCTCAGGGTTGAGCGGGCAAGATGTCTCTTCCACGAAGGAACTCCAGTGCCGCAGGACATGCATGGACGAGTCACCGCCAGTTGCGTACTCGTGGCGTGTGCGCTCATGCAGGGCTGCTCAGTGGCGCGAAGCGTCCCGCTGAGTGAAATCCGTCCGTCGAATGAGATCCTACTGACCCTTCGCGACAGCTTTCTGCTCAGGCAGGCTCCGGAGCCACCATCGGCGAGCGTGCTCGAGAGCCGTGTCATACGATTGACCGCCCAGTTCGAAGGCGTGCGCGGCGACACCCTTCTCTTGCGGGATGTTCGCATCCGGGAGGGAGACCGCCTCGACACGAGGTGGCGAGCGGACCGCCCGGGGTATGTGGTGCTCTCGGATTACCCCCAGCTGCGCCCGGAGGTGTATCGCTATAGCAGCGCGCGCACGCAGGTGCTGGGTCTGGTCGTCATCGCCGTGTGGCTCTGCGGGTCGGCTGAGCGAACGATCATCGTGAAGATCAACTGCTAGCTTGTGAGCAGCGAAGCGCACTCAGGCCACCCGCGGCGCCGTCTAACGATGCTTGGTGCTGCTGGCCGCACGAAGGATGGCGCTCGCTTCGCTCGCGCCTTCTATTAGAGCGTCCACAGCACAAGCTCACGTTGAGGATGTAGAATAAGTCCGCTCGTCAAATGCAAGATCGCAATGTTGAGAATCCGACCTCTCCAGATTGCGAACAATCGACGATCGGCACCTCGGAGAGCATCGGAGGACCCCCTGAATCCGGGGATTTCGCGGCTCGAGTAGTTTTCCTACTGCCTCGTTGGCTGGACGCGCGCAGCTCCACCTCCGAGAAGGTCGTATGCCAAAGCGACTCCGTATGGGTTCCCCATACGATTGTCTGGAGCATTGGTCTCAGACTCGTCTTCACGCCGCAGTCGGTGAGGATCGCCGGCCGGCCTCGCGACCCTTCCGTCGCCCGTGGCGGCGCACGACATTCTGGTGATGACCAGCGAGCTGCGGGACCAGCTTCAGGCGGCTCTCGGGAGCACGTTCCAACTCGGGCAGGAGCTCGGCGGTGGCGGAATGAGCCGCGTCTTCGTCGCCCACGACGCGGCGCTGGCGCGCGCCATTGTCGTCAAGGTGCTCCGTCCGGATCTCTTCGGCGGCATCGCGGTCGACCGCTTCAAGCGGGAGATCCAGCTCGCGGCCCAGCTCCAGCATCCGCACATCGTCCCGATCCTGTCCGCCGGGGAGGTCGACGGCCTGCCCTTCCTCACGATGCCGTTCGTCGAGGGACGCTCGTTGCGCGATCGGCTCGTCGGGCAGCACGGGCTGCCCCTGGACGAGGCGATCATCGTGCTGCGCGACGTGGCGCGCGCGCTCGACTACGCGCACAGCCGCGGCATCATCCACCGGGACATCAAGCCGGACAACGTGCTGCTCTCGCGCGGGGCGGCGATGGTGACCGATTTCGGCGTCGCCAAGGCGGTGAGCGCCGCCCGCGAGGAGGCGAGCGCGACGCTGACGAGCATTGGCACGAGCATCGGCACGCCAACGTATATGGCGCCGGAGCAGGCCGCCGGCGATCCGGACACCGACCACCGCGCGGATCTCTACGCGTGGGGTGTGATGGCCTATGAGCTCGTCGCCGGGATGCCTCCGTTCACGCACCGCGCGCCTCAGCGGCAGCTCGCCGCCCACATGTCTGAGAGACCGGTGCCGGTCACGGATCATCGTCCGCAGTGTCCGCCAGCAGTGGCAGAGCTCATCATGGGGTGCCTGCAAAAGGAGCCCGCCAACCGTCCGCAGAGCGCCGCCGATCTCGTGCGCGTGCTCGGGGAGTTGGGAACCCCCAGCGACGGCGGCGCACCGGCGCTCCCCGCCATCAGCCTCGCCAGCCGCCGGATGATCGTCCGTGCGCTCGGCCTCTATGCCGCGTCGTTCATTGTCGTGGTGGCGCTGGCCCAGGCTGCGATCCAGCTCATCGGCTTGCCCGACTGGGTGCTCGCCGGCACGATGAGCGTGATGGCGCTCGGTCTTCCTGTCGTACTGCTGACCGCCTACGTGCACCACGGCGTGCATACCCAGGGGACGATGGCGCGACTCGCGGTGCGGGCAAGCCCGCACGTCACCTGGCGACGCACCGCGCTCGGCGGCGTCGTGGCCGTCGGCAGCTTCGCCGCGCTCGTCGTCGGATTCATGGTGCTGCGTGCGCTCGGCATCGGACCGGCCGCGTCCCTCTTCGCGCGCGGCGTCATGTCGGAGCAGGACCGCATCCTGGTGACGGACTTCACCGTGCCGACGGGCGACTCCACGCTCGGCCCGGTCATCAGCGAAGGCATTCGTACGAGTCTCGCCCAATCAAGGACGATCGCCGTGGTGGCGGCGGTCCGGGTCGCGGCCGCGCTGCGGCGGATGGAGCAGCCGCCAACGACCCGCCTCACCCTACCGCTCGCACGCCAGGTCGCGGAGCGTGAGGGGATCAAGGCCGTACTCGACGGCACGGTGACGCCCGTGCGCGACAGCTATATCATCACGCTCAAGCTTTATGCGACGGCCGACAGCACCGAGCTCGCGTCGCACCAGGAACTGGCGGAGCGCGCGACCGACCTGATCCCGGCCATCGACCGCGCCACACGGCGGCTCCGCGAGCGGATCGGCGAATCGTTCAAGTCGGTCCGCAACGCGCCGACGCTCGAACGCGTCACGACGGCGTCGCTTCCCGCCCTGCGGAAATACACCGAGGGGTGGCGCGCGAGCACCCTTGAGGGCGACTGGCCCAAGGCGATCGCCGCCCTCGAGGAGGCCGTGCGCGAGGACAGCACGTTCGCCATTGCCTACCGGCAGGCGGCGCTCGTGTACCTCAACGCCGAGATCCGTCGCGGGCGGGCCGACACCTTGCTCCGGCTGGCCTTCCGCTACCGCGAGCGCCTGCCGCCCCTGGAGCGTGCGCTCGTCGAGGGGAGCTATTACTCGTACTCTGGAGCCGCCGACCGGCGCCAAGCGCTGGTGGCCTTCGAGCGCGCCGTCGCGGCGGATTCGACGAACGCGTCGGCGCTCAACTCGCTCGGGTTGGTCTACTGGGACCGACGGGAGCCGGAGCGCGCGATCCCGGTTTTTCGGCGGATGGTCGCGAGCAACCCGGAGAATATGTTCGCCTCGGAGAATCTGGCTGGCGTGCAGGTGGCGGCGGGCCAGGAAGCCGCGGCCCAGCGCACGGTCGCGGAGGCCATCCAGCGGTTTCCGGGCAATCAGTACGTCCAGAGCTGGCGGCGCATCTTCTGGCAGGGGGACCGGCAGCGCGACTCCGCGCGCACCTTCTGCAGGACGCTGCAGCGGTCACCGCGCCTCGGGAATCGATCCGTGGCCACCTCCTGCCTCTACGCGATCTCGCTGATGGAAGGGCGGATCCGCGAGGCGCGCGGCCACGGCGCGCGGCGCGCGCTGCTCGAAGACTCTGCAGGACGCGCCGGGGCGGACCTCGCGGCCGCCATCGATTCGCTCGAGGAACAGCTCTGGCTCCTTGAGCGTGGGCCCGCCGTCGCGCGGCAGCTCGACCGGGTGCTCTTGGTCCACCCGCTCGGCGGCGATCCGAGTACGCTCTGGCTCTATTTCGCCGCGGCAGAAGTCTACGCCGTTGCGGGGCAGCCAACGCGTGCGCGGGAGATGATCGCCCGCTACGACGCCCAGGTGCCGGACACGCTGCAGCGGCGGAGGCTGCACACGGAGCGCGAGATCGCCCTGGGGGAGATCGCGATCGCGGAGGGGAGTTACGGTGCGGCCATCCGTGCGTTCGAGCGGGCCGACACCCTGTACGACGGCCACCCTCAGGAGTGCGACGTGTGCGTGCTGCCGCGGCTCGCGCGCGCCTACGACCTAGCCGACCAACGGGATCAGGCGATCGCGGCGTTCGAACAGTATCTCGCGTCCAGGTACGTCTGGAGGCGCACGAGTACCGACCATCTCTTCTATGCGGGCACGCTGAAGCGCCTCGGGGAGCTCTACGACGCAAAGGGCGATCGGGCGAAGGCTGCGACATACCTCGCGCGCTTCGCGGAACTCTGGGCGGATGCGGACCCGGAGCTGCAACCGAAGGTGGCCGAGGCCCGGCGGCGACTCGCACGGCTGGAGTCGGGAACGCGCTGAGCGTTCGGCTCTGTCGGTCGCGTCACGATCTCGGCGGACTCGACGATCAAGAAGTAGTGCCTCCCGTCGCCGTTGGCCGCCGCGTCGCAGCCATCAGGTTTCCCTTCGATGTCGCTCTCCCTCCGCTTCCTCGGCACCTCTGCCTCGCGTCCCACGGTCGAACGCGGGCTCTCCTCGCTCGCACTCACACGCGAGGGAGAGACGATGCTGTTCGATTGCGGCGAGGGGACGCAGCGCCAGATGCTGCGGTGGGCCCGATAGGAAATTCAATCGGGGTTGTGCAAGTATGGCGCGACGCTTCCTGCCGCGCCACGAGCCCGCGTGCGGTCCGGGCGGGGTCCTTCTCCCGTCCGCCCGCGTCTTTTCTCCGTCCGCCCGCGCTGCGGGTCGTCCGGTCGGCCCCGCTACGGGTCGTCGTCGCCTGGCGGGGGCTTGATTCCGGACGAGCCGGCACGCCGTGCGGCCCAGACGGGTGAGCCGGGGGACGCGGGGCGACATTGAGGAACCTCAGAGCGCGTGGAGAGGCGCGGTGCTCGCGGTCAGTCGTCGCCGCGTGCTACGAGCCACGGACGCGCCGGTCGAGGGCGGGCTGCGCGCCCCAGGCTGAACCCCTGCGCTGGCGCGCGTGCGGAGGTGCGTCAGGATCTGGTCAATCACCGCGGACTGCGTGATGCACGCGACGATCCGCATCGGGCCGGCGCAGTGCGGGCACACGAGCGGGCCGACCTCGAAGATTTGCCGCAGCAACGCCGCCCACCGGCGCGTCGCCTCGGTGGGCGCGAGCCGCGGCGCGGTCACGATCGGCGCGGTCACGATCGGCGCGGGCGCATCGGCCGCGGCGGGCTCCTCTTGGCGGCGGATGTCGCGCGGGCCATTGGCGTACCACCCGTAGTACCGCGTGGTGACCTGCCCCTTGTCGGGGATGTGGGTGAGCACCCGCGCGAGAAACTCCAGCGGGTCGGCGGTCTCGGTGCCGGAGGTGGGGCCCTTCGGACGGCGCAAAGGGCGGGTGCAAAGGTCGTTCGCTGGGAGGATTCGAGAATTCCGTACCGTGCGTGGTAGCTCCACGCACCTGACGATGGTTGGTGCAGACGGCCGTAGCTTCGGTAGCGGCGGGCGGGGCCGCCGCAATTCATAGGAACGGCCGCTGCACAACCTTGTTGATATGCACGTGCCAGGCAGCATGGGTCGATTCTGGCTATGGCCGTGACGTTCGAGTGGGATCATGACAAGGATGTGGCGAACCAGAGGAAGCACGGGGTATCGTTCAGAGAGGCGTCGACCGTCTTCGGCGATCCTCTCGCGTGGTTCCAGCCCGACACGACTCACTCGTACGCTGAGGAGCGCTTCCTCCTGCTCGGTCGGTCGACCGCCTGCTGGCTGTACTTTTCACCGACCGCGGCGCGGAGCTGATTCGAGTTATCAGCGCCCGCCCGGCAACCGCGCGAGAGCGCCGCAAGTATGAAAAAGACTTCCGCTAAGCCCCGCCGCCCTGCGCGTCCGCGCACTGAGCCCGATGAGATGCGCGCCGAGTACGACTTCAGCCATGCCGTGCGGAACCCGTACGCTGCGCGCTACGCCGCTGGCTCGAACATCGTCGTGCTCGAGCCAGACGTTGCCGCGAAGTTCCCGAACTCGGCGTCGGTCAACGAGGCACTGCGCTCGCTGGCGAGCGTCATTGCCGGTCGGCCGGCGAAGCGGCCATCGAGGCGCCGCAGTGCATAACGGTTGGTGCCGATGGCCGTGTCACGGAAGCGAGAGCGGGGCCGTCGCTCTGTAGGCGGAACGGGTCTCGCGACGGCCCCGCTCTCGCATCTTGATTGAACGGCCGCGGCACAACCCGACGTTGAGGATGTAGAATAAGTCCGCTCCGCAAATGCGAGATCGCGATGTCGAGAATCCGACCTCCCCAGATAGCGCACAATCGACGATCGGCACCTCGGAGAGCATCGGAGGACCCCTCGAATCCGGGGGATTCGCGGCTCGAGTAGTTTTCCTGCAGTCTCGTTATCCGCACGGCCGACGCTTGCGCTGGAGCGGGGTCAACGGTACGTTATTCTGTATCGATTCGTCCGCCTCCAGGGGACCCATGCCCAAGCTCAAGCCTACCCGTGACATCCAGCCCGTCACGGAGTTCCGCGCCAACGCCGCGCAGTTCATCGAGCAAGTCCGAGAAACTGGGGAGCCGGTGATCCTCACGCAGCATGGTCGGAGCGCCGCTGTATTGCTGGACGTCGACGCATACGAAGCGATGATGGACGAGCTCGATCTGCTGCGCGATGTCCGTCGAGCCGAGGATCAGGTCGCCGTCGGGAAGGCCCTCAGCCACGCGGCCGTGTCGAAGAAGCTCCGGGCGCGGCTCGCGCGGTGAAGGTGGTCTGGTCGCCACTTGCCGAGCAGCGCGCACTGGAGGCCGTCGACGCGATCGCACAGGACCGTCCGCAGGCGGCCGCCGCCTGGCTCGAGGAGCTCCTCGGCCGAGTCGCCTGCCTCGACCGTTTCGCCAACCGGGGACGCATGGTACCGGAGATCGGGAAGCCAACCCATCGGCAGGTCTTCCATTATCCGTACCGGATCATTTATCGAGTGGACGCGGCGCAGGTCGTGATTCTCACGATTCGACACGGGCGGCGGGCGTGGGATCCGGCCGAAGTGCCTCCCGGCGCATAACGACGGTTGGTGCAGACGGCCACGGCATGGAAGCGGCGGCTGCGCCGCCACATCTTTGGAGTGTCCACAGCACAACCAGACGGTTGGCAAGCACGAGGACCTCTTGTGAAACCGAACGTCAAGAGTTCGCGGTGAGAATCGCCAGCGTCAGGAGCGCAGTTCCAGTCCTCGCCGCCGGGCTACTCTGGGCGATCGTCTACAGCCTCGTGTGGGGAGTCTCGTGGTTCGCGTTCATGCGATCGGCTTGGTACGACGCGCTTGCTGATGGCAATCGCCAGATGCCCTGGACCGAGATCTGGACCATTTGGGCGGTGCTCAATGTTCCGCTCGGCATAGCAACCGCCGCGTACCTGCGCCACCGTGAACGCGTCGCTCCGGAATCGAAGGTCCTGGTCGCTCTCGTTCTGGTGCTCTGGGTCCCGATGACCGTGGGAATGGCCGGCTGGGCCTGGTCCGAGTCGCTCTCGCTCGCGCTGATCGCCATCGACTCCGCAGTGAATCTCGTGGGGCTCGCGATCGCGTCGCTGCTCGCGCGCGGCATAGTGCGTGCACAACTGGCGCGACACACCGTGCCAGCGAAGAGTTGAACGCGAGCGCTGTCTGACGATGGTTGGCGCTTCTATGATGCTCCGTTTTTCAACTGCACAGCTTCTTAACGATGGTTGGTGCAAATGCCCGCTTTAAGGAGGCGTGCGTGCGGCTGTCGCCGCACTCCCGCATTTTATTGAGCGTCCACAGCACAACCCGACGTTGACGGACACAGACGAGGTGTTGGTCATGGAGAGGAGGATCGGGACGGCCCTTGGCTTAGGTGTGATCTTCGTTGGCGGGTTCATGCTACCGTGGATCGTTGTGGCGACCTTGTCTGCGCGCGATCACAGTTATCGCGCTGCGCGAATTCCGCACGGGTCCGAGAGGGAAGCGCGTCAACGGGGCACGTTTGTCGCCCGCGTCCCGGCTCGCGTGTCGCAGGCTGCGGGTGATGTCCCCGCGGGGATCGCGCTCGAATGCTGGCTTGAGTGGGAGCAGCGCCTCGAGTACGAATGGATCGTACGCGAGCGGCTCGTGATTACCGATCGCACCTATCTCGTAGCGCGGGTCCCCAGCGCATTCCCGACGATCTTGCGGGACGATGTGGCGATCTTCGCCATCAGCCGTTCCGGCACCCGAACGGACACGATTGCGTCGCACCAGTTACGCGCGGACGGCGGCGGCCACAAGTTGTTTGCGCACGTCACACAACCGTTTCCGGACAGCATCCATGTTGTCGTGCGTCCCCGCCCTCGCTGAGCGAGCTGCCGGGTTCTTCGGCGGTGCGAGGTCGTCGGGGACGCTATGCTCCGCCTTGCTGCCCACGGTGCCGGAGCCGCACTTTTGTCGCACCAATGAACTTCCTGAAGACGACGCCCTTCCACGAGCGCACGGCCCCCTTGGTCCGTGCGCAAACTTGGCGTCGTTGGGCCGGGTACCAGATGGCGAGCTCGTACGAGCCCTTCGCCGACCACGAGTACGCCGCGGTGCGCAATGCGGCTGCCCTGCTCGACGTCTCGCCTCTCTATAAGTACCGGATCACCGGACGCGATGCGTCCCGGTTGCTCGACCGCATGGTCACGCGGGACGTCGCCAAGTGCGACGTCGGCCAGGTGCTCTACACGCCCTGGTGCGATGTGCAGGGCAAGGTGATCGACGACGGAACGATCAGCCGCTTGGACGAGGGGACTTTCAGGCTGACGAGCGCCGAACCGAACATCCGCTGGCTCACGATGAATGCCGTCGGGATGGATGTCGCGATCGAGGACATCTCCGAACGCCTCGGTGCGTTGGCGCTGCAGGGGCCACTGGCACGCGCCGTGCTCCAGCAGGTGTCGCCCGCCGATTTCAGCGCGCTGAAGTATTTCCGGCTGGTCCACACCACGATCGCCGAGATACCGGTGACGATCTCGCGCACCGGCTACACCGGGGACCTCGGCTACGAGATCTGGGTCGAGCGCGAGCGGGCACTCCGCGTGTGGGACGCCCTCGTCACGAGTGGCGCACAGTTCGGCATCACGCCGGCAGGTATCTGGGCGCTCGACCTCGCGCGGATCGAGGCCGGCCTCGTGATGCTCGACGTGGACTACTTCTCCTCGCACCACGCGAAGATCGCGGACCAGAAGTCCTCACCCTTCGAGATCAACCTCGGCTGGACGGTGAGCGCGAAGAAGGAAGGGCCGTACAACGGACATCGCGCGCTCCGCGCCGAGCGTGCCGGGCCTGCGCTCTGGAGGTTCGTGGGGCTCGAGGTGGACTGGGATGCGCTCGAGGCGCTCTTTCGTGCGCGCGGTCTCCCGCCCCAGCTCCCGACGGTGGCGTGGCGGACCAGTGCCCCCATCTATGTGAGTGGCAGGCAGGTCGGTTACGCGACGAGCGGATGCTGGTCGCCCCTGCTCAAGAAGAACCTCGCGCTCGCGCACCTGCGCGGCCCGCACTTCGCGCCGGGCAGCGTCGTGGACCTCGAGATCACCGTCGAGCATGTGCGCCAGCGCGCGCGTGCGACGGTGCGCGCGCTGCCCTTCTTCGATCCGCCGAGGAAGCGCGCGTGAGCAGCGCACGCTACGACGCGATCATCGTCGGAGGAGGCCACAACGGCCTCGTCGCCGCGGCCTACCTCGCGCGCGCCGGCCGCAAGGTGGTCGTGCTCGAGAAGCGCGAGCTGATCGGCGGCGCCGCCGTCACCGAGGAGATCTTCCCGGGGTTCAAGTTCTCCGTCTTCTCGTACGTCGTGAGCCTGCTCCGGCCCGAGATCATCCGGGAGCTGAACCTCCCCGGGCACGGCCTGCACATCCTGCCGCTGGAGAGCAGCGTCACGCCGCTCGACAATGGCGACTACCTCGCCGCCTGGTCCGACCCCGACCAGGCGCGCCGCGAACTCATGCGACACTCGCCGCGCGACGTTGAGGCGATGGCCCTCTTCGGCCGGCTGATGCAGCAGATGGCGATGGCGGTGAAGCCGATCCTGAGTATGGTGCCCCCCGACCCGACCTCGCTGGCCCCCTCGGACCTCAAGGGGATGCTCTCGCTCGGTGGGCATTTCCGGTCGCTGGGCGCGGAGCAGTTCCACGCGCTCTACAAGCTGATGACGATGAGCGCGTCGGATTACCTCGACGAGTGGTTCGACTTCGGTCCGCTCAAGGCGACGAAGTCGGCGAGCGGGATCATCGGCACCTTCCTCGGGCCCCGTTCGCCCGGAACGGCGTATGTGCTCCTCCATCATTATATGGGGGAGATCGACGGCGCCTTCCGCGCCTGGGGTTTCCAGAAGGGTGGCACCGGCGCGATCAGCGACACCATCGCGCGCGCCGCCAAGGCACTCGGCGCGGAGATCCGGACGGGGGCGAGTGTCGAGCGTGTGGTCGTGAAGGACGGCCGCGTCACCGGCGTCGCCCTCAAGAATGGCGACGAGCTGATCGCACCGGTGGTGGTCTCCGGCCTCGACCCGCGTCGCACCTTCCTGCAGTTGCTCGACGAGAAGGAACTCCCGGACGAGATGGTGCAGGGAGTGAAGCGGTACAAGTTCCGCGGGTCGTCGGGAAAGGTGAACCTCGCGCTGAGCGGGCTGCCCGAGTTCAGCTGCCTCCCCGGCGCCGGGCCGGCGATGCGCGGCGCCTTCTCGATCAGCCCGAGCATCGACTACCTCGAGCGAGCGTATGACGACGCCAAGTACGGCGAGTTCTCGCGCAATCCGTACATGGACATCGTCATCCCGTCGATGATCGACCCGGGGATGGCGCCCCCGGGCAAGCACGTGATGAGCATCTTCGTGCAGTACGCGCCCTACGCGCTCAACGGCGGCTGGACCGACGCGAAGCGCGAGGCGTTCGGTGACGCGGTGATCGACACCCTCGCGCGCTATGCGCCGCACATCAAGTCGCAGATCCTGCACCGCCAGGTGTTGACGCCGTTCGACATCGAGCGGATCACTGGGCTCACCGAGGGGAACATCTTCCAGGGCGAGCTCACGCTGAGCCAGCTCTTCTTCCTGCGACCGGTTCCCGCGTGGGCGAAGTACCGGACGCCGATCCAGGGGTTCTGGCAGTGCGGCGCGGGCACGCATCCGGGTGGCGGGATCATGGGCGCATCGGGTCGCCTCGCGGCGCTCGAGATCACGGGAGGACGCTGACGATGGCGACCACCTACGACGCGATCGTCATCGGCGCGGGATCCAACGGGCTCGTCGCGGCAACGGCGCTCGGCAAGGCGGGACGCCGAGTGCTCGTGCTCGAGCGCGCGGCGTCGATCGGTGGCAAGGCACGGGTGGATGAGTTCGCGCCCGGGTTCCTCGCTGCAGCGCTCGCCGGGGAAGCCGGTTGGGTGCCGCCGACCGTCGCGCGTGGGATCGGGCTCACCATGCCCGCGCGCGTCTCGCCCGACGCGGCGATCACGGTGGCGAGCGGCAGCAGGGAGTTCCTCTCGATCGCGTGCGATCCGGTGCGCGCCGCGGAAACCATCCGACGGCATGCGCCGGGCGACGCGGAGAAGTGGGGCAAGTTCGTCTCCCGAGTGCGCAACCTCTCCGGTTTCCTGGAGGCGATGTACGAGCTCCCGGCGCCCGACATCGACACGCGCGCGCTCGGCGAGATCGTGCCGCTGCTGGGCCTCGCACGGAAGTTCCGCGGGCTTGGCCGCGTCGAGATGACCGAGCTGCTGCGGGTGATGCCGATGTCGGTGCAGGAACTGCTCGATGATTGGTTCGAGACGGGACCGCTCAAGGCCGCGGTCGCCGCCGGTGGCGTGCACGACATCCAGCAGGGTCCGCGTTCCGGTGGCACGGCATTCGTGTTGCTCCACCATTTGGTCGGCGCGCCGGCGGGCTCGGTGCGCGCGCGCGGCTGGTGGCGTGACGGGCCCGACGCCTTCGCGCAGACGGTCGCGGACCTCGCCAAGTCACAGGGCGTGACGATCCGCCATTCGGCGGCGGTCACTGCCATCACGGTGCGCGACGATCGGGTGGCGGGCGTCGTGCTCGCGAGCGGCGAGGAGATTGCGGCGCCCGTGGTGCTCTCGTCCGCTGACCCGGCGCGCACGCTGCTCGGCCTCGTCGATCCCGTCTGGCTCGACCCCGAGTTCCTGCACGCGGTGCGGAACATCAAGCTCCGCGGCTGCAACGCGGCGGTGCTCTATGGGCTCGAGTCGCTCCCGGAGTTCCCGGGACTTGCCGAGAGCAACGCCGCGCTCGCCGGCACGATCTCGCTCTCCCCCACGCTCGACGGCCTGGAGCGCGCCTTCGACGCCGCGAAGTACGGCGCGCTCTCGGCGTCACCGCACGTTGAGATCTCCGTGCCCTCCCTGAGATGGCCGACCCTCGCGCCGAATGGCAAGCAGGTCCTCGTCGCGCGCGCGCAGTGGGCACCCTACGCGCTGCGCGACGCGGCGGGTTGGGATGAGGCCACCACTGCGGCGCTTGGCGATCGCGTCACGGCGGCGATCACGGCAGTCGCTCCCGGTTTCGCCTCGCGCGTCTCGCAGCGCGTCGTGCTCTCCCCGCGCGACATCGAGTCCCGGTATGGACTCACGCAGGGCGCGAGCACCCAAGGGGAACTCACCCTCGACCAGATCCTGTTCATGCGACCGGTGGCCGGCAGCGGGAACTACGTGATGCCGATTCCCGGTCTCTACCTCGGTGGCTCGGGGACGCACCCCGGCCCCGGCATCCTCGGCGGCGCCGGATGGCTCGCGGCGCGCCGGATCCTGTCGGACACGCGATAGCAGGAGGGGACGATGTCCACGCCATTCCGCCGCACCGTCGAGGCGTACCATCAAGGGGCGCGCACGATGCCCGGCGAGTACTACAACTCGCCGGAGATCCTCGCCAAGGAGCAGAAGATCATCTTCTCCCGGCAATGGAACTGCGTGGGGCGCGCCACGGCGCTCGCGAATGCGGGCGACTTCATCGTCCGCGAGATCGCTAACGAGTCCATCATCATCGTCCGTCAACGCAGCAGGGAGCTGCGCGCCTTCTTCAACGTCTGCCGGCATCGCGGAACGCGCATCTGTCGGGAGGTGGCCGGCCACTTCTCGGAGACCATCCAGTGCCCGTATCACGCCTGGACCTGGTCCACCGAGGGTCGATGCATCGGCGCGCCGCACATGCAGGAGGTGGAGGGATTCGAGAAACAGCACTACCCACTTCATCAGGCGGCGATCGCCGAATGGGAGGGGTTCGTCTTCGTGAACATCGCGGACGACCCCGCACCGTTCGAAGAGTCGCACGGTCCGCTCATCGGGCGGTTCGCGCGCTTCGGGCTGCCGGGACTGCGTGTCGGACATCGCGTGAGCTATGAAGTCCAGGCGAACTGGAAGCTCGTCTTTCAGAACTACTCGGAGTGCATGCACTGTCCGATGATCCACCCCGAGCTCTCCGCCGTCCTGCCGTATCAGAGTGGCGCGAACGACCTCACCGACGGGCCGTTCCTTGGCGGCTATATGGAGATCCTGCCGCCGAACCGGAGCGCGACGATCTCCGGCCGCGCCTGCGGGGTCCCGGTGAGCAAGTCGATCCCCGAAGGTGAGCGGCAACGCGCGCACTACTACACGTTGATGCCGAATCTCATGCTCAGCTTGCACGTGGACTATGTGAACTACTACCTGCTCACGCCGCTCTCGCCGACCGTGACGAGGGTCGAGTCGGAGTGGATGTTCCACCCCGACAATGACACCAACCCCGACTTCAATCCGCAGGACGCGATCGACTTCTGGGACGTGACCAACCGTCAGGATTGGGACATCACCGCGCGGAGCCAACTCGGCATCGCGTCGCGCCGGTACGCACCGGGACCGTACTCCCCGCGGGAGTCCATCCCGGCGGCGTGGGATCGGGAGTACCTGCGGATGATCGGGGCGTTGAACGATGTCCGCAGTGCTTGAGGCGGTCCGCCCGATCACGCTGACCGAGATCCGCGAGGCGCGTGCGCGCATCGCGGGAACCGTCTTGCGCACGCCCTTGGTGCGTCTGGAACTCGGACCCGGCTTCCCGGACGTCCGACTCAAGCTCGAGAACCTGCAGCCGATCAACGCCTACAAGTTGCGGGGCGCCGTGAACGCAGTGGCGATGCTCAGCGCCGCCGAGCGGAAGCGCGGAGTGTGGACCATCAGCGCGGGCAACGCCGGTCAGGGCGTCGCGTATGCGGCGAGGAACGCTGGCGTGTCGTGCACGGTGGTCGCGATCGAGACTGCACCGGTCTCGAAGATCGACCGTATGCGAGCGCTCGGCGCCACCCTCGTCTTGGTGCCCTACCAGCGCGCGTGGCAGGCGCTCGACGAGCGTTCGTATCCTGGCGTCGAGGGAGCGTTCGTGCATCCGTTCGACGACCACAACTTCATCGCCGGCCACGCGACGATGGGGCTCGAGATCCTCGAGGATGCCCCCGACGCGGTCGCGGTCATCGCCAGCATCGGGGGAGGCGGACTCATCACCGGAGTCGGCAGCGCCGTGAAGGCGCTGAAGCCGGAGATCCTCCTTTTCGGTGCTGAACCGGAGACGGGGGCACCCGCCGCGCGTTCAGCCGCGAATGGGGCGGCGCAGGCGTTCCCGGAGTGGAAAGCGTCGTTCGTCGATGGCGCCGGCGGTCAGAGTGTGTTCCCGCGGATGTGGGAGCGTATGCGGCCGCTGGTCGATGGCTACCTCGTGGTGACGCTGGAAGAGACGCGGGCCGCGATGCGACTGATGGCCGAGAAGGCGCGGATCATCGCGGAAGGGGCTGGCGCGTTACCGCTCGCGGCGGCGCTGACGGGGAAAGCCGGCCAGGGTCCGATCGTCGCGATCGTGTCGGGCGGCAACATCGACCTGAGTAAGTTCTCGGAGCTGATCTCCTCGGCTTCCCCGTAGTGTACTGCCGTCGGCGCATCGACTCACCGCCGCGGAGGTACCGCGGCGTCGGACACCCGATCGGCGTAGCTGTCGCCAGTGATCATCCTCACCACGCGGCCGTTCTCCTCGACGAAGCGGACCACTTCCCCCGCGACTCCACCGCCGGTGCGCGCCTTGAACCGGAAGCGTCCGCCTCCCAGCGGTTCGAGTTCAGTCGGCGTGACACTGAGATCCTGGCTCAGCGGATTGATGAGCACCAACCGTTCGTTGAGTAGCACCACGTACGAGTCCCCGCCCCGTCCCCGATAAAGCCCGGCGAACCGCGACCACGACGGCTCCCAGGCCACGACCGTGGGCTTTGGCGCCGTCGCTCTCGCGACCGCCGCGCCGACCGAACTCATCAACTGGCGAGCGATCTCGTTCGGGTCCGAATCGTTCGTGTTCGTCAGCGCGATCACACCGACGCGGGCATCGAGGTCGATCATCGTGTAGGTCGTGTAGCCGGGATACCCGCCGCCATGTCCGACATAGGTCTTGTCGCCGACCCGAGTGACCGAGAAGCCGATGCCGTTCCCTGAGCTCCAGGTGGTCTCAAGCGAACGCACGCGGTGCATCTCGCGGAGCGAGCCGGTGCTCAGGATCCGGTCCCCCGCGCGCCGTCCGGTGCGGAACTGCGCCGAGACGAAACGGGCCATGTCCTCGACGGTGGAGGTGAGACCCGTGGCCGCGGCCATCCCGCGCGCGTCGATGAAGGGCATCCGTTCGCGCGAGCCGTCGGGCATGCGGCGGTTGTAGCCGACCGCGAGCAGCGCATCCTCGCGGTCCACGCTCGACGACGTCATCCCGAGCGGAACGAAGATGTTCCGCTGGAGGTACTCGTTCCATTTCATCCCGCTCTTCTCCTCGACGACCGCGCCGGCGATGGTGTACGCGAGGTTGGAGTACTTCCACCGCACGGCCGGCGCGAATGCGGCCTGCCGGTCGGTGATGAGGGCGCGGACCTCCGCCGCTGTCGGGAAATCGAACGACGACCAGTGGTCCCCCGCCTCGCGCTGGAGTCCCGAGCTGTGCGACAACAGCATCTCGATCGTGATCGGGCCGTCGTCATCCCCCGCCGGACGAACGCGGAACCAGGGGAGATGCTGCTGCACCGGATCGTCGAGCCGGATCTTGCCCTCCTCGCGCAACTGCATGATCGCGGTCGCGGTGAAGAGCTTGCTGTGCGATGCCATCCGGAACCGAGTGGTCGGGGTCATCGGACGCCGGGCTTCCACGTCGGCATAGCCGAAGCCCTTCGCCCAGGCGAGTTCCTGATCGGCCACGACACCGACGACGATCCCGGGGAGGCCACGGTAGGCGACTTGCGCGTCCATCCACGCGCTGAAGAGTCGCTGCGCGCCGAGGACGTCCGGATCGTTCGCGAGATCCCGAGCGGCGGGGGCCTGCGCCCGCAGCGCGGTCGCGGTGACGAACGCGAACACGAGCACGAGCACGCGGACGGGAATGCGGCAACACGACACGAGGACTCCCTTGGAGAGGTGCGTCAATCCTCGCCCGGCGCTCCGCAAGCGTCAAGCGGTGGCAGCACCGCCTTCGTCGGCGCAACTTCATCGTGTCTCGCCCCCCTTCCCTCTCAACACCTCGGTCATGACCAGCGTCCTCCGTGCGGCTTGCTTCCTCGCGATCGCCACCGCCCTCGTGGCGCAAGAGCCGATCGATCAGGCGACCCTCGCCCGGATCCGTGACGAGGGTCTCAACCGTTCGCAGGTGGGCGCGACGTTCAACCACCTCACGAACGTCATCGGCCCGCGGCTGACCGGGACCCTCGAGTTCAAGCAGGCGGCGGACTGGGCCGAGGCGCGGCTCAAGGCCAATGGACTGCGCAACGTGCATCAAGAGAGCTGGCCATTCGGTCGCTGATGGGAGCTGCAGCGATTCGTGTTCGAGATGGTGGAGCCGCGCTATGTGCCGCTCGTCGGCTATCCCGAGGCGTGGACACCCTCGACGAAGGGAGAGATCGTGGGGGCGCCGGTTCACATCGGTGACCTCGCGGACTCCGCCGCGGTCCGGGCACAGGCAACGCGGCTCAAGGGCGCGATCGTCCTCGCCACACAGCCGCAGCCGGCGTTCATCACGTAGGACCGGATCGAACCTAGCCTGAGCGAGGCACCGGTCCCGATCGGCGCGCCGCAATGGCTGGCATCGGGGCAGGCGTGGTGCTGCGGCCGTCACAGGGTCAGCACGGCACGATGTTCGTTCTCGGCAGTCGCGCTACGCGGGACGACGCCGCGCCGTCGGTGATCGTCGAGGCCGAGCAGTACAACATGATCGTGAACGCGATGAAGGCTGGCTCTCCGGTGAAGCTGCGCATCGACGTGAGAGCCGAGTACCAGACGGCGGATACGAACGGCGACAACGTCATCGGCGAGATCCCGGGCAGCGACCCGACCCTTGGCACCGAAGTCGTCCTCCTCGGCGCCCACCTCGACTCGTGGCATTCCGCGACCGGCGCCACCGACAACGCCGACGCCTCGGCGTCGCTCATCGAGGCGATGCGGATCCTCCAGTCACTCGGCGTCAGGCCGCGTCGCACGATTCGAATGGCGCTCTGGGGCGGCGAGGAGCAGGGGTTGCTCGGGTCGAGGGCCTACGCGGCGCGGCACTATGCCGGGCCCGCCAACGCGGGGGCGCGCGAGAAACTCTCGGTCTACCTGAACAGCGACCCGGGCAGTGGTCCCATCTTCGGGTGGTACATGGAGGAGAACGCGACGGCCAAGTCGCTCTTCGACGCGTGGCTCGCTCCGCTGAAGGACCTTGGAATGCGCCGCAATGTCTCGGCCAAGATCGGCAACACCGACCATCTGGCGTTCACCGAGCTCGGCCTTCCCGCCTTCAACTCGCTCCAGGACTACGTCGAGTACGACCAACGGGAGCACCACACGAACGCGGACTTCGCGGAACGCGTCAGCGAGTCGGACCTCAAGCAGAACGCGATCGTGCTGGCGTCGTTCGCGTGGCTGGCCGCGAACCGCGATCAGAAGATCCCGCGAGGGACGTACCCCCTGCCCTGTCGATCGGCCATACCCGACCTGCCCGGCCACGGTACTTTCGTGGCGCGATCACCCACCCCTATCCCGTTCTCGAGGATCACCGACCATGCGCGTCACCGCCACCCTGCTCACCGTAGCTCTGCTCACTGCCTGCGCCCCGAAGGAAGCGGCGCCACCGGCCGCCAAGACGGTCGCGGACTTCGCCGGCACCTAGGAGGTCACCACGACCCTCGAAGGCGCGGCCGCACCGGTCCCTTCCACGATGACTGGCACCGCCGACGCCACCTCATGGACGATGTCACTCGAAGGCCGACCCAACGTCCCGCTCACGGTCTCGGTCGCCAGCGACAGCCTGATCGGCCAGACGGCTGAGTACGAAAGCATTCTGCGCGCCGGCGTGATGGTCACGGTCCGGACGGCGAGCACGATGAACGCAGGCACGCTCACCGGGAACGTCATCGCCACCTACAAGACCCCGGCTGGCGAAGAGGTGGTGAAAGGGACGATGACGGCGACGAAGAAGATGTAGGGAGTCGAGGCCTACCTTGGCGTGATCACCGCCGCGGGGCTCGCCTCGCGGCGGTGATCGCAAGGAAGCCACATGCATTCGTTCACGAGAGCAGCGGCGCTCGCCGGCTTGGCGATCGCCGCGTGTAGCGGATCCGCTTCGTCCATTCCCATCGTCATCCGCAACGTGACGGTGGTCGACGTGGTCGCGGGTCGGGTGCGCCCGAACTCGACGGTCATCGTGATCGGTTCCCGCATCACGGGCGTGGGACCGGTGGCGACCACCACGGTGCCGAGGGGCGCCCGAGTCATCGACGGCAATGGCCGCTTCCTCATCCCCGGCCTCTGGGACATGCACAGTCATTCGCTCTGGAGTCCTGGCGCGATGCGGACGTTCCTGCCGCTCTACGTCGCGCAGGGTGTGACAGGGATCCGCGATATGGGCGGGACCCTGGAGATCCTCCGGGCATTCCGCGATTCGGTGTCGCGCGGCGATCCTGCCTGGCCACGAGTCGTCGCCGCGGGCGCGATCCTCGATGGGCCGGAGCCAGTGCAGGCGGATGTTTCGATCGCGGTGTCCGACGCTGCGAGTGCGATCAGGGCGGTGGATTCGCTCCTCAAGAGCGGCGCGGACTTCATCAAGGTCTACACCCTGCTCCCCAAGGATGCGTATCTCGCCCTGATCGCCGAGGGGCGGCGGGTCGGGCTGCCGGTGGCCGGTCACGTGCCGGCCGCGCTCACACCCGAGGAGGCCGCACGCGCTGGTCAGCGCAGCATCGAACATCTGCGTGACGAACTCGACTCCTTCTGCGCACCGCGTGACGCCGACGGCTGCACCCGCCTTGCTGCGCTCCTCCGAAGCGAACGGGTATGGCAGGTGCCCACGCTGGGCGTGCTGCGATTCAAGGCGTACTTCGGCGACACGTCATTGATCACGGATCCCCGCCTGCAGTACGTGTCGGCGGACATCAGCGCACCGTGGCTGGGTGAGCGCGAAGGCAAGCTCCGTCGAGGGAGTGAGTACGCCGCATCGAAGCGCGCCCGGTACGCCGACGAGTTGTGGCTGACCGGGTTCTTGGCGAAGTCAGGCGTGTCGCTGCTCGCGGGGACGGACGCCGGCACGTCGTTCATGTATCCGGGGTTCAGCCTGCACGACGAGCTGGCGCTCTTGGTCGAGGCCGGGTTGTCTCCCCTCGATGCGCTCCGCGCTGCGACGCTCGCGCCAGCCGAGTATCTCGCGGCCCGTGATTCGATGGGAACGGTCGCGGTCGGTCAGGTCGCGGACCTCGTGCTCCTCCGGTCCAACCCACTGGCGAACATCGGCGCGACGCGCGAGATCGAGGCCGTTGTGCTGCGCGGCCGCGTCCTCGACCAACGGGCGCTTCGCGCGATGATGGACTCGGTTGCCGCTGCGAGATAGCTTCCGCCACCTCCCTCCTTCGGCCAACTGGATGTCATTCACCGACCGCAACCCCGATCGCGCCCTGCTCGTCCTCCGCGTCGCCGTGGCGGTGGTGTTCATCGCCCACGGCTGCATCAAGCTCTTCGTGATGGGCCACGACGGCGTGACGGGTTTCTTCTCGCAGCTCGGGATCCCATTCCCCGGCCTCGCGGCGTGGGGTGTCGCCCTTCTTGAGTTCGGCGGCGGACTCGCGCTCGCCGCAGGGCTCTTCACGCGACCGCTCGCGCTCCTCTTCGTCGCAGATATGCTCGGGGCGATCTTCCTCGCCGTGCTCCCGAAGGGATTCGTCGGCGGCTACGAGTTGGAGTTCCTGCTCGCCTGCAGCGCACTCACCCTCGCCTTCGCCGGTGGAGGGGCCTACTCCGTCGACGCGCGGCTGGCCGCTCGAAGGTCCTAGCGTTCGCTCCTTCATCGGGACGTGTACCGGGCTCGTGGACTGCGCGTCTAATCGCGCTGGCCGCAGGGTCGGCCCGGCGGTAAGCTTTCCACCGCGCGCTACTCGTTACCGGTTTCCACCCCTGAGCGCTACCGCAGACCTCCGCATCGCGATCGTCGGCGCGGGCCCGTCGGGGCTCAGCCTCGCCTGGTATCTCGCCCGGCTCGGCTGCCGCGCGGTCGAGATCTTCGAGGCGAGCGACGACGTCGGCGGACAGAGCCACACGGTGATCGTCGATGGCATCCCGGTGGAGCTCGGGACCTGCTACATGGCCGACGGCTACGTCATCGCGCGCGAGATCGCGAGAACGGTCGGCACGCCGGTCGACCGTCTTCCGCCGGCGACCTTCCTCGACGCCAACGGCAGGATCGTGAAGCCGGCGATGCCGTCGATCGGCTCGATGGGCCGCTACGTCGTCGAGTGGTTCCGCTGGTACTTCGGCGGACAGCTCGCGAATCCGACGAAGGCCGAGTACACGGTCGCCTACGACGCCTGGCTCAAGCAGGTGGGCTTGAACGAACTCGCTGAGTCGACGGTGTTCGCCGACGGTTGTACGGCGCAACTCTATGGCCCACTCGATGCGGTCACCGCGAACAATGGCCTGAGCTGGGTGCGCCCTTCGCTCCTGATCACGGGGCGGTTCGAGCACACCGCCTACGTGCCCGACGGATACCAGACGATGTGGAAGCGTGTCGTGCGGCATCTCGGCTACCCGGTGCACTTCGGCGAGGCGGTGCAGGAGGTGCGGCCGGTCGAGGAGGGGGGCGCGACGCAGGTCGAGGTGATCCGCGGCGGCAAGCCCTTCGAGCGCCGGTTCGATCACGTCATTGTCGCCTGCCCGCTCGACGAGACGGCCGCCCACGCCGGCACCGCGCTCACGCACCCCCTGTCGCGGATGCTGAAGGAGGACTTCGCGCCCTTCGACGCGACCGAGGTCTACAGCGCGGTCTGGCGCGCCTCGCATTGGCCGCTGGGGGCGCCGAGTCGCTGCTACCTTCCCGCCTGCGGCACCGGAGAGCGCGGACGCCTGCTCACGATTCGGCAGTACGGCCGGACCGGAGAGGATTGGGTGGGCCAGCTCTGCGCCTACGCGATCGACGACAAGGTGCCGATGCACTACGAGGAGCGGCTGAAGGCGAATCGCGCCGCGATCGTGCGCGACATGGAGCAGATCGTCGGCCTTAAGGAAGTCCGCATCCTCGACGACAAGCTCTGGCGGTACGCCGTACGCTATTCGCCTCAGCAGTTCCAGCAGGGACTTCCCGCGGCGATCGCGGCGCGACAGGGGACCGGGCACGTGTGGTACACGACCGGCCAGTTCGCCCACTGGGACGTGGATATGATCGCGAACTTCAACCAAGCGCTCGCGTGGGAGTTCGGCGGGGCGGCGGGACTCTCCCTCCTCGACCGGTTGCGCATCTATCGCCTGCGCGACCTCATCAAGGATCTGTAGCGCGCATGCGACCCACGAAGTCGGATCGCATCTGCATCGTCGGCGCCGGGCCGGGGGGCCTCTCGGCGGCCTTCTTCCTCACCGAGCGCGGCTACACGAACGTCACGGTGCTCGAGAAGAACGCCACCGTCGGCGGCAAGGCGCGCACGTGGTGGATGGACGGCACGCCGATCGACCTCGGCGCGCTCGACGTCGGCAAGGACTACTCCCGGGTGCGCGCGCTCGCCGAGCTCGTCGGGCAGCCGCTCGTGCGCACTGCGCCGATGGGGGTGATGGACTTCAAGACCGAGACTGCGAGTTCGCAGATCTCGACCCTGATGCAGAGCGTCGGGAAGTTCCGCCTCGGGTGGCTCCTCGCGAAGTACCTCTTCCTGACCGGCGTCCGCTACGCCGACTTCCTGGAGCAACCGGGGTGGACGGGCGTGCCCCTCGACCTCACGACGCCGATGGCGGGATGGCTCGAGCGGCACGGTCTCTCCGAACTCCGGCCGATCTTCGACTACGCCTGCACGAACTTCGGCTACGGTCCGGTGGACGTGATCCCGGCGGCGTACCTGCTGCGCTTCCTCGACTTCAGCGACATGCTCGAGGTGCTCGCGACCGACCTCGGGATCCGCACCTGGCCGCGGAACTTCAAGAACGGATACCAGAGTCTCTGGGAGGGCGTCGCCGGCCGACTGGGCGACGTGCGGCTCGGCGTCAGGATCGAGGGCATCACGCGCCACCCCTTCACCGCCGACCCGATCCACGTGCAGGTGGCGGGCGAAGGCCCGCCGCAGCGGTACGACCACGCGATTCTCGCCTGCTGCCTCGATGCGACGATGGGGAACCTCCTCTCCGACCTCTCGGCGCCGGAACGCGCGCTCTTCGGGCGCATCACCACGCAGCCCTACTCGACAACGGTCTGTCGCGTGAAGGGCCTCCCGCGCCTCGCTCTCGGCGCGATCCCGATCACCACCGATGGGCGCGTCTACTGCCTGATCAAGAACTGGGACAACGGGGAGGGCGCCGCGTTCTACATCATGAACCACGCCGGGCTCCCACCCGAACAGCTGTTCGCGAACATCCGCTCCGACATGGCGGCGCTCCGCACCCTCGACGGCAAGCCGGTCGAGATCCGGGTCGACGAGATCGTACACCACGAGCCGCACCAGTACTTCCCGCACGTCCTCAGCGACGACCTGGCGAAGGGCTTCTTCGACGAGTTCGAGCGGATGCAGGGCGCCGCGCACACCTACTTCACCGGCGGACTGCTCGGCTTCGAGACCGTGCACAACACGATGCGCTACTCGGAGTCGTTGGTGGAGCGCTTCTTCCCCGCCTAGCGGTGACGCTCGCGCGCTATGTCCCGCGGCTGCTGCGCGAGCGTCTCGCGTCGGCGGGTCGTCGGCGCTCGGACGGCGCGCCTGAGATCGTCCACCTCGCCGCGCTCTGGATCGACATCTCCGGCTTCACTCCGCTCACGCGACGGTTCGCCGAACAGGGCGCTCGCGGCGCCGAGATCGTCGGCGACATCCTCGATCGCTGCCTCGGCCAACTCGCCGACCGGATCGCGAGCGCCGGCGGCGATCTGATCGACTTCGCGGGCGACGCGGTGCTCGCGGTGTGGCCCGCTGCCGACGCCGACGCCCTGCCCGAGGCGACGATGCGGGCCGCCGCGTGCGCGCGCGGGATCCAGCAGACGATGGACCGCTTCGCCGCCGGGGACGGAGCAGAACTGCGGTTCTACGCCGGTGTCGGTGCGGGTGCGGTCACGCTGCTCGAGGTCGGCGGTGCGGAAGGCCGTTGGAGGTTCCTCGTCACCGGTGACCCTCTCGTGCAGATGGCGCGCGCGAAGGAACGCTGCGCCGCCGGCGAGGTGGTGCTCTCCCCTGAGGCACTGTCGCTCGTCGCGGGCCGCGCCGCTCCGAGCGACGTCGTCATCGCCGAACCCCCGGCAGGCGATGACCAGGAGCTCCGCGCCTACCTGGTGGACTCGGTGCTCCGCCGCCTCGACGCCGGACAGACCGATTGGCTCGCCGAGTTCCGTCTCGCGTCGGTGGTGTTCGTGATCGTTCCGGTGCTCGAGGTGCAACTCGCCGAGGGGCGGCGCGCCCTCCACGAGGCGGTGCGCTCGACGCAGGAGCGGGTGAACGCACTCGGCGGAAGTCTCAATCAGGTGATGATGGACGACACCGGACTGGTGATGCTCGTCGCTTGGGGCGTTCCCGACCACACCCACGAGGATGACGCGCGGCGGGCGGTGCAGGCCGCGGTGGAGATCCGCCGCACCCTCGGGGAGCTGGGTCTCGTCGCGCGAGTCGGTGTCGCGACCGGCCGCGTCTTCTGCGGCTCCGTCGGCAACAGTGAGCGTGCCCGCTACGCACTCGTCGGCGCCGCCGTCAATCGCGCCGCCCGGGTCGCGATGCGTTCCCCCGAGAGCGTGCGTTGCGACGACCGCACTCGCGAACTCGCCGAACCCTGGCTCCGCTTCGGCGATCCCGAGATCGAGACCCTGAAGGGGATCGACGAACCGGTGCCGCTCTTCCGGCCGATCGGTACCCGCCGCGCCAGCTCGCGAGTGCCGGGAACAGCGATCAGCGGACGGGAACGCGAACGCGAGCTCCTCTCCGACGCGCTCGCCGGCACCGTCGGCGGAAAGGGTCCTCCGCTGCTCCTCATCGAAGGGGACCCGGGGATCGGGAAGTCGGTCCTCCTCCGGAACCTCGCCGCCGAGGTCACCGCGCTCGGGATGCAGCGGCGGCTCTTCGTGGGCGCCGCTGATTCGGTGGAACGCAACACCTCGTACTTCCCGTGGCGGGAACCCTTCCGCACCCTTTTCGCGGTGGACACCGCCGGCGACCCGGCCGAGCAACGCCAACGCGTGGTCGAGAGCCTCCGGCCCCTGCCCGGCCGCGAGGAACGCATCCCCTTGCTCGAGCCGGTTCTCACGCTCGGCTTCGCCGACAACGCGACCACGGCGGCGATGGCTGGCGCCGACCGTGGGCTCGCGACGCGCGAACTCCTCGCCGAGGCGCTCGACCTCCTCGGTGGCCCGGCACCGGTGCTCCTCCTGGACGACCTCCACTGGTTCGACTCGGCGTCGCTCGAGCTGATCGGCGCGATCAGGGAACGCGTGCCGCGGGCGCTCATCGCCGGGGCGACGCGCCCACCACAGGAGGATGCGGCGCCGCAGCTCCTCGCCCTCGCCGCCGACTCCGACACCGTGCGCATCCCGCTCGTCGAGATGAGCGGCACCGAGATCCTCGGGATGGTCCGTGAGAGTCTCGGCGTCGAGACGCTGCCCGAGGCCCTCGCCGACTACCTTGTCGCGCGTGGCGAGGGACATCCGCTCTTCACCATCGAACTCGCGTTGTTGCTGCGCGAGATGGGGGTGGTGCGGGTCGACGGCCGCGGTTGCGCCTTCGATCCCGACGACCCACGCCTCGCCGCGCTCAGCTTCTCAGAGAAGGCCGAGGGCATCGTCGCGACGCGGATCGATCGTCTCGATCCCTCGCACCAGCTCGCGCTCAAGGTCGCCTCGGTGGTCGGACGAGCCTTCGAGTTCCAGCTCGTACAAGGGGTCTACCCGATCGCCGAGGATCGCGGTGCATTGCGGCGGATCCTCGACGACCTGACTCGTCCGCGGCTGATCGAGGAGGAGCGCCCCGACCCTGCCCTCGCCTATCTCTTCCGCCACGTCGTGATCCGCGAAGTCGCGTATGGGCTCGTCTCGTACGCACAACGCCGCGCGCTCCACGCGGAGATCGCGCGCGCGCTCGAGGTCACTACCGAGGCCGACCACGCGGGCAACTATCCCCTACTCGCCCATCACTGGCGGATGGCCGAGGAACCGGGACCGGCGATCGCGTATCTCGAACGCGCGGGAGTCGAAGCATTGCATCGCGGCGCGGGACGCGAGGCCTTCCGCTTCTTCCAAGATGCCTTCGCACTCGCCGAGCGAGAACGGGCCCGATTGCCGGAGATCACGGAGACGCGACTCGCCGAGCTCGAGCGGCAGACCGGCGAGGCGACCGAGCAGCTCCTCGACGTGCCGGAGAGTTCCCGGTGGCTGCGTCGTGCGCTCACGCGCCTCGGCCACGAGGTGCCCGACAGCGCCGATCGCGGACGCCGGCGGGCGCTCCTGCGTCAGGCGAGGGTGCAACTGGGACACCTTCTCTGGCCGCTGTCGCTGCGTCGGCGGGCGAGTCCCGAACAGGCCGCGGCGCTCGAGCTCGCCGCCCGCGCCTATGGGACGCTCGCGGAACACAGCTACTTCGAGAGCGACCTGCTGGGGATGCTCCTCTTCAGCCTCACCTCGGTCAACCTCGCCGAGCGTGCTGGAGCGCCCGCCGCGGCCGAGCGATCGTATGTGAGCCTCGCGCACACGGTCGGCCTCCTCGGCGTGACGCCGCTCGTCCGTCGCTACCGGGACCGGTCGGCCAACACGACGCTTGGGCGCAACATGGCCTTCCGCGACATCGAGCTCGCGGGGCGCCTGCTGGCGAAGGGACGGATGGAGGAGGCCGCCGCTGCTGGTGAGCGGGCCGCACTCCTCGCCCGCCGATACGCCGACCGCCATCACGAGGCCCAAGGATGGGGATGCATCGTCTCGGCCGCGATGCGGCTCGGTCAACCCGATCGCGCGGCCGAAGCGGCGGCGCGGATCGTACCGACCGGCCGCGTCGACTGGGCGATGGCCGGCCAGGGCGGTGCCTGGATCCTCTCCGGCCGTCCCGAGGGTGCGCTCGAGCGATTCGCGAGCCTTGAGACCTGGGAGCCCGCGTTCGCTCTCGCTCACCTCACCGCCCGGGTGATCTGGGCGGAGGAACGCGGTGAGTGGGATCGCGCGCGCGCCGAGGCCGAAGCGACGCTCGTCGAGATGGAGGGACCCGGACTCAAGAACGCCTTCACCACTGGGCACTACGGGAACCTGCTCGCCTTCCATTCGCGGCTCTACCATCGGACGCCGGCGGACGATCGCGCGGCGCGGAACGCGGTGATCGCGTGCGTGCGCCGCCTGCACGCCGAGCTCAAGCGGCACTCGCGCGTCTTCACGATCGGACGTCCCCGGATGCAGCAGGCCGCGGCGATGATCGCGCTGCACGACGGAGGGCGAAGCGCGGGACGACGCCAGCTGGCCGGCGGTCTTCGCCGCGCCGAGCGCCAGGCGATGGCAGTCGACATCGTGGGGATCCTACTCGAAACAGCGCGTTGGGAGCTGCCTGGCGCGGCCGAAGGAGTCGCGCGCGCCGCGCGGATCTGCCGCGCGCAGGGGATGCACCGTTTGCTGCGCGAGGTCGAGGCCGTCAGGCCCTGAACTCCTCCCTCACCCATTGGCGCACACGCTCCCACGCCGCCGACGCGAGGAGGGCGCGGGTCCGCCGCTCGAGGTCTGGCACCGCGTTGGCGTCGTCGAGGGCGATGTGGTCGTCGCCAAGTTCCAACTGCACGCGCCGGTAATGCCGCGCGGCGAGCATCATCCGCGTCTGGTAGTCGGCCGCCTGTGATACCGCATCCTGCAACGCCGAGGCGAGGGGGACCGCAGGAGTCTCGCCCTTCGCGCCACGTGAGGCAGGCCACATCCAGCCCAGCGCTCCGAAGGGAGGCGGGAAGGATAGATCGGCCGGGGGATAGACCGTCTTGGTGGCGCCGGTCCCGAGACTGAGCAGCCTCACCTGGTCGAGGGGCACACCCCCGTCGCCGATCAGTCCCGCGCCGATCGCCGCCGAGAGTGCCAGCGCGCTCGGATTGTTCGCGATCGTTCCGCCGTCCACGAAGAGCTTCTGGTCGTACCGGTGAGGTGGGAAGTCGATCGGAGCCGACGAACTCGCGACGACCGCGTCGATGATCGTCGCATCCTCGTGCCCGCCGAAGCCATCGTCGTCGCTGCGTTTGCCGAGGTTGTGGAAGGCCGTCGGCCGCCACGTGGCGACCCGGTCCTTCGTGGCATCGAGGCAGAGGCTCGGCGCGAAGACCTTCTGCTTCAGGTCACGGAGCCTGACCGGCTGGACGAGGCTCTCGATGAGTCCCTGAAATCCGGTGCTCGTGTAGCGCGGATTCAGCAGGTGATTGATCGTGCCGAGCGCGCCGGACTGGTGCCTCCGCACGAGCCGCTCGACCAGCGCCACCGCGACGCCGAGACATCCCCATCGGGTCGGCCCATCGGAGCCGCCGGTGTTGGGCGTGAAGATCTTACGGCAGTCCTCGGGATTCGCGTAGACACTGACGATCCGGTCGATGCTCAGGCCGGCCGCGAGCCCGAGCGCGGTGAGGCTCCCCGCCGAGGTCCCCGCGAAGAGGTGGATCCGCTCGAAGCGAAGGCCCGCGTTCCGGTGAAGGTCCTGCAGCAACATCGCGGGAACGATGCCGCGCACGCCGCCCCCGTCGATCGCCAGGACGAGGAAGCGGTCGTTCGCGGTGGATGCCGTCACGTTCAGATCGCGGGCTTCTTGAGGGCGCCGTACGCCACGACGAGGATCGCGATCGTCGTGATCAGCGCCGAGCCCTGCACTGTGCGTCGGACCAGCTCCTCCTGGAGGTGCGTACCCATGTGTGACCCGCCGGCGATCGGGAACACTGAGCCGCCGATCTCGAGGACGGTGCACGCGACCTGCACGCCAAAGGTCACGAAGCTGCCGAGGACGAGCCCCCAGTACGCGACGACACTCCCGAGGTAGCCGAGCTCCAGTCGAGACCAGGCCAAGCCGATCAACAGGAGCATGAAGGCGTTGAGCAGTCCCTGGATGTGCGTCGCGAGTCCGAGCACTGGGTCGGCGACGATCGGGATCGCGAAGCCATCGAGCACCGAGAGCGCGAGCAATACGATGCCCCATCGGATGAGTCCTTGGCCTCGCTCGCTGAACATCCTCGTCTCCGGGTTCGGGATCGATCGCCGCACTGTCCCCCGCGCCCGAGTATGGCGCGCCTTGGAGTCCTCGGCCAGAGGGGCGCGGTATATTCTCCCGCGTGCCGACCGAGTCCGATTCAACGACCGAGCAGTTCGCGCGAGCGCTCGCGCCCCGCTACCGGATCGAGCGGGAACTCGGCGTGGGCGGGACGGCGAGCGTGTACCTGGCCTCCGACACCAAGCACGATCGGCAAGTTGCGATCAAGATCCTCCACCGGGACCTCCTCGCCACCGTCGGCGCCGAACGCTTCGTGCGCGAGATCCGACTCGCCGCGCGACTGACGCATCCGAACATCGTCCCCCTGCTCGACAGCGGGCAGGCGGGCGAGTCCCCCTTCTATGTGATGCCCTTCATCGAAGGCGAGTCGGTGCGGGGACGCCTCGAGCGAGATGGTCGGATCACGGTGGCCGAGGCGGTCGCGCTCGTGAGCGAGGTCGCCGACGCGCTTGAGTATGCCCACGCCGCCGGCATCGTGCACCGCGACATCAAGCCGGAGAACATCCTCCTCCTGCGCGGACACGCCGTCGTCGCCGACTTCGGTATCGCGCGGGCCCTGACGCACGCAGCCGGTGGGCAGATCACCTCCTCGGGCCTCGTCCCGGGCACGCCAGCGTATATGAGTCCCGAACAGGCCGCCGGCGAGACCGACCTCGACGGCCGGAGCGACATCTACTCGCTGGCCACGGTGCTCTTCGAGATGATCAGCGGCCGCACTCCCTTCACCGCCCCGACCCTTCAGGGTCTGATCGGCAAGCGATTCGTCGAGCGAGCCCCGAGACTCTCGGCGCTTTCGGCCGGCGTCGCGCCGCACCTCGACGACGCCGTCGCCGCCGCGCTCTCGCTCGAGCAGGCCGACCGTCCCTCGAGCGCCCTCGCGTTCGCGCGAGCGATCGCCGATCCCCGCGAACAGGGTCGCGCGACGCCGCGCACCGGGACCCATCCGGTCACCAGCGCGCCGATTCCCTCGGTCGCCGTGCTCCCCTTCGCGAACCTCAGCGCCGAGGCGGACAACGAGTTCCTCTCCGACGGGATCACCGAGGAGATCATGAGCACCTTGAGTCGCTTGCGGACGATCCGCGTCGCGGCGCGCGCCTCCTCGTTCGCCTTCAAGGACAAGCGGGGCGACGTGCGGGCGATCGCCGAGCAACTGGGCGTCACGAACATCCTTGACGGCAGCGTCCGACGCTCCGGCGCGCGCGTGCGCGTGACGGCCCAACTCGTCGATGCTCACACGGGGTTCGAGCTCTGGTCCGACCGGATCGACCGCTCCGTTGACGACGTCTTCGCGATCCAGGACGACATCGCCCGTGCGATCGCCAATGCGCTGTCAGCGACATTGCTTCGGGATAGCGGAGGGCCAGCACGCGAAGGTGTCGAGGGAGCGGTCTACGAGCTCTACCTCCGCGGACGCTTCGCGCTCAACAAGCGCACCGAGCGCGACCTCCAGACCGCGGCGGCCCTCTTCGAGGAGGCGACGCGAGCGCAGCCGAGCTTCGCCTTGGCGCACGCCGGGCTGGCCGATGCCCTGCTCCTGCTCGGGGTGTACGGCGCCGAGGCACCGGCGACGGTGATGCCACGGGCGCGAGAGGCGGCCGAGCGCGCGTTGGCCCTCGACCCCGCGCTCGGCGAGGCCCACGCCACCCTCGGCGCGGTGCGCGCCCTGCACGACTGGGATTGGAGCGGCGCTACCGATGCGTTCCGCCGCGCGGTAGCCCTCGCACCGCGGTATCCGACGGCATGGCAATGGCGGGCGATGAACCTCCTCATCCCCCGGGGTCAGCCCGACGAGGCGCGCGCCGCGATCGATCGCGCGCGCACCCTCGATCCCCTCTCGATGGTGATCGGCACAAGCGTCGGCGTGATCTATCACCTCGCGGGCGACGCGGCCGGTGCCGTGCGCACGCTCCAAGGCGCGAAGGAGCTCGACCCCGCCTTCGCGATGACCTACTACTTCCTCGGCGGCGCGCTCCGCGACACCGGAGACCTCGGCGGCGCGGAGGAGGCGTTCCGCTCGGCGATCGCGCGGTCGTCAGGGAGCCCGGAGATGACAGCCGGACTCGCGCAGGTCCTCGCGAAGAAGGGGGACGGCGGCGGCGCCCGCGCGCTCCAACGCGAGCTCGCGGCGCAAGCGGACACCCGCCACGTGTCTCACTGCCTGCTCGCGCAGGTCCACGTGGCACTCGGGGAACTTGACGCTGCCGAGCGCGAACTCGACGCCGCCGCCGCCGCCCGCGACGCCGAGCTCGCGTTCATCGGCGTGCGGTCGGCGTATGCCCCGTTGCGGGGACGGAAGGCGTTCGACGCGCTGCGGGCGCGGATCGGCGTGTAGCCACGTGCTCACCCGTTGACCGTGTACGTCTCCTGCTTGTACTGGTTGAACCCGCGGGCGAGGTAGTTCGGCATCGCCTTCGGATCATCGAGCGTGCAGGTGTGCAGCCAGAGGCGCGACGCACCGACAGTGAACGCCACGTCGGCCGCGCAGGTGAGCAGGTGCTTCCCGAGTCCCTTCCCCTGGTACGCCTTCACGAGACCGAAGAGCTCGATCTCGCAGGCCCCCGAATCGTCCCAGTGCAGGTCGAAGAACCCAGCCTCGTTCCCGTCGTGGCTCAACACCCACGTCCCGAACCCCGGCCGCTCGACCCACGCGCGCCACTCGTCCGGCGTCCACGTCCACCGATCGAGCCAGTGATACGCCGCGCCCACATCCCTATAGAGGCGCTGCGCGAGCTCCACCGAGGGGGCCGGGATCCGGGCGAGGCGCAGGAGGGGATCGTCCTCGATCCGCGCCCCACGCACGTCGGCGCGGCTGGCGACCTGGAGATAGGTGCGGGTGACGCTGACTTGAAGACTCATCGGGGCGAATTCTAGCGCACGGCGCTTGACCGAACGTGGTCGTGTGCGTCGGGTCGTGGACCTCCGGAGGGGGCCCGCGGGAGCTGACCGGCGCGCCCGCCGTCCCCCATCTTTCAATCCCGGCGCGGTTCTCCCACTACGGACAGGGCGTCGAGCCCGTCGCTGCGAAGCAAACCAGCCCGTTCCCACCAGCGCCGTCGTCCCAGTCCGCGATGATCCGCGAATTGCCGTTGATCAGCTGGGGAGCACTGAGGGTTCGCTGGGTGCCCGACGTCGCCGCCAGCTGGAAAGTGAACGTGCTGCTCGTGTAGGTGCCGGAAACCGTGCCGACGCTGCCGCCGCCGGCGAACGTCCCGGTGATCGCAGAACCAGTCAGCACCAGCGTGGCCGTCATCGTGATACCATTGTCGAACTTGCCAGCCCAGACGCCCGTGATGGGGTCATCCGCCGGGCCCGACGATTCACTGCAGGCGAGTGACGTGGCGATCACGCAGGCCCCGAACCATCTCAACGTGCGAGTCATTGCTCTGCCCCCCTTGTTGGTGAAACCGTTCGCCGCTCTTCCATCTCGGGCGCGTTGCTGGCCTCGGCGGCCAACGCGATCATTGGATCTGCAGCGTGTAGCTGCCGACCTCGCCATAATCCAAACCCGATACCATGATCACGTAGTCGACTCCCGGCTCCAACGTGAACGAGAGCTCAGCATCAAGGCCGCCGCCTGAGTCGTCGTCCGCATCCAGGAACGTCGCGGCCATATCCGTGGCCGAGAACGAGTCGACCTCGAGCAGGAGGAGAAAGCTGTCGAAGCCGGACCCGACCGTGAACGTCACCGTGCGAGCCGTGGCCACCTTGACGATGTACGTCTCGTAGTAGCCAGAATCATCATCGCAGTCGCTGATGGAGATGGAGCCGGACTTCGTCTGCCCGACAGTCGCGTTTCCCCTGATGCAAAAGGTCTCGCGAACCAATGCTGATATCTCGGGAAAGGAGAGTCCCCCGGGACCGGTCGCATCGCCTTTGCAGGAGACGGCAGCGGCCAACACGAGAAGGCAGCTGGCGGCGTGGCGAAGAGTCATGTCGCGGTTCTCCATTGAGAGTGCGTTCGTGTCCCCGACTCTCTCACGTCCCCTGGAAAAATGCGGCACGGAAGACTGTATTCGGGCACGCCGCCAAGGCGAGGCAGGTGGGCCAATGTCGCGCCGGCCGTACGCGCCCGCAAGACCGGCGAGTACGCTGGGACCGCGACGAGGAGTCTCACTCTCGATCGGCGGCCGTCAGGTCGCCGTCAGAGCGTGCGCGGCGGACAGGATGACCTGGGGACTGATCGCTGCGCATTCGAGCGCGCGGGGAGAGGCGACGGCGCCCGAATTGACCTATACTGGAATGGGCCTTCCTGCGGAGGAGAGCAGATGCTGCTGACCAGCGCCGATCTCGAGTCCATCCACCGGTATACGAATCACCATCGGCCGCTGGTCGAGCAATCCGCGGAGGCCGGCTGTATCCACTGTGGAGAACACTTCGCGACCGACGAGATCCGCGAATGGATCGCCGAGCGAGATCCCGCCACGGGCCGGATCTCCGCCGAGACGGCGAAGTGCCCGCGCTGTGGTGTGGACTCGGTACTCCCCTCGGCGGCGCCAGTCACGCTCGACCCGCAGGCCCTCGCCGCGCTCCAGGCCTACTGGTTCAGCGGCCGCGGCTGATCACCACTGATGCCGACGATCCCTCGGATCACCGACACCCCCGCCCAGCGCATCGCCTTCATCCACGTCACCTGCAAGGCGAGTGAAGTCCAGCAGGTGATGGGCCCCGGGATCGGCGAGTTGATTTCCACCGTCGCGGCGCAGGGCGTGAAGATCACCGGCCCCTGGTTCACGCGGCACCTGCGCCGGCCGAACGACACCTTCGACTTCGAGATCGCGGTGCCGGTCGGCGCCGCCGTGAAGGCTGCCGGCCGCGTGACGCCGGGGGAACTCGGCGCCGCGAAAGTCGCGCACACGACGTACATCGGCCCCTACGAGGGACTCGGCAAAGCGTGGGGGGAGTTCGTCAGGTGGATCGACAGCCAGGGAGTGAAGACCCTCGATCAACTCTGGGAGGTGTATGTCGCGGGGCCGGAGTCGGTGAAGGAGCCGGCGCAATACCGCACCGAGCTCTACCGCCCGATCAGGGACTGATCGCCGCGCGGAGGAGATTCGCCCGCGCCGCTGCGTCGTACACCACGCCATTCGCGATCACGAGCGCGATCCTTCTCGTGTTCCGGATGTCGCCGAGGGGATCGGCGTCGAGCAGGATGAGGTCGGCGACCCGCGCCGGTTCGATCGTCCCCATCGTCGCGAGACGGCCCAAATAACGCGCCGGCTCGTAAGTGGCGGCGCGCAGTACCTCGAAGGGTGTCATCCCGCCGCGCGCGAGCAGGACGAGTTCTTCGTGCAGTCCGAATCCAGGAGGGCTGTTCCGGAGCGGCGCGTCGGTGCCGGTGAGCACTCGCACCCCCGAGCGCTGCATCGCCGCGACCTGCGCCAGTCGCTTCGCGAACATCGCGCGCCCCACCGAGTCGGCGCCGGCGGGAATGCTGTCTGGCATCGGGAAGAGGGTCGCGACGTATCGCTTGAGCGTATCGGGGAGGTAGTGCGCAAGTGAATCGCCGGGCACCGAGCGCGAAGGCCACGACGCCACCTCGACCATCGCCACGAAGGTCGGTGTGATCCACGTGTCATTGCGCACGAACTTCACCCAGAGCGGTGCTTGGTCCTCAGAGGAGCATCGCCCCAAGGCACCCTGCACCGGAAAACGCGGTGCGAGGGCGAGCGATTGGGCCGGCGTGCAGGGCGCCGGGATCGCGAGCAGGTGCTCGATGCTTCGCTGTCCTGAATCAGATGCCGCCGCCGCACCCACCGCGCGCGAGACGTGACCAGCGAAGGGGAAGGTCCGTTCACGCGCGCGCCGCGCGATCGCGAAGTAGGTCGCCGGCGAGAGTTGGCCGTGCACCTTCACGAGATCGACGCCGAGGGCGATCAGCGAGTCGACCCCCGCCCTTCCCTCCTCCGGCGTGCGCGCGAGGATGTGCGGCACCATCGGTTGGGGACCCCCCTCGAGATAGGGCCCCGACGCGATGAACCGCGGTCCCGCGAGACGTCCCATCGCGATCGCCTCGCGCCACGTCCTCACCGAATCCCAGTCGGCGGCCATATCGCGCACACCGGTGACACCGTTCGCGACATAGAGGCCGAGCAGCGCGCGTCCCGCGGGCACGGTGGTGTGGACGTGCATGTCCCACAGTCCCGGGATCAGGTACTTCCCGCGGCCGTCGATCCGCCGTGCGCCCTCGGGGATCGTGACCGATCCGCTGGGGCCCACACCGACGATGCGGTCGACGCGGATCACTACGGTCTGATCGACCCGCGGAGTCGGTGACCGTCCGTCGATCAGGGTGACGTTCGTAACGACGATCGACCGCGCAAGGCAGACACTGGACGGCGAGAAGGCGCCGACCACCGCCACCCCGAAACAACCCAGCCGCCGCGCGATCATCCCGATCCAACGGAATACCGAGCCGCGCGCTCGGTCATCCCCAGCCTGCATCGCGCGCACCAGCGCGAGATCGCCCATCAGGTCGCGCGCGATACCGTCGAGGGCACTACGGTGCGGCCCATCGCATCCCGCTCGACCCGCGAGATCGGATCGGTGAACGGCACCCACCGCCGGATGAACCGTTCGAGCCGCTCGAAGAAGTTGAGGCGCTCGAGCAGCGGGTTCCAGAGCCCGACCGTGATGCAGTAGTAGGTGTCGAAGGGGCTCTTGTGATGGACGTCGTGGTGCTCATTCGCGAGGATCACGCCGAGGCGCTGCAGGAAACGCGCGACCGGCGGCGGTGCTGGCATGTGCGCCCACTTGTGGATCTGGTTGGTCAGCCAGATCGGGATGATGAAGAAGAGGGTGAGTGCGCCGACGAGCGTCGCGAGGGGTGAGTTCTCAATCGGCACGAGGAGCGCCATCGGCGCGATCACCGGAAGGGACACGAGGGTGTTCCCACCATTCGCGTGTACGAACCCGTGCGTGGTGATCGCCAATGGGTCGGCGTGATGTTCGCGGAAGGGCCGGACGAAGGTCGGGCCGATGAGCGGTGTGTCGGCCGCGAAGAAGTTATCGGCGAGGAAATGCACCATCCCCGAGACGAAGTCGGCGACGACGAGCCCGACGACCGCCGCGAGGGGGATCATCCAGACGATCCCGTGCTCCAAGGAGCCCGCGATCACGCGGGTCGCGAGGATGAGCGCCAGCGTCACGAAGGCGATCTGGGCTGCCACGAAGAGGCGCATCATCGCGGGGGTCACGCCCTCGCCGTTCGAATCGATTGTCTGGGCCATCGGGGACCTCTGATCCGGAAGCTGTCTCCTCAATGGTACGGTGGGGACCGCCCCGATGGATTCAGGGGGGGGCGACGGCGGATGCCCGAGCCGACGCCCGCAGGCGCCTCGCACCCCGGCCCCCGCCAGCCTAACTTCCTCTCGATTCCGACCTTGAGGCCTCGATGCTCGACCTCCGTTTCGTCCTTCGCTCCCTCGCCCGCGCCCGCGGCTTCGCGTTCGCCGTGGTGCTCACACTTGGCCTCGGGATCGGCGCGAACACGGCGATCTTCAGTGCCGTTCGCGGAGTACTCCTCCGACCGCTGCCCCACCGCGACGGCGACCGGCTGATGTACCTGCGGCACTCGAGCTCGACGGCGGGCGCGACGAACATCGCGTTCTCGGTCCCCGAGATCAATGATTTCCGCGGCCAGTCCAAGACGATGGCCCAGATCGCCGAGTACTCGCCGCTGACGCTGAATTTGCTGGAGGAGAACGACGCCACACAGATCGACGTCGGACTCGTGACTGGGAACTACCTCTCGGTGATGGGGCTGCGCCCTATCCTCGGGCGCCCCTTCAATGACCAGGATGACGGCGGCAAGGCCTCCCCGGTGGTGATGCTGTCGAAGGCCTACTTCCAGTCCCACTTCGGCGCCGACACATCGATCGTCGGGAGGTCGGTGCGGATCGGCGGTCGGCAGACCGAGGTGATCGGCGTGCTCGAACCGGCACCCTTCTTCCCGCAGCGGATCGACGCCCTGATGAACATGAGCATCAGCGAGCACCACGTGAGCGCGCTGATGCAGGACGGTCGCACGCACCGGATGACCGAGATGATCGCGCGCCTCGCCCCCGAGGCGAGCGTCGAGCAGGCGCGCCAGGAGGTGGCGGGGATCACCGCGCGGGTGCACCAGCAGTACCCGGAGACCTACGATGCCGCGTCGGGCTACAAGGTGACGCTCACCCCATTCCAGGAGATCCTCGGGGCTGATGCGAGACTGACGCTCTGGCTGCTGATGGGCGCCGCGGCCTTCGTGCTCGTGATCGCGATCGCGAATGTCGGGAACCTCACACTGATGCGCGGGATCCGGCGCGAGCACGAGATGACCGTGCGGGCCGCACTCGGCGCCGGGACGGCGCGGCTCCGCAAGCTCCTGTTGATCGAGAATCTCGTCCTCGCGTTCAGCGGCGCGGCCCTTGGGCTGGTGATCGCCTATGGCGGCGTGGACCTCCTCACGACCTTCATCGCGCGCTACAGCCCGCGAGCGAACGAGATCAGCGTGGATGGCGCGGTCCTCACCTTCACGCTCGTCCTCGCCGTGTTCGTCGCGGTGCTCCTCGCCTTCGCACCGAGCATCGGTGACGAGGGCTCGCTCGGCGCCGGACTTGTCGCCGGTGGGACGCGCACGAGCGGTGGCGTGCGGCGGCGGCGCCTCCAGCGGGGTCTCGTGGTGACGCAGGTGGCGGTCTCGGTGATCCTCCTGAGCGGGGCCGGCCTGCTGGTCCGATCGATGCAACGACTCGCCGCCGTGGATCCCGGCCTCGATCCGACGAACGTCCTGACGATGGAAGTGCCGGTGGACTTCACCTCGCCGGAGGATATGAGCGGCGCGGTGCAGCGTTACCAGCGCATGCAAGCGGAACTCTCGACCCTGCCCGGCGTGAGCGTCGTCGGCCTCGGTTCGACGATGCCGCTTCGCTCCTCGGGATTCCAACTGCCGATCAAGGCCGAGGGGCACGTCGTCGAACAGGGCGAGGCGCAGCCGACCTCCGAATACCGCACCGCGGACCCCGGCTACTTCAAGGCGTCGGGCATCCCACTGCTCTCGGGCCGCGACTTCACCGCCGCTGACGACCGGCAGGGCGCCAAGGTGGTCATCCTCAACAAGACGTTGGCCGATCGTCTCTTCCCGGGCGTCGATCCACTCGGGCGGCGCATCACCTGGACCGGCGACATCCTGAAGTTCATCGGGATGCAGGAGGAGTGGCGCACGGTCGTCGGAATAGCTGGCAACACCAAGGATGGCGGGCTCGATGCCGCGCCGCTGCCGGCGACCTTCATCCCCTTCGACCAGGGCAACTTCCCCGGCGGCGGTGTCGTGGTCCGCTCCGACGTGGCACCCGAGGGCATCGCGATCGCGGCGCGGGCGATCGTTCGCTCGATAGCCCCCCGTTCGCCGATCGAGAACATGCTGACGGTGGACGCGATCCGCGATGAGAGCGTCGGGCCGCGGCGTCTGAATGCGATGCTCGTCGGATCGTTCGGTCTGCTCGCGGCGGCGCTCGCGGCGATCGGCATCGCGGCAGTGATGGCCTTTGCCGTCTCGGCTCGCACGAACGAGATCGGGATCCGGATGGCCCTTGGTGCCGACTCTGGGCGCGTGCAGCGGATGTTCGTCTCCGAAGGGTTCCGGCTCGTGGCGATCGGGCTCGTGATCGGGGTCGTGGGGGCCCTCACGCTCTCCCGACTGATCCGTGGACTGCTCTTCAACGTCGACCCGAACGATCCACTCACCCTAGTGGCGGTCGCGGCGCTGATGACCGCGACCGGCGTCCTCGCCTGCTGGGTGCCGGCGACCCGGGCGACGCGGGTCGCTCCCTCCGATGCCTTGAGGGCCCAGTAGGGCATGACGGTCAGCGCCGACCTTCTCTCGCTGCTCGAGCTCGAACCACTCGAAGTCAACATCTATCGCGGCATCAACCGCGATGTCGGCACCGGGCGCGTCTTCGGCGGTCAGGTGTTCGCGCAGGCGCTCGTGGCAGCCCGGCGCACCGTGACCGACGAACGGGAAGCGCACTCCGTGCACGGCTACTTCCTGCGCGAAGGGGATTTCCGCGCACCGATCGTCTACTTCGTCGATCGGCCGCGCGATGGCCGCAGCTTCACCAGCCGGCGTGTCACCGCGATCCAGCACGGCGAGGCGATCTTCCATCTCTCGGCGTCGTTCCACGTCGCCGAACCGGGGCTCGATCATCAGGCGACGATGCCCGACGCACCGGCACCGGAGACGTTGCCGCGTGAGATCGACTTGTTGCGGGCGAAGGCCGACCGCATCCCCGAGCCGCTGCGCTCGGTGGTCACACAGGAACGTCCACTCGATTTCCGGCCCGTGGTGCCGGCCGACCCCTTCACGCATCACGAGCCCGTGCCCCCCGATCAAGCGCGTCGGGTGGTCTGGTTCCGCGCCGTGAACAAGCTTCCCGAGACGCCGATGCTGCACCAGGCGGTGCTGGCGTACGCTTCCGACTACGGCTTCCTCCCCACCTCGCTGCAGCCGCACGCCGTCGGGTTCCGCGATCCGCGACTCATCATCGCGTCGCTCGACCACACCCTCTGGATGCACCGCCCCTTCCGCGCCGACGAATGGCTCCTCTACGTGAGCGACTCACCAGCGGCGTTCGGCGCCCGCGGCTTCGTGCGCGGTCAGGTGTTCACGCAGGACGGCAAGCTGGTCGCATCGGTGGCACAGGAAGGGCTCATCCGGATCAAGTCGGCGACGTGACTCCCTTCGAGCAGATGGGCGGCGCCGAAGGGATCGCGGCGCTCGTGAACCGGTTCTACGACCGAATGGACACCTCGCCCGAGACGGCGACGATCCGGAAGCTGCACGCAGCGAGTCTCAAGTCGTCGCGCGAGAAACTGACGCTCTATCTCACCGGGTGGACGGGCGGTCCGCCGGTCTACGTCGAGCGGTTCGGCCAGCCGATGCTCCGCGCGCGGCACCTCCCCTTCTCGATCGGCGAGAAGGAGCGCGACGAATGGCTCTGGTGCATGGACCAGTCACTCGACGCGCACCCGATGCCCGGCGACCTGCGCGAGACGATCCGTGGAAAGCTCCACGCCCTCGCCGACCACATGCGCAATCGCGATGTCGCTGGATTGCCCGTCCTCGACCAACCGTGAAGGATCACCCCCCGCTCCGAGGATCCCGCCAGATGCGCGCATTCCGTTCTCTCGTCCTTCTCGCCTCAGCCGTCGTGCTCAGTGCCTCGAGCACGCCACGCGACGCGGCACCGAACATGACCTTCTTCATCGCCAGCGCGGGTCCGGGGGATGGCGCGAATCTCGGCGGTCTCGCCGGCGCCGATCGGCATTGCGCGACGCTTGCGGCTTCAGTCAATGCCTCGGCCCGCACCTGGCGGGCCTACCTCAGCGCAAAGGCGGCGAACGGACAGCCCGCGATCAATGCGCGCGAACGGATCGGCACCGGGCCGTTCATCAATGCCGCCGGCGCGACGGTTGCGAAGGATCTCGCGGAGCTCCACGCCGAGACCAACGGACTCGGGAAGGAAGGGAGTCTCAATGAGAAGGGCGCCAAGGTGAACGGCCGCGGCGACACACCGAACATGCACGACATCCTCACCGGCTCGATGCCCGATGGCACTCTCGCCTCGGACACGCTCGACACGACCTGCACCAACTGGACGAGCAACAGCTCCACCGGCAGCGCCTTCGTCGGGCATCACGACAAGCAGGGAGGCGGCGTGCGCCCGACCTCGTGGAACTCGGCACATCCCTCGCGCGGGTGCGGGCAAGCGAACCTGCAGGCCACCGGAGGGAATGGGCTGTTCTACTGCTTCGGGTACTAGCGCTTCGTGGCTTCGGGCCTCGGTGTGAACGCAGTTCAGACGAAGGCCCGAAGCCACGGAGGACTGACGTGATGGAACTCCGCTAGGGGACTACGGCGGCGCGCTCGGCGAGCAAGGCGTTGACCCGCCCGAAGGGTAGACTCCAGCTCCTCCAGTCCGGGCGCCTGACGTGGTGCCCTGCCCACTCCTTCTCGAGTGCCGCTCGCAGCTGGGTCGCGACATCGGGCGGCAGTTGATCGGCTCCAGCGAGCAGCGCCGGCAACGCGTCTGCCGAGAGCTTCACGTGATACTCGACATCGAAACTCTTCCCCGCCCCAGCGCGCTCAAGGTTCGTACGCACGATCCGCGCTTCGGGGTTGATCCCGTTGAGTACGAGCAGCCACGCCGCGGAGAGCACGAGCACCCCCGCCGCGAACCGTGTGCGGTCCCGCCTCAGGACCGTCCACCCGAACCAAGCGAGCACGAGCGCGACCCAGATCAGCACCGCCGCCGCGAGGAACCGCTCGTCGGTCAATCCGAAGAAGCCGATGTAGAGCGCGAGCCGCTGCATCGCCGAGACCATCATCACGCCGACGAGCGCGAGGAGCGCCCACCCCGCCGTGCGGAACGACCGACCCTCCTTCGGATCCTCTCGGTCCGCGAACTCGTCGCCCAGGAGGAGCACCCCGAGGACGATCCCCGCCACGGCGACCAACTCGAAGAATCCGTGGCGTGCGTACTCGGCGACTGTGACGCCACCGGTCGTGGCGACGTACTCCGCGCCACCGAACATCACGCGAACCTGCAACCCGATCCACGCGCTGAGGAGGATCACCAGCCCGATGAGTCCGGGCGCGAGCGTCGCGAAGCTGAGTCGCGGGGTCACGAATGTCGCGAGCGGGTCGGGGCCGATCGTGCTGACGAGCGCGCCGCGCAGTGCTCCGGCCGCAGTCCAGGTGAGGACCGCCGCGACAAGGAGGTGATTCCAGAGGCCCGCGTCGAAGATGGAGGTCACTCGCTCGAGGAACGCGCCGAAGACGGGATCCGCCGACCCGAGCAGGATCGCGACGACGAGAAGCAGCGGCGTGGCGAGCACCGCACCGAACGCGAATCCACGCATCGACTTCCGATTCTCGGGCGCAAGATCGCCCGGTGCGGCGTCACGGGTGAACAGGAGCGGTCCGCCGGCGATCGCGGCGATCACGGCATTCAGCCCGCCGGTGATCGCATCCCTCGGCAACAGGGCAGCGAGCGGCCGCCCGAAGGCGCGCCAGCCGATGAGACTTGCCAGCACGATCAACGCGAAGAAGTCCACCCCCCACAGAATCTCCGCATCGCGCAGGACGAGGAGCAACGCGGCCGCGCCGGCGCTCCCGACGAGGAGCAGGTGTTCTCGCGGACGGGTCGGATCGGTCTCGCTCGCGAACGGAGTGTGGGCGAGTGCCACCGCGACGAGCCCCAGCACCCAGAGCGTGAAGCCGAGGTACATACCATCGGCGCGCAGCAGTTGGTCCCCGGCGATCCCAAGGACGATCGCGGCGAGGAGCAGGCGGCGGGCGAGAAAGGTCGTCATGCGCTTACCTGGAGTGAGAGTCCACCATACCGGCGCTCGCGCGCCGCGAAATCAGCGAAGGCCGCGTCGAGATGCGCCGGCGAGAGGTCAGGCCACATCACGTCGAGAAAGGCGATCTCGGCGTAGGCGCATTCCCAGAGGAGGAAGTCGGAGAGTCGACGCTCCCCTCCGGTGCGCAGCAGGAGGTCCACCGGCGGGAGGATCGCCGTCCCCTTCGGCACGCCGCGCAGCGCGTTGGCCGCCGGAAGGGATGCCTGGATGACAGCCCGACTCGAGTAGTCGATCGCGATCCGCAGGTGCATCGTGCGCCCGGCTTCGGTGCGCTTCTCGGCGCCACTGATCGCACGGCGGAGCGGCAGTGGGAGCCGGTCGCGCCGACCGATCACCGAGAGCCGGATCCCTTTCTCGGCGAGTTCGTCCTGTTGCCGGGCGAGATGCGACGCGAAGAGGTCGAAGAGGATCCCGACCTCTTCCACCGGACGATTCCAGTTGTCGCTGGAGAAGGCATAGAGCGTGAGTTGCTCGACGCCCGCCCGCGCACAGTGCGCGACGACC
This sequence comes from Gemmatimonadaceae bacterium, assembly GCA_031430835.1. GTDB lineage: Bacteria > Gemmatimonadota > Gemmatimonadetes > Gemmatimonadales > Gemmatimonadaceae > Pseudogemmatithrix. The sequence continues at coordinate 43,019 of JANPCH010000096.1, forward strand.
GACCGGACGACGTGCGAGCCAGCGACGTGTCCCATCCATCGCGGGCGGCCGCGGCGCTCGGCCCATCGGCCGTTCCCGTCCATGATGAGCGCGACGTGGCCCGGCGCGGGGGGCTGGATCGGTTTCGTCATCACCCACCCCCGACGCGCTTGATCAGCGCTTCCATATGCGAGAGGTACCGCTCGAGTGCGCGTCGACCGGCCGCCGTGAGGCGGAACTCGGTGCGCGGGATCCGGCCGTCGAACGACTTCTTGCACGCGACGTACCCCGCCTCTTCGAGCTTTCGCGTGTGCACCGACACATTGCCGTCGGACGCTTCGAGCAGTGCCTTCACCTCGTTGAAGGTGAGACTCTCGTGTACCGCGAGCGCACTCACGATCGCGAGGCGCAGGCGCTCGTGGATCACGCGGTCGAGCGCGATCGCCGCCCCCGCGTCACCGTCGATCGCGCGGAGTGCCGCACCACCATCAGCGGGGCGACGCACTCGCGCCGCTCCAGCCTCTCGTTTAGCCACCGTGCCTCCGGGCGATGATGACGCCGAACACGACTTGGATCGCGCCGAACCCGAGAGCCATCATCCAGTCCCCGATCGGTCGCGGGATGAAGAGCGCCACGGACCCGAGAACCACGAAACAGAGCCCCATCAACGGCACCGCGCGCACGGAGAAGGCACCCGCCGTGAGCACGCCGACGCCGTAGAGGAGCAGCCAGAGACCGGGCAGGAGGCGCGCGACCGCGAGCGCGTCGATGCCGACAACGAAGGGATCGACGATCGCGAGTGTGATCACTGCGCCGGCGATCACCGCGGGCCAGAATCCGAGCAGGAACTTCCGCGCCGGGATGCTCAACATCGGCCCGCCTTCGGCTTTCCGGCCACCGCGCATCTTGCGCAGCATCGTCGCGCCGCCGAGCAGCGCGCCGAGCACCGCCTCGGCGATCCAGACTGCAAGCCAGCGCGCCGGGGTCGGTTGGGCAGCCGCGAGAGGCGCCGCCGCGAGTGCCGTCACGCCGACGGCGACGAGCCCCCATCCCGGCACATCGGTGAACGAGGAGGCTCCCTCCATCGTCCGTCGAATGAAGGAGAGGTCCTGGATGGCGCGGTCACTCAGCGCCGGCGGGTCGTGCAACGGGTTGGCCACGGCCCAAGGATGGGGCCAGGTACCTCGACTGTCAAGTACTTTGTGCTACAAAGTCAACGAGGCACTAGATCGACCATCCGGAACACCCGGCCATTCGCCACCACGATCCGCACTCGGGTCGTCGCGGTGATGTCGGTGAGCGGATCGCCCGCCAACAACACGAGGTCGGCGAGCTTCCCCGCTTCGATCACGCCGGCATCGAGGCCGAGCGCGGCCGCCGAGTTCACCGTCGCCGCGCGCAGCGCCTCGGCGGGAGTCATCCCCGCCAGCACGTAGGCGTAGAGTTCGCCGTGCAGCGTCGCCGCATTCGGGGTGTCGGTCCCGGCGACGATCCGCGTGCCGGCCCGCATCAGGTCGAGGACCATCTGTCCTCCGGCCGCGCCGAGCGACGCGAGCGCGGCGGGCGGGATCCCCGCCGGTGTCGCGGCGCCGGTCGGGGCGATCGTCGCGCGAAGCCAGGGCGGATAGAGCCCGAACCGCGGATCGCTCGCGAATGCAGGGTCCTTCTCGACGAGACGCCGGAAGCCACCGCCGCCAAGGGCGAGCGTCGGCGTGAGCGGCATCCCACTCGCCGCGAAGAGCGCCTTCACGTCCTCATAGGTTCGGCCGAGCGTCGCGGCCTTCGTCGAGTAACCCCGACGGCTCGTTCCGGTGGTGTGCTCGGTGCCGTCCATCCCCGAGAGAGACGCTGGATAGATCTCGTGCGACGACGACGGCACGCCCACCGCGTGCGCGAACTCGATGATCCGCCGTTGCTGAAGGTCGGGCATCCGCACGTAGCTCTTGATCAGGTCGTGCTTGAGCGCCGCGGCCCGTTGCAGTTCGAGCTCCAGGTGCGCGGCGCTCGAGATCGCGACCGCCATCTTGTAGTAGGTGCGGTTCCACTCGAGGAGATATCCGGTGGTGTAGAGGCGCGGACCCGGCCGCACGCCCGCTTCCACCGCCTCACGATCCTCGGCCGCCTCGTAGGGCGTGCTCCCCGGACTTCGGACTGTCGTGATCCCAAAGGCAAGGTACGCGCGGTTCGACGCGACACCCAGGTCCTTCTGCAAGTGCGTGTGATACTCGATCAGACCGGGGATCGCCGTGAGGCCGCTGCCATCCACCAACGTGCCGGTCGCGTGCAGCGCGGCGTCGTGCGGTACGACGCGCCGGATCCGATTGTCCACGACCTCGATGTCCATCTCACGGCTGGCTGCGCCCTTAAGCACATCCACAACGCGACCAGCGTGCACGATCACCCGGCCCTCGGGGATCGACGGCCGATACTCGAGTGGCACCGGGACCTCGCGCACGACACCTGTCTCGACATCCACCGTCTTGAGACGGTCCATCGACTGATAGAGGATCGTCCGGCCGTCGCGCGTCCAGCTCGGCGCGTGCGCCATCTCGTTCGTGAGTCGCCGCGCCGGACCGAGGATCGCCCCGCCCGCGTCGACCGGGACCAACGCGAGCATACCCTCCTGGATCACCGCGAGGTGGCCACCATCCGGGGACCACGCGGGTCCTGCACCGACCCGCGAGTCGAGCGAAAGGTGCGTCGCCGGAATGCCCCACCGTTCGTCGCCGCCGCTCGCGGAGAACGTGAGGATCTGGTTCGTCCCTTCGCGGAACCGCGTTGAGTAGGGCTTGAGTGCGGCGATCGCGAGCCGCCGGCCATCGGCGGACCAAGTCGGGGACCCGGGACCAAAGCTCGACGCGAGGGCCTGCGTCACCTTCCCCGTCGCGACCTCCACGACCGAGACGTTCGAGCGGCGCCACACACCATCCACTTCGAGGAAGGCGATCCGCGCACCGTTGGGACTCCACGCCGCTCCCATCGCCGAGTTCGTGGTCTGCGTGAGTCGACGAGTGTCGCCGGTGGTCATATCGCGGAGCCAGAGGTCGAGTCGGTCCCCCGCGCGATCACTCGACCAGGCGAGGAAGCGACCATCGGGCGACCAGGCGGGCTCGGCATCGAGCGCCGCATCCCGCGTGAGGTTCTGCGGCACTCCGCCGATCGGCATCAGGAAGAGATCGCCAAGCGCGACGAAGGCGACCGAGCCCCCGTCGGGGGAGATCGCCGGCCCGACGATCCCCACGGCGCGTCGGGGCGCGCGGGAATCCACGTCACGCGGACGCCGGACGTACCGGGCGGGCGCGACATCGAGTGTCGCCGTGAAGGGGACATCGGACGAGGTCGCAGCGCCGAGCGTCCGTCGCCGGATCCTGCCGTCGGCCGTGTACACGAACTCGCTCGGGGAGAGCCACGCGGCCCGGAAGGCAAAGGCATTCTCCTCGCCGGTGAGGACGACGCCATCGCGCGCGAGGGACGAGGTCGTGCCACCTTGCGAGTTGTAGACGATGTCGCCGCCCGGACCCCACGACGGCGCGTCGGCGCGCGTGGAGGTGCCAACGGTTCGTTCGCTCCCCGACGCGAGGTCAATCGCCATCACGCGCATCTCGCGCCCGCGCGCGCCGATGAAGGCGAGCTCCCGTCCATCGGGGGACCAGCTCGGCATGTACTCGTCCTCCGTTCCCTTCGTGACCTGCTGCAGGGCGCGCGTCGCGAGGTCGAGCACCCACACGTCATAGTTCGTCCCCTCACCGCGATCCGAGGAGAAGGCGACGCGCGTCCCATCGGGTGAGTAGGCGGGCTCGCGATCGTCATGCGGTCCGGCGGTGAGCTGGCGGAGGTTCGTCCCGCCAGTGTCCACCGCCCAGATGTCGTAGCTCCCTGCACGGAATCCCTGGAACGCGAGCGTCGCGCCGTCAGCCGACCACGTTGGCTGACGCACGTCGTTGTACTCGTCGGTGATCCTCCGGGCCGCGCCTCCTTGGACCGGAAGGAGCCAGAGACTCCCCTGCAGGTCGATCGCGAGCGTGCGACCGTCGCGCGACGCGGCGACCGACATCGAGGTGCCCTCGCGCACCGTCACCTGCGTGCGCGAGACCCCCTGCGCCCCCGGAATGGCGAGCGCGGCGGCGACTGCGAGTGCGCGCCTCAGGGAACGACCGCCGGTCCACCCACCACGTTCGGGATCCCCTTCCCACGCAGCAGCGTGTTCAGCGCGGCAAGATCGCCGCCCAGCAACGACTCGAGCGCGGTGAGGTGCTGCTTGAGTTGCGTGTTGAGGATCACCTGCACCTCGCCCTGCTGGTCGGTCGGGCGGAAATCGTTCGACCCCAACCCGTTCCCGAGGTATCCGAGCTTCGAGATGAGCTTGGAGCCGAAGCGGACGCCGTCCTGTCCGGTCCCAGTCTGCCGGAGGTCGACGAGATTCATCTCGAGGTCGATGAGCTTCGCGTTGAGTGCGTCGGCCTGGCGGAGCACGTCGGCATCGGTGACGCTGCGCTTGAGTGCCTCGAGCTGTACCCGCACGGCCTCGATCCGCCCGACCGCGGACGCACCGGCGTTCATATCGACGCGGATCGCCGCTAACATCCGCAGCTGCTCCTCGATCTCGGCGGTGGTCGCGGCGGTATTCGGATCCTTTCGGACCTCGACCGTGCGCGTGTGCTCGGTGCCACCGACACTCAGTTTCACCGTGTAGGTGCCCGGCGCGACCAGGAGCGCGAGGCGGCCAGTGCCCGGCGCGGGCCGTCCCTCTGGCCCGACACCGATGTAGGGCGCGTACATCGGACTCGTGAGCAGGCGAGTCTCGTCGCTCGGCGTATCGCGCAAGTCCCACGTCACGCGGTTGATCCCGGCGTTGTTGGTGCCGGTGAGCGTTCGCACCGCGCGGCCCTGCGCATCGGTGATCGTGAGCCGTGGGGCCTGCACCGCTGGCGTCTTGAGCCAGTAGTTGAGGCTCGCCCCGTAGTCGGGATCGAATCCGCGAGTCGGATCGTCGTAGGAGGTCGACGGATTCGTCGTGAAGCGGAAGCGGTAGGCCGCCCGCGGCGTGAAGAAGTGCGAGGGCGCGTTCAGCACCTCCGCGTTCAGCTGTTGCAGCGCACTCAAGTCGTCCATCACCCAGAAGCCGCGACCGTACGTCGAAATGACGAGGTCGTTGAAGTGCTCCTGCACCTGGATCCCCGACACCGGAGCGGCCGGCAGGTTGTTCTGCAGCGGCAACCAGCTGTCTCCGTGGTCGTAACTCAGGTAGATCGCGTTCTCGGTGCCGAGGTAGAGCATCCCGCGGCGCGTGGGATCCTCGTAGATGACCTTCGCATAGCTCAACTGGCTCTTCGGGATCCCGTTCACGATCATCTTCCACGTCTTGCCGTAGTCGTTCGTGCGGTAGGCGAAGGGGTCACGGTTGTCCATCTGGTGGAAGTCCACCGTGAGGTAGGCTGTCGCCGCGTCGTACCGCGACGGGACGATGCTCCGCACGGCGCCCCACACGGGGAGGTTCGGGATGTTGCGCGTGAGGTTCGTCCAGGTCTTGCCGTCGTCGCGCGTGAGCTGCACGAGTCCGTCATTCGTGCCGGCCCAGATCGTCCCCTTCTCCAGTCGCGATTCGGCGATCGCGTAGACGACGCCGGCGTACTCGACGCCGATGTTGTCCCCAGTGAGCCCGCCGGAGCTCCCCATCTTGGAGCGATCGTTGAGGGTGAGGTCGGGACTGATCACTTCCCAGCTCTGACCGGCGTTCCGTGTGCGATGGATGTGTTGGCTACCGACGTAGATCGTGTTGTTGTCGTGCGGCGAGATCGTCAGCGGCGCATCCCACACGAAACGATACCGCACGCCCTCGGCTGGCCCATTCGACTGCTGCGGCCAGATCTCCACCGAGCGGAACATCTTGCGATCGACCTCATAGCGGACGACGATCCCGCCGACCATCCCCGAGCCCGACGCGGTGGACCAGATGATGTTCGGGTTCGTCGGGTCCGGCGTCGCCCAGCCGCTCTCGCCACCGCCGACCGCCTGCCACTGCCCGCGAAGGATCCGTCCCCCCTGCAAGCGGCTGTTCGATGGGCCGCGATAGGTCGGCTCATCCTGTTTGTTGCCGAACACGTTGTAGGGGATCGCGTTGTCCACCGTGACGTGGTAGATCTGCGCGTTCGTCAAGCGCTGGCGGTACCAGCTCTTCATCCGATTCTGCGTGATCGAAAGCCCTTGATCGTGCGCGACGATCGCGCGGTCGCCGTTCGTCGGATCGAGCCAGATGTCGTGATGGTCGCCGCCGGGCGCCGTGCCCTGCCCCATCACCTCGATCGTCCGACCGCCGTCGACCGAGCGGGAGAACGACGCGGTGAGGAAGTACGCCTCGTCCTCGTCATCGGGCGCGACCGCCATCCGCGAGTAGTAATGCGCGCGGCCCATCGCGTTGCGGTCGCGGCTGACCAGCGTCCACCGCCGCCCGCCGTCGGTTGAGCTCCAGAGCTGTCCGCTCTCCGTCTCCTGCCCGTTCCATGGGATGCCGTCGCCGGTCTCGATCATCGTGTACACGCGCTGTGGATTCGACCGCGAGATCGCGACCGCGACCTTGCCCACCGGCTTCGTCGGAAGGCCATTGCCGCGCAGTCGTGTCCACGTGGCACCGCCGTCGCGCGAGACGAAGAGACCGCTTCCGGGGCCGCCGCTCACCCGCCCCCAGGTCTTGATCTCGAGCGACCACATGCCGGCGAAGAGCACCCGCGGGTTCGACGCGTCCATCGCGATGTCGGAACACCCGGTGTTCTCGTCGACGAAGAGCACCTTCGTCCACGTCGCACCGCCATCGGTCGTGCGATACACGCCCCGTTCCTGTTGCGGCCCGTACGCCGTGCCGAGGGCGCAGATGAGAACGGTGTTCGGATCGGTCGGATGGATGACGAGGCGCGGGATCCGTCCCGTCTTCTCGAGGCCCATCAGGGACCAGGTCTCGCCGCCGTCCAGCGACTTGTACACGCCCTGCCCCAACGAGATGTGGCTGCGGATCTTCCCTTCGCCCGTGCCTGCCCAGACCACGTTCTTGTCCGAGGGCGCGACCGCGAGCGATCCGATCGACTGCACCGGCTGCCCGTCGAAGATCGCGCGCCAGTTCACCCCGCCGTCGATCGTCTTCCAAATGCCCCCCGACGCCGCGCCGACGTAGTACGTCAGCGGATCCCCGGCGATACCAGCGGCGGCCGAGAAGCGATTCCCCTCGGGCCCGAGCGTGCGCCAGCTGAGTGCGCGCCACTGCTCAGCGTTGGGGCGCGCGGCCGATTGCTGCGCGGACGGGGTCTGCGCAACGAGAATTGACGCGGCAAGCGGCGCAAGGAGAAGGGCGCCCAGCAGGCGGCGGAACGAACGCATCGAGGCCTCGAGTGCTTAAGGGGGTGCGACGGAGATTCTACCGTGCTGCTGCGAACGCCGTAAGACTGCTCGCGCTACGCCGGTGGCTCGTGCATCGTTGTAGAGGTCAGCCGAATCCCTACCCGAGTCCCGCTGGGTTCGTCGAGCGCGACACCGTCACTCCAACTCGTCCAGCGACCTCGGCCAGTCCTCCCTGAGCAGCCGCGACATCGCGCGATCGGCCAGCAGCCGCCCGCCCGTCTGGCAGCGGGCGCAGTAGTTCGTCTCATTCGCGGCGTAGCGGATGCGCTGAACCGGAGCGCCGCAGTCGGGACAGGGTTGCTTGAAGCGCCCGTGCACCTTCATCTCAGGACGGAACGCGGTGACCGTTTCGGGGAATCCTGCGCCGACCTCGCCGCGGAGGTGCACGACCCACCACTGCAGGACGCTGCGCGTGGACTCGAAGAGTCGCGCCGCGCCATCGTCGTCGAGCCGCGCCGTCGTCTGTAGCGGCGAGAGGCGCGCGTGGTGGAGGATCTCGTCTGAATACGCGTTGCCGATCCCACTGAACAGCCGCGGGTCCGTCAACGCGCGCTTCAGGGTGTGGTTCTCGCTGCGCAAGCGTTCGATGAACTGTTCGCGGGTCGCGCTCAGCACCTCAAGGCCGCCACGGTCGATGGCGCCCAGCGCCGCGCGCCCGCGCACGGCGGTGAGTGAGGCGCGCTGTTTGGTCCCCGCTTCGGTGAGGAAGAGCGACCCGTCCGCGAAGAGGAAGGTGGCGAGCGGTCCCTTTCCACCGACCTTCCCTTTCGGCGGTCGCCACCGGAGCCGCCCGGCGATCATCAGGTGCAGGACGAGGAAGAGACCGTCGCCGAAGTCGAGGACGATGCGTTTTCCGATCCGCTCGACGCCCTGCACCGACCGGCCGACGAATGTCGCGATCGGCGGGTCTACCGAGCGCACGAGGAAGGGACTCTTGATCGAGAGCGCGACGAGTTCGCGCCCGACGACCTGGCGCTCAAGGGCTTCGCAGTAGCTGACGATATCGGGGAGTTCCGGCACGGCGATAAGTTGTGGCGATGACGAAGCTCCCGCCTTCCCTCTTCCATCTGTCCCTATGCGCAAGACCGTCCTGAGCACCAATGGTCCCGCCGCGATCGGCCCCTACTCCCACGCCGTCTGGTCCGGCAAACTCCTTTATCTCTCGGGGCAGACGCCGATCGACCCCTCCACCGGGAAGCTCATCGAGGGTGACGTTCATGCGCAGACGCTGCAGGCCTTCGCGAACCTCGAGGCGGTGCTCGGCGACGCCGGCGTGACGATGGCGGACGTGATCAAGTGCAACGTCTATCTCACAGATATGAAGGACTTCCCCGAGATGAACCGCGCCTACGAGTCGCGATTCACGAAGCCCTTCCCGGCGCGCACGACGGTGGCGGTCGCCGGACTGCCACTCGGCGCTCGCGTCGAGATCGAACTCGTCGCGAAGAAGCCGAAGAAGGTGAAGTCGCCGAGGTCGGCCGGCCCACGGCCGAAGTAGGCGGCCGCCGCCTGCCCTCTGCCAATTCCTTTCGGACCCCCATTGACTTTCCGTGCGCCCAATCCGATTTTTCGTGCGTCCTAACTTTCCTTGATGCCAGCGCCCGACCCCAGACTCGCTCTCTTCCTCTTCGCCGTCGCCTCGCTCCTCGTCGCGATCGCGCTCTGGCCACGCTCCGGCATCCTCGCGCGCATCCGACGGCTTCGTCAGCTCTCCGAGCGCGTCCGGATCGAGGACACGCTCAAGTACATCTTCCACCGGAACACCGACGGCGAAGGCGTACACGCTGATGCGCTCGCCGGTGCGCTGGAGCTCCGCCGCGGTCTCGCCCGCCGGATCCTCGGCCGACTCGCCGAGCGTGGGCTTGCAACCTCCGACAGCCACGGCGCGCACCTGACGGAGAACGGACGCCGCGAAGCCATCCGCATCGTTCGCACGCACCGCCTCCTTGAGTCCTACTTCGCCGACCGCACCGGCGTCTCCCCAGCCGAGTGGCACGAACTCGCCGAAGCCGGAGAACACGAACTCTCGTCTGCCGAGGCGGACCAGCTCGCGGCACGTCTGGGCCAGCCCCGCTACGACCCGCACGGTGACCCGATCCCCACCGCCGCCGGCGAACTCCCGGAGCCGAAGGGGATCCCGGTCGCGGCACTGGCCGAAGGGGAGACCGGCACGATCGTCCATCTCGAGGACGAACCGCCCGAAGACTATGCGCGCCTTGCTGCGCTCGGCTTCAAGCTTGGCCGCGCCGTCGTGCGCCGCGGTCGCACGAACGATGGCGTCGCTCTCGAGTTCGAAGGCCGGATCCTCGACCTGCCACTCGAACTCACGGACTCCGTGAACGTCGTTCGCGGCGCGCTGGAGACGCCAGTTCGTCCGCGGACGCTCGCAGATCTGGGCAAGGGAGAACGAGCGACGGTCGTCCGCCTCTCGAGCGAATGTCGAGGGGCCCAGCGGCGACGGCTCCTCGACTTGGGAGTCGTGCCTGGAACGGAGATCAGCTCTGAACTCCGCAGCGCGACCGGTGATCCGACGGCGTATGAGATCCGCGGCGCTCTTATCGCCCTCCGACGACATCAGGCGGAGTGGATCGAGGTCGAACCGAACGTGTCCTCCCCGGAGGTCGCTGCCTGATGGCGACCACGATGCGCACCCGACTCCCGACCCGGGACGAGTCCCTAGTGCAGCTGGGGGTCCGGTCGGATAAATTCGACTATCTCGTCGCGCTTGCCGGCAATCCGAATACAGGTAAGTCTACTGTTTTCAACGTATTGACCGGCTTGCGTCAGCACACCGGCAACTGGCCGGGAAAGACGGTTACTAGGGCCGAAGGGATATTCACGGCCGGAGGCGACCGGTTCAAGCTGGTCGACCTGCCGGGCACGTATTCGCTGCAGGCGGCCAGCACGGACGAGGAGGTCGCGCGGGACGTCCTGCTCTTCGGCTCCCCCGACGTCACGGTCATCGTCGTAGACGCGACGCGCCTCGAGCGGAACCTCAACCTCACCCTCCAGATCCTCGAGATCACGCCCCGCGTGGTCGTCTGCCTCAACCTGATGGACGAGGCGCGGCGGCTCGGTATCGGCGTGGACCCCGCCGCTCTCTCACGGGAGCTCGGCGTACCGGTCGTTGCCACTTCGGCGCGGCGGGGTGAGGGGATCGACCCGCTGCGCGAGGCGATCCGCACCGTCGCGCGCGGGGACGTCCACACCTCGCCCTTCAGCATCAGGACCTTCCCACCCGACGTCGAAGCGCTGATCGCCGAAGTGGAGCAGGCGGTGCTCGCGGCGCAACCCGATCGTGCGAACTCGCGTTGGATCGCGCTCCGGTTGCTCAATGCCGACGAACGCGTCGAAGGATCCGTGCCCCCTGAGGCGCTGGCCGCGGCGAGCGCGGTCCGCTGGAAGCTCAGTCCCGACTTCCACGACCGGATCACGCAAGGGATCTACGAGGCGGCGGAGGGAATCGCCGAGCGGTCGCGACTGACCGGACTCAAGAAGGCGCGGTTCGACTTCGACCGCACGCTCGACCGTTGGCTCACGAGCCCGGTGACGGGCTTCCCGTTGATGATCCTGATGCTTGGCGTCGTCTTCTGGCTGACGATCGCCGGCGCGAACGTCCCCTCGGGGATGATCAGCAACCTGCTCGTGGATGTGATGCATCCCTGGCTCAAGGGAGGCGCGGCCGCGATCGGCGTGCCCTGGTGGATCAGCGGCTTGCTCATCGATGGCGTCTATCTCGCCACCGCGTGGGTGATCGCGGTGATGCTCCCGCCGATGGCGATCTTCTTCCCCCTCTTCACGCTTTTGGAGGATTTCGGCTACCTCCCGCGAGTCGCATTCAACCTCGACGGTCTGTTTAGGAGGGTCGGGGCGCACGGGAAGCAGGCGCTCACGATGTGCATGGGGTTCGGTTGCAATGCGGCCGGCGTCGTCGCGACGCGCGTGATCGACAGCCCCCGCGAACGGCTCGTCGCGATCATCACGAACAATTTCTCCCTCTGCAATGGCCGCTGGCCGACGCAGATCCTGATGGCCTCGCTCTTCGTTGGCTCGCTCGCGCCGGCCGCGATCGCGGGATTCGTGTCGGCGACGGCGGTCGTCGGCGTCACGCTCATCGGCGTCGCGATGATGTTCGCGAGTTCCTGGCTGCTGACCCGCACGGTGCTGCGCGGCGAGGCGACCAGCTTCAGTCTCGAGCTGCCGCCCTATCGGCCGCCGCGCATCTGGCAGACGCTCTACACCTCGCTGATCGACCGCACGCTGATCGTCCTCTGGCGCGCCGTCGTCTTCGCGGCGCCGGCCGGCGCAGTGATCTGGCTCATCGGGAACATCCAGTGGGGCGGCACGAGCGTCGCCCAGCAACTCATCGGAGGCCTCGACCCGATGGGGATCCTCATCGGCCTCAATGGCGTGATCCTCCTCGCCTACGTCGTCGCGATCCCGGCGAACGAGATCGTGATCCCCACGGTGCTGATGCTCACCGTGCTCGCCGGTGGGACCCCTGAGGCCGGCGCGGGCGCCGGGGTGATGTTCGAGCTCGATGCAGCGCGGATCGGCGAGATCCTGCGAGCGAACGGGTGGACGACGCTCACCGCGGTCAATCTGATGCTCTTCTCGCTCCTGCATAACCCCTGCTCGACGACGATCTACACGATCTATCGCGAGACGCGCAGCGCGAAGTGGACGACGGTGGCGACGCTCCTGCCCCTCGTGCTCGGCTTCGTCATCTGCTTCCTGGTCGCGCAGTTCTGGAGACTGGCAACCGGAGCCTGAGTCCAAGGTCCGGCGGGGGCGATGCGCAGGTGCATCACCGGGTGTTGCGTCCACCGTCGGCGGAGCGACGCTTGAATCAAGTCCCTGACGCACGACGCGGCTCGACCCGTGTCGTCGGGCCACAGACTTTGGTGACGTGAATCGCGACAAGTCCGATTTGCGCCCTCGCCACCTTGCCGCGACGTCAATCCCTTGTCACTATTCGCATTATCCACAGTTCACTCGAAGCGTGTCTCGATGGCACGATTCGCGCACCGAGAGCGTTGGAGCAACAGCCAGCGACCGCGGCCTGTCACGCCCCATTGCGATTGAACTGGGAGTGACGGATATTCGGTCGCGATCGGGCCACAACCTTAGAGGACCAGAACTTCTTGGCGATCTGCGCGCACTGCAGCACCCCCGTTGCGGATGAGGCGAAGTTCTGCCACAGCTGCGGGTCGCTCGTGTCCGATGCCGAGGGTCAGGCGGCGGCCACGGCGAATATGGATCGCTCGTCCTTCGACCACATGGAGAAGCTCCTCCGGGACGAGACGAAGGGCGACTACACGATCGGTCACATGCTCGGCAAGGGCGGAATGGCGGTCGTCTATCTCGCGACCGAGACCTCCCTCTCGCGCAAGGTCGCGCTCAAGGTCCTGCCGCCCGAGTTGACCTTCGGCCACGGCGTCGAGCGATTCAAGCGCGAGGCGAAGACCGCCGCCGCACTCGACCACCCGCATATCATCCCGATCTATCGCATCTCGAACAGCCAGAAGTTGTTCTGGTACGCGATGAAGTACCTCGAAGGGCGGTCCCTCGAGGACCTGCTCCGCGAACGCGGTGCCTTCTCGCTGGACGAGACGGTGGAGATCCTCGAGCAGGTGGCGGAGGCGCTCGATTACGCCCACGAGCACAAGGTCATCCACCGCGACATCAAGCCAGCGAACGTGATGCTCGACAACCGGAACCGGGTGATCCTCACCGACTTCGGCATCGCGAAGGCCCTCAGCGAAGGGAAGCTCACCGCGACCGACTCGGTGATCGGGACGCCCTACTTCATGAGCCCCGAGCAGGGGATGGGGAAGACCGTAAGCGGTGCGTCGGACCAGTACTCGGTCGGTGTGATGGCGTTCCGGATGCTCGCCGGGCACGTCCCGTTCGACGGCGACTCGGCGATCGACATCCTGCACAAGCACTGCATGTTCCCGCCACCGTCACTGGCGGAGGCGGCGCCGCACCTGCCGGAGCACGTCGTGGCCGCTGTCGAGCGGACGCTCTCGAAGGCGGGGGCCGATCGGTTCCACTCGGTGAGCGATTTCGTCAGCGCGATGAAGGACGCCGACTTCGCAGAGCAGCAGCCGGCCCGCTCGAGCGTGGCGACGGTGATGGTCTCCCCCGAGGATGCCAAGAAGCTCCGTAGCGGCACGGCGTCCAGGGGAGGATCCACCGGTCCGGCGGCGAAAACTGTCTCAGCGAAGCCGGCGCCGAAGACGAAGACGAAGCCGGGCGCGGCCGCGCCCGCGGCGCCCGAACCAGCGCCCGCCAAGTCCAAGGCGGGGCTCATCGCCGTCGCGTCGGCGGTCATCCTGGCTGGCGGCGGATTCGGAGCGTGGCAGCTCCTGAAGGCCCCGGCAGCACCCGCGAACCAGACCACGCAGCAGCAATCAGGTTCGACAACGACGGCGCCCGCAAACAACGCGGTCGGGACCGGCACTGAGACTCAGAATCCGCCGCCGCAGGTCATTGCGAACGCGGAGACCAAGACGCCTGATCCCGTCGTCACGAGCCCCCCTGCGACTAAGGCGGCCCCGCCGGCGACGAAGACCCCAACAAAACAGACCCCGCCCCGTCAGGTCGCGTCGAACCAGCAGAAGGCGACGAATCCGCCACCCGTCGTCACTCCGACACAGCAGCCGGTGCAGCAGCCGGCGGCGACTCCGGTGTCAACGGCTCCCGCTCCCGCCAGCCCGGCGCCGGCACCTGCCGGTGGACTGGGTGAGCGCGGCATCGTACGCGTGCGCATCAATCCGGCGGCGACCGTCTACCTGAACCTCGAGTCGAAGGGTGAGAAGGCCACGTACATCGACACCCTTCGAGCGGGGATCCACTCGCTCAAGTTCGAGAAGGACGGCTATGTCACCAACGAGCAGAACGTTTCGCTCGTGGCCGGTGAGACGAAGACCCTGAGGATCGATCTGGTCAAGAAGCCGTGATCCCGGCATTGAAGAGTACGCCCCACCTTCGCGTTGGAGCACCAATCCTGATGCGCCGAGTGCTATCCACCTTCCTCCTGTTCGCCGTGGCGGCCGTCGCCGCGGAAGCGCAGGACACCCGTGCCTCCCTGCTCCGGCAGGCGACGCAGGCCTATGACGACTTCGCGCCCGAGCGGGCTCGTGACTTGGCGCGCGCCGCGCTCGATCCGGCACTCGGTGCGCCCGATACGCTCTGGGTGAGGTCGGTGCACCTCCTCTCCCAGGTGCTCGTCGAGGGGGGCGAAGAGGACTTGGCCCGCACTTGGGCGCGGTGGGCGATGCGGACGCACCCGACGATGCCGATCGACTCGGTGAACTTCCTCGCCGGCGTGGTGACGGCGTTGCGGGATGCGCGGACCGCAGTCGGTGCCCGCACGGCGGGTGACGAAGTCACCGCGATGGCGTGGCAGTGGGCCGCCCGCGGATCGCAGGAGACGCAGGGGCGGATCCGCTTCGACCCCTCGACGATGCCAGTGCCTGTCAATGTGGTCGTGCGCGGTGTCGGACTCCTCCCGGCCGGGGCGGGCGTCGCGATCGCGCCCGGGAGTTATGAGATCGAGGTCGCGGCTTCGGGCTTCCTCCCGGCGCGGATCACTCGAGAGGTGCTGCCGGGCGTGACGATGGTTCTCTCCTTCCGTCTTACGAGCGCCGTCGTTGCGAGTGCGACGATCGCCGAGAATGTGCGGCAGGCCGCCTATCGCAGTGTGGCCGCGCTCTCGATCACGCGCTTCGGCGCACCAGCGGCCTGCGCGGCCGGCACGTTCGTGACCGGTGGACGGTTCGCGCTGACGTCGTACACGGCGATCCGCGGAGTCACCGCGATCTCGGCGTCCTTCTCTGGGTCCACGACACCGGTCACCGACGTGCGCGTCGCAGCATATGACGCCACCGCGAACCTCGCGGTGCTGCTCTTCCCCGCCCCGCGGCCCGATTCAACGGCGCTCACGACGAACGTGATCGAGAACCAGGCCGTCTGGGGCGTCGGACTCAATCAGTGCGCGACGCGTTCCGATTCGCGCGCGGTGGTGGCCGAGTGGCAACAGCGGCCGCTGGGCGTATTGCGGCTGAGCGAGACGATCGCCCAGGGAGTGCCCGGCACGCCGCTCGTCGATTACAACGGACGGCTGACCGGCATCTGGACGGGCGGCACCGAGGCGATCGCGGCGCCGAATGCGGCGACGCTGCTTGCGACCGCGCGCGCGAACCTCGCATCGTCGCAGACCCTGGCGCTCGCGGACGTCGCGCGACGCGAGAATCACGCGTACGGCTCGCTGGCGATCGTCGCCGACGTGACGGGCGCGGCCGCGAAGATCACGCCGCTCGAGAACTGGCACTGGGCGACCCTCGCCGCGACCGGCTCGGCGCCGATGAACTTCAGCGGTCCGATGGGTCGGTATCGGGTCGAGGTCTCGTCCGCTGGACTGCCGACGCGGACGCAGGAAGTGATCATCCGTGCCGGTGAGACGGTTCGGGTGAACCTCGCGCTTCGCGTCGCGACCGGCGGGCCGGCGGCGCAGCCAGTGAAGAAGGGAATCCCGAAGTGGGTGTGGATCGCGGGGGCGGGCGGCGCAGCCGCTGCCGCGCTTGCGCTGGGTGGTGGAGGTGGTGGTGCACCGACAACCGGTTCGATCGTGATCACTGTCCCGAATCCCTAATATGCGAATCTCTCCCCGTGTCCTCGCTCTGAGCGCTGCCACCTTGGCGGCGCTCGTGACGTCGTGCGACTCGCCCACAAGACCGCCCACCGAAGGCGTGTTGGTGCCGCGCGTCGTGTTCGCGCGCGACACGACCGGACAGTTCCGCGTCCTGGTGCCGCTGGACGCGGTCCGCGTGTACGTCTACGGACCGGGTGCGGGGAGCACGACCCTCGCCACCACCGTGTCGTTGGTGAAACAAGGGACGGAGTGGAGGGGCACTGCCGCCGGACTCGAGCCGGGGATCTACCGGCTCCAGGTCGAGGGCGTGGTCGGGACGGTCACCCAGCAACTCCAGAACTTCGGTGTTTCGAACAGCATCACGGTGATCGCAGGATCGGCTGGGACTCCCGCGACGGTCGTTGTCGTCCCAATCGTGCCGGCCCTGCCGCCTCTTGCGGTGTCCACGGTCGCGTACACCGCGTCGATCGTCTTCCCGACGATCCCGAACGCATCGCTCTACAATGTCGAGGTCAGCCAGTCCTCGACGTTCGCGCCGCCCGTGTACGCGACGAATTCCGCGACCTCCACCGTGGTCGCAACGCTGAACGCCACCGGCCTCTGGTATTATCGCGGACGCCCGAGCTTCACGAACGTCTCGACCCAAGCGATCTGGAGCGACGCGCAGAGCTTCACCGTCGCCGCTGCGGCCGGCGGCCGCACGGCGGGCACCGCGAACACGACTACGCCGGTGGTCGGCACGACCAGCTCCGTCGCCGACCGGAACATCACCGGTGCTGGGGCTGGCATCGAGGACTGGTTCACGCTCCCGAACCTGCGCGCAGGGGATTCGCTCTTCCTGGACGCGGTCGCGAATGGGCTCACACCGGCGTCGCCGTTGAATAGCGCGATCACGCTGTACCGCCAGAATCAGACGACACCGGTCGGTGCGGTCGAGTCAAGTGGTGGAACTGGCACCGACGCCCGGCTCATCCGCGTGCTCCCGGGGACCGAGACCTACTACGCCAAGGTGACGGCCGAAGCGGGCTCGGTCGGCCACTTCGAGTTCCGGTATCTCGTCAAGCGGCTCCCGGCCGCACCGACCGGCTTCACCGCCGTCGCCGCCTCGAATACCTCGGTCCAGCTCAACTGGACCGACAACGCCAACACCACCAATGGCGACCAGGAGACGAGCTATCGGGTCGAGCGCTGCACCGGAGGTGCGGGCTGCGCCTCCTTCGCCGAGATCACGGCGACGGCGCCGAACGCCACGAGCTATCTCGACAACACCGGTTTGACCGCAGGCCTGACGTACACCTACAACGTCTTCGCGAGGAACGCCTCGGGCGACTCGCCGAAGGCGGGTGCGCTCACGGTGGCGCTTGTCGGACCGGCGGCCCCGGGCTCGCTCACCGCCACGACGATCGCGGGCACGCAGATCAACCTCCTGTGGAGCGACCTCTCGAACAACGAGACGGGCTTCCGGATCGAGGGGTGCGCCAACGCCGCCTGCCCGACGATGTCGCTCATCACGAACGTTTCGGCCGGCACGACCTCCTACTCGCACACCGTCTCGGTCGACGGGACCTATACGTATGAGGTGAAGGCGTTCAACAACATCGGGACCTCCGCTGGCTCGGGCACAGCGACGGCCAACACGATCCGTCCGGCAATGCCGACCGGACCGAGCGCGACCACGATCTCGGCGACGCAGATCGACCTCGGGTGGAGCGATGGCTCGAACAACGAGTCGGGATTCCGGGTCGAGCGCTGCACGGGTCTGGGTTGCGCGAGCGGCTTCACGCTGCTGACCACCACGTCGGCGGGCGTCCAGGCCTACAGCGACCTGACGGTGGCGCCGGCGACGTACTACGGCTACAGGATCGCGGCGACAAACGTCGCCGGCCTGTCGGCGTACACCGCGGTCGTCTACGCGAACACGCGCACACCTGGTGCGCCGGCGAGCTTCGCGGCGTCGATCTTCTCGGCGACGCGCGTGAACCTCTCGTGGGTCGACACTTCAGCCGCGGAGACGGGCTTCGTGGTCGAGCGGTGCGTCAACGTCGCCTGCAGCGGCTTCGGGCTGTTGGTGAGCTTGGCGCCTGGCACAACGTCGCACAGTGACAACACCGTCACACAGGGCAACACATACCGTTATCGCGTTCGCGCCACCGGCGTCGCCGGCAACTCGCCCGACGCCGGCCCGGTCGACGTGAGCGTGCTCCTGCCGACCGCACCGGCGTCGCTCACCGCCACGACGATCAGTTCCACTCAGGTGAACCTCGCGTGGGTCGACCTCTCGGACAACGAGACGACCTTCCGGATCGAACGCTGCAGCGGCCCGGCCTGTTCCTTCGTGCCGATCACGAGCGAGATCGCGAACGTCACTGCCGGCACGGCTGCGTACAGCGATGTCGGTGTCACCGAAGGGAACGACTACTCGTATCGTGTGCGGGCGCTGAATGCGGTCGGCTACTCGGCGTCCTACACCAACGTCTCCTCGACGAGCACGGCCCTCGCGGCCGCGCCGACGGCGCTCACCGCGACCACGACCTCGACCTCGAACATCGATCTCGCGTGGGTGGACAACGCGGGCAACGAGACTGGTTACCGCGTTGAGCGCTGCGCGAACGCCGCCTGCCCGACCTTCTCGCTACTCACTACGCTCCCGGCTGACGTCGAGGCGTTCTCGAACACCGTCAGCGCGGGGAACTCGTACACGTATCGCGTGTACGCGTACAACCTCGCCGGCAACTCACCGTTCTCGAACACGGCCACCGCCACGACTGCGGTGCCGATCACCCCCTCGGGCCTCGCCGCCACGGCGATGAGCTCGACGTCGATCCAGATCTCCTGGAACGACATCGTCAACGACGAGTCAGGCTTCACTATCTTCCGCTGTCAGGGAGCCGGCTGCACGCCGACCGTCCCATACGACGTCGCTCCGCAGGATGCCGAGTCCTATCTCGACGCCGGCGCGTCGGCCGATCAGTCGTACAGCTATCGGGTCTCGGCCTTCAACGTGATCGGCACGTCGGGGCTTTCAAACGTGGCCTCGGCGACGACCTCGGTGCCGGGTCCACTCGTCGGCCTCACGGCAATCACGATCAGTGCCACGCGGATCGACATCTCGTGGACCGATACGACCACCAACGCAACGGGGATCGCGGTCCAGCGCTGCCAGGGTGCGGGGTGCACCAACTTCACCGACTTCACAGCCGCGGCAACAGGGTCACAGACCCTGAACGACGCGACGGTGCTCGTCGATCAGCAGTACCGGTATCGCGTGTACGCGGTGAACAACGTCGGCGATGGCGGCTTCTCGGAAGTGGACGGAAACACGCTCCGTCCGTTCACGCCGACCAACATCGTCGCGACGACGAACTCGCCGACCCAAGTCACGGTCTCGTGGGACAACAACGCGGACAATGAGCTCGGCTACTACGTGAGCCGCTGCGTCGGCGTGGGGTGCACCAACTTCAACCTCGTCAGCACGCTGCCGGTGGACGCGACCGCGTACGTCGACACGGACGTGGCAGCGGACAACATCTACCGCTATCGCGTCGTCGGCTACAACATCGCCGGCAGCTCGGATCTCCCCGTCCCGGTCACCGCCTCGACGTTCGTGCCGCCGGCACCGACGGGCCTGACCGCGACGACCCAGTCCGATTCGCGGATCGATCTCGCCTGGACCGACAACGCATCGGACGAGGTCGGGTACCTGATCGAGCGCTGCGAAGGATCCGGCTGCTCGAGCTTCACGCAGGTGGATTCGGTCGGCACCAACGTACAGGCGTATCAGAACACGGGGCTGAATCCGAACTCGGAGTTCACGTTCCGGGTGCGGGCGGTGAACACCTCCGGCCCGTCGAACTACTCGAACTCGGCCTCGGCGGCAACGAACCTCCCCGGCGCGCCGTCGTTCCTGTCGGCCACCGTGCTCTCGGCGACCTCCGTCCAGCTCGACTGGGTGGACAATGCCGCATTCCCGAACGCCGAGCTCGGCTTCCGGCTCGAGCGGTGCGAGGGCGCGGGATGTTCGAACTACGCCGAGTTCAACGTCATCGGTGCTGATCTTCAGCAGTACGTCGATGGCGGGCTCGGCGCCGGTCTGATCTATCGCTACCGCCTCCGCGCGTACAATAACGTCGGCGCTTCGGGCTACTCGAACGAGGTCTCGATCACCACGGCGGTCCCGACTGCCCCGAGCGTGCTCCTCGCGTTCGGTTCGTCGCCGACGACGGTTGGCTTGCAGTGGTCAGACGACTCGGACAATGAAACGTCGTTCGTGATCGAACGCTGCACTGGTGCCGCCTGCACCAGCTTCTTGGTGGTGGGCACGGTCGCGGTCGCCGACTCGACCGGATTCCTCAGCACCGGTCTCACTGCGGAGACGAATTATCGCTTCCGGATCCGGGCGGTGAATGCCGTCGGCCCTTCGGCGTATTCGCCAATCGCCGATGCGAACACCAAGCTCCCGCCGGCGCCGAGCGCGCTCAACGCCTCGGCCACGTTGTCCACGGTCGTCTCGATGACGTGGACCGACAACGCGACGGACGAGGTCTCGTACTCGGTTGAGCGCTGTCAGGGCGCGGCCTGCTCGAGCTTCGCGCAGATCGCGGTGCTCCCGCTCAACTCCACCGGATACACGAACGTCGGCCTGACCCCGAACTCGGTGTATCGCTTCCGGGTGCGCGCCATCAATCCGGTCGGTCCGGGCCCCTACTCGAACATCGACGACGCGCCGACCGATATCCCGATCGAGCCCGACACGCTCACCGCGCTTGCGATGGCCTCCACCGAGATCGACCTCTCCTGGGTGGATGCGTCGAACAACGAGACGGGCTTCATCATCGAGCGCTGCAGCGGCGTCAGCTGCGGCAACTTCACCATCCTCCAGTTGGTTGGCGCGAACGTCAACAGCTACGCCGACCCGTCGGTGGATCCCGACCAGTCATACAGCTATCGCGTGCAGGCGGTGAAAACGGGCGTGGGGGCCTCAGGCTTCTCGAATGTGGCCAGCGCGGTCACGAGTGTCCCGGGCGGGCCGGTGAACCTCTTCGCGAGCACGATCAGCGGTTCGCGGATCGATCTCAGCTGGGATGACAACGCGACGAATGAGCTCGGACTGGAAGTCGAGCGGTGCATCGGGGTCGGTTGCAATAACTTCACGCTCCTCAGTCCTCTCGCGGCGAACACGATGTCGTACAGCGACCAGGGGGTGGGCCTCAACCTGACCATCCGCTATCGCGTGCGGGCGACGAACAACGTCGGCCCGTCGTCTTTCTCGAACGAAGCGACGTCGAACACGCTCCAGCCGCAGCTCACGAGCGGCCTGAGCGCGACGACGGTGTCGGGATCGCAGATCGACCTGCAGTGGGTGGATGCCTCGACCAACGAGACCTACTTCCTCCTCGAGCGTTGCGTCGGGGCCGGCTGCAGCGACTTCGTGCGGATCGACAGTCTTGGTGTCGGGACGACGACATTCCAGGACGTGTCGGTCGCCGTGGGCAACGTCTACCGCTATCGGGTCGCCGCGTTCAACAACTCGGGTACGGCAGGGTACGATGGCCCGTCCGAAGCGACGACGCTGTTGCCGGCCGATCCGGCGGCGATGACCGCAAGCGTGATCACCTCAAGCCGGATCGACCTCACGTGGACCGATCTGTCGGACAATGAGGACGGCTTCCGCGTCGAGCGGTGCAGCGGCATCGGCTGCTCGTCGTTCGTCGAGATCGTCGCGCTGCCGGCCGGCACGACGGCGTATTCGAACACCGGTCTTACGATCAACACCTTCTACACGTACCGGGTGCGCGCCTTCAACGCAGCCGGTACGTCAGCCTACGCAACTCCGATCGACGCGAACACCTTCTTCCCGGCGGCGCCGAACGCGCTCACGGCGACGACGATCTACGCCGACCAGGTGAACCTCGTCTGGAACGACAACTCCAACAACGAGACCAGCTTCCAAGTCGAACGCTGCACCGGTGCGGGATGCACCGCGTTCGCCAACATCGGAACCGTCGGCACCGACGTGGAGGCCTACAGCGACCTGACAACGGCGATCGGGCAGACCTACCGCTACAGGGTCCGGGCGGTGAACGGCGTCGGGAACTCGGGCTTCAC
Source organism: Gemmatimonadaceae bacterium (assembly GCA_031430835.1). GTDB lineage: Bacteria > Gemmatimonadota > Gemmatimonadetes > Gemmatimonadales > Gemmatimonadaceae > Pseudogemmatithrix. The sequence goes on from JANPCH010000096.1 coordinate 65,151, forward strand.
GTTGATCGCGACGGCGCTCACGACCGGTGTGCCAGCGACTCCGAGCGGACTTACGGCCGTCACGACCTCGGCGAGCACGATCCAACTCAACTGGACCGACAACTCGAACAACGAGCTGCGATTCCGGATCGAGCGGTGCCAGGGTGCGAGCTGCGCGATCGTGGCCGCCTACGACTCGGTGGGCGCCGGCGTCACGACGTACACCGATGTCGGCCTCCCGGCGATGACGAGCTTCTCCTATCGCGTCCGGGCGGTGAACGTCGGTGCCTCGGCCCCATCGAACGCGGCGACCGCCACGACGATCCTGCCGAATGCTCCGACGCTGCTGGCGGCGATCGGTGTGTCGGGTACGCGTGCGGACCTCAGTTGGACCGACAACGCTGACAACGAATACGGTTACCGGATCGAGCGGTGCACCGGTGCCGGATGCAGCACCTTCACCGAGATCACGACCGTCGGCGCGGGTGTGACCGCGTACGCCGACAACGCCCTCTCGGCCGACAACACCTACGTCTATCGCATCCGCGCGTATAACGGCGCGGGGGTGAGCGGCTACTCCAATGAGGCGTCGGCGATCACGAACGTGCCGGCGATCCCGACCGGTCTCACGGCGACGACGATCTCGGCATCCCAGATCGATCTCGCCTGGACGGACATCGCCACGACCGAAACTGAGTATCAGATCGAGCGCTGCTCGGGCGTCGGTTGCACCAACTTCGCGTCGATCGCTACGGTCGCCGTGAACGCCCAGGTGTATTCGAACACTGGACTGACGGCAGGCCTGATCTTCCGTTATCGGGTGCGGGCCGCGAATCTCTCCGGTCCCTCGGGGTACTCGAACACGGCGACCGCCGGCACGAATGTGCCGGCCGACCCCACGTCGCTGGTCGCACTGACGATCGCGAACTTCCAGGTGGATCTCACTTGGAACGACAACGCCGACAACGAACTCGGCTATGTCGTCGAGCGGTGTGACGCCGTTGCCTGCTCGAACTTCGTCCAGGTAGCGTCGCTGTCGGTCAATGCCACGGCATACTCGGACAACACGCTATCGATCGGCAACGACTACCGGTTCCGTGTGCGGGCCGACAACAACGCTGGCTCCTCGAATTACTCCAACATCGCCGCCGGCAGCACGCGCACCCCGCTCGCGCCAACGAATCTAACGGCGACGACAGAGTCATCGACGCAGATCGACCTTGCGTGGACGGACAACTCGGACAACGAGTTGACCTTCCGCGTCCGGCGTTGTTCCGGTCCCGCTTGCTTCCCGGGCGACCAGATCGCGCAGTTGCCGCCCAACACCACCACGTACTCGGACATTGGGCTCGCCCCGAATACGTCGTACACGTATGTGATCGAGGCGAACAACGTGAGCGGGTGGTCGGGGACCTCTTCGCAGGAGACCGCCACAACGAACTTCCCGGCGACGCCGTCGAACCTCACGGCGACGACGATATCGGCCACGCGGATCGACCTGGCGTGGACCGACGCGTCGAACAACGAGTCGGGTTTCCGGGTGTACCGGTGCGACAACGCCGGGTGCGGGACGGAGACGTATGTCCTGCTCTTCACCACCGGCGTGAACGCGGTGTCGCTCAGCGACCTCTCGGCCACGATTGGGAACGAGTACGGCTACCGGGTGGAGGCGTTCAACGTCGCCGGCACCTCGCCGTTCGTCCAAGCGAGCGCCACGACGTTGCTCCCGGCGGTCCCGACGGCGCAGGACCTCATTTTCGTCGACAACACCCTGCCGACCGTGCTGCTCACGTGGACGGACAACGCGAACAACGAGGCAGCGTACCTGATCGAGCGGTGCGCCGGCGTTGGTTGCACCACCTTCGTGCAGATCAGCACCACCGGACCCGATCTCGGCGACGTCCAGGACATCAACGTTCCGACCGGCGACGTGCTCCGGTACCGAGTGCGAGCGTCGAACGCGGCGGGTCAGTCCGACTACTCGGGCATTCTCGAGTTGTTGATCACCGTGCCAGCCGCCGCCTCGGGGCTGAGTGCGACCACGCTCTCGGAGAGTCAGATCTCGCTGGGGTGGACGGACAACGCCAGCAACGAGCAGGGGTACCGCGTCGAGATCTGCTCCGGCCCGGCTTGCGCGGACTTCGTCGAGATCCAGATCGTCGGTGCGAACGAGCAGACGTTCGGTGTGACCGGACTCACCATCGGTACGGTCTACCGGTTCCGCGTGCGGCCATTCAACACCATCGGCGACGGCGGTAACTCGAACGAGACCGAAGCGAACACCTTCCTCCCGAACGACCCGGCGAGCCTCGCCGCCACGACGGTCGCCCCGGGACAGATCGACCTCGTGTGGACGGACAACGCGAATAACGAGCAAAGCTACCGGGTCGAGCGGTGCTCGGGTCTCGCGTGCTCTAGCTTCGTCGAGATCGCCACGCTCGGACCGAACGCGAACGCGTACTCGAACACCGGAGTCTCGCTCAATGGCGTGTACCGGTACCGCGTCCGCGCGCTGAACGTCATCGGCGCATCGGCCTACACCAACGAAGACCAAGCGAACACCCTGCTCCCGACGGCGCCGACGGCCCTCGTCGCAACGTCGGTGACGGGTAGCCGGATCGATCTCTCGTGGAACGATTCGAACTTCGAGGCGGGATACCAGATCGAGGCGTGCACCGGCGTCGGATGCACCGACTTCGTGGTGGTGCGATCTACCGCGGCGAACAACACCTCGGTCCAACTGGATTCGATCACATTCGGACGGGAATTCAACTTCCGCGTCCGCGGCCAGAACATCTCCGGCCCCTCGCCCTATTCGAACGAAGCGAGCGGGTCGACGGTCCTCGTGGGCCCGTCGAATGTTCGCGCCACCACAACGGGCCGGAACGCCATCAACATCATCTGGAGCGACAACTCGGACATCGAGACCGCGTACGTTCTCGAGCGCTGCTTCGGCGCCGGCTGCGTGTCGTACGTCCCGATCGCTGGACTCGCACCCAACACCACCTCGTTCCCGAACACCGGGATCCCCGGCGGCGTGTTCGTCAACTATCGGGTCCGCGCGGTGACCGATGGTGGCCAGACATTCGGCGAGTTCGGGGCAAGCGCGATGACGCCGATCCCGGTCGGGTCGCCGTTCAACTCTCCGGCGGTCTCCGATTCCTCGCAGAGCGAGCGGCACTGGGTGATCAACGTGCCGCCGGGGTCACGCCAGCTCGTCGTCAAGCAGAGCGCCGGCAGCGGCGACCCCGACCTGTACCTCAAGTACGGCGCGGTCCCGGTGGCGTACGACCCGATCAACGACTCGCAGAACTGCGTGCCATACACCGGGGCCAACCCCGAGTACTGCGTGATCAACGACCCGACGCCGGGCGACTGGTTCGTGATGTCGCAAGGCTACAGCCCGTACACCGATATGTCGCTCGAGGTATCGGTGCCGGGTGATGTCGTCTTCATCAATGACATCAATCTCTTCTACAACTACATGACATTGGCCTATCCCCAGAACCAGCAACTCGCGCGGAACCTCGTGCAGTTCACGGGGATGGGGGTCCGGTCCTTCCAGTCGACGGTCTACGTCGACAGGGGCCGATCGAGCCCAGCGACCTCGATCCTGTTGCCAGACTTCCAGGCGGTCCTCAACGCCGCCGGATACGGCGTCGGCAACATCAACTCGGCGAGCGGCACACTCACCGCCGGCCTCGTGCCGCTCGGCGTCAAGGTCCTCGTGATGTGGGTGCCGGTCACGGCGTACACACCAGCCGAGATCGACTTCCTGCGACTCTTCGTCAAGCAGGGAGGCCGGATCGTCTACGTAGGCGAGTGGTACGGATTCTTCACCCCGACGGGCATCGCGACGATGAACCAGTTCCTCGCGGCGTTCGGATCCCCGTCGACCTACAAGAACGACGCGACGTACACCGCCGGATGGTCACGCGGCGCGGCGGACCAGATCACGACCGGCGTACTCGCGATCGTGGAGGGTTCGGGTGGCCCGATGATCGTCGGCGGGAACGACAAGGTGATCGGCCTCGACGGAGCGGGGGTCGTGCCTTGGTGGGTGGTGTTGCGCCCGACGTGGCAGTGGTAGTCGCGGGCTGAGGATGAGATACACGAAGCCCCCCGGCGCTCTCGCGCCGGGGGGCTTCGTCCTTCAACCCTGACTAGAAGGCGAGGTCGAGGAGCGTCTGCACCGGGCTCAGCAGGCTGGCGAACATCTCAAAGGCCTCGCGGAACCAGGAGAGCATCAGTTCAAGCATCTGCGTCTCGGCGGCCGAGAGCGGCGCGCCGCCGGCGTCGAGGATGACGGGAGTCTCGTCGTCGCCGCTGTCCAGCGCGATCGTTGCGAACGTCTCGTTGTTCACCTTCACTGTCAACGTACCGCCAGTCGCGTCGACGATCGTCCCCTCGATCCGCACCGCGCCGTGCGGTCCCGCGATCCGGCCGTTGATCGTCGCAAAGGCGTTCGAGCCCCCGACGATCGTCTGGAGTACGCGCGTCCCCACACCGCGTGACGGGACTTCGGCCAGCCAATCGATGTCGATCGTCAGCGTGGCGAGGGTGAGCGTCGAGGAGAGGTTGAAGGCCAGCGAATCGGTGCCGTTTCGGGCGAACCCAGAGACCCGCACGTTCGGTGCGAGAAGGGGTCCCGAAAGCGTCGCTGAGTAGTCGAGCACCTTCAATGGAGTCAGCGCAGAGGAGTAGACCTGTACCCGAGCGGTCGCCGAGGTCGCCGTCGCGGTCCGCGTAAGGTCTACGTATCCCGTCTGGATGAGCGGCTCGATCACCGTGAGCGTGCTCGCGTCCACGGCGTAGAGCAGGAAGCGCACGCCGTTGCCCGGTGCCCCCGTGAGGTCGCTGACGCCGTAGCGGTCCACGTTGATGTCGTACACGAAGGTCTTCCCGAGGGCGAGGAGCGGGATGGCCGACGCGGTGCCAAGGTCGGTCGCTACCCGCGCCCGAAGCTCGCGTCGGGCGATCAGTGCGGTCGGATCGGTGAGGAGTGCCGCCGGCAGGTCGATCGCCGACGAGCCACCGCCCATCACCGCCAGTGCGTCGTCGAGGTCGCCGCCGAGTGCGGCGAGACTCCTCGTTGCGGGCGCCGAGATGGCTCCAGTCCCGGCCATCAGGTCCTCTTGCATCCCCGCCACGTCGAGCGGGACCGGACCAGTGGCTTCAGTGCAGGCCGTGGCACCAAGGAGGAGTGCCGCAACGGCAGCGGCGGAGTAGCGGGAGAGTCTGGAGTGCATGAAGAGGATCCTCTGCTCGGGTTGGAATCCGGCCGTCGCGCGCCGACTCCTTGCGACGGATGATACACGCGCCGGGTCACGAGTGCCGCCTCCGGCGCCACTCGGCCGGTGAGCCAAGTCACAGCCCAAGGCGTTAGATTCCCGCCCGATGATCACGCTATCTCCCGTCACACTCGAGGGTTCCGGCGTCCGGCTCGAACCCCTCGGAGCGACCCACGCCGCCGCCCTGGCGACCGCGGCCGCCGACGGCAATCTCTGGGAACTCTGGTTCACGAGCGTCCCCAGCCCCGAGGAGGTCGAGCGATACATCGCCGACGCGCTCGGCGGCGCCGCCGCCGGCCATATGCTCCCCTGGGCGGTGCGGGAGCTGGCATCGGGGACGATCGTCGGGACGACGCGCTACCACGACGTGGTCGCGACCATTGACCGGGTGGAGATCGGTTACACCTGGTATGCGAAGAGCCGACAGCGCAGCGGCGTGAACACGACCTCCAAGCTTCTCCTCCTCGGGCACGCCTTCGACACGCTCGGGTGCGCGGTGGTCGGGCTCCGGACCGACCGCTTCAACCTCGAGTCACAGCGCGCGATCGAGCGCCTCGGCGCCCAGCGCGATGGGATCCTCCGACATCACCAGGCGCGTCGCGACGGCACGGTGCGCGATTCGGTGATGTACTCGATCCTTCGCGCCGAGTGGCCCGACGTCCGGCGCAACCTCGAGTCGCGACTTCAGCGCGGCGGCTTGCGGTAGGGGCGGAACGGCATCGAGAGGAGGGCCCCGACGCTCGTGTGCTCCTTGGGGTCGAGGTGCGTGTCGATCCCGTAGCGTAGCGCCGATCGGTCCAGCGTCTGGAAGGTCCCGAAGAGACGGTCCCACACCGAGAAGACGTTGCCGTAGTTCGAGTCGGTGTATGGGAGCTGGAAGTGGTGGTGCACCTTGTGCATGTCGGGCGACACGACCACCCACGCCATCACCCGATCGAGCGTCGCGGGCAGGGAGATGTTGGCGTGGTTGAACTGGCTCAGCACCACGCTCAGCGACTGGTACAGGAAGACCAGCCACATCGGCGCTCCAGTGACCACGACCGCGAGCGTCGTGAAGACGAACCGCACCACGCTCTCCCCCGGGTGATGCCGATTGGCCGAGGTGGTGTCGACGTGGGTATCGGAGTGATGGATGAGGTGCAGTCGCCAGAGGAGCGGCGTCTTGTGCTGCACCCAATGGGCGAGCCAGGCCGAGATGAGGTCGAGGAGGAGGAGTCCGCCGATCGCTTGGACAACGAGCGGGAGCCCCGGCGCGAGGAAAAGAAGACCCACCTCTTCCCGCACGGCCCAGTCCGACGCCTGCAGCAGGATGACGGCCAGGCCGAAGTTCACCACGATCGTCGTCACCGTGAAGAAGATGTTCACGGCGGCGTGCGTGATCTTGCGATACTCGAAGCGGAAGAGGGGAGCGGCGCTCTCCCAGACCCAGAAGAAGGCGATCCCACCCGCGAGGATGAGCGCGCGGTGGGACGACGGGATCGCGCTGAAGTAGTCGACGAGGCGGTCCATCGGCCCGGAATCTAGGTGGTGACGGCGGTCGGCGTGGCACCCCCGTCGAGCACGTCTCGCACCCGCCTGCACACCTGATCGGGAGTGATGGGCTTGGCAAGGAACTCGACCGCATCGATAGCGCCGGAGTCGAACAACGCGCCGGCCGGATACCCCGACATGAAGAGTGTTCGGAGCCCGGGGCGCGCCGCTTTGATCAGTCGCGCCGCGTCTGGCCCGCTCATCCTCGGCATCACGACGTCGGAAAGGAGCAGATCCACCTTCCCATCATGCGCGGCGGCGACCTCGAGGGCATCGCGGCCATCGGCGGCCTGAAGGACGTGGTAGCCGCGCGCGCGCAACGCGCGGACGAGCAGTTCTCGGATCGCACTCTCGTCCTCAACCACTAGGATGGTCTCATTGCCGCCGGCCGACTTCGCCGCACTCCGTTCAATCGAGTGCTCGGGGGACCCCTCGGCAGCCGGGAGCCAAACGCGGAAGCTCGTGCCGCGCCCGGGTGCGCTCGTCACGGTGATCTCGCCTCCTGCCTGCCTCACGATGCCGTAGCAGACGGCCAGTCCGAGTCCGGTTCCCTCCCCCAGCGACTTGGTCGTGAAGAATGGTTCGAAGACTCGATCGAGCGTCTCCTTCGGCATGCCCACGCCGGTGTCGGTGACCGCGAGCTCGACGAACCGGCCTGGAGTGAGTCCGGGGATGTTCGCGAGCTCGGTTGCCCCGAGGGTCACGTTGCAGGTGGCGATCGTGATGGTGCCGCCGCCCGGCATCGCATCGCGTGCGTTGACGGCGAGATTCACGAGGACCTGCTCGAACTGCCCCGGACCGAGTCGCACAGGCTCGAGCGCACTCGCGAGGTCCGTGCGCACCTCGACGGCAGCGCCGAGCAGGCGGCGCAGCATGCGGTCGGCGTCGCGCGTGGCGGCATTCAGGTCGACGAGCCGCACTTCGACGATCTGGTGCCGCGCGAAGGTGAGCAGCTGTCGGGTGAGATCGGCCGCGCGCAGGGCCGCCTGTTCCGCCTCGGCGAGCGCGGCATCCATCGGATCGCCCGGAGTGAGGTCCATCCGGCAGGCCTCGAGGTTCCCGAGGATCGCCGTGAGGATGTTGTTGAAGTCGTGTGCGACACCGCCGGCGAGCTGGCCGATCGAGTCCATCCGCTGAGCGCGCGCAAGCGCGGTCTCGAGGACGCGGCGCTCGGCGGCTTCCATCGCGCGGGCGACTAGTTCCGCGACCGAGCCGGCGAACGTGTGTTCCTCGGCGCTCCAGGCGCCTCCCCCGTCACTGGGTACGATGAGGAGCCTGCCAGTGGGACGAGCGGCAACGCGGATCGGGACGACCAGTTGGCGGGGATCGTAGGCCAAGGGGATCGCCGCCAGCGCTTCCCCTTCGAGGGGCACACCGAGCCGCGCATCCCACGCCGCGATGCACCGCTCGGTGCCGCTCTCATCGCGCCAGACCTCGAATCGTGCAGCGCGCAGTGCCTCGGTCGCCATTGGGCCGATGAGGCGCAGGGCGGCATCGAGGTCGCCGCCGAGGAGCACCTTCTGTTCGGCGAGGGCGAAGTCGCGCAGGTGCTGGTCGAGCTCGCGCACGCGCTGCCGCACGCCGGCGTCCTCGGCGACGGTCACGAAGACCGCGGACTCCCCCTCGGTCGAATACTGGAGCGCCATCTCGACCGGGTAGGTGGAGCCGTCGCGGCGCCGCTGCCGAGTCGAGAGCAGCAGGCGGGTCTGCTCGCCGGTGCGCAGCCGGCCAAGCAGGGAGTCGAGTGCGGGCCGGTCGTACTCCCTGAGCAGGTCGGGCAAGGAGAGCGCCGCCATCGCCTCGGCGCTGTAGCCGAGATTCGCCCGGGCGCCGCGGTTCGCTTGAAGGAGCCGCAGGGTCGAGGCGTCGAAGATGCAGATCTCGTTCGACGATGCGTCGAGGATGCGGCCGAATCTCTCGACGAGATTCTCGCGGCGTCGGCGTTCGTCGCCGGCCCGCTCGCGCAGCACGGCCGTCATGTCGTTCAGATGCGAGGCGAGACGGCCGAGCTCGTCGAGGCGCGGCACCGGAACCTCGGTGGTGAGGTCGCCGCCGGTGATGCGGCGGACCGCGACTTCCATCTCGCGCACCGGGATGTAGAGCCGTTGGCGTACGATCCAGAGGCCCAGCGCTCCGAGGAGCAGGCCAGCGATCGCCCATCCGATCGCCCACTGTACGAGCCGCCGGAGTCTTACTTCGAGGCCGTCTTCGCGCCGAAGCAAGTCCTCGAGGGCGACGGCTTGCGCCCGCGAGAGGAGCACCGCCGAGGAGTCAGAGCGGAGGCCCGAGGCCCTCAGCGCGTCGATCGCGCTGGTGCCGCGCCCAAGTTCAACGGCCCGCAGCGCTTCGACGAGGAACACAGCGACCGCGGCCTCCTGCTCGATCGCCTGCGCCAGAAGGAGGCGCATCTCGAACGGGACATCGGAGCGATCGACCGAAGTGCGCAGCCCGGTGCCGGCGTCCACCAGCATCCGAGCGTCCGCTTCGAGCGCCTCCACCGAACGCACCGGACCCAGTCCGCGGAGTGACACGTTCGGCGGCACGAGGAGCGAGATTTCGCGACGGAGGATCTGGGCGCGCCGGAGGTTCGTCGCAATCGCATCGTGATCGCGCAACAGATCCCGAGTACGGCCCCTGAGGTCCTGGGCGGCCGGCCGGACGACGCTGACGACTTGCACCGCGATGCCGCCGGCGTAGGCGAGCACCGCGAGCCCGAGCAGCGTCAGGATCGTCCGGATCGTCACCACGCCAGCGCGACGGCTCATCGGCCCGCCACCACGGTCGAGCGGCCTCCGTCGAGGCGGATCATCAGGATCGGCCGGGGAAATCCGGGAGTGAACGCGATCGGTCCTGAGAGGCCCTGATAGGGCGGTCGCTCCGCGCCGAGGGACCGGAGATAGCGGCGCGTCCCCTCGCGCGTCGCGCCCCCCTGCCGGATCGCGGTCGCGGCGAGTATCGTCGCATCGAAGTAGACCACGTCGGCGTGGCGCAGCGGGCGATCGACCGCTCGCTCGAACCGCTGGACGAAGTCCAGCGCTGCCTGACTGGTCGGGTCGAGATGCCAGAACTCCACGATGTGGACGCCGTCGGTCCGCGATCCGGCGCGGTCGAAGAAGTTCTTGATCGGGAGCGTACCGTCGCCGGCGATGATCGGCAGGCGAGGCCACCGGTCACGGAGGATCCGCGTGAGACAAGCGGCCTCGACCGTTCGCGCTGCGATCACCGCGACATCAGGCGCGAGACGAGCCTCGGCCTGATCGACCAGCGTTCGGTACATCGAATCGTTGTTCGGGACGATGCAGTCGAGCGTGAGCCGCATCGGTGTCTGCAGGACGACCCGCGCGCCGCGCCGTTCGATCGCGGCCGCCGTGCCCGAGGCCAGCCCGATCCCGTATTCATCCGGCACGTAGAAGATCGCGACCCGTTTCGCCTTGAGCGCGCTGTCGGCGAACTGACCGATGAACTCCCCCTGCAGTGAATCGTTCGGCGCGAGGACCGGACTCCACTCGCTCATCGGTTCGAGCAGACGACTAGTGGCGGTCGGCACGAGATCCATCAGGCTGACTTCACGGTAGACCGGTGCCACGAGGAGCGCCTCGCGGCTACCGCCGGGCCCGACCGCCACCACTACATCGGGATCGTCAGCGAGCGTGCGTGCCCGCCGCACTTCGGCCGCCAGGGCCGACGCACCGAGGGCCTGCCACCCGCCCGAATCCACGTTGATGAGACGGATGACGGCGCCCCCTTCGGGACGCGTGCGCTCGATCTCCTCGCGCAGGAACTGCGCGAAGGACTCATCGCCCCAGTTGTAGGAGAAGCCGATCGCCGGCGCGGTCCGCGCCCGGTCACAGGCCGCAGCGAGCAGCACCGCGGCCGCGACCGCGGCCGCGACCGCGGCCGCGAGCGCGGCCGGCCGAGTGGGGAATGCCAAGCGCCTATTGGACCGTCGGCCGCGGCAGGAGCTTCGCCGCCCAGAGCCCGGAGTTGAAGTCGGAGAAGAGGACCCGCCCCTTCCACGGCATCGCATTCATCACGAACGGCGCGTTGGGCGTGTAGCCCTGCGGGTCGTAGGGTTTGAAGACCGCGATCTCGCGACTCTGGTGCTCGAGGTTCCCCATCAACTCGCCCGACACGTCCACGATCCGCACGCCGCCGTCATAGTAGGCCTGATAGAGGACGTCGTCCTCGACGATGATGTCGTGCGAGCCATAGTCCTCGAGATGATAGCGGCCCACGGCCATCGGCTTCATCGGGTCGGTGAAGTCGACGATGTGGGTGTACCCGCCCGACGTCTGCGCTACCCCGTTTCGCGGCGGCTTCCCATCGGCCCCGGAGAGGGAGTAGCCCGAGCCCTCGAAGACGCGACCGCGGCGACTCATCTCCTCGTCGCCGATGAAGAGATAGGTGCGGCCGGTGCTCTTCTGGAAATAGGGGAAGATCTCGTGTCCCGAGTTCACCTTGTACGTGGTGATGAGCTTGGGATTCTCGATCGACCCGCCGTACTTCCCGTTCCCGACGTCCACGACCACGACGCCGACCCCTCCCTGCGCCGAGTAGGCGATGCCGTCGCGCACCCAGAGGTCGTGGATCCGGGCGTTCGGATGGCGGTACTCGCTCACGTACTTCGGCTTGTAGATGTCCTTGACATCGATGATGACGTACTTGGCACCACCCGAGATCGCGAAGAGGTAGTCATTCGTCGCGAACATGTTGTGCACGCCGCCGGTGAGCTCTTGGTCGAAGGTCGAGGCGATCGTCGGGTGCGCCGGCACGGCAAGGTCGAGGATGACGACGCCATTCACGCGATTCGACGCCCCTTCGCGCGAGAGGACGCCGTAGCGACCGTCGGGCGAGACGGTCACATCGTTGATCGTTCGCGCATCGACCTTGATCGAGTCGGTCTTGACGATGTTGTCCATATCGGTGATGTCGAAGATCAACCCGTAGCCGTCACCGCCCCAGGTGCCGACGAGGACGTAGTCGCGCCCATCCTTGCCGGTCCAGGGCCAGAGGTCGGAGGTGTGGGTCGAGTTGATCGTGCCTCGGCTGCTGACCTGAATGCGCTGGCGCACGTCGCGCGGATTCACCTGGATCGTCATCTGCGCGGAGGCACCGGCCGCCTGCGCGATCAGCACGTATCGCCCAGGATAGTTCGCCGCGAATCGGTCGAACTGGACGATCCCCGCTCCGCCCGGGATCCCCGCCGGCGCGATCGAGTCGTCGGGCGTGTAGGTGTAGCTCCAGGTGATCGGAACACCCTGCACGACCTGGCCATTGGATCGCTTCGCCTCGGCTTTGAGATGGATCACGTCACCGGTGCGCATTTGTGATTCGGCGATCGCCATCTCGATCCGGGCGACGGGATTCGGCACCACCGTGTACTGCCACGTCGCTCTCTGCCCTTCCGCCTCGGCGGTGAGTTGCACCGTGCCAGGCGCTTTCGCGAGCACATCGCCGAACCGATTCACGGTGGCGACCGAGACGTTCGAGGTCCGCCACGAGGCGCTCAGTGCCGGTCGCTCGGTGGAGTCGGCGTGCCATCCCTTGAGCTTCGCCGACCGCGTGAGACCCACGAAGAGCGGCGTGGTCTCCGATTCGATCGCGATCCGATTAAGGGTCGGCCAGGTGACGGCGATCGCGATCGTGATCGTCACGCGTTCGCCGTTGGCGCCGTCGGCGAAGGCCGTCGCCTCGAACTTCCCGGCGGCGGCCGCGACGACTGAGGTGTCGGAGAACCGGAGTGCCCGGTTGCTCCCCTGGATCCGCACGAAAGCGCTCGGGATCTCGCGACCCGCCGCGTCGAAGGCGCGCACCCGGAAGTTCGCCGGAGTCCCGGCGCGGAGCGACAGTGCCGCAGGTTCGGCGACGAGCCGTGCGACCGGGACCTGGGGCGCGCCCGGAACGGCCTGGGCACCGAGAATCACCGGAACGATGGCGGAAGCGAGAAGCGCCCGCGTGACGATACCGATGGGAAGTGTTAGCATCCTACGACGCATCTCGCTCTCTCCGATGAATGTCACGCGCGCCAGCCCGTCAGGAGCCCTACGGACGATGCCACTGAATCACATACGCCGCAACGCCTTGGTCGCTTCGATCTTCACGGTTGCGGCCCTTGTGGCGGCCCCCTCGACGCGGGCACAGGCCGCAGCGCGGCCCGCGCCTCCACTGAACGACTACTACGTCTACGCAGGAGCCGAGTCATCCGATGAGGTGTACCGCATCCGTTTCGGTCCGGCGGGCACGGTGGTCGAGCGCACGCTGTACGTGGGGGAACTCGCGGCCGAGATGGAGGGCCCGCACGGACTCCAGATCTCGCGCGACGGCCGCTACCTCCATATGACGACCGGCCACGGCTTTCCCGACGGGAAGTACTGGGTCTATGAACTCGGTCCCGATACCCTTGTCGCGCCTGGGCTCCTCCTCGGGAACTTCCCCGCCTCCCTCGACATCACGCCCGACGGGCGCTGGATGTTCTCGGCGAACTTCAACCTGCACGGTGATATGGTGCCGAGTTCGATCTCGGCCGTGTACGTGCCCTCGATGACCGAGGTCAAGCGGATCGTCACCTGCACGATGCCGCACGGGAGTCGGTTGACGGCGGACGGCAGTCGGCAGTACTCGGGCTGCATGATGGATGACGAACTGGTCGAGATCGACACGAAGGCGTTGGCCGTGAGCCGGAGATTCTCGCTCGCGAAGGGCAAGGAGGGGCCGCGGGACCCTTCCGGCGAGCACCTGATGATCCCTCACTGGATCGAGGGCGCGAAGTCCGCGTCGAAGGGGAAGAGTGGCGACCCGGCGGACGTCGGCTACCTCGCGATGGACGGGATGAAGCACGCGATGACGCCGAACAGCTGCTCGCCGACCTGGGCGCAGCCCCTGCCCGACGGGTCGCGCATCTACGTCGCCTGCAACAAGGCCGACGAGATCGTCGAGGTGGATGGGTCGGCGTGGGCGATCACACGCCGGTTCAAGACGGGGCGAGGCCCCTACAACCTCGCGGTGACCGCTGACGGCAAGCTGCTCGTCGCAACGCTCAAGCAGGGCCACAAGATCGAGGTCTTCGACCTCGCCAGTGGCGCGAGCCTGGCCCAACTCCCAACGTCGAACAACCTCGCGCACGGCGTGACGCTCTCACCGGATTCGAAGTACGCCTTCATCACCAGTGAGGGCGTGGGAGCGCAGCCGGGGAAAGTGGACGTCTTCGACCTGCTCGCACGGCAGAAGGTCGGCACCGTGGACGTCGGACAGCAGCCGAGCGGGATCAGCTTCTGGAAGATGGTCCCGCCCGCGCGCTGAACGCGGGACCCCTCAACCGATCCCGGGGATCCGCACCAGTTCGCGCAGCCTCGCCTCGAGCGCGGTCTTCTGCGCTTCGAGCTTCGCCCGCTCGGCGTCAACGCGGCCCTGCACGTCGGCCCGCACCTTCTCGGCCTCGGCCCGCGCCTCAGCGACCTTCGCCTCGACCAGCTGGTCCACCCTCGCGCGCACCTGTGCCTCGGCCCGCCGGACCTCCTCGCCGAGTTGTTCGCGGAGCGCACTGGCGATCGCGTCAGCGATGTTGGTATTGATCGAGAGGGCCGGTCGCTTGAGGGTGCCGCTGAACTTCGCCTCGATCTCGACGTCACCGATCCGGCTCATCGCCCGCCAGAGGGCATCCTCGACCAAGCGCATCGACGGTGAGCTGGAGCGCGGCTGACTCACCGAGTCCCGGCTCCACGTCACGCCGTTCGCGCGCCACCGCCAGCTCCCGTCGATCGCGTCGCCCGCCCGCGCGAGTCGCAGCTCGGAGGTACCGTCGTTGAGGGCGACCGTCACACCGAGGCCTTTGAGCGGCAGAGTGGGGAGCGGCACGCCGGTGAGACGCGCAGCGATCGAGTCGCGTACCGGCGTCCCACGATGGTCGAGCGAACCGCTGATGCTCGCATCGCGCGGCCCGACCACGCCCGCCGTCCGCTCGACCGCGAAACGGGTCGGCGCCCCGTACACCGTCGGCTGGGTCGTGAGCCCGACGACACGCGCCGAGTATTCGCCGGTCGATGCGCCCTCTCCTCCGATCGCGAGGGAGAGTTCGCCCAGCCGCATCAGGAAGTCGGGGTAGGTCCGTTCGAGTGGGAAGAGCACGTCGGTCCCCGACGCCCGCACCCGCTTCGCTCCCGGTTGCATCTGACGTCGCAGGCCGGGGGGCACGTATCGCTCGGCCAATCGCACCCAGTACATCAACTCGCCGATCTTCTCGGCGAAGAGGTCGCTGAAGAGTTGGGGTCCGATGGTCGGGATCTCGAAGCTCGGCAGTTGCAGCAGCGAACGGGCGTAGGTGTAGTCGGCCTGGCGCGCAGCGGGGATCGCCTCGAGCCGCGCTCCAAGCCCCTTCGCATCGCCCTTCACCTCGCCTTCGAACGACTTCAGGCGGTCGTTCAGTTGGTCGAGCTCGCGGACGGTGCGACGAACATCGGTCACGGCCTGCCGCGCCCCCGCGATCCCGAGGGTGCCGAGATTCGCCGTGCGAAGGCGATTCGCCAGCGCCTCGGCGGAATCCACCGTGGGTCGCGGATCGAGAGCCTGCAGGTCGGCGAGGAGTTGCGTGCGGGCCGAATCGGCGAAGGCGATGGCGGAGCGCGCGGCCCGCAGCGTCGCAAGACTCTCGGCGGAGATCCCCGCGACATTCACCGACTGGGTGAGCGTGGCGAGGGAGATCGGCGGCACTCTCACCTGCGCGCGCCATTCATCCACCGCCTTCCGGATCACCGACGGGCCTTGATCGAGCGTGTCGGCGGGATCGACCGGGATCGCACCCGATGTCGCGCGAGGCGTCCCGAAGCGGATGCCACGCGCCGCCATCGTGTCGATCACGATCTTGCGTTGCAACGCGGGGAGGATCTCGACGGCGAAGACGATCTGCTCCGCTTCGAAGAGGTTCGTCATCGGGGCGCCGGGATCGGTGACCGCGAGCCCCTCGAACCGCACGGTGCCATCGATGAGCCTCACATCGGCGCGGCGGAGGTCCACCTTCGCGCCGACCATCGACGTGCCCGCGCTCTCGACGCCACGACGCGTCACCGGGTCAACGAACAGGGTCATCCCTCCGACGAGCAGGAGCAGGACGACCGTCAGCGGGAGCAGGGCCTTCCAGCGGATGTGCTTCACGGGCGGAAGAGCTGGTAGACGCTCCAGGCTTTCGATGCCTTGATCGCCTGGAAGAACTTGTACTGCTCGAGCTTCGCGTAGATGTCCGACCGGTAGCGACTCACCAGCCACCGGAAGAGGAAGAACGCTGGGACCAGTACGATCAACCAGCAGACGAGACTGCCAAGGGTGATGGAATTGTTCAGGTGCAAGAAGGAGATGATCGGTGTGTTGACCATCCAGGTGAAGAAGGGCGCGAGCCCGTCCCGGGTGAGGATCGCCATTCCCACGCGGTCGAAGACCGGGTCGAACATGAATCCGAGTGGCACCGCGATCACCCATCCGAGCATCACCCCGGGGAACGACACGGTAGTGAGCATCGCGACCGCGAGGACAAGCAGGTTGTGGAGACTCGCGAGCGGGGTGAGGCCGAAGGCGAGTCCCAGCGCCATCCCCGCCGCCACCTGCCCCGGCGTGCCGTCGGAGTTCAGCGCCTTGACCAGCGACTGGAGGAACTTGAGGAAGAGCATCGCGAGAAAGTTGCCCTGGCGGGACGCGGGCGGGAAGCGCGCAACTGTCCGTCATCGCGCCTCGGGCCTACAATACCATCCTATGAACGCTCGAATGGCGGTCGCCGCGCTCACCTTCGCTCTCGCTCTCACCCCCGCCCAGGCACTGGGTCAGGCCGCGCCACTGCTCACACGCGCCGACTCGGGGCTGGTCGGCCGGATCCTCCTCGCGGAGGATCGACGGGACTCGTCCGACGCGGCGCTCGGCGAAGGGGCATCGCACACCGATCCCCGCGTGCGTGCACTCGCCCAACGCGCCCGTGGCCGGATCCGCGACCCGCTCTACGGTGCTCGGGATTCCCTCCCCCGACTGCGACCGCCGCCGACCTGGGTCGAGCCGGCCTGGCGAGTGCGCTATCGCGCGCTGGCGCCGCTGCGCGATGACTGCATCGCGATGCGTCTCGCGATGATGGACAGTGTGTGGGCCGTTCGGCTGCGCGCCCTCGATCTCGTGCGCGCCGCCTGTTCCACCGACGACGTGCTCGTCGCCCGGCTACACGCGATGGCGGATTCCCTTCCCACGAACACGACGAAGCGCCGCGCTGGCCAGGTCTCCTGGCACGCTGCCGCCCACGCCATCGTGGCGCTGGCGCGGCTGCGCCCTGACGAAGCCCGGCGCCGACTCGCCTCCTTCTCGGGCCATCGCACCTGGGAGATCAGGCAATACGTCGCCCGAGCGGCCGCGATCATCGCCGACACCACGATCCTCCGTCAACTGGCCCGCGACGCGAACGACAACGTCGCGGAGGTAGCGATCGAGTCCCTCTCGCGACTCACGGGGCACGCGGACGACGCGCTCTTCGTTCGGGCGCTCGACCGGCAGGGGGCTCAGGTCGTGCGGGCCGCGGCGATCGCATTGAAGGGCACGGCCGATCCGGGTGCCGCCGCGGCTGCGAACCGCGTCTTCGAGCGGTTCGTCGCTCGCGCGAATGCCTCAGAGCGCGACGCCCGGGTTGCGCTGCTCGAGGCCGCCGGCCGAAGTGCGACCGCGGACAGGCCTCCACCACCGTTGCTCTCCCTCCCCCCGCACGCTGTAGGGCTGGCCCTCGGCGCGGAGATCAAGCTCCGCGTCACCATCGACAAGGCGAGCGGAGGGGGCACCATCGTGGTGCGTCTCCGTGGCGATGTCGCACCGATGATGGCCGCGCGCGTCCTCGCCCTCGCCCGATCCGGCGACTACGACGGCCTCACCTTTCATCGGGTCGAGCACGACTTCGTGATCCAGGGACTGGGACCGGGCGCGAACGAGTACGTCGGGGCGACACAGTTCTTCCGCGACGAACTCGGCACCGTCTCGCACGTTCGCGGCACCGTCGGGATGAGCACGCGAGGGCACGACACCGGCGATGCGCAGTGGTTCGTGAACCTGAAGGACAATCCGCGTCTCGACCGTGACTACACGGTCTTCGCCGAGGTGATCGACGGGATCGGGGTCATCGACGGGATCCTCGAAGGGGACCGCGTCGCCCGGATCCGCCAGATGAGGCGCTAGCGGAATCCCTCGCGGAGGCGCGCGAGGAGTTCGTTCAGTCGGTGCTGATCGCGCGGATCGGGCAGCCCCACGGCTACGAACGCATTGGCCTCGTGCACGGCCGCTTCGAGGCGTTCGAGGAGCGCGAGGCCCGCCGCGGTGATGTGACACTGGACGCACCGCCGATCACGTCCCTCGCGGTCACGCCGTACGTAGCCGGCAGTCTCCAGCTTGTCGAGGAGGCGGGTGACACCCGGGGCCTCCTCGATGAGACGGTCGCGGACGGCGAGCGTCGGCAGCCCCGCTACACCAGCGCCGCGGAGGATCCGGAGGACATTGTACTGTGGGACCGAAACCCCGTGCGGCTCGACCCTGGCCGAGAGGGCGCGACGCACCAACGCCGCCGACCGGAGCACCGAGACGACCGCCTCCTCCGCGGCCGTCGAGAAGGAGCGGTTCTGCTTCAGTTCCTCGGCGATCCCCTTCGGTCGATCCGGCATTGGTCGGAAGCTAGAAGGCGATGGTCAGCGTTGCGAGCACGGTGCGCGTGGCCACTGGGAAGAGATACCTCGTCACGCCGTCGGAATAGCCGCTCCCATAGGCCGTCGTGTCGAAGAGATTCTGCATCTGCAGACGCAATAAATGCCGGCCGAACGAGAGGGCGGCCACCGCGTCGGCGAGGGTCGCGGCAGGGAGAGCGAGCCCCACATCGCCGTCGTTCCGCAGGTAGGACCGTCCGACGTGGCGCGCGCTGAACGAGAGATCGACTCCTTGGCGAGCCCTCCAGATCGCCTGCGCGTTGGCGATGACAGCCGGTGAGAGGAGCGGCGGCACGTCGCGATAGGTCGTGCCACTCAGCGAGTCCACATACTCGGCGATGCGAGCGCGCATCAGCATCGCGTTCCCGGTGAGCCGGAGTCGCTCAGTCGCCTGCAACATTCCTTCGACCTCGACCCCGATCCGAGAACTGCGGCGGACGTTCCGGCGGAGCGGGTTGCCGGTGATCGCCAGAGCGCCGATCGGCGCGATCTCATCGCGGAAGAGCATCGCGAAGAGGTTCGTCGAGAGCGTGTAGCGCGCCCGCTCGACCCGAACGCCGGCCTCGAGATCGGTCAACCGTTCGGGACGCACCTGGTCCAACGGCAGCAGTTCGGCTGCACTGCTCGCGTCGAGATCGTCGGCGCCGGCGAAGAGATCGGTCCGCGTCGGTTCGCGCCCCGACCGTCCGACCGATGCGAAGGCAGTGAGCACCGGTGAGGCGCGCCACGAAACGCCGAGCTTCGGATTGAGGAAGATCCAGTCGATCTCAGGCTCCCCGATGGCGGTGCCCGCGGTCGGCCGGTACCGGAAGACGGATCGTCGCAGTTGCATGTCGACGGTCCAGTCGACGGCGCCGCGGGTCAGCGTCGCCTTCGCGAAGGCGCTCTGCTCATCCTTGAACCCAGTGTTGTCGTAGACGCGCGAGGCGAGGTCGGGACGCACGTACAAGAAGTGGTCGCGGTGGTAGGCGCTGACGTGTGCGCCGGAGACCACGGAGAGTCCGTCCCGTTCGATCGAGAGCGTACTCAGGAGCCCGAGCCAGCCGTGGTCGAGGTTGAAGTTCCAGAGCTCGCTCCCCACGACGACATCGTAGTTGCCTCCGGCGGCATTGCGATACACCGTCGTGGTGATGGTCGCGCCGTCGGCCAGCACGCGGGTGTATTGCAGACTCGCCATCGACTGCGTGAAGTCATCCCGTTCGTCGGTGGACATCGGATTCGTCCGCGGGTCGGCGGCGACCTCGGCCGCGCTGGCGGCGTAGTAGGCGAGGTGCGTCCTCGAGCGACCAGCGAATCCTGTGAACTTGAGCGCGTCGTTCGCGCCGAACCACCCGACGCTCGTGAAGGCCGAACTCGCGAGGTTTCCCGAGTGGCGGCGGAATCCGTCCGTCTCGTGCCCGGAGACGCGGAGGTAGGCGGCCACGGGACCGCGAAGGCCAGTGGCACCCTCGAGGCTGACGCGCTGCGTGCCCCACGAGCCGACGGTCAGTTGCGCCTCGGCGAAGCGCGGAGTGACCGCGATCGGAAGCGACTCGAAGGCCAGTGAACCGGCGAAGGGTGTCGTGCCGAAGGCGCTCGACCCGATGCCGCGCTGCACGCGGACCGACTGCATCGAGTTCATGAAGTCGGGGACGTTCGAGAGGTAGAGGACCTGATCCTCGGGGTCATTCAGCGGAACGCCGTCGATCGAGATCGCGAGCCGCGTCTGGTCGATGCCACGCAGGCGGATCGAGCTGTAACCGGAGAAGGCACCAGCATCGGAGGAGGCGGTGACCGAGGGGAGCCCGAGGAGTGCGAGAGGGGCATCCTGGCCGGCATACGTGCGCTCGATGGTCTGCCGATCGAGCGTCGACTGCGAGACCGGCGTGGCGGCGCCGGCGCGCACCGCACGCACGACGACCGACTCCAGTGTGTCCTTCGGTGCCGGCGTGCGTGTCGAGTCCTGCGCGACGAGAGGCGCCAGGAAGAGATGCGCGAGCACCAGTGTCGCGCCAGAACTGCGGGTCCATCCACACATCGCCGGATGCCTCGTGAGAGTGTCCGGAGTGTGCGTGTGACGTGGCTCAGGGAGCAGACACGACACTCGCCGCACTCCCTACGCCGGTCTTGACCGGGTCAGGTTCCAAGGGACTTTCTCAACCCCGCTCGCGCGGAGTACCCCTGGCGGCTATCGCCTGAAGGAATAGTGCGCGTGATCGCGGGGCGCCAGTCCGCGGGGTAATTTCAGGTGATGAAACACCCGTTCACCGTCTGCACCGCGCTGTTGCTCATCGGCACGACGGGGTGCCTGCCGGCACAGTCCCCCGCCCCGGTCGCAGCATCGCCGACTGCGCGGCTCCACGCACTCGTCGCCCCGCGCATATCCGGTGACAGTGCTTTCGCGACCGTCGCCTTTCTCGACCAGTACGTGCGTTGGCCGGGGAATCGGGGATTCGATGCGTCGATCGCGCACATCGTCCAGCGCCTCGAGGCAGCTGGGTACACGAGGGAGGACCGCGCAGGCGCCGCTGACCGGCTGACCTATCGCGTCGAGCGGTACCCGATGGCACAGCCGGCCTGGGAGCCGGTCGATGCCGCACTCGACATCGTCGGCGAGGACGCGCCGGTACTTCGGTTCGCGACGAACAGGAACATGCTGGCGACGAACTCCTTCTCGACGGGAGTCGAGGGTACGACCGCCGACCTCGTGGACGGCGGCAAGGGGACGCCGGCCGAGCTCGACGCAGCGAGCGTTCGCGGGAAGGTCGTGTTCGCCGAGGCGGGCGTTGGTCGGCTCTTCAATGAGGCCGTGGTGCGCCGGGGCGCGCTCGGCGTGCTGGGCTACTCGCTGCCCGCCTATCTCCAACCGGAACGGAATCGCACGTCCATCCAGTTCGGCGGGGTGTCGCGCGACACCGCCGCGAAGGCGTGGGGCATCGCTTTGTCGACGGAGGCGCGGGATCGGGTGCGAGTCGCAGTCGCGCGCGGCATCGCGAGCGGAACGCCGGCGCGCGTGCGCGTCCGCACCGATGTGAGATGGACGTCGAACGCGATCGAGCAGGCGGTGATCGCCGAGGTGCGCGGGGCGTCTCACGCGAGCGAGCGGTTCGTGTTCAGCTCGCACGTGCAGGAGCCGGGCGCGAACGACAACGCCTCCGGCGTCGGTGCGCAGGTCGAGATGGCGCGGGTCGCGGCCTCGCTGGTGCGAGAGGAGCGCGTCTCGCCCGCCCGCACGATCACCTTCCTCTGGGGCCTCGAGATCAGTTCCACCGACCGGTACATCACGCAGGACACGGCGCGGGCGAGAGGGATCAAGTGGGGGCTTTCGCTCGACATGGTCGGCGAGGACACGAAGAAGACCGGCGGCACCTTCTTGATCGAGAAGATGCCCGACCCCTCCGCGATCTGGACTCGCGGCGACGACCAGCATAGCGAATGGGGGGGCAGCCCGATCAAGAAAGAGGATCTGACGCCGCACTACTTCAATGACTACGTCCTCAATCGCGCGCTCGAGCAGGCAGCGACCACTGGTTGGGTCGTGCGGACCAATCCTTTCGAGGGCGGCAGCGACCACACGCCGTTCCTCCGCGCCAAGAAGCCGGGCCTCCTCTTCTGGCACTTCACCGATCAGTTCTACCACACCGATCGCGACCGCATCGAGATGGTCTCGGCCGACGAACTGCGGAATGTCGGCATCACGGCCCTCGTGTCGGCGCTCGCGCTGGCGGCGCCGAACCGCGCGATGACTCGAGCCTTGGTCGAGGAGGTCGAACGCGCCGCCGTGCAGCGCCTCGCGGCGGAGGGGCGGATCAGCCTCGAAGCGGTGGCCGCCGGCGGAACGCCCGCCGACGAACGTGAGATCGTCGAGACGTGGGCGAACTGGTACGAGAACGCACTCGAGTCCTTCACTGACCTCGAGCTCGGGGGCCCATCGGAGAGCACTCGCCGGGCGATCTCGAAGGCCCGGCGTGCAGTGCGCGTGGAGCGGGATCGCGTCCTCGGCACACTGGCGCCCACCTCGCTGAATCACTATCTACCCGGCACCGGTTCTCCGCCCACCGCCAGCCACCCCGGAGCCCCAAGATGACCGACGCCGAGATGCGGGCGACGCGCGAGTCGCGCGTGCCGTGGCCGGACCGGTGGCTCCTCGACGCGTTGCGGCAGGCTGGACACTCCGCGGTCGATCGGCTTCGGGCTGCGCCCACCGCGTGGGAGAGCGCGGAGCAGGCCGGCGCCACCACGCAGGAACTCATCGAGATCGTCTGCGGTGTGTCGGGGGCGAGTCCGAGCGATGTGTCGACGCTGGGAAAGTCGAATGCCCGACTCTTGAGCCCCGTGCTGGCGCGCCGCTATGGCGTCGTACCGATCCGCCTCGTGGGCTCTGTCCTCGAGGTCGCGACGTCGAATCCGATGGCGGTGCACCTCGAACGAGACCTCGCCTTCGCCTCGACGCTGCGGATCCGTCTCCTCGTCGCGCCCCCCGTCGACCTGCGCCGGGCCCACGAACGGATCTACGGCGTGAAGGACGCGCCGACCGGGGCGGTCGCGGCGGCACGCATCGAGTGGGTCGTGCGCGACGGGCTCTCCGGTCCCCGGACTGCCCCGGCGCGAAGTACCGTCGGCGACACGCTCGATCGGGTCATCGTGGACGCACTCGATCAGGGCGCGAGCGACGTGCACTTCGAGCCGAAGGAAGACGCCCTCCTCGTGCGATATCGGGTCGACGGTGTGCTGCACGACGTGACGCGGATCGCGAGCGATCTCGCTCCACTCGTGATGAGTCGACTGAAGGTGGTCGCCGGACTCGACATCGCGGACCGCCGCCGACCGCAGGACGGCCGCGCCTCCACGAAGTTCGATGACCGCGTTGTCGATCTCCGGGTGTCGACGCTCCCGCTGAACGATCGACTCGAGAAGGCGGTGATCCGCCTGCTCGACACCCGCGCGACGACCGAAGGGCTTGGATCGCTGGGCTTCCTGCCGAGCGAATCCCACCGCATCGACAAGCTCCTCTCCCAGAATGAAGGGATCGTCCTCGTGACGGGGCCCACCGGATCTGGCAAGACGACCACGCTCTATTCGGCGATCGAGCATGTCCGGTCAGCGACGACGAACATCGTCACGGTCGAGGACCCGATCGAGTACCACGTCGAGGGGATCAATCAGGTGCAGGTGAACGAGCGCTCCGGTCTCGGGTTCGCCGCCGCGCTGCGGTCGATCATGCGTCAGGACCCCGACGTGATCCTGGTCGGTGAGATCCGCGACGGCGAGACCGCCGGTATCGCGGTGAAAGCGGGACTCACCGGTCATCTCGTCCTTTCGACGCTGCACACGATCGACGCTCCATCGGCGATCACCCGACTGGCCGAGATGGGCGTCGAGATGGGCGCCCTCGGTGGAGCACTGAAGGGCGTGATCGCCCAACGACTCGTGCGACGGCTCTGCGAGGCCTGCGCCACGCCGACCTCGCTGTCCGACGTGCCCGCGACCCAGCAACTCCTGCTGATGGGCCGCAAGACGGAGAAGCTGCGTCGCGCTCAGGGGTGCGATGCGTGTCGCGGCACGGGATACCGGCGACGGATGGTCGTCGCCGAGGTCCTGGTGGTCTCCGACGAGCTCCGGACCGCGATCTCCCGCCGCGCCGATCGAGTTGAGTTGCAGGAGATCGCCAAGCGCGGCGGGATGATCACGATGTGGGAGGGTGGGGTCCGGCGGGTGCTCGAGGGACAGACGTCGCTGGGCGAGCTCTTGGACAACGTCCCCGTTCCATCATCGGAGGAAGGCGCGGGACAGGCGGATGTGGATGCCGTGCTTGCCGCGCTGCGCTCGGGTAACCCCCCGCCGCGCGCCGCGGAACCGAGCGCGTCGACGCCGCCGACCGTTGCTGCAACACCGCAGAAGCCCCTGCCGCGGCGCTCGCAGGTCCTCGCTGGTGCGCTGCGAATCCTGCTGGCGCACGACGACCGAGAGATGCGTCGTGCCCTTCGGACGGCGCTGGAGGATGCCGGCTTCGCCGTCATCGAGGCGGCAGATGGTGAGGCGGCGCTCCTCGCGGCGAAGCGCTTGCGCCCAGCATTGGTCGTGACGGAACTCGTCCTGCCGCGCCTCGACGGCTACACGCTGGTGCAGCACCTCGCGCTCGAGACCGAGATCCCGGCCATCGCGTTCACCGGCGAAACCGACACTGGCGCGCACGAATGGGCCCGTGAGGTGGGGTGCCGAGCCATCGTCGCCGAAGCGGACGGGGCTGCGGCGCTGGTGAGCGCTGCGGCCGAGATCCTCAGGCCCCCCGGCTAGTTCCGGATCAGGTACGATGCCTTCAGGAAGAAGGCGTCGGTGGTCCGCCTGATGCCTTCGTAGCGGAACGCCTCGGGCTCGGTCATCCGCGCGCCATAGCCGACGTACACGACGGTCCCCGGCGTCGGCCGGTACGCCAGGAGTAGATCGCCGCGCAGCCGGTTCGACCGGGACTCCAGGGCGCGCTCGAACACGCCAGCGCTGTTCCGGACGAGTAGGGGATACCCGGTGCGGGTGTCGTCACGCAGTGCATCCACGCTCTCGGCGGTGTACTCCCCGATCGCGCGAACGAAGAACGGGCGAGAGACCTGATACTCGAGCTTGAGTCGCGGATTCCGCAGCATCCCGACCTTCGAACCATCGGTCCGGCGATCGAACTGCTGCATCTGCCAGCTCCCATCCACCCGGAGGCGCTCCGACGGACGGACCGTGAGCGTCACAGAGCCGAAGAAGATGTCGGCGGTCGCCCACTCGTAGAAGTTCTCGTCGATGCCCCAGAGCAAGAACGTCGAGAACTGGAAGTACTTGAATCGGGGCGTGCCGAACCGGATCGCCCAGTCTCGATTCGGGAGACGCGGTGTGCCGACGAACGGGACCGTGTCCGTCGCGCCCGCGCCGAGGGGCACCTCGACGCGATAGTTCGGCTCATAGAAGTCGGGGTCATAGCCGAAGGTCTCAAGCAGGAGCGAGCCGCCGACGGTCCACCCACCCTTGAGCGTTGCGTCGCCGTTGAAGTGGAGCTTCTTGTCCCGTGCGTCGCCGCGCCGCATGAAGTTGCGGTAGTCCCAGGTGCCGTCGAACAACATCCCGCCGGTGAGGCTCTCCACGCGGCTGCCGCGCGGCTGAAAGAACGTGTACCGCGGCGCGAGGTTCGCCTGTGCCTCTCCCGGACGGGAAATGAAGCCGGTCTCAGTGATGAAGTCGGGGCTGATGGCGCGGAACAAGCTCGAGATGCCGAAGGACCGGCCATCGCGCGCGAGTCGCGCCTGCATCAGCGGTGCGACAGTGACGTCGCCTCCCACCTGCTGACGCGCGCCCGCGAGCTGAAAGGAACCGGAATAGATCCGATTCCGGACCGTGCGCCCATCGAACGAGAGCACCCGGTTCGAGTTGCCGCCATCGAGCTTGTCGGTGTAGGTCATCGCGATGCGCGACTGGGCACCGAGGTCGCGCGACACGCGAAGGATGTTGTAGAGGGGGTTTACGGTGCCCGACCGGGAGCCGATGCGGTCGTCCACCGCAGTCAGCAGCGCGACATTCGTGACTCCGATCTTCCCAGCGACCTTCGCTGCGAACTCGGGTTGGATGATCCGTCGCGTGTAGACGAGACTGTTCGGCGTCTGGAACTGCTCGATGCCGTCGAGGAAGAAGGGACGGCGCTCGGCGAAGGAGAGCGCCCGGCGCGGGTCGAACGAGACCTGCGACGCGTCGGCCTCGACCTGCGAGAAGTCAGGGTTGATCGTCCCGTTGAAGGTCAGGGCGTTGGTGATGCCCCACCGGACCGTCGCACCGAGCTGCGGCCGGCCGGTCTCGTAGTCCCAGCCGCCGGTGCCCGGCGCGCCATCCACACGGTCGGTGAACTCCGGCGTCACGTCGAGCACCACGCCGCGGTGCAGGTCGGTGAGCCCAGCGAGCTTGCCAGACTGTCCGAGAAAGGAAGCGTCGCCGCGCTGGGCTGGCGCCCACGAGTCCTCGAACTGCGCGTGTTGCACGCGACGGATCACGTTCAGCCCCCACGTCTGGTCCGCCACCGACTGGAACCGCAGGCTCTTGAAGGGAATCGTGATCTCGATCTCGTAGCCGTAGTCGGTGAGGCGCCCCTTTGACTGGAATACGTAGTCCTGCGAGAGGTCTGCCGACTCGCGCGCCGCCTGAGCGGCCCCGAGGATCCCCGTCGTTCCGCGATTCCCCGACTCGACGAGACTCCCGTCCGCCTGCACGCCGAGCGGATTCACGGCGAACATCGTCGCCTGCCGCCCATCGTTGAAGGTCCCGATCAGGAGCTGGATCTGGTCGTCGGCACCGATCCGATCACGCTCGGCGAGCGTCGCGCGCACAGTGCCGGGTGCTGCCCAGGCGCGCACGCCGAAATGGATCGCAGTGGCCGAGTACCACACGAGGATCTCCGTCGAATCGGCAGCGGGGATCCGGTCCTGCGGCGCGAACTGGGAGAAGCCGGTCAGGATCGCGGCCTCGCGCCAGACGGCCTCGGTGAGCGCACCGTCCACGGTGATCGTGGCGGTGGAACGCGGAGGGCGGACGTCGGTCTCGCCGGCCCGGCCATTGTGGGTGGTCGGGGCGCCGGTCGTGAGCGCGGTGATGAATGGGAGGCAGAGCATCTGAGCATAGTACGCGCGCGCGCCGCGCCCGTTGCACTGGTCGGTGCGAACGCTGTTGTGATGCCGACCAGCGGGAGGCTATGTTCGGACCGCGTCCTCTCCCACCGGAGCACCGATGTCCCTCACCCGTCGAGCGGCCATTCAGGCGCTGGGTGCGGCGGCCCTCCCCGTCGCAGCGCGAGCGACCACGCCGACCGACGACGAGGCTCGCGCCCTCGCTCGCCGCGCCGCTGTCGCACCGAGCCGAATCCTTCAAGGCTCCGAGCGCGCGACCGTTGCGTCGATCGCCGATGCGATCCTGCCACGAACCGATTCGATCGGAGCGCTCGACGCGGGCGTCCCCGCCTACATCGAGTTCATCACGGCGGAATGGATGAACGAGTCGGAGCGGATGGCCTTTCGTGAAGGGCTGCGGGCACTCGAGGCCCACGCCACCCAGATCGAGGGAGCGGCGTGGCCCGCGCTCGACCGGGCGGCGCAGGCACGGGAAGCAAGCTGGGCCGAGAGTCCAGAGGAGCGCACCTTGCCAGCGAAGAGCGCGTTCCGGCGCATCAAGGGGCTCACGATCCAGGGCTACTTCGTCAGCGAGCGGGTGCAGAACGAGGTGCTCAAGACGAACATCACGCCGGGACGCTACTTCGGCTGCACACCCATCCCGGCCCCTCCCTCGGGCGACGGCGAGGCCGACGTGATCAGCGAGGTACGTTACAGCTCGGAGGGCTCACGCGATGCCTGAGCGGAGCGTCGGGCAAGAGCGGCGGCGCTACGACGCGATCGTCGTTGGGTCCGGGATCGCCGGCGGCTGGGCGGCCAAGGAACTCACCGAACGGGGACTGCAGACGCTCGTCCTCGAGGCAGGAGGACCGATCGACCCCTCTTCCGACTACGTCGAGCACATCCAGGCCTACCAGCTCACGTACAAGGGTCAAGGCGACCGCGTCGCCCGTGACCGCGACCAGTCGGTCCAGAAGGAATGTTATGCGTGCGACGAGTGGGGCTCGAAGTTCTTCGTGAATGATCGCGAGAACCCGTACACGACTCCCGACGACGCGCCCTTCCGATGGATCCGAGGGCGCCAAGTCGGCGGACGCTCCCTCACCTGGGGGCGACAGGTCTATCGCTGGAGCGACCTCGACTTCGAGGCGAATGCACGTGACGGGCACGGCACGGACTGGCCGATCCGCTACGCCGACCTCGCTCCGTGGTACACGCACGTCGAGCGTTTCATCGGCGTGAGCGGTGCGCGCGAAGGCCTCGAGCAGCTCCCTGACGGCGATTTCCTCCCGCCAATGGAGATGACCTGCGTCGAGCGGCAGGCCCGCGAGCGGATCCTCGGCGCCTTCGGCCGCCAGCGCGTGATGACCATCGGGCGCGCGGCGATCCTCACGGAGAACCACAACGGGCGCGCGGCCTGCCATTACTGCGGCCCCTGCGAGCGCGGGTGCATCACGCATTCCTATTTCTCCAGCAATGGCTCGACGCTCCCTGCGGCGCAGAAGTCCGGCCGGCTCACCCTGCGCCCGTGGAGTGTCGTCGCCGAGGTCGTACCCGACGCGCGGAGCGGCCGCGCGCGCGGCGTGCGCGTGATCGACGCGCGGACGCGTGAGGAGATTCTCTACGAAGCACGCGTGATCTTCCTCTGCGCCTCGGCGTTCGAGTCGGTGCGGATCCTGCTGAACTCGCGGAGCCCCTCCCATCCCAATGGAATGGGGAATGCGAGTGGAACACTCGGCAAGTACATCATGGATCACCACATGCTGTGGGGCGCCGGCGGCACGATGCCTGGCTTCGAGGATCGAACGACCGACGGCAGGCGACCGAATGGGATCTATGTCGCGCGCTTCCGGAACACGAAGAGCTCGGCGCCGAGCGCCGATTTCCTTCGCGGCTACGGAATGCAGGGTGGTTCGGGGCGCGGCCGATGGAACGGCCCGGGCATCGGCGCCGAATACAAACGAAAGCTGCTCGGGCAGCTGCAGCCCTGGAGCATCTCGATCAACGGCTGGGGTGAGACGTTGCCCCGCGAGGAGAACCAGCTCGCACTCGATCCGGAGGTGAAGGATGCGTGGGGGATCCCTGCCCTGCGGATCACCTGTCGCTGGGGCGAGAACGAGAAGGCGATGATGCGCGACATGGTCACCTCGGCCACCGAGATGCTTGAGACCGCCGGCGCGACGAACATCTACCAGAACCGTCCGACCGTGCCGCCCGGACTCTGTATCCACGAGATGGGAGGCGCCCGGATGGGTCGCTCGGCCGACGTCGCGGTGTGTGACGCGAACAATGCACTCTGGGAAGTTCCGAACGTGCACGTGACCGATGGCGCTTGTATGGCGAGCACCGCCTGCCAGAATCCGAGCATCACCTATATGGCGCTCACGGCGCGCGCGGCGGCGCGCGCGGTCGAGCGGATGAGCCGGGGGGAGTTGTGAGTCCGACCAGGCGAGAGGTGTTGAAGGCGGGCGCTGCATCGGTCGGCGCAGCGACGCTGGGCGCGGGGTTCGTCCTGCCGCGCGGGATCGAGGCGGCGGTGCGCGAGGCCGCGGTCCCCTATCGTCAGAGCGTGGCCCGGTGGTGCTTCGCCGGGATCCCACTCGACACGCTCGCGAGTGAGGCGAAGCGCATCGGCCTGCACGCGATCGACCTCCTGAGCGAGAATGAATGGGCGGTGCCGAAGGCGCACGGGATCGCGTGCGCGGTATCGAATGGCCCCGGTCCGATCGCCGACGGGTGGAACCGCCCTGACCTCCACGACAAGCTCGTGGCCGAGAGCGCACGACTGTTGCCACTCGTCGCTGCGGCGGGGATCCAGCAGATGATCGTCTTCTCTGGGAATCGCCGCGGGATGTCGGACGGCGATGGGATCACGAACTGCATCGCGGGCCTCAGGCGGATCATGCCGACCGCCGAGCGCGTGGGGGTGACGGTCGTGATGGAGATGCTGAACAGCAAGGTGGATCACAAGGATTACCATGCCGACCGGACCGAGTGGGCCGCACAGGTCGCGCGCGGGATCGGTTCAGAGCGCTTCCGCCTGCTCTATGACATCTACCACATGCAGATCATGGAAGGGGATGTCGTGCGGACGATCGGGCAGTATGCGCCACTCATCGCGCACTACCACACCGCGGGCGTGCCGGGGCGGCACGAGCTCGACGGGACGCAGGAACTGAACTACAAGCGGATCGCGCAGGCGATCGCGGCGACGGGATTCAAGGGGTACGTGGCGCACGAGTTCTTGCCGACCTCGGCGCCGATGGAGAAGCTGGCGGAGGCGGCGGAGCTGTTCGCTTAACTGCAGGTGAAAGGGGGAAGGGGCGCGGCGAAGTTACCCCCCCGCCCCCAACCCCAAACCCCCATAACCAGTAGGTAAAGAATAAAAAACAAACCCCCCAAA
>JANPCH010000097.1:0-7799 GCA_031430835.1 Gemmatimonadaceae bacterium
CCGACACCGACCGAGGGGCTCATCACGCCCGACATCACCGTGCCGCTCGGCTGGTCGTGTACGTACACCGGGTAGCCGTGGCGCGGGATCGCCTTCTCCTTGAAGGTGAAGCCGACGAGTTTGCGCGGGATGCCGGCGGCCTTCTGCTTCTCGAGTGCGACGCGTCCGACGAAGTCCCCCTTCTTCATCTTGACGAGCCAGGCGAGCCCGGCCTCGAGTGGGGTGATCGTGTCGTCGATGTCGTTGCCGTAGAGCGCCATCCCCATCTCGAGGCGGAGGGAGTCGCGGCAGCCGAGTGCGACGGGGGTGATGCGGCCGGTATCCATCAGGGCAGTCCAGAGCTTCTCGGAGTCCTTGGCGTCGTGGTAGAGCTCGAAGCCGTCCTCGCCGGTGTAGCCGGTGCGGGAGAGGGTCATCGGGATGCCGGCAACGGTGGTCTCGGTGAACCAGTAGTACTTGATCTCGTCCAAGTCCTTCGGCGTGAGCTTGCCGAGGATGGATTGCGCTTCGGGGCCTTGGACGGCGAGGAGGCCGATGTCGTCGCTCACATCAGTGAGCTTCGCGTCGAACTTGCCGAGGTACCTGGAGATGTGGGCGAGGTCTTTGTCCTTGTTGGAGCCGTTGACGACCATCATCAGGAAGTCTTCGTATCGGTAGACGAGGCAGTCGTCGACGAAGGTGCCCTGTGAGGTTAGGATAGCCGAGTAGTGGACCTGTCCGACGGCGAGGGCGGCGACGTCGTTGGAGGTGACGTAGTTGACGAAGTCGATGGCTTGGGGGCCGCGGACGAGGAACTCGCCCATATGCGACACGTCAAAAACCCCGCAGCCTTGGCGAACTGCATTGTGCTCAGCGGTAATGCCGCCGGGATACTGGATGGGCATCTCGAAGCCGGCGAACGACACCATTTTGGCGCCGGCCGCTACGTGGATCGCGTGGAAAGGCGTGTGCTTGAGGGTGCTGCCTTCTGAGGCGGACATTTTCGTTCGAGACCGGGTTGTGCGGCAGGAGTGGCAGGACCAGTGCAGGAGAGGCGCGGGGTGTGGAATATGCCGAAGTGGCAGGAGGGATGCTACGGTGAACATAATCCCAGTTGCGCTGTCCTTCGAGTCTAGCGAGCGTGGTTTTCCTCTGGTGCCGAGTCTAGCTACGAGTAGTCTGCCTGGGGGCCAAGCTGAGGGCTGACTCCCTCTCGATGCGGTAGAATGGAAGATCATCCGGAGGCTTCTGTGAACAGACACGCTCCCCACCGCGCGCTACTCATCGCCACCGCAGTGGCCATCGCCTGCACCGGTGCACCGGTCCCCGCCCCGAGCCCGTCGCCGAGCCCATCGCCGAGCCCAAGTCCAGCGCGGCCCGGCACCGGGGAGAACCTGCAGGTGCTCCCGCCCGACATCAGCCGCGATAGCCTCATCGCCACGATGGGGGGATTCACCCGCGCGCTCGGCGTCAACTGCTCCTACTGTCACGTCGCGCGCAGCGGTGGCAGACCGGCGGAGGATGAGTTCGCGCTCGACGACAAGGAGACGAAGCGGGTGGCGCGTGCGATGATGGTGATGGTCGGCGACATCAACCAGCGACATCTGCCGGCGACGGGCCGCGCGATCGCGCAGCAACACGCCGTCACCTGCGCGACCTGCCATCACGGGCTCGCGAAGCCGCGGGCTCTCGAGGTGGAACTGGTGGACCGGTACGAAGCCTTTGGCCTGGACTCGACGATCAGCCGCTTTCGTCAACTGCGCGGCGTCTATCTGGAGCGGAATGCGTACGACTTCTCAGACATCGCCATCGCCACCGCGGCCGATCGCATCGGTGCGACTCCGGCGAGGCGCGCCGACGCGCTCGCGCTGATGCGCCTCAACCTCGAGTTCCATTCGAACTCCTGGTTCACCTACCAGCAGATGGGCCAGCTGCAGGTGGCGATGGGGGACACCGCCGCAGGGATCGCCTCGTACCGGCGAGGGCTCGAGATCAATCCGACTCGGCGATTCCTGCAAGAACTGCTCGACGGACTAACAAAGAAGCCCTGACGCGCCGCGCGTCAGGGCGCCTCGGCGCTTCGTCCTTATCGGCGGGCACTCGGCCGATCGCAGCTGCTCACCCCCCGAGCTTCGCCTTGAAGAACGCGACCGTCCGCGGCCAAGCCGCCTTCGCCGCAGCCGCGTTCGCCTCTGAGTTCTCCTGCCCGCGCAGGAACCCGTGCCCCGCCCCGTCAAAGATCTGGTACTCGTACGACTTGCCGAGCCGCTTCATCGCCGAGTCGGCGCCGGGGATCGTCGCATTGATGCGGGCGTCGCTGCCGCCGTAGAGCCCGAGCACGGGGGCCCTGACGTTCGCCATCGCTTCCGGCGTCGGCGGTGAGCCGTAGTACACGACCGAGGCCGAGAGGCCCGGGGCGTGCGTCGCGTGACTGAATGAGCGTGCACCGCCCCAGCAGAATCCGACGATCCCGTACCTCGGGAGCGCGGCGGGGAGGGCCATCCCATACTTGGCGACGGCGTCGATGATCGCGTTCCCCATCTCCGGCGTCACGTTGCCGATCGCCGCGCGCCCGGCATCAGGAGCGGGGTCGGCCTTGAGGTCGCCGGTGCGGAACATCGTAGTCAAGTCGGGGGCGATGCCGATGAAACCGTCAGCCGCGAGCTGGTCGGCGACATTCCGCGTCCACGTATTGATGCCGGTGTTCTCGTGGATGGCAATGACGACCGGCGCCTTGGTCGCGCGTTCTGGATAGACGACCCAGGCCATCACGCTGTCGGTCGCATTCACCTTGATCGCGACCCACTCGGCGTGGCGCGGTGAGCTCGCGAGGCGCGCCGCGGCGCCGGTCGCGCCGGCGGGGAGTCCGCCCGCCTGCTGGAGGTCCCTCGCCGGCGCCATCACGGACATATCGTGGCCCGCGTGCTCGTCGGCGGGTGTGCTGGCGATCGCCGGTGTCGTGCGTCCGGCGGCGAAGCCGATGCCGGCCACCGTCGCGATGCCTGCGAGAACGAATGCGCCTCTCATCTCAAGACACTCCGGTGATAGTGTGGACCAAGTGGAGAATGTAGTTCGCCTTGGCGAGCTCCGGGCTGCGATGCATACTTGCGGCGTACTCCTACTGTGGAGGTGGCGTGATACAGCGGTTCGCGGTGCTTGCTGTGCTAGGCCTTGTGACTGCGACCGACGCTCGCGCGCAGAAGCTGCACAAGCTTCCGACCACCCCCGCCATGCTGTGACAGGTGGTGACGGATGTCTCTGCCCACGGCAAGACGGGTCGAGGGTTTCCTTGACGGCCGATCTCAGCGCGAGACTGCGGGTGCCGTGCCCATCCCCGTGAGCAGCACGCGGATCGTCGCCTCAGCGACCTCCCTGTTCGACCGCCCGGTCACCGCCGTGCGCCCGTCGAGTGTGAGCATCACGAGCCCGTGCACGGTCGCCCAGGCGGCGATCGCCATCAGAACCGGATCGCCGCGGCCAAGCAGGCCGCGCCCCTGCAGCTGGGCGATCCCGTCGCCCAGGATGCGGAACACCCCTTCGGCGGCCCCCTGCACCTCCGGCCGGTCGTCGCGCCCGGCGAGCTCGGCGCCGAACATCACGCGGTACTCCGCGGGGTGGAGGTGCGCGAAGCGGACATAGGCCGCCAGACCACGCTCGAGCGCGGGGAGTCCCGGCGGCCCCTTCCCTACCGCGCGCCCGATCGCGCCGCCGAGTCGCGCGAACGCCTCGATCGCGACGGCGCCGATGAGGGCGCTGCGGTCCTTGAAGTGGCGGTAGGGCGCAGTCTGGCTCACCCCGGCTCCGCGTGCGACGGCTCGCAGCGTCAGCGACGCAGCGCCCTGCTCGGCGAGGATCCCGAGCGCGGCTTCGAGGAGCGCCGGCCGGAGGTCGCCGTGGTGGTAGCGGCGACGGGGCGACCGGGGCTTCGGCCGGGTGGTGCGGAGGGAGGAAGTCATCCCTCATCCTAAGTTGACAGCGTCAACTCCGCCAGTTAGCGTCCGTGTGTTGACACCGTCAACATCACTTCGCTCCGGAGTCCCGATGTCCACCGTCACCGAACCCCTCGCCTCGCCGAACGACGCCCACCCGGGCGCCCTCCGCGGGATCGCCTGGGCTGCCGCCCTCGTGCTCATCCTCGGGAGTGTGCTCTTCCTCGCCGGGGGACGGACGCATCCCGGGATCAGCGTCGCGATCGGCGCCGGACCCGAGGATTTCTTCCGGGCGTTCGCCGAGAAGGTGCAGCACACCGACGGGTGGCACGCGATGCATATGCTGATCCTCGTCGGCCCCCTCTGCTGGGCGGTGGCCGCGCCGGCGCTCCTCGACGCCATCTATCCCGCCGCACACCGCATCACCGGCGTCGCGCGCTCGGCCCTCCTGCTGAGTGGCGCACTCTGGGCGGTCGCGTTCGTGCTCGACGGATTCGGTGCGCCCGTCTACGCCAGCGCACTCGTCGCGCCGGGCACGGCGACGGTCGACGCCGCCGTGATGGCCGCCTTCGAGGCGAATGCGATCATGATGTCCCGGCTCGGGCTCGTGAGCTGGGTGGCCGGCGGGCTCGGCATCGTCCTCCTCGCCTCGTCACTGCTCCCGCGGACGGCGCGCACGCCCTGGCGGATCGTCGTCGGCGTCAGTGGGATCCTGATCGGAGCGTGGCCGCTGCTCGCCGCGCTCGAAGGCGAGTACGCCGGTGGGCCGTTCACGAGCCAGTACTGGATGGCGAACGCGCTCCTGGTCGGACTCTGGTACGTCGCGCTGGCGAGTTGCGGGTTCAGGGCGCGGCGGGCGGCCGCGTAGGAGGTTCGGCGCCGGAGTGTCGGGTGCGCGCGCGACGTCGCGAACGATCTCCTTCCAACTCCCGTCGGGGGCGTAGACGCGGACCCGGCGGGGGAGGCGGCGTCCATCGGCACCTGATCGAGCACGCGGGTGCCGAGCATCGTGCCGAGGGAGTCGAACTGCAGGATCTGTCGAGCGAACAGGTCGATGGCGGTCAGCGTCGCGCCATCGGTGAGCAGCTGGGTGACGCTCTGGAGATCACTATGCTCGCAATCACACGGTCGGCGGCGACTCTCACGGGCCGGACACTCCTCGCGGCTCGGGTCCCACCTGTGACACCGGAGGGACTCAGAGGGTTTCCGGTGGATCCGCGTCGGGAGTCAGCGGAGTTCCTTCCGCACCACCAGCTTGAGTCCGGACCAGACCTCGGTCACGGCGCAGACCTTCACGTCGACGAAGCCCATCGGCAGGGCGACGTCGCGAATGACGTCCTCGGTGATGTCGGTGCTCACCTTCGACGCCTTCTTCGGCCACGAGACCCAGATCGTCGCGTCGGGGCGGAGCGACACGCGCAGGCGGAGCAGCCGCTGCTCCAGGTCCGCGCGGCGCGTCGAGAAGAGGTGCGCGAGATCCACCGTTGGTCCGGCACGTGAGACGAGCCGTACGCCAGCGGGCAGCTCGCTGACGATGGCTGTGTACGTAGACGGGCTGCCGATCACCAGCAGGCGGCTGCCCGCCTCGATCCCCAGCTTCTTGCTGAGTGGGGTACCGGAGTAGCCGACGGTCATCGAACCGTGCGCATCACCGAGGTGCCTCTCATCGCAGGGCTAGCGTGCGTGCGGCGCGGCGACTGCGGCGGGCAGCACGCGGGCACCGACGAGGAGGAGCCAGAGCATGAACGCCATCTCCCCGAAAAGGACGGGGGTCGCCATCGAGAAGACCACCTTGCTGTATTGCGGCAGCAGCAGTCCCGTCAGGCTGATCGCCACGTAGGCCAAGCCATTGACGAACAGCCAGACGCCCAGGAGGCGGGGAAGGAATCCCGAGCGGTACACGAGAAGTCCGAGTGGAAGGAGCCAGAGCCCCCAGAACATCTCCGAGACCAGCACTCCCTGTCGGTCGAAGTTGATCAGGAGGGTCACGATCGCGTCGCGTTGCGGCTGGTCGAACACGGCGAGAAAACCAGGATCGCGCAGGAACGTGAGGGTGGCGACGTCGTTCGCCACGCTCAAGAATGCCAGAGGCGCATCGAGCAGGATCAGGATCACCATCAGCGTGGCGAGCTCGAGGCCTACCCCCTTGAGCAAACGGTAAAGGGCCAGCACGACGGAGATGAAGAGCAGCTCACCAACGAGCCCGAGTACGATGTAAGCCCGGAACAACGACTCATTGGCCAGGATGTTGGTGGCCGTCGCAGTCGCGTCCCCACTCACGAACAGCTTGCCGGGCACGTAGAGGAGGACGAATGGACCGATCAGCACGACGAACAGGTAGAGCAGTCCGGCGACTCGTGCTGACTTCGTGATCGGATGCATCGCGCTGACTCCTTTGATGATCGCGGCTTCGCGGCCCGGCGGCGGGACTCTCACGCGCGGCGCAGTCGGGGAGCGCGCGGAGTGCAGAGACGAGTCTGAAACCTGTGCTCGGGGACGCCGTATGGGAACCCCATACGAGACCGGTTCTGCAGGCGGACCCTTGGACAGGTGGTGCTGTGGGCGATCGACTGACACTTGCGACCGCGACTGGTCTGCCCTTTCTGGCCCTCGCGTTTCACTTCGCGACGGGCCTGATCGCCCTCGTGGCGGGATTCCTGGCCCTCGCCGTTCGCAAAGGAGGGACGTGGCATCGCCGGAGCGGCCTGGTCTTCGTGTACGCGATGATCGCCACTGGTATCACAGCGGTGGGCATCGCCACATACGAGGGGAAGCCAGGCAACATCGGTGGAGCGATCATCGTCTACTTCGTGGTGACGGCCTACACCGCCGTCAAGCCGATGCCTGGAGCAGGCCGCCGAGGGGACATCGCCCTGATGGTTCTGGCAGCTTCATTCGCCGCGGCGGGATACGCGTCCGGAGTCACTGCGCTCGGCAGGCCGGGAAACCAGATCGATGGTGTACCAGCCGGGATGCTGTTCTTCCTGGCCACGATCAACCTGCTCGCCGCGGTCGGCGACGCGAGGATGATCCGGGCCGGCGGCATTCAGGGAGCGCGACGGCTGGCGCGTCATCTCTGGCGGATGTCCTTCGGTCTGTTCATCGCCTCTGGCTCCTTCTTCCTCGGCCAGATGCAGTTCATTCCTGAGCCGATCCGCAACGTCCCGTTGATCATCGTCCTGGCTGTCAGCCCGCTCGTGCTGCTGCTCTACTGGATGTGGCGAGTCCGCCTGAAGCAAGATCTGCGCGGCGTGATGACCGCGAGGGTTGGCTAACACGGAGTGGGTGGGAAGTGTGTGGGGAGTGTGTGATTCCGCCCCCGCACCGATGCTCACCACGCGACGCCCGTACTTTTCGCCCAACCCCGCACAAGGACCGGGATCCATGATCAGGCGAGAGTTCGTGGGCACCATCGCGGGTTCGCTCGGCGCGTCGGTGTTGGCGGGAGAGACAGCGGCGCCGGCGGGGACCGCAGCGCCGATCGGCACCGAGTGGCGCGACGCCTTCCCCGCTCTCTCGCAGCAGGTGAATGGCCACCCGCTGACCTATCTCGACACGGCGGCCACATCGCTGCGTCCGCGGCCGGTGATTGACGCGCTACTGCGGTTCTACGAGACCGACAACGCGAATCCGAGTGCCGCGCTCCATACCCTCGCGCGACGCGCGAACGCCGCGATGGAGGGTGCGCGTGCCACCATCGCACGATTCATCTGTGCCGCCGACCCCTTGGAAGTCGTGTTCACCAAGGGGACCACTGAAGGACTCAATCTCGTGGCGAGTACCTGGGGCGCGGCCAACGTGAAGGCAGGTGACGAGATCCTCATCGGAGTCGCGGAACACTCCTCGAACATGCTCCCTTGGCGCTACCTCGCCCAGCGCACGGGAGCTCGC
>JANPCH010000098.1:0-68153 GCA_031430835.1 Gemmatimonadaceae bacterium
TTCCTGCCGGGGGGGGCTTTCCTTGGGTTCCCCCCCCGCTTCTCCGTTGCCGCCAACCGAGGTCAGTTCTTGTGTCGGAACGTTATGCGTCCGCGACTGAGATCGTACGGCGACACTTCGACCGACACCCGGTCGCCCTGCAACACGCGGATGCGGAAGCGGCGCATCTTGCCCGCCATCGTCGCGAGCACATCGTGCCCATTGGAGAGATGCACGCGGAAGGTCGCGCTGGGGAGCACTTCGCTGACGGTGCCTTCGAGTTCGATCGCTTCTTCTTTCGCCATGGGCTCAGCTGAGGGTCTGCACGAAAGATAGCCGGGCTCCCCCGCTGCGGGCAGGGGTCAGCGCACGGCGTCGCAGCGCGCGGCGCCTCCCTCGGCGCTCGCCAGCACCGCGACGACCTCGCGCACCGTCGAGGCGCCCGCGTCGCGATCGTACCAGGACTGCTTGTCGCGCGCGAATGCGTCGAGCGTCCCCTCTTTGCGCGCCGCCACCGCCATCGCCTGCAGCGACGCGGGGCGTTCGACCCAGCAACCGGCTGTGTTCCCGGCGGCATCAAGGACCAGCACGGTCGGCGTCGCTGGGCGCCCGTCCGGCGTCCGATGCGCCTCCATCACGGCGCGCCCCTGTTCCGGCGTCACGATGCGAAGGTCGATCGCCGGCACGTCGGCGATGAGTCGCGCGAGATACGGGATCGTATTCACCGAATCGCTGCAGCTGTCGACTGCCACGACGAGCAGGCGCCAGCGACCCTTCAGGGACCGCGCGGTCGCGAGCACGTCAGCGGGCACGATCGCCGCTGCCCGATGACGCTCCCACTGCGCCTTGCGATCATCGGCCGCAGCAACGAAGGCCTCGAAAGTGACGCCGCTCTCGTAGAGCGCCACGAGCGACGAATCGACGGGAGCGTTCGCGAGCGGAGGGGGTGAGTCCGCACACCGGCCCCCTGGCAGGATGATCGTGGCGGCGAGCAGGAGCGACGGGAGCATCGGTGTTCCGTGCGAAGGGTCTCCGGAAGATGCCGCGATGCCGCGCGCCCTGTCCACTCTCCCCCGCGGCCGTTAACCTCCGACGATGACGCTCGCCGAGCTCCTCGCTCGCCTCCTCGGCGACCCGCTCGAGGTCACGGCCGTCACGTTCGGCATCCTCAGCGTGTGGCTCAGCACGCGCCAACACATCGCGAGCTGGCCGACCGCGCTCGTGAACGTCAGCCTCTTCTTCGTCATCTTCGCCCGTTCGCGGCTCTACGCCGACATGGGCCTCCAGGTCATCTACTTCGGCCTGTCGGTCTACGGCTGGTACGAATGGAAGTTCGGCGGTGCTGGCCGCACCGAGCTCCCGGTCTCGCGTGCCACCCGCCGCGATGCCATGGTGCTCCTTCCACTCGGGATCGGCGGGACAGCGCTGCTCGGCACACTCCTCGCGCGCTACACGAATGCGGCGCTTCCCTTCGTCGACTCCGCCACCACCGTCACGAGCCTGCTGGCACAGTGGATGATGACGCGCAAGAGGCTCGAGAACTGGCTCGTCTGGATCGCAGTCGACGTCGTCTATGTCGCGATGTTCCTCTCGCGCGGCCTCGAGCTAACGGCGATCAACTACGCCGTGTACCTGGGGCTCGCGACCCTCGGTTACATACACTGGCGTCGCTCGATCGCGGCGCGTGCGACCGCCGTATGAGCGGAGGGCCACCGGCCCGGATCGTCCTCACCGGTCCCGAGTGCACCGGCAAGACCACCCTCGCCGGTGAGATCGCGTCGTCGCTCGGCGCCCCGCTCGTCGTCGAGGCAGCGCGCCGGTTCGCGGAGTCGTTCCCCGGCCCGCTCTCCGAGCTGACCGTCGGATCGATCGCCCGGCTCTCAATGGACCTCGAGGAGTCGGCGATCGCAGCGTCGCCGACGGCACCAGCGATCATCGTGCGCGACACCGACCTCGTGAGCACGGTCGTGTATGCGAAGCACTACTACGGCGCAGTGCCCCCGTGGATCGAGGAGGAGGCGCGAATGCGTCGCGCCGACCTCTATCTCCTGTGTGCACCCGACCTCCTCTGGGTCGCTGACGGCGTGCGCGATCGGCCCGCGCAGCGCGAGCAGATGTTCGGCGCCTTCTTCGCGACGCTCGCGTCGATCGAAGCAAGGGTGACAGTGATCCGTGGCAATGGGCGGGCCCGCCTCGACACCGCCCTCGAGGCCGTCTCCGCGTGGCGCGCTACGGCGTCCGGGGCGGCCACGTCTCCACCGCCCGGTCGAGTCGAGCCACGAACGCCGTGATGGTCCGCGCCGCGCGATAGTAGAATCCCGGCTGGATCCGCTCGGGGTCATCGGTCGGTTTGTGGTAGTCGGGATGGTCCTCGACCCCGAAGTACACGAAGGGGATCTTCGCGGCGTGGAACGCCCCTTGGTCGGACTGGCCCGTCCAGTCCTCTGGGCCACCACCGGTGTCGTGCCCCAACCGCAATGTCACCGCGGCCGAGGGCACGAGCCCGTTCAGCACCGGACGCATCTGCGGATAGGGCGACGCTCCGGCGGCCCAGAGCTCACCGCGCTCGTTCCGCGAGACCATATCGAGGTTCACGTTCGCCACCACCCGCGTGAGGCGGATCGGTGACGTCGCAACGAACGCCCGTGCTCCGACCAGACCGACTTCCTCGGCGTCCCAGAGTGCGAAGAGGAGCGTGTGGTCGGGAGGGTGGGCGCGGAAGTAGGCGGCCATCGCGAGCACCGCCGCCGTCCCCGATGCGTTGTCGTCAGCGCCGTTGTAGGTCACCCCGCCACGAATGCCAACGTGGTCATAGTGCGCGCTCACGACGATCACCTTCTCGGAGTTCTTGGTTCCGCGCACCGTGCCAAGGATGTTCACTCCGCGTACGGTATCGGCACCGCTCCGTCGCGGCGTCGCGAAGGGGTGGAGGAAGGCCACTCCCACCGGCTGCAGTCCGATCCGGCGAAACTCTCCTTCGAGCCAACGGCGGGCCTTCGCGTTCTCCGGCGTACCTACGCCACGACCGGCCATCGAGTCGTGAGCCAGCCGAAAGACGTCTCCGATCAATCGAGCCGAGTCGAGCACCGGGAGACCTCCGGCCGCAGGGCCAGCGGAGCCTCCCGTTGAGGCGCAGGAGGCGCCCACCATCGCGGCGATGGTGAGGCAGCCCTGTAGAGCGAGACGCGCGAGTCGATTCGGATGCACGCCCCAATATGTCGCCGCTCTCCGTGCCCCGCGAGACGCACCGTTCCCCGACACTCACGCGGGCGGCGGACCAACCAAGTCCACAACGCGAATCTGCGCGCGATACGCGCTGGGTTCCCACACGCACAGGACGAGGGCGTCATTCGGGCAGCGGGAATCCTCGAGGACCTCGACGAAGCGAATCGTGAGCGCTGCGGCGGGAATGGCGCGGACTCCGTAGACGTCGACCCAGAAGGCTTCACCCACCTGGTCGGTCGTCATCGGCTCGACACTGCTGGTGCACCCAGCAACGCCGAACGCGAGCGCAATGAGAAGCGGGGTAGGACGGATCATCTTCCCGTCCTACCCCGCTCTCGCTGCCCCGGTCACGTCCCACCAGTTCGGCGGGACGGACCGTGCTTCAGAACGCTGTCACCGCTTCGAGCATGAAGCCCTTGAACCGCGCGCCATTCCGTATATCGGTGGCCGCGAAACCCGTGTACTTCTGGTCGACGTACTCGGCCTTCATCAGGAGGCTCGGGGTGATGAACCAGCCGCCGCCGAAGTTCATCCGCTTGACGTCGACGTCCGGGCCTGCCGCCGCGATCACGCCACTGAAGTTGTTCCAGCGCGCCCCGACGTAGAAGCGCTCGCCACCGCCGAAGCGGTAGACACCTTCTGCCATCAGCTGCGACACGTCGCGGGTCGCGGTCTCAGCGGCCGAGCGTCCCGAGGACGACTCCCAGATCCCGAAGAACTCGAAACCGCGGAACTTCACGAAGGGATTGATCATCATCCCCGTCATCTCGTCGCTGAATCCGGGGTTGATCGCACCCGAGGTGGGCTGGGCCGACTCGGTCGCCCTGTAATTCTCGAGCACGTAGTAGTAGCGCGAGCCGGCACGGTCGCCCGAGTAGATCGTGTTGCTGACTGCGCTCTTCTGGCTCCGCCACGAGCCCGTCACGCGCACGCGAAGGTCGTCGTTCAATTGTTTGTCGTATCCGACCTTGAGCATATGCGCCGGATCGCGATCGGCGGGACGGGCGATCTGGCCACGGATCTCTCCGTTGGTCAGCGCGGCGACGGCGAGGAACCCGTTGCGTTGGAAGATCGCCTCGGCGCCGACCTCCGTCGTGAAGGCCTCGAGGATCAGGTTCCCAACAAAGGGATTGTAGATCGCCTGTCCGTTGTCAGAGCGGCGGAAGTGGTAGTCACCGTAGTTTACCTCGAAGTGGCCGATCTTCACCGTCATGTACTGCATCATCGTCTTGAGCAACGGCAGGTCGATCGGCGATTCGTCGATCTGGATGAAGCCGTCCTTGACCCACGTCTCGTTGTGGCGACGAGCCGAGAGGTAGCTGGTCAGATTGATGCTGATCCCGGGGGCGACTTGCGTGTGCATGAAGAGATTCGCCGTCGCGTTGTTGAATCCCTTGCCGATCTGGATCAGTCGGTTGCGGTTGGTGGTCGCCGTGCTGCCGGCATTCCCCGGGGACGGATTCACCGCCGCGACAAACACCGAGTCCGCGGTGTTCTCGTGCGAAAGCCCCTGGAACTGCTGCGTAAAGGCGGCGCCCCACTGGATCTTGAAGCCCTCGTAGGCCGAGCCGGCCACCTTCGGGGTCTCGAAGACGTTCTGGCCCCGCTTGTCGTGCATCCTGATGTACTGCACCTGCCGTGGCTGCTGCCAACCTGCCTGAGTGGAGTCCACGGTTTGTGCGCCGAGGGGAGCGAGGCAGGCCAGGCTCGCTGCGCCGAGGAGAAGGGTGCGAAGGGTTGTCATTTGAACGGACCTCTGGGAAAGGTGAACGGTCGCGGGTGCGCCGATCACGGGTTGAGCTGCAAGTCGAAGTTCACGGTGACCATCTCGTTCACCTTCAGAGCGCCCAGCATCAGCTTGGGGGGCACCACGTTCCAATCGGTCATCTTCAGTGCGTAGCTGCCGGTCACCCGCAGGGCCGTCCCGGCGGCGGCGAAGTCCACCGGCAGGCTGATCGCCCGCGCAACGCCGTTGATCGTCAGGTTGCCGTGCAGCGTACCCCTTACGGTCGCGGCAGACGCGAGCTCGTAGTTCGTCAACGCGAACACGATGGTCTGATGCGTCGGGGCGTTCAGCGCACGGAGCATGTGGCCGTTCATCGTGTTGTTGTCGCAGTCGAGCTTCGCCGTCGGGAAGGTGAGGGTGGCCTCGGTCACCGACCGCTCCCCCTTCAGCACGGCGGCGATCGCTTCAGGCCCCTCGCCGCCGATCGCGCCTTCGATCGCCGTCGCACGGCAGGTGAAGTTCTTCACCGTGGACTTGCCGTCGAACCAAAGACGACTCTCCGGTGCGAGCGCGAGCGGCGCCGGTGCAGGACGCCACGCGATCACGAACGTCAGCGCAAGCAGGGCGGTTGCGGCTCCGCGAATGCCTCTGCGCATAGGGTCTCCAAAGGAAGGGCCTGACTCGGCGCGAACG
Organism: Gemmatimonadaceae bacterium; assembly: GCA_031430835.1. Classification (GTDB taxonomy): domain Bacteria; phylum Gemmatimonadota; class Gemmatimonadetes; order Gemmatimonadales; family Gemmatimonadaceae; genus Pseudogemmatithrix. Next base: position 5,624 of record JANPCH010000098.1, read on the forward strand.
GTGCGCGCTTCGTGGCCTGAACCTCGCGTTCGGGAGACCCCCCATCAGTAGGGTGGAGCCGGAACTTTGGTCCGGTCCTTCGTACCCCTTGGGTAGGGGTTTGCCCTACGGGGAGCAGGGCTCCGCGCTCGGATACCCGGGGGGATGACCCCAACCGATCAGAGTGAGGGTCGTCTCGCCGAGCACCGGCATCCGACTCTCGATGCGAATCGGCATCCGGCACGCCCCCTCGTCGATATGGATGCGGATGATCCCCGTGCCGCGGTACCGCTTGGGGTCACGCACGCGCATCTCAACGATGCGGGTTACGAAAATGCCGGCGGGGGTGCTGAGCGTGTCGCGGCCGATCACGGTCAGGATCGTCGGATTCCGCGCCGCATCGAAATGACGTGAGACGCTGTCCACTGAGCCAGAGTCGAGGGGCAAGGTCCTGAGGTAGTAGATGAAGGAGAGCTCGTCGAGCGGCTCCGACGCTGCCAGGACACCCCCGTCCCCGTCGGCGTCGAACCAGCGAGCCGCCGCTAGGTCGATGCGGACTCTCTCGTCGGAGCTCGAGAGGACATGACGCTCCCGCTTCTCGAATCGAACGATCCCGAAGCGGAGTGGGTCAAGCCAACTGGCCGTGCGGTCGGATGCGCGTATCGGTCCCTTCCTCGCCTCCATCTCGAACCGCAGGAGCCAGACGTGGACTCCCCCGTCCTCGACCGGACCCTCGATCCACATCCGTCCCTTTCCCACATCGCCGAGTCGCGAGACCCGCACCTGGAAGTGCAGGACCTCCCCCGGCTGGAACGGCAGGACGGGCGCCTGCGCCGCCGCGCGCGTCGCGTCGAGGCTCAGGCCGAGCGCGAGGGCGAGGGAAAGGCGGGCGAGGAACCTTGGAGTCACGGCTCGGAGGATGACGGCTTCACATCGGTAGGGATAGTGGGCTTCGCCGGACGGGTCGTGCGGGAATGTATGAGCGGCAGCGCTCGGAGGGCCGGTGCTGTCCGGAACTCGTGAAGTCTGCCCTCCAGTGAAACCCCGAGGACCGCTCGCGGGTCGTATTTCGCATGCGCCTCGACCGACGCTATCGCGTCATCCCCGACTCCGGACTCGAACTGTTGGCCGCTTCGTATCACGGCCACCGGTTCGTGCCGCACGCCCACGACTATGCCGTGCTCGCGATCACCGAGTCGGGCGAAGCGGCGGGACTCGAGGGCGACCAGGGGGACCAGGGGGACCAGGGGGACCGGCTCGGACCGGGCGCGGTGCTTCTCATCCCGCCACGGGTCATCCACGCTGCGAGATCCGTTGGCTCGTCCCCCTGGCAGTACCGCGCCTTCTACCTCTCGGCGGAGCGATTCTACTCCGCCGCCGGCGCGCGAGCGCAGGGACAGGACCAGATGGCGACGGTGGTGCACCACTCGCCTCGGCTCGCGAAACGCCTGCGTGAGCTGCACCGCGACCTCGAGGCGGGAACCGACGGGTGCATCACGTCGGCGCTCGACGCGACGCTGCCTGAACTGGAGCCACTCTTCGACCGGGCGTTTCGCGGTCGCGCCGCGCGATCTCCCGACGGCGCGGCACAGCGCGCCCGGTCGCTGATCGATCGAACTCCACTCCACCGCTGGTCCCTCGGGAGCATCTCGCAGGCGGTCGGCGTCAGTCCCTTCCATCTCTGTCATTCGTTCCATCGGGAGGTCGGGACGTCACCGTACGCGTACGCCCTCCAGCGCCGCGTCTCGGTCGCCCGCGAGCGACTCGCGGCCCCCGGAACGATCAGCCAGGTCGCGCATGAGCTCGGCTTCGCCGATCAGAGCCACCTCACGCGCCTCTTCCTCCGCGTCTTCGGCGTGAGTCCGGGCGAGTACCGCGCAGCGGTGGTCGGCGCACGCTAGAACGGAGAAGGGGCGGCCCTTCCGGGCCGCCCCCTTCCACCTTCCGTATTCCATCCGTCGTTATTGCACCGCGTTGATCATGTCGAAGATCGGCAGATACATCGCGACGACCATGCCGCCGACGACCACGCCGAGGAAGACGATCATCATCGGTTCGAGAAGGGAGAGGAGGCCCGAGACCGCGGCGTCCACTTCCTCATCATAGAAGTCGGCGATCTTCGAGAGCATCTCGTCGAGACCGCCGGTCTGCTCGCCGACGGCGATCATCGAGATCACCATCGGGGGGAAGACCTTGCTCTTGGCGAGCGGCGCCGAGATGGTATCACCACCGGCGATCGAACTGCGGGAAGCAAGGATCGCGTCCGACACCACCCGATTGCCGGCCGTCTTCGCCGTGATCTCGAGACCGTCGAGGATGCTCACGCCCGAGCTGATCAGCGTCCCGAGCGTACGCGTGAAGCGCGAGACCGCCGACTTGCGGAGCACGTCGCCGAGCACCGGCGCCTTCAGCAGCAGCTTGTCGATCACGAGTTGGCCATCGCTGGTCGCGTAGTAGCGCTTGAGGCCGTGGTACGCGCCGAAGACGGAGAGGCCGACCAACCACCAATACCCCTGCAGGAAGTTCGAGAGGTTGATGACGATGCGGGTCGGCAGCGGCAAGGCGAGACCCACCGAGGCGAACATCGACTCGAAGGTCGGGATGACGAAGAGGAGCAGCACGGTGATCGCCGAACCGGCGACGCCCATGATGACGCCGGGGTAGACCATCGCGCCCTTCACCTTCCGGACAAGCGCGTCGTTCTTCTCCATGAACGTCGCGAGGCGCATCAGGATCGTGTCGAGGATGCCGCCCGCCTCTCCCGCCGCCACCATGTTCACGTAGAGCTCGGTGAAGGCGTTCGGGTGCTTGGCGAGCGCGTCGGCGACGGTGTGGCCCGACTCGACGTCGAACACGACCTGGCGGGTGACGTTCTGCAGGACCGGGTTCTCCGACTGCTTGGAGAGGATGTCGAGGGCCTGCACGAGCGGGAGTCCCGAGTTGATCATGGTCGAGAACTGGCGGGTGAAGATCACGATGTCGCGCATTGAGATCGACCCCTTGGTCTTCGACTTCGTCTTCGACTGCTCCTCCACCTTCACGACCGTCATCCGCATCTTCTTCAGTTGCGCGACGGCGTCGTCCTTGTTCGCGGCCTCGATGGTCGCGGACTTCATCTCGCCCTGAGCGGTCCGGGCGGTGTACGTGAATGCGGGCATCGGTTCTCCTTATGGTGTGCGCGCGGTCAGCGACGTCCGCCGGCGGCCGGGGCCCCCGACTTCCCCGAGGCGCTGGAGCCTTCGTCGACTGCGGTCTTGCCGATCATCCGCAGGAACTCCGTCGGGTCGCCGGAGGTGCGGAGACACTCCTCCTCGGTGACCTCCTTCGCCGTGTAGAGCTGGTAGAGCGAGTCGTTCAGGGTCTGCATCCCGAACTTCTTCCCCGCCTGCATCGAGGAGTAGATCTGGTGGATCTTGTCGTCGCGGATCAGTGCCCGGATCGCCGGCGTGACCACGAGGATCTCGGCGGCCATCACGCGGCCCTTGCCGGTGCGACGCGGGAGGAGGCACTGGGTGACGATGCCCTCGAGCACGAAGGCAAGCTGGGCCCGCACCTGCGACTGCTGATGGGCGGGGAAGACGTCGATGATGCGGTTGATCGCCTCGGCGGCGCTGTTCGTGTGCAACGTGGCGAAGGCCAAGTGTCCCGTCTCGGCGATCGTGATCCCGGCGTGAATCGTCTCGAGGTCTCGCATCTCACCCACCAGCACGACGTCGGGGTCCTCACGCAGCGCGTACTTGAGGGCGTTGCCGAACGATTTCGTGTCGCTCCCGACCTCGCGCTGGTTGACGATGCACCCCTGATGCTTGTGGATGAACTCGATCGGGTCCTCGACCGTGAGGATGTGTCCCTTCCGTTCGCGATTGATCTTGTCGATCATCGCCGCGAGCGTCGTCGACTTGCCGGAGCCGGTCGGGCCGGTCACGAGCACCAGACCGCGCGGCTTCTCGGCGAGCTTCGCGATGATCGGCGGGAGGTTCAGGTCGGCAAAGGTCTTGATCGAGAATGGGATCTGGCGCATCACGATCGAGACGCACCCGCGCTGTTTGAAGCAGTTGCCGCGGAATCGCGAGAGGTTCTGGATGCCGAAGGAGAAGTCGAGCTCGTCCTCCTGCTCGAAACGCTTCTTCTGGTTCTCGGTGAGCACCGAATAGGCGAGCTGCAGGGTGTCCTTGGGCTGCAGCACGACGTCCTGTCGCGAGGTCTGGATGTCGCCGTCGATCCGCATCTTCGCACGTTCGCCGGCGGTGATGTGAAGGTCCGAGGCGCCGCGCTCGATCATCTCCTCGAGGAGCACGCGGAGGTTCACCGGCTGGACGGCGTTGGCGGGGGCGGTCATTCTCTTAAGAGGGAAGAAGGAAGGTGGAAGGGGAAAGGTGGCTCACGCGCTCGTCTCGCGAGCGACCTGTTCGAGCGTGGTGATGCCCTTCCAGACCTTGAGCAGGCCGTCCATCCGGAGGGTGAGCATCCCGCCCTCGACCGCCGCGTCCTTGATCTCCGCGGCGCCGACGTTCTGCAGGATCAGCTTCCGGAGTGCGGGAGTCATGAACATCACCTCGTACGCGCCCTGCCGCCCCTTGAGTCCCGATCCGTTGCACTTGTCGCAGCCGGTCCCCTTGAAGTAGGGCATCTCCTGGGCCTTGGTGTGCATCGTGACCTTCTCGAGGTAGGGCTGCGCATCCTTCGGCGCACGAGCGATCATGTCCTTGACCGCTTCCTCGGTGAAGCGGAGGTCCTGCAAGGTGGACTTCGACGTGATCTTCGACGCCTCGAACTCGGCCACGTCAGGCTTGTAGGGCGCCTTGCAGTTCGAGCAGATCCGGCGCAGCAGTCGCTGGGCAAGGACGAGGTTGAGCGCCGAACTCACGTTGAACGGCTCGAGTCCCATGTCGAGGAGGCGAGTGATCGTCTCGGCCGCCGAGTTCGTGTGCAGCGTCGAGAGCACCAAGTGGCCGGTGAGCGCCGCCTTGATCGCGATGCCGCCGGTCTCCAAGTCACGGATCTCGCCGACCATGATGATGTTCGGGTCCTGCCGCAAGAACGCCTTCAGCGCCGCCGCGAAGGTCATGCCGATCTCGGTACGGACCAGCACCTGGTTGACGCCGTAGAGGTTGTACTCCACGGGGTCCTCGGCCGTCATGATGTTCGTGTCGATCGCGTTGACCTTGCTGATGCAACTGTAGAGCGTCGTCGTCTTCCCGGAGCCGGTCGGACCGGTGACGAGCACCATCCCGTACGGGTTCGAGACCGCCTCCATCAACTCCTTCTCGGCGCGCGGCTCGATGCCGAACTTCTCGAGGTCGAGGGTCAGGTTCCCCTTGTCGAGGATCCGGAGCACGACCTTCTCACCGAAGAGCGTCGGGAGCGTCGAAACACGGTAGTCGATGACCTTCTTCCCCATCTTGAGCTTGATGCGCCCGTCCTGCGGGACGCGCCGTTCGGCGATGTTGAGGGCGCTCATGATCTTGAATCGCGAGATCAGCGCCGGCTGCATCTTCTTCGGCGGCTTCATGACCTCCTGCAACGCCCCGTCGATCCGGTAGCGCACGCGGAGGTCATGTTCGAAGCACTCGAAGTGGATGTCGGACGCCCCCCGCTTCACCGCGTCAGTGAGGATCGCGTTGATCAGCTTCACCACCGGGGCGTCGTCCACCGCGGCCGCGAGCGCCGTCGCGGACATCTCCTCTTCCTTCTGCTCGACGACCTCGACATCCCCATCGCCCCCCTCGAGCTCCTCGATCTCGGAGAGGAGGGCCGACATCTGCACGTCGCTCGACTCGTAGTGCTTCTCGATGACGTTTCGCAGCGTGAACTCGCCGGCGATGACCGGGAAGATGTCGTAGCGCGTGATGAACTTCAGGTCCTCGATGACGCCGAGGTTCGTCGGATCGGCCATCGCGACGGTGAGAGTGCGGCCGTCGCGCTTCAGCGGGAGCACGAGGTTCTTCGTCGCCAAGTCCGCCGGCACGAGCTTCACGATCTTCGAGTCGACCTCGAACTTCGACAGATCCACCGCCGGCATCTTGAACTGGCGGGCGAGACAGCGGGTCAGCTCGTTCTCCTGGATGAACCCGAGCTTCACCAGGTTGTAGCCGACGCGCGTCCCGTTCTGCCGCTGTTCGTCGAGGGCCTTCTGCAGCTGTTCGCGCGTGATGAGCCCCTCCTTCAGGAGGAGGTCACCGATCCGTTCGCTGCCTGCGGTCGCTGCTGATGCCATGGCGCGGGTCGAGGCGGGACGACGGGGACTCGGGCCGCACACCTACTGCGTCGCCCGAGCGGGAGATCGTGGTGAAGGTGTCCGGCCGGAGGCGATGGTGTCAAGGACGACGCATCACCTCGCGGCCCTCGGAGTCGAGCTCCGGCTGACGAGCGACACGCGAGAAGGTGACATAGGGAGCGAGACGCGTGGCGAGCGCCGGCCCAACGCCCTTCACGCGTTGCAGTGCATCGAGCGATCCGAACGGGCCATTCGCCTCACGGTCGGCGACGATCCGCGCGGCGAGCGCCGGTCCGATCCCCGGCAGTAGATCGAGCGACCGGACGTCGGCGCGATCGAGGTCGATCGGAGCGTGCCGGAGCGAATCCAACGGATCGACACGCACCGGCCGCGCGGCCTTCGCCGACCGCATCAGGCCGGTCGCGTCACTCTTCGACACCGGATCGCGTCGTGCGCGACTCGCGGGCCGCCGACCTCCGCTCGCGATCGCCGAGTCGACTCGCGCGATCTGCGTGGCCAGCGCCTCGCGATCACTGCGCGGGATCTCAGGACTGCGAAAGGCCCGAAGGCCTCTGACGCCGGTCCCTAGGGTGGCAACGACGGCGACGAAGATCAGGGCGCGGCGTTCGGCGGGAGTGGGCACCGTTCAGCATCGCGAACCGCGGCGTGTCGGTCGTCATCTCCGTTTCGCAACGGTCAGCACGCTACCGCAGCTTTACCCCAGCTCACGAAGGACTTCAGGAGAAAGGGGGGGGCTGCACAGCGGCAGCTTTCGCGACGTCGTTTCCCATAGCAGTTGCCGTTCTTCCTGCCGGTTCTGCGTCTGCTTGGTGGACTCAAGCAGTCGTTAGTCGCGGAAAGTAAGTGCCCCTATAATGTCGCCATAATGTTCTTGTAACGGCGCCACTAACCCCACAGATACGCTATAAATCTCGGAGTAGCCGTAGCGCGACATCGCCAACGAGTTTAAGCGTCGACTGTGAGACTTTGTCGAGCGTGTCCTCGGTCGTGTGGTGCCATGGGTAGTCGAGATCGATCACGTCGATCACTCGAAGGCCCTTCTCGATCAGTGGCAGGTGGTCATCTGTGATAGGGCCGTATTCCCGGTTGCTGAAGACCGCGCCGTGACCCATCCGCTGGGCCGTGCTCCAGACGCGCTGCACCACCTCCGGCGCGCTGCGGATCGAGTGCGACTCCTGTTCGAACCGCGGATTGGCGTCGCCGACCATATCCCAGAGGACGCCGAAGAGCGGCGCGTACCCCACCTCGGGCAGATGCTCGGCGAAGTGGCGCGCTCCGATCAGCACATCGGTCTTCGTGTCGAAATCGCCCCAATCCTCGCCGTCGACGAAGAGAAGGTCGACTCCGACCGACGCCGGCACCTTCTTGAGCGCATCGGCGACCCCAAGGAGGATCGCGACGCCAGAGCCTCCGTCATTCGCCCCGGGGACGCCGAGTGCGACGGATGCCGGATCGCTCGATCGGTCGGCCCGCGGGCGCGAATCCCAGTGGGCGAGGTAGAGCACGCGCCGCGACTCGGTCGGGCGGAACCGAGCGAGGAAGTTCCGCATCGGGAGCTTCTGTCCGTCGGCCGTCGTATGGATCCAAGTCTGTACCACCACGGTGTCAGCGCGCGCGCGGAGTTGGGCCAGGATCCAGTCCCCAGCCGCGCGGTGCGCCGCAGTCCCCGGGATTCGCGGCCCGAAGTCGACCTGGACCTTCACGTACCCCATCGCGGCTGCGCCGTCGAAGCCGCCCGGCGTGGCCGCCGCACTCGACCCTGGGGCGGATCGACCGGCGGCATCAGCCCCGCCGCAGGCGGCGAGGAGGGAGAGAGCGAGCGTGAGCCGAGCGAGCTGACCGGGCACCGTGATGACTCCGATGGTGAGGCGCGCACCCAAGAGCGCGCAGCGGGGTATCCCTTCGATGGCGCGGCCTTGCCTCGCCACTCGCGCGCAGTGGAATATACGGTTCCCCATCGCCAAGCGCCCCGCACCCCTCCGCGTGAAGATCGTCCCCCGCTACATCCTGCGCGAACATCTCGGGCCGCTGGTCTTCGCGCTTTCGGCGCTGACCTCACTCCTGCTGCTCAACTTCATCGCGAAGCGGTTCGGCGAGCTGGTCGGGAAGGGCCTTCCTTGGCGCGTGATCGCCGAGTTCCTGTTCCTCTCGGTGCCCTTCACGCTCGCGATGACGATGCCGATGGCCGTCCTCGTCGCGACGCTACATACCTTTTCGCGCTTCGCCTCCGAGAACGAGATCACCGCGTTCAAAGCGAGCGGCGTGAGCATGCAGCGCCTCGTGCGGCCGGTGATCATCGCCGGCGCAGCGATCACCGTGCTGATGACCTGGTTCAACGACCAGGTGCTGCCGCGGGCGAACCATCGCCTGGCGACGCTCCAGTCGGACATCGCGAGAGTGAAGCCGGCGCTGGCTCTCTCCGAACAGGTCATCAACGAGGTCGTGCCGCGCCAGCTCTATCTACGGGCGAGCCGGATCGCCGCCGGAACGAACCAGATGCATGACGTCACGATCTACGACCTCGGAGATCCCTCGCGGCGGCGCACGATCGTCGCCGATAGCGGTTCGCTCGGCTTCTCGGCGACCGGGGAGGATCTCCTTCTCACGCTCCGCTCGGGATCGATGATCGAGGTGGCCTCTGCCGATCCCGATCGGCTCCAGCGAAGCTTCTTCCTCCAGAACGTGATCCGCGTGCGCGGCGTGGCGACGCGGCTCGACCGCAACGAGGACCGTAGCACCTTCAAGTCGGACCGCGAGATGACGGTCTGCGAGCTGCTGTCGCGTGTGCACGAGGGTCATCGCCAGCGACAGACGACGTGGGCGCGCCTCATCGAAGCCGAAGGTCCGGGTGCGCGGCCCGACTCGGCGCCGCCGATCGCCACCGGGGTCGGTGGGCTCTACTGCCGCGGAGTGCGGGCGCTCCGCACCGCGCTCGCCCCGCGGGAAGCGGTGGCGGCGACTCTCACGCAGTCAGGCGCGGCGACGCCGCCGAAGCAGACCAAGAAGCCGGAGCGCGTCGCGGTCCCGGAAGCGACCCAGCTGCCGACCCCAATGGAGAGCGAACCGATCCTCGTCCGGGGGCTCGAACAGGATCTCGAACTCATCGAGGCGAGCATCGACCAGTACCGCGTGGAGATCGAGAAGAAGTTCGCGATCGCCTCAGCCTGTTTCGTCTTCGTGCTCCTTGGCGCGCCGATCGCACTCCGGTTCCCGCGCGGCGGGGTCGGGATGACGATCGGCGTCAGTCTCGGCGTCTTTGCGATCTACTACATGGGCCTGCTCGCCGGCGAGACCCTCGCCGACAACGCCTATCTCGACCCCGGGATCGCGATGTGGGGCGCGAACATCCTCCTCGGCACCGTGGGGATCTATCTCACGATCCGCTTGGGGAGCGAGGGCTCGACCTCGCGGGGAAGCGAGAGTTCCGAGTGGTGGGGTCGACTGCTTGGCCGCCTCACCCGGAAGCGTGCGGCGTGAGGTTCTTCCTCCGGCCGCTCGACCGCTACGTCCTCACGGAGTTCCTCAAGGTCCTCGCGGCGACGGCGCTCGGCTTCCCGGCGCTCGTCATCGTCATGGACCTGAGCGAGAAGCTCGGCTCCTACATCGGTCGCAAGCTTCCGGTCGGTGACGTGGCGCTGGCCTACCTGTATGGCGTGCCCGACACGATGTTCCTCGTGCTGCCGGCGGCGGTGCTCTTCGCGACGGTCTTCACGATCGGTGGATTCACCCGGCACAGTGAGCTCACGGCGGCCAAGGCATCCGGGATCAGCTTCCATCGATTCATCCTGCCGATCGCGGGTGGCGCGGTGGCCGCAACGTTGATGGGTCTCGCGCTCGCCGAGATCGTGCCTCCCCTCAACGCGCGACGGCTCGAACTGCTGCAGGAGAAGACTTTCCGCAACACGAACAAGCGGTCGAACTTCGCCTACGCCGCCGACGAGGGTCGGGTCTACAAGATCGGATACGCCGATGTGGCGACGGCGAGCCTGCAGTCGATCGAGATCGAGCGACAGGGAACGGGGCCCGCCTACCCCACGTACGTGATCGCGGCGAAGGCGGGGTCGTGGGAGGCGGAGCGCGGTCGCTGGACGCTGAGGGAGGGAGTGATGCACCTCCTCCCCGACTCGCTCTCGAACCTCACGCTCCGGTTCGACTCGTTGATCGACCCGCGATTCGTCGAGGCGCCGAGTTCGTTGATGGCGAATCCGAAGGCGCCCGCCGAGATGGGATACCGCGACCTCGGACGGTTCATCCGCGCGATGGAGCGGTCGGGCTCCGACGTGAACAAGCTGCGGGTCGAGCGGATGCTGAAGATCGCGATCCCCGTGACCTGCGTGATCATCATGCTCTTCGGCGCACCGCTCGCGACGAGCACCCAGCGTGGCGGGACCGCGTACGGCATCGGGATCAGCCTCGCGACGACCGTGCTCTTCCTCGTGCTGCTGCAGCTGACGCAGGCGATCGGTGCAGGGGGCCTGATCAAGCCGGAGTTGGCGGCGTGGCTCCCCGGCGCGATCTTCACGGTGGTGGGCACCTTCCTTCTCATCCGCGTCCGGACCTGACGTGAACCATCGCCCGACGGCGTCCTTCCCGGTCGTGCAGCGGGGAGGCCTCCAGTTCTTCCGCTATATGGGCCGCGGCACGCTCGACCTCCTTGCGGGGATCGGCGGTCGGATGCTCTTCCTCGGCGAGATCCGACGGGCGCTGCGCGAGGGAAAGACGTGGCGGGCGCAGGTCTTCCACCAGATGCGGACGATCGGCGTCGACTCGCTCCCCCTCGCGATCATGGTCGCGGCGTTCATCGGCGGCGTGATCGCGATCCAGATCAGATATCAGCTCTTCCCCGGCGTGCAGCTCTCGCTAGTCGGGCTCTCGACGCGCCAGATCGTGATCCTCGAGACCGGCCCGCTCCTCACCGGACTCGTTCTCGCCGGCCGGGTAGGCGCCAAGATGACGGCCGAGATCGCGACGATGCGCGTGACCGAGCAGATCGACGCGCTGGAGACGCTGGCCTATGACCCCGTGGCCTACCTGGTAGTGCCGCGTCTCATCGCGGCGATCATCATGCTGCCGATCCTGACGGTCTTCGCTGACGTCTTCGGCGTTCTCGCTGGCCTTCTGGCCTCGGTCCTCGCGTCCGACGTGCAGTTCTCGCAGTTCATGGAAGGGATGAAGCTCGGCTTCGACCAGTTCCAAGTGACCTACAGCTTGATCAAGGCAACGCTCTTCGGCGCGGCGATCGCGTTCCTCTGCACGTATGAGGGCTATCACACCTTCGGCGGCGCGGAAGGGGTGGGCCGGAGCACAGCGAAGGCGGTCGTCGTCTCGTCGATCGCGATCCTGATCCTCGATGCCATCACGGCCGTGTTCCTGGCCCCCTATCTTCAATCATGAAGCGACGCGACGAAGTCCTCGTGGGGATCGTGGCGACGATCGCGCTGTTGCTCGCGGTGGTCGGCTCCCTCTTCCTCGCGCGTGGCGGGCTGCTTCCCGGCTACGCGGTGTACGGACTCTTCCCGTGGGGCTCTGGGCTCCGCCAGGGACAGCCGGTGATGCTCTCGGGGGTGGCGATCGGGTACGTCGGGGACGTCGACATCATCCCCACCGGCGGCCTCATCGTCGAGATGCGGATCTACAAGCAGTACCACATCCCGAAGGGGACGGTGACGAAGGTCGCGCCGAATGGATTCTTCGGTGACATGATGATCGCGATGCAGCCGTCCGAGGTGACGACGGAGGTCTACGCGACCGGTGACACGATCATCGGGACGAAGTCGATCGGCGTGGCCGAGGTGATCGCACAGGTGGACTCGATCGCGAAGGACATGCGGGGACTGACGCAGGCCCTTCGGAGCGAGCTCGTCGAGCAGGGGGGCCTCAAGGACATCCGGCGCACCGTGGCGAGCGCGAACGCCCTCATCGCGAGTCTCGGGACGATCGCCGAAGCGCAGTCGGCGGAGCTGACCAAGACGCAGCAGAGCCTGCGAAAGCTGGCGAACGCCGTCGACTCGGCCTCGGTCGACTCGACCGTGCGGGCGATCGGGACGCTGGCGACCAACGTGAGCACGCTCACCGCGGACCTCCGGACGACGACCTCGCGGCTCAACGGCGTGCTTGCAAAGCTCGAGGGGAGCGAGGGGAGTGCCGGCCTTCTGATGAATGACGCTGGGCTCTACAAGGACGTGCGGGCGCTGCTCACGCGGTTGGATTCCCTCGCCGCGGATTTCCAGAAGAACCCGCGCAAGTATATCAACCTTACGATCTTCTAGCCTGGCGGACGCAAACGATGAGGGCCCGGGGACATCGTCCCCTGGCCCTCATCGTTCAAGCTGGACCTTTCGCTAGAACGCGTACCGCAGGGTCACCTGCATCGCATACCAGTCACGCTGTTGGTTGCCGGCGATCCGGAACGGGTCGCCGGTCCGCAGCCGGGAGTCGAACTCGTAGCCCAGCGCGGTCTCATTCGAGAGCGGCGAGGCCTGACGCTGGCGCACGGTCAGGATCGCCTGCTGGGCGAAGGTCGGCGAGAGCACCGGCAGCCGGATCCGGCCCCAGTCGCGATTGATCAGGTTCGGGACATTGACGATATCGAGCTGCAACGTGAGGGCGTGCCCGTTGAACTGCGGCAGCGACTGCCGGATGGACAGGTCGAGGCGCTTCTGGAGCGGAGAGCGGCAGGAGTTCCGTTCCATGATCTTGCCGCGCTGGTCGTCCAGGCACTCCTGGCTCGAGATGAACCGGTTGAAATCGGCGGCAGCGACGGCATTCGTGGCGAACGCGGTACCGGCGCCCGTGCCGATCCGCATCTCGGCGACGTTGGTGGCATCATTCGGCACGTAGATCGGGTCGTTGCTGGTGATGCCGTCGCCGTTGATGTCGGTCGTCGTGACGTAGGTGAACGCCGTGCCCGAGATCGCCTCGAAGAAGAAGGTGAAGTCGGTCTGATTCGTGACCCAGGGCGCGGTGTACGTGCCGTACGAGATGAAACGATGCGGACGCTCGAAGTAGGACGGGGACGTGCCGCCGGCATCAAGCCGTCCCGCCGTCGTCCGACCGAACCGATAGTTGGAAATGGCGCGGTCGGAGGTGAGGGACTGAACGTCCTCGGCCTGCATATAGGTGTACGCGCCGGTCAACTCGAAGGCGCGGCTGAACCGCTTCTTCAGCTGGGTGCTCAGCGAGTAGCTGAAGTCCTCCGACTGATTGGTGAGGTAGATCGCGCCCTCGGTGAACGCCTGGTTGTTGGTACCGGTGACCAACACGTACCGCTGGTTCGCGTTCGTGACGGTGACGGTGCCGGTGGCGTTGGTGGAGATCGTGTCGGCGTACATCGTCCGGCCGACCCCAGTCACGTAGTCGTTCCCGCCGACGACACGGGGGCCGCGGAGGTTGAGGTCCTTGACGAAGACGCCGTTGATCGCCTTGCGATAGAGCGCCTCGACCGAGAGGAGCACATCACCGGGGAGCCGCCGGTCGAAGCCGAGCGACATGGTGAGGTTCTGCGGATTCTTGAAGTTGGGATCGGTGATGTTGACGCCGACGGTGCCGGCGTTCCCCGGCGTCGGCGCCGACTGGCCAGTGCAGAACTTCTGCAGGTTCGCCACGTTCGTCGTGAACACCGGTACTCCGGCACCGGTGCAGGAGACAGTCACCGCGCCGAGGCCGGTGTTGGAGTAAGCATTGCCGACCATGATGTAGGGCACCGGCGAGGTGAAGACGCCGAGGTTGCCGCGCAGTTGCATCGTGCGCGTGCCGCTCACGTCCCAGTTGAATCCGATGCGCGGCGACCAGAGCACCACCGACTTCGGCGTCCAATCCGTCCGCATCGGCAATCCGGCGGTCGTGGAGCGGGTGAGCAGGTCATTGTTCAGCAGGGGTTCGTCGAGGAAGCTCGGGATGTCGGCCCGGATGCCGTAGGTCAGGGTCAGCCGGTTGTTCAGCTGCCAGACGTCCTGCGCATAGGCGCTCAGTTGCTGGCCGTTGAACTCGGCGGCGATGTCGCCGCTGTTCGCGTACGAGAAGGCGTAGCCGCTCGCCGTCCCAGCGTCGAGCGCGGCGATGGTCGGGAAGACGAAGGCGCCGTTGGCTGCGCCGGAGAGGAAGAAGTTGTAGATGTACGTCTTCTCGTACCGCCCACCGACGGTGATCGCGTGGTCTCCGAGAGGCATCGTGAAGTTATCGCTGACTTCGAGGATCCGCTGCTTGAGGTCGTTCCCAGGGGAGAAGCGCTCGCTCCCGAAGGTGACCGCGCGATTCGCCGTGCTCCCGCCGATCGGCGTCACCGCGACCGCGACCTCGGGGGTGTTGATCGGCACGGTGCGTTTATCGCGGATCGAGTTGATCCCGACCGAGACCTCGTTGGACCAACCGGCGTCCGACGTCGTGAAGAACTGCGCCGCGGTCGACACGTTGGTATTCTCGCGGCTGAAGGCGTTGCTCGTCAGGCGGATGCCGGAGTTCTGGGTCCCGACGCTCGTATTGAAGGGGCTCAGGTTGCGCGAGAACTCGTCCTGTTCGGCCGTGTTCATCAATTGACGGACGGCGAGCCGGTTGTGTGCGTTCACCTGCCAGTCGAGTCGCGCGAAGATGTTGGTGAGCGGGTTCTCGCGGCGCAGGACGCTGGCATCGCCGACGTCGATCGAATGATCGGTCTGCATGATGGTCCGGATCCGCGCGATGGTGTCGAGCGACACGTCACCGACCGCGTTGGTGCTGAGGACCGCTGCGGGACCGGCGGACGGATCGCTGCGCCGCTGGAACTCTGGCGCGATGAAGAAATGCAGCTTGTCCTTGATGATCGGTCCGCCGAGCGAGAACCCGAAGTTCTTGACGTCATAGTCCGCGTCGGCGATGAAGGCCACGTTGGCCGCCATGTCCGGCGTGCGAAAGGCGTAGGTCGCGCCACCGTGGAGGGTATTGGTCCCGCTCCGCGTGACGGCATTGACGAGCATCCCCGCGAAGTTCCCGTACCGGACATCGGTCGGGCTCATCAGGACCTGGAACTCCTTCACTGCCTCGATCGACATGATGCGGCCAGCGGTCGCGCCACCCGGCGTCCCGTTCGAGGAGCCGAGGCTGAACCGGTCGTTCTGGTTCACGCCATCCACCGTGTAGTTGTTGAATCGGTTGTAGACACCACCCGCCGAGGCGCCGCCACCGTCCGCTGGACGGATCACCTGGGGCGTGAGCTTGGTGAGGTCGGTGTAGTCGCGGGCGAGCAGCGGCAGGCGGCGGACCAGCGTGTCACTCACGACGGTGGTGACGCCCTGCCGGGTCGGAGCGAAGTCGGATTCGTTCGCCGCTGCGGTGATGCCGACCGGGGCGAGTTCGACCGGGGAACTCTCGAGCACCGCGTCGACCACGGCATTCTGCCCGAGCAGGATCTGCACCTGGTCCTTGGAGAACGGGCGGTAGCCTATCCGCCTGATGGTCACGACGAACGAGGACCCGACCGTCACTCCCTGAATGAAGAAGCGACCGTTCGGGCGCGTTGCAGCGCCCCAACGGAAGCCGCTCTCAGCGTTCCGCACCTCCACCTGGGCACCTTCGATCGGACGACCGCCCTGTCCCGTGACCACACCGGTCACACCGCCCGTAGTGAGGCCCTGCGCGTTCACCGTCCCGAAACCGGCCGCGGCAAGGAGCACGGCACAGGCGCTGAGGGAGAACCACCGCTTGAATCGCATGATCGGTCACTTCCGTTTGTGAAGGGTCAGGGCTCGGAAAATACGGTCGTCCAATGGAAGCGGCAAGCAAACGCGGTCACTTCGGCACCCCGGCGAGCCGCCGACCGACCGTGAGGAAGAATACGGGGATGCCCGTCAGGCAAACACCCAGCACGCCGATGGTCGGCCACCGGCTGCTCTCCTGCACCAGCGCGTTCCCGAGTAGGTACAACACCGCCGCCACGAAGAGCAACGGCACGACCGGGTAACCGGGGCACCGGAAGCTGGGCTGGTAATCCGGCATCCGCCGGAGCCGGAAGATCGAGGCGACTGCCAGACAATAGAAGGGCAGGAACGCGGTCACGAAGGCGTCGGCGAGCTGCTCGAAGGTCCGCAGCAGGACGAACGCCGCCCCGAGGCCCGCCGCCAGCGCGATCGCCACCCAGGGTGTACCGAACTTGGGATGCACCGCCGCCACCGGCTTGAAGAACATTCCGTCGGAGGCCATCGCGAAGAAGATCCGCGGGCTCGTGAAGAGCACGGTGTTCAGGGTGCCGAAGGTCGAGATCATCACGGTGGTCGAGACGAAAACGACCCCGCCGACGCCGATGACGCGCTCGGCCACGTCGGCCGCGACGAGACGCGAGGTCCGCATCTCCTCCACCGGCAGCACCGCGAGATACGCGAGGTTCGCGAGGAGGTAGATCGTGATCACGAGCAGGGTCCCGCCGATCAGCGCCCGCGGGAGGTTCCGCTGGGGATCGATCACCTCTCCACCGTTGTAGGAGAGGTCGGCCCACCCGTCGAACGCCCAGAGGGTGCTGACGAGCGCGAGCCCGAAGGCCGGAGCGGTGAAGCTCCCGGTCGGCCAGGCCGGTGTGTAGTGCCCGCCGCCGTCGGGCAACCCGAGCGCGAAGGCGACGAGGATGATGAAGAGGAGCCCGCCGTACTTGGCGAGCACCGTGATGTTCGTGAACATCGCGCCGACCCGCACGCCGAGAATGTTGAAGCTTCCCGTCAGGAGGATCGCGCCCGCTGCGGTCCAACGGATCGTCATCGCCTGGTCGGGCGAGGCCGGGGCGCCATTCACCACCCGCCAGAAGTACTCGGCGAAGGTGATCGAGATCGCGCCCAGCGACGCGGCGCGGATCATCACGATCTGACTCCACCCGAACGTGAAGGCGATGGCGTCCCCCCAGGCCTTCCGGAGGAAGACATAGATGCCCCCGGTCCGCGGCAGCGCACTGGCGACCTCCGAGAGGGTCAGCGCCCCGCAGAGAGCGAAGGTGCCGCCCGCGACCCAGGAGAGGAGCATCGGCAAGGGCCCGGGGAGGCGGTCGGCGATGCCCGCAGGCGAGCGGAAGATCCCGGAGCCGATCGTCGAGCCGATGACGACGGCGATGGCGCTCCAAAGGCCGATGCGGCGCTCGAGCCCCTGGGCGGCGGGTTCTGGCATCCGGCGAAACTACGGCCCGGCACTCCCTCCGGCGAGAGGGGCAGGTGATAATTCGCTGGCGATGACCGCTGCCCTCACCACGATCCTCTTCTGGGCCGCCCTCGCGGCCGCACTCATCGCCCAGGGGATGATCCTCGCGTCGACGCGCCGCGTGCTGCGCGCGGCGCCACCGCGCTCGCTCCTGCTCGAGTGGGCCTTCGCGCTGGCCCCCGCACTCGCCCTCGCCTTCGTGCTCTTCCTCTCCTGGCGCCGCACGTGAGCGAGGCCGGCGACTTCGTCTCGCTCACCAAGCCGCGGATCATCTCGCTGCTGCTGGTGACGACGATCGCGCCGATGTTCGTCGCCGGGAACCCGGGGTGGATGGTCCTTCTCGTGGTCACGCTCGGGGGCTACCTGATGGCCGGCGGGGCGAACGCGGTCAACATGTACCTCGACCGCGACATCGACGACGTGATGGCGCGGACGAAGCTCCGGCCGATCCCCAGTGGGCGGATGGACGCGCGGGCGGTGCTCGCCTTCGGGATCGGCCTCGCGACCGCGTCGACCTGGATGCTCGCGGCTTTCGTGAACGTGCTCACCGCGGCCCTCGCCCTCGCCGGCTTCTACTTCTACGTGTTCATCTACACGCGGTGGCTCAAGCGCAGTTCGCCACAGAACATCGTGATCGGCGGCGCCGCCGGCGCCTTCCCGCCGCTCGTCGGTTGGGCGGCGGTGACGGGACGGCTCGACCTCACCGCCTGGTTCCTCTTCCTGATCGTGTTCTACTGGACGCCGCCGCACTTCTGGGCACTCGCGCTCAACAAGCAGAAGGACTATGGCACGGCCGGCGTGCCGATGGCGCCCCTCGTGTGGGGTGAACGGGAGACGATCGCGCAGATGTGGTGGTACACGGTGCTGCTCGTGGCCCTGACGATCATGCCGGTCGCGTTCGGCGCCTTCGGTCTGGTGTACCTCGCGGCCGCGGTCGTGCTCGGCGCGCTGTTGCTGCGCGGCGTCTGGCGGGTACGTGTCGCAGCCGATTACTCCCGGCCCGCGTGGTGGGTCTACGGATACTCGCTGCTCTACCTCGCGCTCCTCTTCGTCGCGATGGCAGCCGATCGCCACCTCCCGATCGGCTAGACGACGATCAGGTCGCGCTGGACCTCGTCAGGAGTGACGACGAGTCGGCCGTCGCGACCGACGTAGGCGTTCACTTCCGATCGCATCCCGATCTCGCCGGTGAGGTAGACCCCGGGCTCGATCGAGAATCCCACGCCGGGCACGAGGAGGCGCGTCTCACGCGTCTCGAGATCGTCGATGTTGGGCCCCATCCCGTGGAGTCCGCGGGCATCGATCGAGTGTCCCGTCCGGTGCGTGAAGTACGGCCCGAACCCTCGCGCCTCGATCACTGCCCGCGCCGCGTTGTCGGCCTCGCCTCCGCGCACCGGCGTGCCCGCGGAAAGCCGGTCCCGCAGTAGCGTGACGGCTGCGTCCCGCCCATCGCGCACTGCCGACCACACTTCGAGCGCTCGCGTGGTCGGCGCGCCGATGCTCGCCATCCACGTCTGGTCGGCCCACATCCCCGCTCCGCCAACGTCGGTCGCGAAGAGGTCGATCAGCGCGACATCGCCCTCGAGGAACGCCCGTGGCGCGTTCGCCGAGGGCTCGTAGTGCGGATTGGCAGCATTCTCCGTCGCGGCGACGATCGGGCCGTGGTCGGCTTCCATCCCATGCTTCGCGAATCCCTCGCGGAGCCACGCGGCGACCTCGTGCTCGTGCAGGGGCGCGGAGGTGCGCGCCGCCACGCCGATCCGCGCGAAGGCCTCGAGCGCGAGCGACCGAAGGGCTTCCGCATTCCGACGGTGCGACGCGATCTCGGCGTCACTCCACACCGCGAAGAATCGCGTGACGAGTTCGGCGCTCGTGACGACCTCGGCACCGGCGGCACGCACCATCTCGAGCACGCCCGCCGGCACGCGATCCACCACCGGCACGGCGTCGCCGGGAGAGTACTCCATCGCGATCCGCTTCCCGCTGACAAGGCGCGGCAGCGCTTCCTCGAGCACGCGCCAGGAACTGTAGACCACTTTCTCCCATTCGCCCGGCCACGCGGCCCACGGTCCCTGCTCGATCGCGTGCGTGATCGCGACCGGCGTGCCGTGCGCGGGGATCCAGCAGAAGATCCGACGAGTGACCAGTCCGTGGAAACCGAGCAGGGACGCCGCGACCGGATTGAGTCCGCGAAAGTCGTAGAGCAACCACCCATCGAGCTTGGCTTCGATGAGCGCGGCCTGCATGGGCCCAAGGGAGCGCGGCGTCAACATCGCTCAGCCTATCGGATCGCGCGCCACTCGGCGCGCCACTGGCAGTCCCCCTCTCCGCGGCTCCCACAACGCACGTGCTCCACCGCACCCACGCCGCCGACCAGCAGCTGCATCAGCTCGCGCAGGATCGCCTCATAGAAGGTGCATCCGGCGAGCTTTGGCGCGGCGTCGCGCGTGACCGACAGCGGCACGTCGAGCAGCAACGTAGCGCCGACGCGGCGGACGGAGCCGCCGAGGTAGCGCTCGCCGATCCGTCGCAGGTGACGAAGCGCGAGTGGGCGTGCCAGGAGCGTCGGAAGGGCGCGTACGAGCTTCCGCGTCGGTGCCGCGATGCGGCCGTACGTCGCGCGCGCCAGCCCGCGGCCGGCCTCGCGAAACACCGCCTCGGCGTCGGGTCGGCGGCCGATCAACTTCGCGATCCCGACGCCCTCGTCGATCGGGAGACGTTGGCCGCGCCGTACCGCGTCCTGGTAGCGGCGGATCTGCGCAAGGACCGTGTCGCTCAGGCCGAATCGCTTCGTCCGCAGCTCCTCGACGAACTCGGCCTCGAGGTCGCCGTCCGGCATATCCACCGAGCGCACCGCTTCGAGGAGCACGAGCGGGAGGAGCGGATCGACCGTCTCAGGCATTCGCGGGGGCTGGGTGGGAATCGCGACGCAAGCTAATCTCCCTGCTGCGCGCCGCACAGCGCCGCGGGCGCCGCTTGCATCCCACGGAGAGCCGCTCCAGACTCACACCGGCCCGATGTCCCCACTGCTCTCCGATCCCCTGATCGTGCGCGCGCTGCTGGGCGCCCTCGTGGCCGGACTCGCGGCAGCGATGGCGCGTCGAGCGGGCGGACTGACCGCAGGCGGCCAATGGGCGGCGTTCGCGACCGGGACCCTCGTCACCGCGGCCGGTTGGTGGTGGGCGGTGATGCTCCTCGCGTACTACGTCGCCTCGACCCTGCTCACACGCCTCGGCCGCGAGACGAAGACGGCGCGCACGGAGTCGGTGCTCCCGACGGCGAGGGAGCGGAGCGCGCCGCAGGTGTTCGCCAACGGTGGACTTTTCGCGCTCGCGGTGCTGCTCGGCGAGATCCTCGCCGACCCGCGGCTGCAGCTCGCCGGGCTCGGCGCGCTCGCGGCGGCCGCCGCCGACACGTGGGCCACCGAGATCGGGATGCTCTGGGGACGCACGCCGAGATCGATCCTCACGGGGCGCGTCCTCCCGGTCGGCGTATCGGGGGGCGTGACGATCATCGGAACTGCCGCGGCGGTGATCGCCGCAGGCCTCTTCGCGCTGGTCGCCGCGCGGCTCATCCCCGAGGGGATCAACGGGGTCCCTGTGACCGACGCCGTTCTTCTCGCCGGACTCGGGGGCTCGCTCGCCGACAGCCTTCTCGGCGCGACCTTCCAGTCGAAACGCTGGTGCGAGCAGTGTCGTACGTGGACCGAGCGTCGGGTGCACACCTGCCAGTATCGCACGCGCCACGCGCGAGGCCTCCGCTGGATGACGAACGACACCGTGAACTTCCTCGCCACGGTCGCGGGGGCGGCGATCGCCGTCGCCGCGTCGGGGGCCGCCCGATGAGCGCAGAACTCGACGCCGCCGCCTTCCGAACCGTGCTCGCGCGATTCGCGTCGGGCGTGACGGTACTCACGCTCCGCGGCTCCGACGGGAAGGACCACGGGATGACGGCGACGGCCTTCTCCTCGCTCTCGCTCGATCCGCCACTCGTGATCCTCTGCATCGGCTACGCGGCGTCGATCGCTCCGGCGCTCACCGACGCACAGCATCTCGCGATTCACTTCCTCGCCGCCGAGCAGGAACCGTTGGCACGGCGGTTCGCCGAGAAGGACACCGATCGGTTCGCCGGATTCCGCACGCGTCGGGGCCTCCACAACCTCCCCCTGCTCGAAGGAGCGCTCGCGGTGCTGCAGTGCCGGATCGCGGCGCGTCACGCGGGCGGGGACCACGAGATCGTCGTCGCCGAGGTGCTCGCGGCCGAAGGGTCCGAAGGATCTCCTCTCCTCTACTACCGCGGCCAGTACTCCGCGATCGCGCCGTGAACATCGAGGTCCAACGGGAGCAGACCGTCCAGGCACTCTGTGCCCACTACGCTCAGGACCACCTCTCGACCGGCGAGCTCGAAGCGCGATTCGAACGCGTGAACAAGGCGGGAAGCACTGACGACCTGCGCACGATCCTCGAGGGGCTGCCGGCGCTGAACTCGTTGGTACCGGCGCCGGCGCCGTTCTACTCCGTCGGGTCGGCGGTGACTACGACGTCCGGCAGCGGTCTCGCGCCGTATGAGCGTCGCTATTCGGCGGTCTTCGCCGAGGTGAAGAAGGAGGGATACTGGACGCCAGCGCCGCTCATCTTCGCGAAATCTCTATTCGGAACCGTCCTGCTCGACCTTCGCGACGCCGTGCTGCCCGCCGATGGGATCGAGATCGACCTCGATGTGATCCTCGGCGAGGCGAAGATCATCCTCCCTCCCGGCGTCGGCGCGGAGGTCGACTGCAGCGCCTTCCTCGGTTCGGTCGAGGACAAGGCGCAGCGGGCGGCCCCGGGCGCGCCGGTGGTGCGGGTACGCGGGAGCACGATGCTGGGCAGCATCACCGTCGTGACCAAGCTCCCCAAGAAGGAACGCCTCGAGAGTTGGCGGAAGCAGCTCCGCGCGACCTTCTTCGGCGAGCCCTAGGGGCCCTGCGAGAGGAAGGCGTCCGCGTAGCGCGCGATGCTCTCGTCGATGACCTGCCGCGCGGCCTGCGCGTCCCCCCAACCGCGGACCTCGACGCGCTTCCCCTCGAGGTCCTTGTAGATCGCGAAGAAGTGCTCGATCTCACGGAGGTAGTGCTTCGGCAGGTCGTCGATGTCGTGGTACTCGCCGTGTGCCGGATCTTGGACCGGCACCGCGAGGATCTTGTCGTCGGGCTCCCCCTTGTCGAGCATCCGGAGGACGCCGACCGGCCGCACATCGATGAGGCAGCCGGTGAAGGTCGGCTCCTTGATCGCGACGAGGACGTCGAGCGGGTCGTTGTCCTCGTGCAGCGTGCGCGGGATGAGGCCGTAGTCGCCGGGATAGTGCACCGCCGAGTAGAGCACGCGGTCGAGGCGGAAGAGACCCGAGTCCTTGTCGAGCTCGTACTTGTTGCGGGCTCCTTGCGGGATCTCGATCACGGCGGTGACCACGTTCGGCGGATCGTTGCCCGGCGGGAGGTCCTTCCAGGGGTGGATCATCGGGTGGCGGCCCGCCGGCGGCGGTCGAGGGCGCGGCGCCGCAGGACGAGCGTGAGCACGTAGCCGAGCAGCAGCGCGAGCACCGCTCCGTAGGCCCACTGATAGTAGATCGCGTTGTCGGGCATCTGTTCAGTCGTCCCCGTTGGCCGAATCGTCGAGGGCATCGCGTTCCGTCGCGAGCGCGTACCGCGACCGCACGAGCGCCACGTAGAGGAAGGTGAAAGCGAAGAAGGCGAAGAAAAAGGTCTTCGCCATCACGGGCGGCATCTGGATCCCCTGCGTGTTCGCGACAACAGGGAGGGGATGCTGCGTGTTGAAGAGATAGACGCTCAGGTGGATGAAGGGGATCAGCGCCGCACCAAGGAGTCCGAGCACCGCCGCGTAGCGCGCCCGTGCATCACGGTCGGCGATCGCGCCCCGCAGGACGAGGTAGCCGAGGAAGAGGAACCAGAGGAAGAGCGTGAGGGTGAGCCGTGCATCCCAGACCCACCAGGCGCCCCAGATCGGCTTCCCCCAGAGCGGGCCCGACACGAGCACTGCGGTGTTGAAGACGACCCCGACCTCGGCCGAGCTCTCGGCGAATCGGTCGAGCCGCGGGTCCTTGAGGAAGAGCCAGAAGGCCCCGGCGGCGGCGGTGAGGCCGAAGGCGAGGAAGGCGACCCAAGCCGACGGGGCATGCACATAGAGGATCTTCTGCGCGTAGCCCTGCAGCAGGTCTGGAGGTGTGAACCAGATCGCGCGCACATACGCCGCGGCGACGACGGCGAAGGCGGCGAGGAGGAGCCAGTCGGGGCGACGAACTGGCGGTGCGGCGGGAGCGGAGGTCATCCGTCAGTCGTCGAGCGTGAGGGGAAAGACGAGCGTGCAGAGATAGACGAACACGAGGTCGAACGCGAGGAGGATGCGGATCCACGCGAAGGCCTCGGCGATCGGCCTGCCAGCGAGGAGATGCGCGGTGACCTGCGCCGCGGGCATCACGACCGGTACGAAGAACGGCAGCGCTAGCACGGGCAGGAGAAGTTCCCCCAGCCGCGTGTTCGCCGTCAGACCGCCCAACAGCGTGCCGACGGAGACCAGCCCGATCGCCGCGAGGACCATCACCACCGCGAGCGGGGCGAGGGCGTGTCCGACCGGCAGGTTGTAGAAGATCGCCACCGCGGGCAGCGCGATCGCCTGCACCCCGAGGACGAAGAGGAGGTTCGCGAACGCCTTGCCGAGGAAGATCGCTTCTCGCGGGATCGGGGCCGTGAGCAACGCCTCGATCGCGCCATCCTGCCGCTCGACACCGAAGGAGCGGTGCATCGCGAGCAGCCCCGAGAAGGTGAAGGTCACCCAGAGCACTCCCGGCGCGAGATCGGCGGCACCGATCGCCGTCGGATCCCAGGCGAAGTAGAAGATCACGATCGCGAGCAGCGAGAGGATGAGCGCTGAGAGAAAGGCGCTGCGGGTGCGGAATTCGATCGCGAGGTCCTTCCGTGCGATGAGCCAACTCGCCGCGATCAAGCCTGGGTGGGTCACGCGACCAGCTCCCGATACTCGGCGGCGTAGCGCAGCAGGTCGAGCCCGGCGGCTCGTTCGTACCGCGCGAAGCGGCCGGACCGCAAGATCGCCGCGTGGGTCGCGAGGGCGAGACCCTCCTGCAAATGGTGCGTGACGACGATCAGCGCGGCGCCGGCCGCGCGTCGCTCCTGGAGGAGGCCCGTGAGGGCGGCGCTCCCCGACTCATCGAGCCCGGTGTAGGGCTCGTCGGCGAGGATCACGTCGGGCTGGTGGACGATCGCCCGGGCAATCGCAACGCGCTGCTGCAATCCACGTGAGAGCGCGCGGACAGGGACGTCGGCCCGATCGCCGACGCGGAGCGCCTCGAGCGCGCGCGTGGTCGCCGCCGTTGCGTCGGTGAGGCCGTGGAGCCGTGCGCTGAAGTGGACGTTCTCCCGCGCCGTGAGCGCGTCATAGAGGAGAGAACGGTGGGAGATGAGACCCACGCGGGAGCGCGCCGCGAGATCGGGCAGGCGCGTCGCACCGATCCGGGCAGTGCCCGTCGTCGGCTTGATCAGTCCCGCGAGGAGACGGAGGGCGGTCGTCTTGCCTGCGCCGTTGGGTCCGAACAGGGCGAGACACTCCCCTGGATCGAGCGAGAATGTGAGTTCGTCCACCGCGCGCCGAGCTCCGAAGGTACGACCGAGCGACTCGGCCTCGAGGAGCGGCGTCATCCGTTCGAAAGGCGTGCGTCGGTCATCCCTAACGCTAAGTCGGGGAGCCGCCGCACGGTACGTGCGTCACCTATTCGGGTGCGGCGAACTCGAAGAACGCGTCGAGCCGCGTGAGTTGCAGCATCTCGCGGATGGCCCTCGAGGGGTTCAGGAGGCGAATCCGGAGTCCGCGTTCACGCGCACGCTTCTGCAAGAGGACGAGCACGCCAAGGCCACTCGCATCCATCTCCGCGGTGGCGCCAAGGTCGACGTCGATCCGGCTCGCCTCGGCACGCACCGCCCGCTCGAGGATCTCGAGGGCGGCGCGTCGGAACTCCAGACGATGGTCTGACGTGAGTCGGTTCGGGGCGATCAGGGTGTGCACTGGCGCCTCCACGGCGTCGGGCTGGCTGGTCATCGGTCTCTCCCGCGCAGGGGTGTGCGCCGACCCGACTTGCCAGTTGCTGCCGCCGTTGGAGGGGCAATCGCCCCGCGAAAACCTGCTCTCCACTTTCGGCAGCTGGACCATCTCGCAGGATCCGAGACTCCTGGCTTTGCGACCCCACCTCGCGATGGGAGTGCTCTTGTCGGTGTGGCGAACTGCGCGTTCGAGAGCTATTCAATGCGACAAACGTGCCAGATGACCTACGCATCTAAAGTGAATATGGGCAACAAGTTACAGCGGTAGTTCATCGTGACACAGGTCTTAGAAGGCGTGATGCGCGTGCGAAGTGGCGAAAAGCGAGTCGCTGTCTGCTTTCACGTCGGTTCTGCAATAGTGACCTGCCGCACGCTCCCCGGCCTCCCTACCATTGTCGGATGTCTGACATCGACGTTCTGCTGACCGAGACCCGCTCCTTTCCTCCCCCTGCGGCGTTCCAGCGGAGCGCCCAAGTGCGCGACCGGTCGCTGCACGATCACGCCGCAGCTGACCCTGAGCGCTATTGGGCCGAGCGCGCGGCCGACCTCACGTGGCAGCGGCCTTGGGACCGCGTGCTCGACTGGAAGCCGCCGCACGCGCAGTGGTTCACCGGGGGCCGACTCAACGTCGCCGAGAACTGTCTCGACCGGCATCTCACCGGAGCGCGCCGCAACAAGGCGGCCCTCATCTGGGAGGGAGAACCTGGTGACCGTCGCACACTCACCTACTGGGAACTGGCCCGTGAGGTGCGCGCCTTCGCGAATGTGCTCAAATCACTCGGGGTGAACAAAGGGGACCGCGTCGGGATCTATCTCCCACTGATCCCCGAGGCCGCGGTCGCGATGCTGGCCTGCGCGCGGATCGGCGCGATCCACTCGGTGGTCTTCGGGGGCTTCAGTCCAGAGTCACTTCGCGACCGGATGAACGACGCCGAGGCGAAGGTGGTGATCACCGCCGACGGCGGGTACCGACGCGGACAGATCGTGCCCCTCAAGCGCAATACCGACAAGGCGCTCGAGGAGTGCCCGAGCGTGAAGCACGTGGTGGTCGTCCAGCGCCGTGCGTCGGGACCGATCGGCGAGGCGCACGTCGAGATGCAGGAAGGGCGGGACCATTGGTACCATCGGCTGATGCAGCACGTGTCGGACGACTGCCCGCCGGAACCGATGGACGCCGAGGATGTGCTCTTCATCCTCTACACGTCTGGCACGACTGGGAAACCGAAGGGGATCGTGCACACCACTGGCGGCTATCTGGTCGGCGCGGCCTCGTCGATGAAGTACGTCTTCGACCTGAAGGAGGAGGATGTCTTCTGGTGCACCGCCGACGTGGGGTGGGTCACGGGACACACGTACCTGGTGTACGGCCCACTCGCGAATGGCGCGACCTGCCTGATGTACGAAGGCGCGCCCGACTGGCCCGAGCGGGACCGCTTCTGGTCGCTCTGCGAGCGGCACGGCGTGACGATCCTGTACACGGCCCCGACCGCGATCCGCGCCTTCATGAAGTGGGGGCTGGAGCATCCGAAGAAGCACGACCTTACGCAGCTGCGGCTCCTCGGGTCGGTCGGCGAGCCGATCAATCCCGAAGCGTGGATGTGGTACCAGGAACAGATCGGTGGTCTCCGCTGCCCGATCGTGGACACCTGGTGGCAGACCGAGACGGGGTCGATCGTGATCTCGCCGCTCCCCGGCGTCACGGCAACGAAGCCCGGGAGCGCGACGCAGCCGTTGCCGGGCTATTCGGTTGACCTCGTCGGCGCCGACGCGTCGCCGATCGGAGTCGGCGGTGGACTCCTCACGATCACGAAGCCCTGGCCCTCGATGCTGCGCACGATCTGGCGCGACGACGCGCGCTACGTCGAGACTTATTTCTCAAAATGGGCAGGACGTCCCGACCTCTACTTCGCGGGTGACGGAGCGAAGCGCGATCACGACGGCTACTTCTGGATCCTCGGCCGCGTGGATGACGTGCTGAATGTCGCAGGCCACCGGATCGGGACGATGGAAGTGGAGTCGGCACTGGTGGAGCATCCGGCGGTCGCCGAAGCGGCGGTCGTTGGCAAGACGCACGAACTCAAGGGGCAGGCGGTCTGCGCCTTCGTGACGCTGCGAGACGGATTCCAGAAATCGTCGGCCCTTCGCGATGAACTGCGCGACTTCGTGGCTCAGAAGATCGGGGCACTCGCGCGGCCGGACGACATCCTCTTCTCGGCGGACCTCCCGAAGACCCGGTCGGGCAAGATCATGCGCCGGCTGCTCCGCGACATCGCCGAGGGGCGGGCGCTGGGGGACACCACCACGCTCGCGGACCCGGGCGTCGTGGCGTCGCTCAAGGAGCAGTACGAGGAGAAGGAGGGCTGATCCGCGAACGACAGCGCCATTCGCCAGCGACGTTTACCACTCTCGCGCCCGCCGCGTCAGTCCGCTTGGTCAGGAAGCCGAGCAGCCCGGATGGCGAGTGTGGCCGTCGGCGAGCGCGCCAACCACGCAGCGGCGCGGAACACGTTCCCGGCGTAGGCGTTTCGGCGCGCCCGGAACGCGAGCGAGCTTCAGTGCTTGGAGGGATGCGTCTGCCACATGACCTGCTGAATCATCCACTTGCCGTCGTACTTGCCCAGCGTGAGATAGTCGATCCCCCATAACGCCGTCAGTTTGGCCACGGCGACTTGGTCCATGACATCGAGCAGCTCGATCGTGCGCTGCGCGTTTGGCGGGGCCTTGTCCGTGCCATTTCTCACCTCTTCCGCAGACTCCAGAAAATACTGCCAGGACATTTTCGACCCAGTGTATCGTCCCGTAGCGTGGTCACGCATGAAGCCGAACTTGTGGATGTCCCTCCGGATACTGCGATTGAAACGGATGGTGTCGCCTTGATAAAAGCCCTCCACGTAGTCGCTGACTGCCGCGCGGATCGCGACCGTGTCGGCGGCCGACTGAGCGCGGGCGACGTTCGGGAACATCATCAGCGCGGCAAGGGCGAATAGGCTACGGGTACTCATGGAGAAATCCGGTTAGGGAGATACCGCTCTTCCGGGAGCCGCGGCGTCGGTACTACGTCCGCCGCGGCTCTCTGGTTCCGATCGGCTCGGCGTAGAGCTGATCGCGCGCGTTTGCGTCGTAGGGTGCCTATGGGACCGGTGCGGAAAGCCTGCGCTGAGACCAGCGCTCCCAGGCAGCCCCGAGGGCGGTCCGTTCTCCGGCAGGGTACGATCGGGATAGGGAATCGATAGGGATCGTGGACGTATGCGGCGCAGTATCGCGCACCGGTCGTAGGAGTTCCGCTCCAGATAGGCTGTGATCTAGCATCCGGTGGTCGCCGAAGCGGCGGTCGTTGGCAGGGCGCTCGAGCTCCAGGGGCCGGTCGAGAACAACGAGGGTAGTCCGCGAACGAACGCGACGGTAGCGAGCGGCATTCACCACGAATCAACACGAAGGGCACGAAGGACTGCCACGAAGAACTGCACGAGCTTGGGGAACGACAGCGCCTACTTCGGCGATGTCGTTCCCCCAGACATTTGCAGTTCTTCGTGAGTAGGACTTCGTGTCTTCGTGGTGAACCGCCGCTGCACCACGTGCATCTCCGAAGTCCGACGCTACGGCCGCTTCGTCGCCGGAACCACCGCCGGCTTGCCGGCCTGCAGACTCTGCGCACCCAGCACCCGGATCTTCTCCACGTTCACGTAGCCCTTGATCTCGTCGTACGACAGGACGCGGGGATAGAGCTGTCCCCCGATGATGAAAGTCGGCGTCGAACCGACGCGAAGGCGCTCTCCCTCGCGGCGGTTCGCCAGGATCTGGGCCAACATCCGCCCCGAGTCGTAGCAGGAATCCCAGGCGCGGACATCAAGGCCTGCCGAACCCGCCAGTTCTTTCAGCACCTTCTTTGGCGTGCGAGTGGCCTGCGAGTTCCAGCGGTCCTGGTTCCCATAGATCTGGTCGTGCATCTCCCAGAACTTCCCTTGATCATTGGCGCAGGCGGCGGCGTTGTGCGCGGCGACGGCGTTGGGATGGATGTCGAGTGGGTAGTCCATGAACCGGAACCGGACCTCTCCGGTCGCCACCAGCCGATTCATCACATCGGGCTCGGTGAGGGCGGCGAAATAGCCGCACGCCGGACACTCGAAATCCCCGAACTCGACGATCTCGACAAGCGCGTCGGGACTTCCCTTCACGACGCCCGCGGCCGCCATCGGCGGGAGCGACGGGTCGAGGATGATGGCCTTGGGCTGGCGGGATAAGGCGTAGCCGATGCCGGCGAGGCCGGCGATGCCGATGACGGCGAGGATGGCGCCAAAGGGGCGTTGCGAGGCCTTCTTTCGTACTGCCACGGGCGGGTCTCCGGTGGTACCTGGGCGTCGAGAGCGCGGGAAGCGAACAAAGTTAGCCCGGTATCCGTAATGGGGTAGGAGATGGGCCGCTGCCCGGTTAACTTCCGGCTGCGGTCACCCCGACGCTTGAGACCCTTGAACCGGATGAGATGAGCAGACCGAATCCTCGCGGCCGCACGACGGCCGCTGCGCCGTCGCCGTACGACCAAGCCCGCGACGAGCTGTTCCAACACGTGATGCGCTGTGGCGTGATCGGCTCCGAGATGGAGCACCAGCGCGAGTGGTTCGACGAGACGATGGTCTATCTGGCCCAGCGGTACCACGAACTCGACGCCAAGAAGATCGCGGAACTCCGCGTCCTTGGGGAACGCTTCGCGGCGCCGACGAAGCAGCCCCAGCCAGCGGCCTGACGCGCTCCACTCAGCGGCCGATGGCTCGCCGCGTGCGCAGGACGAGCGCGACCCGAACCCCGCCGCCCAGCGTCACTTCGAACGCCGGCACGAACCGCCCGGCCGCGTGCCCCTCGGCACCAACGAGGAGCAGGAGCTCTCCGCGCGACGAACCGCCCGCCCTCGCCGCGAGACCGACCCCCGCTCCACCGTAGAGCCCGAGGCGGCGCTCGGCGTAGGGATCGAAGAGGAACCGCGAGGTGAGTTCGGCCCGCCAGGGTGCATCTCGGTCGAGTGGTGCCGTGAGCGCGACCCCGGCCCGGGCGTACCAGCCCGCTCGCACGTTCAGCCCCAGGCCGATGGACGCGATCGTCCGCGGCGTGAGCGTCACCCCAGGACGTAGTTCCAGCTGCGGAGCGAATGGTGCCCGCTCCTGCGCGTGGATTTCGATGGCCGGAAGCACGAGAGCACAGGCCAGCAGCAGGAGTCGCATCCGGCGAATAGTCACGCCCGGCGCCATCGGCTTGCCAGTCCCCCACCCTCCTCGTAGCTTCGCGGAACGCCCTGCTCTCCCTCCTGAGGACGAGGATCCGATGTCCGATACGGTCGCGCTACTGCGCGGCGTGGCGATCTTCCAGGACCTGGACGACGGCGAGCTCGCTCGCGTCGCCGAGGTGTGCCGCACCCAGGAGTTCATCTCCGGCGAGTACATCTTCAAGGAGGGGGAAGCCGGAAGCCGGCTCTACCTCATCGTCACCGGTGACGTGCGCATCTCGCGGATGGTGCCGGGGAGCGGCGAGGAAGCGCTCGCGGTCCTGAAGCCTGGGGCGCTCTTCGGCGAGATGTCGGTGTTCGACCGCAGCGAACGCTCCACCGATGCGATCTCGAACGGCGGCACCAAGGTGCTGACGATCTCGCGCAGCGATTTCGACCTCCTGCTCGACTTCAACCGGGACATCGCGTACAAGGTGCTCTGGAGCTGCGTGCGGCTCCTCTCCGGGCGACTGCGTGCGACGAACGATTCACTCCGGTCGTTCCTCGCGATGTCGATGTTCTAAGACGGCGGGTGGAAGGTTGAAGGTGAAAGGGAACTACAACTGCCGAGTGGACGACCCCCGCATGCGAACTTGCCTCCTCTCGACAGCGCTCGTCGTCGCGGCCCTCCCCGCGCTCGTCGACGCCCAAGCCCCCTCCACACTCGGTCTCTCGAAGGATCCGCGGATCGTCGCAGCGATGGTCGACGTGACGCCTTCGCGGATGCGGGGGAACGACTCGATCCTGGTCGCGTTCGGCACCCGCCACTCGATGAGCGACACGCTGTCGACGACGCGCGGGATCGGGGCGGCGCGGCGCTGGATCCACGCGCAGATGCTTCGCGCCTCGGCCGACTGCGGCGGATGCCTGAAGGTCGAGTTCGACACGGGAACGGCGGTCGTGGGCCGGGCGCAGAGCCGTCCATCGATCGGAATGGTGAATGTCGTCGCGTGGCTCCCCGGCCGCGACACGATGCGGGTCATCGTGATCGGCGGACACTACGACTCCTGCGTCTGCTCGGTGAGCTCGACCGATTTCACTTCGGACGCGCCCGGCGCCGACGACGATGGATCAGGAACGGTCGCGGTGATGGAGGCGGCTCGAGTGGTCGGCAAACATTTCCCGCGCGGATTCGACGCGACGATCGCATTCGTGCTCTACGCCGGTGAGGAACAGGGGCTTCTCGGCTCGACCCAGTTCGCCGAACGATTGAAGCGCGAGGGACGCACCGTGACCGCCGCCTTCACCGACGACATCGTCGGCAACGTGGTCGCGGACGACGGACGCGTGGACTCGACCTCGGTGCGCGTCTTCGCCGTGGATTCACTTGCCGTCGGCGGCGGTGAGCTGGCCCGCTACGTCTGGGCGGTTGGTGCCCTCTACCAGCCACAGTTCGAGGTACTCCCGGTACTGCGTCTCGACCGCCTCGGACGCGGCGGGGACCACCGCCCCTTCGTCGAGCGCGGGGTCCCCGGTCTCCGCTTCACCGAACGGGTGGAGAACTACAAGCGCCAACACCTGCCCACCGACACGCTGGCCGACGTGAACTTCTCCTACGTCGCGAAGGTCGCGCGGCTCAATCTCGCGACGGTCGTCTCGCTGGCCTTCGCGCCGGCTCGCCCCGACTCCACGGCGTATCAGCGCGATCGCGAGTCGGGGGGCCAGTCGTTCACGATCCGCTGGTCCGCCGTGGCGAACGCCGCGTCGTACGAGCTGCTCGTGCGCCGGACCACCGCGCCCACCTACACGCGGATCGTGCCGGTGGGGAACGTGACACAGTTCCTCCTCGATGAGCAGCTCGACGATGTCTGGGTCGCGGTGCGTGCCGTGGGAGTGGATGGGCATCGTTCGTTGACGACCGTGGTCGGAGCGCCTGGCGGTCTGCGCCTCCCGAACGCGCCACGCCGCTGAGCGCTTTCTCGCGGTTCACCGCGGAGGCGTTCGAGTTCCTCAAGGGACTCAAGCGCCAGAACGAGCGTCCCTGGTTCGAGGCGCACCGGCCGGTCTACGATCGCGCGGTGCTCGGACCGCTGCGCCTCCTCGCTGAGGAGTTGGACGTGCGGTTCGCGCGAATCGCACCGGAGTTCGTCGCACCGGCCAAGCGGGCGCTCTTCCGGATCCATCGTGATGTGCGCTTCTCGAAGGACAAGTCCCCCTACAAGACGCACGCGGCGCTCTGGGTCTTCCATCGTGACGCGGGCCGCGGCGTCGGTCGCGACGCACACGGCGGCGCCGGCTTCTACTTCCACCTCGAGCCCGGGGCGTCCCTCGTAGCCGGCGGGTTCTGGATGCCACCGCGCCCGCTCCTCTCGACCTTGCGCGAGCGCCTCGCCGAGAACCAGCGTGCCTTCGAGCGGATCGTCCGCACACCCTCCTTCACGAAACGATTCGGGACGCTGACCGACGACGAGCCAGGGGTCCTGCTCACCCGCGTGCCTCGCGGATACGCTCCCGATCATCCGGCCGCGCGGTGGCTGCGGTTCAACAGCTTCACCGCGTCGCGATCGCTCAGTGACCGGGACGCGCGCTCGCCACGACTCGTCGACACCATTATGCAGGACTACGCCGCGCTCCTCCCGCTGGTCCGCTGGCTCAACGGCTCACTCGGCTACCCGCCGGCCTCACGACGCTGAGCCGCGCACGATCCCCTCGATCCGGCGGGCGGGATCGAGGTGGCGCTGGGCGAGGGCGCGGATCCGAGCAGACGTGACCGCGCCGAGGTCGACGGGCACGGTGCGCAACTCGTCGAGCGAGCCGTGCAGCCACGCGTCGGCGAGTTCTCCGAGCACCGCCGCACCGGATGCCTGCTGGATGCGCCAGACGCCGATCGCATAGGTCCGCGCGCGGTCGAGTTCCTCTGCCGAGACGTCCTCGTCCCGGAATCGCCGGAGCTCGCGCAGGAGACATTCGCGCGCCTCGGCCTCCTTGGCCGGGGAGGTGGCGATGTACGCGACGATCGCGCCGCTCTCCAATCGCGGGAAATGTCGCGCGATCACGGTGTACGCGAGCGAGCGCTTGTCGCGCAGTTCCTCGAAGAGGCGTCCCCCGAGGCCGCTGGCCACGCCGGCGAGGAGAGCGGCGTCGAAGCGGCCGACCTCGCGTCGCGTCGGACCGTCGAAGAAGATCGCGAGTGCGGTCTGCTCCTTGTCCCGTACCTCGACCCTCTCGGCGCTGACCGCTGGCCACCGCGGCGTCGGCACACGCGTCGCGTGGGATTCGGTCCCTCTCGCGAAGCGCGCCGCAAGCGCGTCGGCCGCTTCCTGGGGATCGAGGTCGCCGACCACGGCGACGACCGACGGCGCGACGGGAACTCGCTTCGCATGCCAATCGCGGAGCGCGTCCGCGGTGAGAGACGCCACCGAGGCCTCGGTGCCGAGCGTCGAGCGTCCGTACGGATGCCCGGGCCACGCGAGCTCCGCAGCGAGTCGCAGTGGCTGGCGATACATATCGTCCTTGAGCGAAGCGAGAGCGGCGAGCGCGACCGCGCGTTCGGCCTCGACGCCATCGTCGGGAAAGCTCGGGGCGAGCACGATGTCGGCGAGGAGCTCGGCGGCCGACGCGAAGGAGCGCGCTGGCACACCGAGACTCCAGTGGAATCCCTCGGTTCCGACATTGGCGACCGGGATGCCACCAAGTAGCTCAGCATCCTCGGCGAGTCGCGACGCGCTGCGGCGTCCGGTGCCGCGGAGCGCGGCGCGGGCCATCAACGTGGTGATCCCGCCCTCGCCCACCGATTCGGCGACGACCCCACCAGCGATGAAGCATCCGAGGTGAGCGAGGGTCGCGCCGGGACGGCGGCGAACGAGGATCGGCAGGTCGCGGGCGGTGCGGAAACAGTGGATGTCATCCACGCGCCGCTCGAGCCGCACGCCGCTGGTGATCACCGCCGGCGCCTGGGTCGGCGGACCGGTCGGCGGGATGTCGTTGGGGCGAGCGCGCTCAAGGAGGACGCGCACGCCGATCGCGTCGCGCGCGAGTGGCGCCGTGCCGCGGGGCCGGTAGAAGACGACCGACGCCTGCTCCGGATCGAGCCACCGATTCGCAACCTCGGCGAGGCGCCGCGCACCGACGTCGAAAAGGGCGTCGTGATACGCTGCGCCACGCTCCCATCCGCCCTGGAGCTCCCACGCGCCGATGAAGTTCGCCTGTCCCTCGGCGGTCTCAAGTCGGCGCAGCCACTGCGCCTCGACGAGGCAGCGGGCGCGCTCGACCTCGGCCTCCGTGATCACGCCGTCGCGTGCACGGCGGATCTGGTCCCAGAGCACTTCGGCCGCTTCGCGCATCGTCTCAGGGCGTGTCACGGCGTGGACGACGAAGACGCCGAGCTCGGTGGGCGTGAAGTCGTAGGCACTGATGCTCGAGACGAGCCGTCGGTCGCGCGCCGCCCGGACGAGCCGCGAGGCACGCCCGCCGGCGAGAACCGTCGCGAGCAGATCGAGCGCCGGGGAATCGGGATGGGCCAGGGCGGGCGCGCGCCATCCGAAGAGCAGCTCGACTTGTTGGATGTCCCCTTCCCACTCGCGCGCGCGGAAACCGGGAGGCTCGACCTCGGCGGGGCTCACCGAGCGCGCGACCGGCGCCGATGGGAGCCCGCCGTAGAGACGCGCGGCGTGGGCGACGACGACGTCAGGGTCGACGTCGCCGACGATCGCGAGCACCGTGTTCGCGGGGCGGTAGAAGTTGCGGTAGAAGGCGACGACCTGGTCGCGCGTGAAGGTGCGGAGCGCCTCCTCGCGGCCCATCCGCCAGCGACGGATCCGGTGCCGGTCGTGCAGTACCTCGAAGAGCGTCTCCAAGGCGAGCGCGCCGGGAGTGTCGGCCTTCCGCTTGGTCTCTTCGATGATCACTTCGAGCTCGCGCCCGAGCTCGCCTGGATCGATTACCGAGTTGGCGTAGGCGTCGGCCTGCACCTCGAGCCCCCGCTCGAACCCCTCGGCCGGCAGGACGGCGTAGTAGTGCGTGTGGTCGTAGATCGTCCCGGCATTGAGGAAGCCGCCGGCCGACTTGGTTGCGCGCGCGATCTCCCCCACGCCGAAGGTCGGCGTGCCCTTGAAGTACATATGCTCGAGCACGTGGGCGATCCCCACAACGTCATCGGGCTCGTCGAAGTATCCAGCGCGAACCCAGGTGTCGAGCGCGACCACCGGCGCGGTGCGATCGCGGCGGACGAGGAGCGTGAGACCGTTCGCGAGACGGACCCGACGGACCGACTCGGGAGGGAGGAGCGTGTCGAGGCGCGGCACGCTATCGAACGAGCGGCCGGTGCCGGACGAGGAGGAGGGCGGTGACCAGCATCCCGAGCGAGTAGGCGAGGACGAGTCGGAGATCTTCGGTGTCGGCGGCTCGGCCGTCGATCCACGCACTCCGCACGGCACTCGCGTCGGCGACCGGAGGCAGCACGTCGGCGACGACGGTCCAGAACCCGCTGAGCTGTCCCGCCGCATCGATCTGCTGCAGGGTGCCGCCGAGGATCATCACGAGGATGAAGGCGATCCCATCGCGATTCAGGAGCGCGCCGCAGAGGAACCCGAGGGACCCGAAGAAGAACGCGGAGAGAAGTGCGGCCCGGATGACCGGCACGACGGGAACCGGCGTGACGATGAGTCCGAAGAGCGCGGGCAAGAGGGCGGACGCCGCGACGTAGAGCAGCGTCGCGACCGCGAAGTACTGGACGTAGTAGGCCCAGGTCGTGACCGGCTGGGAGAAGAGGAACCGGACGTGCTGGCGCTCGCGGTCAAGGGACGAGACGCCACTCATGAGGACGACCGCCCCGAGCAGCAGGGCGACGGGGAGCATCTGGTCGTAGGTCTGGACCAGGATCCGCTGCTGATCACCGCCGGCCCGCAGCACCGCGAGGGTCGTTCGCTGCAGGAAGGCGACGAGCGGCAACCCCACCATCAGGAGGAAGAATCCCAGCGGCACCAGCGCCTTGGGGAGGGCGTCGCGCGCTTGCCAACGCAGATAGGAGAGGGGGAATCGAATCGGCGTCATCGTCCCCCCACGGCACTGTGAAAGGCTTGCTCGAGCGACGATTCGGCCGGCTGAACGGCGGCGACCAGCGTGCCCTCGGAGATCGAGACGCTGAGGGCCCGGTTGAGCGTCGCGAGGTCGGCACTGCATTCGATCGTGTCGCCGGTGCAGACGGCGCCCGGCAGTCGGGCAAAGAGGGCGTCGATGCCGGCGAGGACCTTGATCCGCCACCGACGCACGAGCGCTCCCTCCCCCGCCTGCACGTTCCGGAGGTCCACCACGCGTTGGATCCTCCCCTTGTCGATGATCACCACACGGTCGCAGAGCCGCTCGAGTTCATCGAGGTTGTGCGAGGCGATGAGCATCGCGCGGTCGGGCCGGCGCATCGTCGTCACGATGTCGCGGAAGCGCGTCGTCCAGACGGGATCGAGGCCGTGCGTGGGTTCGTCGAAGACGACGACGCGGCGTTCGGTGAGCAGCGCTTGGGCGAGGCCGAGGCGCTGGAGATTCCCCTTCGAGAGTGTCTTGAGTCGCTTGTCGCGATGCTCGCCGATCTCGACCGCATCGATCACCCGATCGCGAGCGGCGGGCGCCTCAGCACGCGGCACACCAGCCAGCGCGGCGAGGCGCATCAACGTCTGGTCGGTCCGCCAAGTCACGGGCAGCGTCATCAGCTCCGGGAGGTAGGCGATGCCCTCCTGCTCGACGTACTGACGCGGCGACCGGCCATCGATCAGAACCTCGCCCTCGGTCGGGGGAAGCAGGCCGAGCAGGGTCGCGATGAGCGTGCTCTTGCCGGCCCCGTTCGGTCCGGCGATCCCGACGACCTCCCCTGCGCCGACGGTGAACGAGGCCTCCTCGACCGCGCGAACGACACGGCCGAAGAGCGGTCGATAGGTCTTCCCGACCCCCCGGAACTCGATCAGTGGAGGATCCGCAGCAGTCCGGCGTCGGCACTCGCCCGCAGGAAGCTCTCGGCGTCACGCGTCGGGATCAGGATCCCGGTGAGCGCGAAGCCGCGGCGCGCCTCGCTTTGGATGAACTCCTCGAGCGAGCGTTCCCGCGTGCCAGGGCTGGCGTCGCGCATCCCGCCGACGATCTCGTCCCACGTTCCCTCGTAGGGACGCCCGTCACGACCGACGACCCGATGGTGGTCGGGCTCCTGCTTCTTGTCGGAGAGGTCAGCGAGCAACGCGCCGAAGAGCTCGAGTTGCGATCGCGCCTCCTGCTGGGCGCTCTCCTGCGCACGGGTCTCGATCTCGGCCAACATGTCGTCGATCGCGTCGGCGGCCGGGGCGAGCTCGGTGATCCGCTCCTCCCAGATCTTGAGCGAGGGGTCGTCGTCACGCAGCCGGAGATGCGACTTCTTCAGTTCGAGGAGTCGCCAGATCCCGAGTTCGTCCCAGTGGTCCTCGGGTTTGGTGCGGTCGAGCTGGAAGAGCGCACCCTCGAACTCCTCGCGGTCATAGAGGAGGTTCCCGAGGTAGATCCGCGCCTCGCTGTGATCGGGATCGAGTTGCAGGGCGCGTTTGAGCGTGTCCTCCGCTGCGGAGTCCTCGCCGAGGCGATGTTGCGAATAGCCCACCATAGCGACGGCTTCGGCATTGTCTGGCACCTGCTGCACGGCCACCTCGAAGAACTCCTTCGCTTCGGCGATCAGTCCGTCGCGGAAGAGGGCACGACCCACCTGGAGCATCAACTCGATGTCGTCGGCGTAGCCGAGTTCGAGGACACGCCGGAAGCTCTTCATCGCCTGCGGCGTCTGTCCGAAGCGCAGGAGGGTCTCGCCCAGGCCGGCGAGCCCGTCCTCGTGCTCGGGGTCAAGGACGAGCGCCTCCTCGAAGGCCCGCCGCGCCCACGCGAACTCGTCGCGCGCGAGACGCGCGTAGCCCACGCCTACGTGAAGCTCGACCGCGTTCGGATAGAGGCCCAACCCCTCCCGCAAGACCGAGAGGGCCGCGTCGTAGTTCCCTTCGTTGTAGAGCTGGTGCGCGCGCTCGTCGTACTCCTCGGAACTCAAGAAGGGAGAGGGCATCGCTGGACCAACCTCCGGCTCGGTAGGGACGCTGCTCTAACCTACACTCAGGTACAGGGGTGCATCAACGCAAGTTCCGGTGCGCAGGGGGTTGCCACGCGCGGACGATCGCCTCACCCATCCGCGCCATCAAGAGTTGGGGTTCGGAGTCGAGGATCCAACGCGTATCGGCGTTCGCGTTGGTGTAGACGCAGGCGACGACCCGGTCGGGCAGGCGCCAGAGCGAACACTCGGTGCGTACCGAGTCGCCGGCGCCGGTCTTGTGCGCCGCCGGCACTCCGGCGGCGAACCGTTGCAGCAACTCGTCGTCCTCGTTGTGCTCGAGGATGTGGAGCATCGCCGAGTCGGCGCGCGGATTGACGGCACGCCCGGTAGCGAGGAGTTCGAACAGGCGGACTGATTCGTCAGGAGTGCTGGTTCCGAGCCCGTACTTCAGGGAACTGTCGGGGACGACCGAGGAGAACTCGCGCACGAAGCTCTTGTGATGTACCCGCGTCCGCCGGAGTCCGAGGGAATCCATCTTCTCCCAGACGCGACGGATGACGATGCGGTCGAGAAGGAGATTCGTCGCGGTGTTGTCGCTGATCGAGATCATCAGCCACGCGGCGTCGGCGACGGTGAGTTCGGCGCCGTCGTGCAGGTACTGGAGAAGCCCCGCCCCCGGGACCTTGTCGATCCGGAGGAGGGTCAATCGGTCGTCGAGAGAGATCCGTTTCCGCTCGACGAGGTCATACAGCGTGACGAGGATCGCGACCTTGATGAGTGACGCGGTCGGGAACGACTCGTCGCCTCGCCGATTGAGCCGTTCTCCCGTCTCGAGATTCTTGATCGAGTAGGCGACTACCCCGCGGTGGCGGGCGACGAGGGAGTCGAGGGTCCGACGGAGGGCGACGGTGTCGGCGGCGATGGCGTTCCCCGCAGGCGCCGGATGCGCGGCAAGCGCAGCGCCCGCGAGTGTGGCCGTCAGGCCGACCACCACCAGCGGGCGCAGCCTACGCCGTGGCATCACGCGTCGGGAAAGTCGTCCGCCTTCTTGGTCTCGACGAGGTCGCGTTCACGGTGCTCCGGGTCGAAGACGGCCAGCAGCTTCACGTTCTCGCCGGAATAGCAGTCGAAGGTCTTCCCGGTACCGCGTTTGATCACGATCTCGTGACCATCCTCGAACCGCAGGATGAGGTTGGGATACTGGTTGTTGAGATACTGCTTCCGGAGCTTCTTCGGCGGCTGCGGCATCGGCGTGGGGTTCGGGACTGATGGCCAGTCGATCGCGAAATTACGACGCGGTGCTCAGCGATGGAAGGGTTCCGCGACGCCGGGTCAGGTGACGCGCGGAGCCGCACCATCGAACGCCTTCCACGCACCGCTCGCGAGGATCTCGCTGATCTCCGGAACGACGCGTTCGACTTCGTCGTCGGTGGTGTAGAAGTGCGGGGCGACGCGGATCCCGGCTCCGGGACGGAAGTCGATCACTACGTCGCGCGCGAGCAGCGCCTGGGCGACCTCGGCGCCGTGCGGCACGTCGAACGCGACGGTCCCTCCACGTCGCGCCGGGTCACGGGGAGCGTGCACGCGATACCCGGCCGCGTCGGCGAGGGCGACGAGTCGCGCCGTCTGGCGCAGGCTCTTCTCGCGCACCGCGTCGATCGTTGCGGCGCGCAGGATGCGTGGACCCTCGAGCGCAGCGAACAGCGCGGGCACGACCGGAGTGCCGCCAAGCCAGCGCGCCGCTCCCCCGGCGTACTCCATCGTCTCCTCGAACGCGAAGGGACGCCGATGGGCCTGCCAACCGGTCAACGCCGGCGCGAATCGTTCGGTCGCCGCTGGAGAGGCGTAGACGAAGCATCCGCCCGGACCGCCGCAGAGCCATTTGAGCACGCCGCCGGTGAGGAAGTCGGCGCCGCTCTCCTTGACCTCGACCGGTAGCACGCCGACCGAGTGGTAGGCGTCGAGCGAGACCACGGCGCCCATCCGGTGCGCGTGCGCGCAGAGCGCCGCCGCGTCGAGGATGAAGGCGGAGCGGAAGAGCACGTGCGAGACCGCGACGAGCGCCGTGCGCTCGTCGATCGCGGCGTGGAGCCGTTGTTGGTCGATCCCGATTCCATCATCGCTTGGCACGACGAGTACCCGCGCGCCGAGCCGAGGGGCGAGCGCCTCGAGGGCGTAGCGCACGCTCGGGAAATCGAGTTGCGTCATCACCACCGTGTCGCGGCCCTTCGTGAAATCCATCGCCGAGAGGATCGCCGACTGCGCGAGGGTGACCGTCGG
This sequence comes from Gemmatimonadaceae bacterium, assembly GCA_031430835.1. GTDB lineage: Bacteria > Gemmatimonadota > Gemmatimonadetes > Gemmatimonadales > Gemmatimonadaceae > Pseudogemmatithrix. The sequence continues at coordinate 46,626 of JANPCH010000098.1, forward strand.
CGCCATCGCCACCTCGCCCGCCGCCGCACCGATGAGCGGCGCGACGGCGTCACCGACCGCGAGTGGCATCTCCCACCAGCCGCGCGCCCAGGCGCGCACGCCCCAGTTGGCCCACGCGTCGGTGTACTCGGCCAGTCGCGCCGGGACCGCGCGAGGCATCGCGCCGAGCGAGTTCGAGACGAGGTAGGTGCTTCGCGCGAGGATCGGGAACTCGTCGCGGAAGCGGAGGAGTGGGTCGGTCACGGGTGCGGCGGGAGGGGAACCGATGATGCGCGGGGAAGTTATCGGCAACGTAGGGTACGCGCAGGTCGAACCCCGTCTCGGAGTACGGTGATGTCCCGACGCCCCCTCTCACTGTTCATCCCGCTCGCGGGCCCGGGGCACGGACTCTACGGGCTGTACCTCTACGTGAACTAGGTCGTTCGCCGGGATCGCGCGCTCACGTCCAGCGTCGGAGCCACCGACGTTCGAACAGCACCTTTCCCCAGTGCCACCATAGGGCGGGGGGATGGAGGGCGACCTGGGGCGTCGGCTCGGCGTAGAAGTTCCCCGCGCCATATCCGGCGCGGCCATCGCCCGTCTCGAGGAAGCACTGGCCGTGGCCGTCGAAGGACCGACGAGGACTTCGGTTCGCCCACGCATCCGCGATGTTGTGCGCGACGACCTCGCCCTGCGCGTGTGCGAACGCGCCGGCCTTCGGAAGGGGTTTCCCCATCGCGAGGGGGATGCCTGTGACGTCGCCGATGGCGTACACGCCATCGATCGGCGTCGCGAGCGTGTGACGGTCGACCGTGACCCAACCACTTGGCCCCACGAGTCCGGCCTCGCGCACGACTGCAGGGGCGCGGTGAGGTGGAACGTAGAGTAGCAGGTCGAAGTCAGCGGTAGCTCCGTTCGAGAAGGAGAGTCTGCGAGCTGTGGGATCGACCTGGGTGACCTGATGATCCGGATGGTAGCGGATCCCCTTGGATTCAACGACGCCACGAACCTGACCGGAGACCTTTGGTCCGGTGACGCCCATCGGCCCCGGCTCGGCCGCATACAGGTCAAGCTGGACGCCTTCCCGGACACCGCGGTGGCGGAGGTGCGCCTCGATCAGCATGGCGGCTTCGTAGGGAGCCGCGGGGCACTTGTAGGCCGGCGCGGCGGTGAGGATCACGAGCCGCCCCTTGGTGAATGCACCGAGCGCTTCGCGGAACGCGGACGCGCCGTCGAGGTTGTAGAGATCGTGTCCCGCGGGCGCGAGTCCCGGAATCGCCTCCGGCGCCAGGTCGGCGCCAAGCGCGATCACGAGCGCATCACCGTGCAGCGGTTCGCCGTCAATGAAGACAGTGCGGGCCGCGGCGTCGATGCGCTCGATGGCTCCGATGCGGACCTCGACCCCCCGGCGCACGAGCTGCGCCAGTGGCCGCCGGATCTGGTCCGCCGTTCGATCCCCCACGGCCAGCCAGAGCAGCGACGGCTGGAAGAGGTGTTGGCGTGCGCGCTCGACGAGCACGACCCTGTGGCGAGCCGGCAGTAGGCGCCGCAGGCGATTCGCGGCCACGAGGCCGCCGACACCACCTCCGAGTACGATCGCGGTCTTGCGTTCCCTCATCGATCCAGGCTCCTCAGAAGACGATGACCTTTCCCGTGGCAGCGGTCCACGTCGCCAATTCCTCAAGCGTGTTGCGTTTCGTTCCCTCGACCAGCTCGTCGGCCCCGATGCCGCGGGCGTCCATGCAGGACCCGCAGACGCCGACCTCGGCCCCTCGGCTCGTGAGCACTTGGAGCATCTTGTTCAAGTTGTAGTAGCCGTTGGGCACCGCCTGGCCCCGCTTGGCGCACGCCGCTGCATCGCCCATCAAGAAGACCCGTACGGTCTCCCCGTCGCGCTTCGCGAGGGCTCCGGCCAGACGGAGGGCGTTGTAGCTGCGCTCGGTGCCGTAAGGCGGGTCGTTGAGGATGAAGAGGGTATTCATCGTCACGCCGCCGTACCGGTAGTCACCGGAAGGCCATCGGCCTTCCACCCGGGAAAGCCATCCTCGAAGCGCTGTGCGACGAATCCGCGCTTGCGCAGGCGGCGGACCGCCTCATCAGCGAGGACGCAGTAGGGACCGCGGCAATACGCGACCACCGGCCGCCCCTTCGAGAGGGACCGGAGGCGAGGTGTCAGCGATTCAAGGGGAATCGAGAGGGCGCCGGCAATGTGACCGGCGCGGTACTCGTCGGCCGGGCGGACGTCGATGAGTGTGACCTCATTGTTGCGCATCCGGCGACGCAATTCCGCACCGTCGATCGACTCGAAGGTCTCCCTCGCCGCCTCGTAGGCGCGGACCGTGCCGGTCACCTCCGTCGCGCGGCGAAGGGCGAGGGTCTGGATCTCGCGCAGGACGCGGATGACGCCATCGTCCGCGAGCCGATAGAAGACGAACTGGGCCTCCCGACGGGACTCGACGAGCCGAGCGCGCCGGAGCGCGGCGAGATGGGCGCTGGCGTTGGTGACGCTGAGTCGGGTCCGCTGGGCGAGCACCTCGACGCTGCGCTCCCCCTGCGCGAGGACGTCGAGCAAGTCGATCCGCCGGGGGCTCGAGAGGGCCTTCGCGATGTCGGCCCAGGCCCCGCGGAGGAGTTCGGGGGAAGGGGTGGTCGTCATTGCGTGTTCCAGTAATCCATTGATTACTGGAATGTCGTAGAGAGCACCCGCGGATGCAAGTCCCGTCGTTCAGGCGGCGGCTTCGCGCCCGCCGATCAGAAGTACGTCGCCAGCCCGAACTGGAATGCCCCGCTCCTGGTCGCCGCATTCCGCAAAAGGTCGTGCGCCCACTCCCGGCGGTAGTTCGCCCGGAACACGGTACCGGAGGCGGGCCGGAAACTGAGCCCGAGCGTGATCGCTGAGCGGTCGTCGCCGATGAGCCCACCGGTGGAGGAGAACCGACCGACGTTGAGGTCGACGTGCTCGACGCGCGTGGTGGCGTTGAGTTCCGCGCCCTCGAACGGGCCGCGGGCGAAGCGAAGGAACGGCGCGACGACGTCGAGATGGAATCCCCACTGCCGCGCGCCGAGCATCTCCTCGAGTTCGGCGGGGAGTTCCACCTGGGCGAGCGCGGCCTCGCCGCGAAGGGTGATGCCGCGGGCCAACTGCGTCGAGGCGTCAAGCGCGAGGATCGAGAGGCTCCGCCGTACGTCGACCACTTCGCCCTCGGTGCGAAAGGTGTTGTAGATCGTGCCGTAGCCGGAGAACCCGAGCTCCGAACCGCCCCGAGTCCGCAGTGCCACCCGCGCAGAGATCGCCGGCACCCCATTGTCGTCCTCACCGAATTGTTCGGCCCGCTTTCCGCTCGCGAGGTGCGTCCGCCCCGTCTCATTCACGACGACCCCCTCGCCGAGCCCGTTGGTGAGATAGGCGTCGTACGTCAGCGTCATCCCGCGAGGCGCGAGGCGCCCGTTCACGCCGAAGCCGACCTCGGAGAGCGTCGACGGGATGATCTCAATGGCCACGAGCGGCCGATCGACGAACTCCCAGCGCGGACCATCGTGGTTCTGATTGAATGCGCCGATCGGGGGGAGGAGGATGCCGCCGCGCAGCACCAGTGCTCGCGAGAGGCGGAGATCGAGCAGCGCGGTCTCGAGTGCGATCTCCTCGGTGCCGTGCTCGAATTCGAGTTCGGAGATGAAACGGAGGCGTGGCCCGAGCGAGGAGAAGAGGAAGATGTTGAACCTCCGGAGCTCCATCGAGAGCCCATCGGTGATCCCCTCCTCGCGGGCGAAATGCGCGTTCGCCTCGAGGTAGCCGCCGATCGACGTGCCGCCCACTGCACCAATGAAGGGGCGGGCGTAGATGCTGCCCTGCACCGCACCCGAGTCGGTCTGGGCGGAGAGGGGTGTCGTCGCCGCGAGGACCGCGACGAGCACTCCGGCGTGCACCGTGAGTCGTCTCATGCCCCGACCAGTGGCGTAAGCGAGATGACGAGCGCTTCGCCGGTCTCGGTCACCGCGAAGCGCGCGAGGGGCCGCGTCGTCGGACCCTTCAGGACGGCGCCATCGAGTGTGTACTCGCTCCCGTGGCAGGGGCAGACGAGGCGCTCCGCCTCAGGCTCGACCTCGCACCCGCGGTGCATACAGCGAGTCGACAGCGCGATCGCCTTCCCGACACCGATGCGCCGGACGAAGAGCGGCAGGTCCATTCCAGGGACCGCGACGAGTGCCGTCCCGTCGGCGGCGAGCGACGCGAGAGGCAGGAGCACCGCCCCATCGCGGAGCTCGCCTCTCACGGTGGGCAGGGAGGCGCACGCCCCCATCACGAATGGCAGGCTCGTACTCGCCGCAAGGGCACAGGCGCCGAGGGCAGTACGCTCGAAACGCTGCAGGAACTCACGCCGCTCCATCAGAGCGACCTCAGGTACTTGAGCAGTTGTTCCTGTTGCGCCGGCGTGAGCGCATTGAATGCGGCGCGACTCGTCGCGCCTTCGCCGCCGTGAAGGCCGATCGCCGCGCGCAGCGTCCGCGCGCGCCCATCGTGCAGATAGTACGCGCCGCCTCCCTGTGCCCGCTCGGCGAGCCCGATGCCCCAGAGAGGCGGTGTGCGCCACTCGGACGAGATCGCATTCCCCTCGGTATAGCCGTCGTCGAGTTCGACACCCATATCGTGGAGCAGCAGGTCAGTGAATGGTGCGAAGGTGACCTGGTCGAGCGGCGCGATCTCCGAGCGGCCCGTCGTCAGCGACGGGACGTGACAGGCGACGCAGCCGATGGAGGTGAAGAGCGCCTCGCCGGCGACGACATCCGCCGCCGTGGCGTTGCGGCGCGGCGGCGGCCGTACGGTGCGCAGGTAGAAGACCACGTTGCTTACGATACCGCTGCCGACTTCGGGATCGGATACGGCATCACCCGAGGCGCCAGCGAGTCCGGCCAGCAGGAGATCGTTCGGATTCTCGTCGGTGGTGAGCCCCATATCCTGTGCGTACGCGGTGACCGTCTGGTGTCGGAGCGTGACCGTCGTCGCCTTCTTCCCGAATCGCGAGAGGTAGCGCCCGTCGTAGGAGAGGTGCCGCGCCGGAGCCCCCGGTGCGGCAGCCGTCGCGGCGGCCGCGAGCTCGGCGACCAGGTCGGACGAGTCCGCCCATCCGGGCCGACCGGAGATCCCGTCCGCGTCGAGATCAGCCGAGTCGGCGAGCGCCAGGATTGTCGCGTCGTCGACCGCTTCGAGGAGACCGAGACCGGTGACGGCGGGTGGGGTGAAGCGGGCGGAGACGGTCGCTCCGAGCGGGACGCGCTCGCCGAGATAGCCGAGGATCGCGCGGTTCTGCAGTTGCGGCCCACCCTCCGAGCGCATCGGGTCGAATGTGAGGCCGACGTAGCGGCCGAATCGCGTGATGTCGAAGAGGGGATGGCCCTTCCCATCGCCGGCGTGGCAGGCCTCGCACGCAGTGGCGATGAAGAGCGGACCGAGCCCGTCGCCGGCGGTGAAGCGCCGCCCGAACTCCTCGTCGCCGCGCACGAAGAGGGCCCGCTGCGATCCCGAGAGCCCGTCGATCGGGCCTTCGAGGTGCTGGCGCGCGTCGGGGGCGCCGGGCAGGAAGGGCTCGGAACAGCCAAGGGCAACGACAAGCGCGCACAGAAGTGAGTTCGGACCGACCTTGAGCATGAGTTAGTATGTCCTAACTTCTGCCTCAGGTCAACCCCGGCTGCGGATCGAGGAACCTAGAACCAGAGTCGAAGGCCGAGCGCGAACTGGCGCCGGCCGCTCGTCGGGTCGAGAGTACCGGTCTCACCGAAGGCTCGGTCCCACGCGACGCCGAGGTAGGGCGCGAACTCGCGGCGGATCTCGTAGCGGAGTCGAAGCGCGAGTTCTGTCTCGCCGAGTCCGGCACCCATCCGGCGTTGGCGATCGGGGCGGGCGGCCCACGAGGCCTCAAGTCGAGGCTGCAGGATGAGCCGCTGCGTGACGTAGAGGTCGTGTGATGCGGTGAGGCGGGAGGAGAGACGCGCGTCGGTGCCGATCAGCAGCGCCGCGTCGACATCGAACCAGCCCGGTGCGATGCCCTGCACCCCGATCGCCGCGCCGCCTCGTATCGGCGCGTCGACCGGGTCGCCGGAGTCGATGTCGGCCCACGCGCCAAGCTGAAGGTCCCAGTAGGGCGCGATCATCCGGCCGTACAAGGCCTGCAGCTCCTTGTCACCCTCGAGCAGGGCACCGTCGGCCTTGAACCAGAATCGACGCGAGGAGCCGCCGACCCAGCCGACGAGGTCGAAGCGGACCGCGTCACCCGAGGTCCGGCGCTCCAACACCTCGGTGAGGAGGAACGAGGTCCGGCCCCACTCCATGTGGGGCGCGTGCGACATCGTGTCCTGAGCCCGCGCGATCGGAGCAGCGAGCAGCGCGAACACCGCGAGGAGTTCAGCGCGCCGCATCGTCCGCCGCCCCTCCCACCGGCACCACTTCCACGATCCGGAACATCCCCACTTCCATGTGATAGAGCAGATGGCAGTGGAAGGCCCACTTCCCGAGCGCATCGGCGGTGATCAGGAGCGAGAGCCGCTCGGCGGGCTTCACATTCACCGTGTGCACGCGTGGGATCGAGGTGCCCTGCCCGTTCTCGAGCTCCATCCACATCCCGTGCAGGTGCATCGGGTGGTTCATCATCGTGTCGTTCACCATCACCAGCCGGAGCCGTTCACCGAGGGTGAATCGGATCGGCTGCGCGCGTTCGAACGGCACGCCGTCGATCCCCCAGGTGAAGCGCTCCATGTTCCCGGTCAGGTGGAGTTCGACCTCCCGGGTGGGTTCGGCGACCTCACGTGGCTCGCGTGATCGCAGGTCGGAATAGGTGAGGACGGCGCGGCCATCCGCTCCGAGTCCGAGTCCCGGGTCGCCGAGCCGCTGGGCGAGAACCTCCGGCACCATCGCGTTCTCGACGCCGTGCGTCGAGCCAGTGTGGCGGATCGGTTCGGCCATCTGGTGCCCCGCGTGTTCGGGACCGGTCATCGCGCCGTGGTCCATCCCCATGTCGTTCATCCCCAGGAGGGGACGCGCGCGGCGCGGTGGGATCTCCGCGAGCATCCCCTCTCGAGGTGCGAGCACCGCCGCCGCGAAGCCACTACGGTCCATCGCTTCGGCGAAGATCGCGTACGCCCGGTCCTCCTTCAGCTCGACCACGACGCTGATCGTCTCGGCCGGCGCGAGGCGGAACTCCTCGACGTCGATCGGGACGACCGGCTGCCCATAGGCCTGAACGACCGAGAGTTGCACACCCGGTAGGCGCACATCGAAGAAGGTGCCGGCGGCCGCATTGATGAAATGGAGCCGCACCCGCTCGCCAGGCCGGAAGAGCCCGGTCCACGGTGGCGCCGGCGCGGCGCCGTTCACGAGATAGGTGTATGTCGCCCCGGTGACGTCGGAGATGTCGGTGGGATTCATCCGCATCGACGACCACATCAGGCGATCACGCACGGTGCTGCCGAACCCATCACGCGCGACGTCGCGGAAGAAGTCGCCAAGCGTGCGGCGCTCGAAGTTGTAGTAGTCGCCCTGCTTCTTGAGCCGAGCGAGCACACGACGCGGATCCTCGAAGGTCCAGTCGGAGAGCACGATCACGTGCTCGCGATCGAACCGATCCGGTGGCCCGTCGGGGGGGTCGATGAGGATCGACCCGTAGTGCCCGGCCTGCTCCTGGAATCCCGAGTGACTGTGGAACCAGTAGGTGCCGGACTGCCGGATCGGGAATCGGTACTCGAACGTCTCCCCCGGATGGATGCCGGGGAAGGTGACGCCGGGGACGCCGTCCATCTCCGACGGGAGGATGATCCCGTGCCAATGGATCGAGGTCTCCTCGTCGAGTCGGTTCGTGACGCGGATGATCGCGTCATCCCCTTCCTGGAAGCGGAGCAGCGGCCCGGGGATCGTGCCGTTGATCGTGGTGCCGGTCGCCCGGCGTCCGTCGATCGTCACCGGGGTGCGGGCGATGGCCAGGTCGTAGCTGACCGGGCGGGCTGGACGCGGTGCGAGCGGCCGGAGCCCTTCGTCGGCCGGTCGCCGGGAGACCTGCGGCGGCAGGAGGGGCGCGACCGCGCTGAGGATCCCGGCGGTACCGGCAGCCTCGACGAATCGGCGTCGGGAGAGGGGCGATGGCTTCACGGGGCTCGGGGCGAAGGATACCTTGGCGGGCGTGACCGGCACAGGGCAACGACAAGAGCGCTCGAACGGTTCGCTGGTGTTGCCAGCGAAGGTCGCGCTCGTGTTGGGGGGCGGCGGACTCAAGGGGTTCGCGCACATCGGCGTGCTGCGCGCTTTCGAGGAGCGTGGGATCAAGCCGACGGTGCTCGCCGGCACCAGCATCGGGTCGCTCATCGCCGCCGCCTACGCCGGCGGGATGCCGGTGAAGGAGATGGAGCGCCGCGCAGTCGAACTCCGGAAGGACGACCTCTTCCGGATCGATCACTTCTCGATGGTCGCGAAGCGGATGCTCTCCCCGTCCCTCTATCTCGCGAAGCCCCTCGAGAAGCTCGTGCGCGAGATCGTGCCGAGTGGGACCTTCCGCGAACTGGACCGCACGCTGCTCGTGAACTCGGTGGACCTCGAGGCGGCCTCTCAGGTGGTCTGGGGTCTGCCTGGCCTGCAGGACGTCGAGATCGCGGACGCCGTGTACGCGTCGTGCGCCCTTCCGGGGTTCTTCCCACCGGGCCGCCTCGGCGGCCGCACGTGCGCCGACGGAGGGATCTCGGACAACGTGCCGGCGCTCGCGGCCTCTCACGACGTGGATGCTGTGATCGCCGTGGATGTGGGCAGCACGAACCTCGCGCGCGCGCGACGGATCGGCGAGAAGGGGTTCGCCGCCATCTATATGAGGGCCGCGCAGGTCATGATGAAGTCGCTGCAGTCACTCCAGCTGCGCACGTGGCGCGGTCCGCCCCTGCTCCTCGTGCGCCCCGCCGTATGGCACTTCAGCCTGTTCAGCTTCGCCCACGTGCGCCGGATGATCGACCTGGGCTACGAAGCGGCAGTGGACTCGCTCGACCGAGCGGGCGCGTCGCTGATGCTCGGGGGCGTCTGGCCACGCCGGATGGTCGAGGTCACCGTTGACCGAGCCGCCTGCACCGGATGTACGCTCTGCGCCACGCTCGCGCCGCGGATGATGACGATGGACCAGGACGGGAAGGCGTCGGTGCTCGTGAGCCCGGTCGAGTGGTCGCGCGCCGACGGGGAGTTCGTCCACCAATGTCCGACGAATGCGATCCGCGTGGACGTCGTCGCTGGCTCCGAACGCTTCCGGACCCTCGAGATGCCCGTGATGGAAGAATGAGGATAGATTCTGACCATGGCTTCCACGAACAGTTTCCAGAGCCGTGACACGCTCACGGTCGACGGCCGATCCTACATCTACTATCGGCTCGAGGCACTGAAGGGACTGAGCGGCAGCACGGTCGCCGGGTTGCCCTTCTCCCTCCGCGTCCTGCTCGAGAACCTCCTCCGCAACGAGGACGGCGGGTTCGTCAAGAAGGCCGACATCGAGGCCCTCGCCCGCTGGGACGTCAAGAAGGCGGTGGACAAGGAGATCGCCTTCCGCACCGCGCGCGTGCTGCTGCAGGACTTCACCGGCGTCCCCTGTGTGGTGGACCTCGCCGCGATGCGCGATGCGATCGCCTCACTCGGCGGCGACCCGGCGAAGATCAACCCGCTGCAGCCGGTCGACCTTGTGATCGACCACTCGGTGCAGGTGGATGAATACGGCGTCGAGGCGGCGATGCTGCTCAACACGAAGCTCGAGTACGAACGGAACGTGGAGCGCTACCAGTTCCTCCGCTGGGGCGGCACCGCGCTGCGCAACTTCCGCGTCGTCCCACCGGGCACCGGCATCTGCCACCAGGTGAACCTCGAGTACCTCGGCCAGGTCGCGTTCGTCGGCAGCGAGGACGGGAAGCCCGCGGTGTACTGCGACTCGCTGGTCGGCACCGATTCGCACACGACGATGATCAACGGACTCGGCGTGCTCGGCTGGGGCGTCGGTGGGATCGAAGCGGAGGCGGCGATGCTCGGCCAGCCCGTTTCGATGCTGATCCCGGAGGTCGTCGGCTTCAAAGTCACGGGCAAGCTTCCGGTCGGCGCGACCGCGACCGACCTCGTGCTCACCTGCACTGAGATGCTCCGCAAGAAGAAGGTCGTCGGGAAGTTCGTCGAGTACTTCGGCACCGGGCTCTCCTCGCTCGCGCTCGCCGACCGCGCGACGATCGCGAATATGGCGCCCGAGTACGGGGCGACGATGGGGTTCTTCCCGGTGGACGAAGAGACACTCAAGTACCTCCGGCTCTCCGGACGCTCGATGCACCAGATCGCGCTCGTCGAGGCGTACTGCAAGGCGCAGGGACTCTTCCGCACCGACGCGACGCCGGACCCCGAGTTCACCGACACGCTCGAGCTCGACCTCTCGACGGTCGTGCCCTCACTGGCCGGCCCGAAGCGTCCACAGGACCGGATCGCGCTCACCAACGTGAAGGCGAACTACGGCGAGTCACTAAAGGCCGAGCACGAACGCCTCGCCGCTGCTGCGGCAAGCAAGGCCGGCACTCCGGCGAATGGGGTCGCGGCCTCCTCGATGGTGGCGGAAGGGAGCCCGGTCGCAACGGTCCGGTGCGAGCACCGCGGCGAGACGTTCGACTTGAAGGACGGCGCCGTCGTGATCGCGGCGATCACCTCGTGCACCAACACCAGCAACCCGAGCGTGATGCTCGCGGCCGGGCTGCTCGCCCAGAAGGCGGTCGCGGCGGGTCTCAAGACGAAGTCCTGGGTGAAGACCTCGCTCGCGCCGGGCTCGAAGGTTGTTCGCGACTACTTCCAGAAGGCCGGCGTGCAGTCGGCACTCGACGCGCTCGGCTTCCAGATCGTCGGCTATGGCTGCACGACCTGCATCGGCAACTCGGGGCCGCTGCCCGAAGCGATCAGCCGGGCGATCGACGACGGCAAGCTCACCGTCGCCGCGGTGCTTTCGGGGAATCGCAACTTCGAAGGCCGCGTCAACCCGCAGACCCGCTTCAACTACCTCGCCTCGCCGCCGCTCGTCGTGGCGTACGCGCTCGCCGGGCGGATGGACCTCGACCTCACCACCGAACCGCTTGGCGTCGGGACCAAGGGTCCGGTCTTCCTCCGCGACATCTGGCCGACGCCCAAGGAGGTCGAGGACATCGTCCTCTCGTCGGTGAAGCGTGAGCAGTTCGAGAAGGAGTACGCCGACGTCTTCGGCGGCGACGCCGAGTGGAAGGCGATCGCGATTCCCACCGGGAACCGCTACGCCTGGGACGTGCAGTCGACGTACGTGAAGCATCCGCCGTACTTCGAGGGAATGACGATGACGCCTCCGGGCGTCGCGCCGGTCGCGAAGGCCCGCATCCTCGGGATGTTCGGCGACTCGATCACGACCGACCACATCTCCCCGGCTGGCTCGATCGCCGAGAAGAGCCCGGCGGGCCAGTGGCTCAAGTCGCTCGGTGTCGAGAAGAAGGACTTCAACTCTTATGGAGCGCGGCGCGGGAACCACGAGGTGATGATGCGCGGCACTTTCGCGAACATCCGCCTCAAGAATGAACTCACCGCAGGGATGGAAGGGTGGTGGACCCGGACCGCCGCGGGCGCCGAACCGACGTCGTTCTATGACGCGGCGATGGCGTATCAGAAGGCGGGCACGCAACTCGTCATCATCGCCGGAAAGGAGTACGGCACCGGATCGTCGCGCGACTGGGCGGCGAAGGGGACGATGCTCCTCGGCGTGCGCGCCGTGATCGCCGAGAGTTTCGAGCGGATCCATCGGTCGAACCTCGTCGGCATGGGGGTGATCCCGCTCGAGTTCGTGGGCGGCGAGACACGGCAATCGCTGGGGCTCAGCGGGTTTGAGACGATCACGATCGAAGGGATGTCGGACGCGATGACGCCGCGCGCCACGCTCACGGTGAAAGCGGACGGCAAGACCTTCGAGGTGCGCAGCCGGATCGACACGCCGGAGGAGATGAACTACTACCGGCACGGCGGCATCCTCCAGTACGTGCTGAGACAGTTGGCGGACAGCGGGCGGCGGTAGGCGGTTACGACACCCCGCGCGTGACACCCAAGGTGCGGGTGCTGTACAACCCGGCTTCGGGCCGTGGACGGGGAGCACGGCGCATCGGAGCGATCCGCGAGGCTTTCGCGCGCCACGGCTTCACCGACGTGCGCGGCACGGAGCGGGTCGGAGACGAAGGGCGGCTCGTGACCGAGGCGATCGACGACGGCGTCGAGACGATCGTCGTCGCGGGGGGCGACGGGACCTTCTCCAAGTGTGCCACGACGCTCGCACGGGCCGGATCGCCGGCACGGATGGCGATCCTCGCGGCCGGCACGGGCAACGACTTCGCGAAGAATCTGGGCGTCGACCCGCGCGACCCGGCGCGGCTCGCGCGACTCATCGCCGACGGCGCGCCCGAGCGTTTGGTCGACGTGATGCGCGTCGACGACCATTGGTTCCTCAACGTCATCGGGTTCGGCTTCGACGTGGCGGTGCTCGACGCGAGCAATCGCACGGGGTGGCTCAGGGGCCCGGCGGTGTACGTCGCGCACGCGGTCCGCCAGCTCTTCTCCTTCGAGGGCGTGCGGTTATCGGTGGACGGCGAACCGCCGCGCGCCCGCCTCCTCGCCGCGATCTCGAATGGCCGCTCCTTCGGTGGGACCTTCACGATCGCGCCGGATGCGCGCGTGGATGACGGACTCCTCGACGCGGTGCTCGTGGACGATGTCGCGCCACTCGCGCGGGTACCGCTCCTCGCTGGGGTCCTCCGCGGAACGCATCTCCAGAGCCCGCACTGCACGCATCGCCGAGCGGCGCGGTTCACGCTCACGTTCGACACGACACCCTGGATGGACGCCGACGGCGAACTCGTGCAGGCGGCGGGCCGTGAGGTCGAGGTGGCGGTGGTCCCTCGCGCGCTCCGGCTCGTCGACGTCTGACCGCCGCGCATTGCGCCCTCAGGCCGGGCGCTCCAGACTTCGGCCCATGACAACCTCACGATTCCTCGTCGCGGCGGCGTGCGCCCTGGTGCTCGCAGCACCGGTGCGCGCTCAAGACCCCGCGCCGGATCCGGGACCAAAGGTCGGGGAGATGTCCCCCGACTTCACGCTCCCGGGTGCGACCAAGGACGGGCTCACCAAGGCGCCCGTCCGCCTCTCCGACCTCCGCGGACAAGTCGTCGTCCTCGCCTTCTTCCCGAGGGCGAGGAGTGGTGGCTGAACAGCTCAAATGGAGGCGTACCGTGATCAGTACGCCACGATCTTCAACGGTGGGAAGGGCGTGACGGTGCTGGCGATCAGCACCGACGCCGACACCACGAATCAGAGCTGGGCAAAGGAGAAGTCGTTCCCGGTGACCTTCCTTAGCGATCCCTCCGGAACGACCGGCGCATCGTACAACGTCCTCCGCGAACGCAATGGGGTGAAGTCGTTCGGTCGGGTCGTGTTCGTGATCGGCAAGGATGGTCGGATCACCCACGTGATGCGGCCCTTCCGAGAGCTGTCGGCGGACTCGTACACCGAGCTCGGCGAGGCTGTCAAGAAGGCGTCTGGAGGCTGATGGAGGCACAGGAGATCGCGGAGGAACTGCGCGGGTACTATGAGGCGGCGCTCGCGGCCGCCGATCCAGCGCGGGTCGTCCGTGAGGGACTGGCCGCACGAGAGGTGATCCTGGAGTTGGGGCGTGACCGCCCGCACTGGATCATCGCGTTGGGAAAGGCCGCTCCCGCCATGGCGGGGGCGGCCGTTTCGCATTGTATCGCGAGCGGATTCGAACTCGCCGGGGGATTGGTCATCGGCGCCGACCCGTCTCCTGCGCCTGCCGCCGAGATCGAGACGCTTGTTGGGGATCACCCGGTACCGGGCTTCCGCTCGGCGCACGCCGCCGAGCGACTTGCGGCGATCACCGAGCGGGTAGGGAGAGAGGACATCGTCCTCCTACTCCTCTCCGGTGGCACCTCGAGTCTCGTCGGCGCGCCGATCGATGGCGTGCGCGCCGAGGACCTCGCGACACTGCACGCTCTCCTGCTCGGCGCTGGCGTACCGATCTCCCGGATCAACGCGGTCCGGAAGCGCTTCTCGCGGTGGGGCGCGGGTCGGCTCGCAGTCGCGCTCGAGTGCGCCCGAGTGATCCCGATCCTCCTCGCCGACGTTCCCAACGAGGATCCGGCGATGATCGGCTCGGGACCGGTCACGCCGGACTTCCTCGAGGCGCGGCACGTCGAGCGGATCCTTCGCGACGCGGGAATCGCCGTGCAGATCCCGCTCTCGGTCGCGTCGGCGATCGGGGCGATGCGCGCGGGCCTGATGCCGGAGACGCCGAAGGAAGGGAGCCCGGCCTTCGCGCGCGTCGAGGAACCATACATCGTCGGGAATTCGGTCGCCTTGGAAGCGGTCGCGGCGGCGGCGCACGCGGCGGGCCGTGCACCGGTCCTGCTCTCGCGCACCGCACTACAGGGCGACGCGACGGCCGCCGGGCGCGCGATCGCGCACTCCCTCGCTCGAGCGGCACCAGGCAGTTGCCTCATCTGGGGCGGCGAAACGACAGTGAGACTTCCGCTCGACCACGGACTGGGGGGCCGCTGTCAACAGCTCGCCTTGAGCGCCGCGGAAGTCCTCGACGACCTCGAGGCGGCGGGCAGCTGGCTTCTCGCGGCGGGCACCGATGGGAAGGACGGACCAGCCGATGCCGCCGGCGCGCTCATCTCACGGTCGACCTGGCGGATCAGTGCGACCCGCGGCGGGGCACCAGCACGTTCATTGCGCCGCTGCGACGCGTTCGCCGCCCTGGCTGCGGCCGACGCGATCATCCCGGCGCGACAGACCGGGACAAACGTGATGGATATCGTGGTAGCGGTGCGCAGTTGACCGAGTGAAATTGCCCGGATGCCATCGCGCGCACCCTTCACCGTCGCACTGATCCAGGATGGCGTCTCCTCCACTGCGGCGGGAACACTCGCAGCCACCGAGGAGTGCATCCGCGGGGCGCACGCGAAGGGCGCCCAGGTCATCTGCCTGAAGGAACTCTTCAACGCGCCCTACTTCTGCAAGAAACTCGACGCGTCGGCCTTCGACCTGGCCGAGAGCGTGCCGGGACCGACGACGGCGCGACTCGCCGCGATCGCGAAGGAGCTCGAGGTCGTTCTTGTCGTGCCGATCTTCGAGAAGCAGGGTGCCGGGGTCTACCGCAACAGTGCGGTCGTGATCGACGCCGATGGGGCACTGCTCGGCGTCTATCGCAAGATGCACATCCCGCACGACCCCCTCTTCGAGGAGAAGTACTACTTCGCCCCAGGGGAATCGCGCAGCGCGAAGCAACCGACCGGACTCCGGGGTCCCGACCACGAGGCGGGCGGCTTCATGGTCTGGAAGACGCGCTACGCGACCATCGGCGTGCTGATCTGCTGGGACCAATGGTATCCCGAGGGTGCGCGGATCACGTCGCTGCTCGGCGCCGACATCCTCTTCTATCCGACCGCGATCGGCTGGCACCCGGCGGAGAAGGCCGAGTGGGGTGACGCGCAGGTCGATGCCTGGCGCACGGCCCAGCGGGCTCACGCGATCGCGAACGGCGTCTTCGTCGCCGCGCCGAATCGGACCGGATTCGAAGCGGAGGCGGGGACGGGGGGCCTCGAGTTCTTCGGACACTCGTTCATCGTCGATCCGTTCGGGCGCTATCTCGCGCAGGCGGAGACGGGCAACACGACACTCATCGCGCGCTGCGACCCGGCGCTGATCGAGTCGACGCGACGCAACTGGCCTTTTCTCCGAGACCGGCGCGTTGACGCGTACGCGCCCCTGCTCGAACGGTGGCTCGGCTCGTGACGCGCTGGCCGGCGGAGTGGGAACGGCACGACGCCACCTGGCTCGCCTGGCCGCATCACGAGCCCGACTGGCCCGGGAAGTTCGAACCGATCCGCTGGGTGTATGCCGAGATCGTCCGCGCCCTCGCGCCGCACGAGCCGGTGCACATCCTCTGTCACGACGAGGCGACCGAGGAGCAGGCGTGGCACTGCCTGCAGATGCACGAGGTGAGGAAGTCACGCTACCACCTGCACCGCTGCGCGACCGATCGCGTCTGGCTGCGCGACTCGGCCCCGACCGGCGTCCACGCCGACGACGGAAGCGTGCGACTCGTGAACTGGGAGTTCAACGCGTGGGCGAAGTACGACAACTTCGCGCACGATCGGCAGGTCGGCGCGGCGATCGCCAAGGTGACGGGGCTCCCACGCGACGAACCGAAGCGCCCTGGCGCGAAAGGACGCGTCGTACTCGAAGGGGGTGGGATCGAGACCGACGGGCGTGGCACGCTGCTGGTGACCGAGGAGTGGCTCCTCTCGAAAGAACAGGTCCGCAACCAGGGTCTCGGGCGAGCCAACTACGAACACCTTTTCGCCGAATCGCTTGGGATCAGCAAGACGATCTGGCTGGGAGAAGGCTGCGTTGGTGACGATACCCACGGCCACGTGGATGACGTCGCACGGTTCGTTGCGCCCGGTGTGGTGGTGTTGGCGCACGAGGAGGACCCGAAGGACGAGAACCACGCGCGGTCGCTCGACAACGTGCAGCGGCTCGCCAAAGCGACCGATGCCCAGGGGGAGCCGATCCGCACGGTGACCCTCCCCTTCCCGCGCGCAGTGGTGATGGATGGGGCGCGGTTGCCCGCGAGTTATGCCAACTTCTACATCGCCAATGGCGTGGTACTCGTTCCGACCTTCAATGACCCCAAGGACCGCATCGCCTTGAACACGATCGCCGACCTCTTCCCCGACCGCGAGGTCGTCGGGATCCACGCGGTGGATCTCGTCTGGGGACTCGGCACGTTGCACTGTCTCACCCAGCAGCAGCCGGCGGAACGCGCGAAGCGTGGGAAGGGCCGCGCGTGACCCGCCACTCGATCAGCGAACAAACCTCTCCCCCACGGAACTGATGTCACGTGCCCGGATCCTTCGCGCGTCTGGCTCCCTCGCGCTCGTGCTCCTCGCCACCGCGTGCGGTGGCTCGTCCGGCGAGGTGCGGCTCGGGATGGCCGGCCCCTTCGAAGAAGGATTCGGCATCGCCAACAAGCGCGGCGCCGAACTTGCCACATTGGAGATCAACGCGGCGGGCGGCGTCGGCGGCGACTCGCTCGTCCTCGATTATCAGGATGACAAGGGAGACGGATCGCGCGCGGCGACGATCGCGCAGGCCTTCGTCGACGACGAGCGGATCCTTGCCGTCGTAGGGCACGTCACCTCGGGCGCGATGATGGCCGCCGCGAAGGTATACGACGGCCACGTCGCGGCGGTCGCGACAACCGCCTCGTCGGCGGCGCTCACCGGCATCTCGACGTGGACCTTTCGCGTGATCTCAAGTGACTCGGCGAATGGGGTGGACCTCGCCCGATTCGCCGAGCGGCTCGGGAAGAAGCGCGCCGCGATCCTCTATGAGAATGACGCGTACGGCCGGGGACTCGCCGACAACTTCCGCCGGAACTTCGCCGGCGAGATCATCTCGTTCGATCCGATCCCGTTCGACGGCACGCGGGCCGCTCTCTATATGGAGTGGCTCAAGCCGCACCGCCCTGACCTCGTCTTCGTGGCCGGCACCGATCGGAGCGGCGTCGCCACCCTTGCCGCCGCGAAGGCCACCCAGATGGAGGCCGACTTCCTCGGAGGCGACGGCTGGACCGCGGTCGTTTCGGATCCCGTGGCATCTGAGGGCGCGCTCGTCGGCGCACCCTTCACTCCGCTCGACCCCCGCCCCGAGGCACAGCAGTTCGTCTCGGCCTTCCGCGCGCGCTTCAGCGGCGACGATCCGGATGGGAACGCCGCACTCGCCTACGACACAGTGAAGCTGCTCGCGGCGGCGGTGACTGCGGTTGGACGCGACCGCGAAGCGATCCGCGACTGGCTCGCGGCGCGACGATCCGATGAGGCCTTCAAGGGCGTCACCGGCGACATCACATTCCTCGACTCGGGGGATCCGATCGGCAAGTCGTTCGTGATGACCCGGATCAGCCGCGGGAAACTGACGATCGCCGAGCGGGGGGCACCATGAACCTCTTCGCGCTGAACACCATCCGGAGTCGGTTGATCGCCGGCTTCTCGCTACTCGTCGTGCTCCTCGTGATCGCGGGGACCGTCGCACGTCTCGCGATCGGCGCCTTCAGCGTCGAGAGCGGCGCCGCCCTCGCCTCGGTGCGCCGCGAGACGAACCTCACGGCCGCGCTCACCACCGCCATCACGCGGGAGCTCGCCGCGTCGGCGCGCTACCTCGAGCGCGGTGTCGCCACCGAGCGCGAGACCTTCCGCACCGCAGGGTGGGCGGCCCACGGGGCGCTCCGCGACCTCAACAACAGCGAAGGCCTCACCTCCGACGAGGTCGGCCTCATTGCGACGATCGACGAACGTCTCTCCCTGATCGAGGTCGGCCTGACGCAGGCGCAACTCCTCCGTGACCTCGGCCGCCAGGATGTGGCCGTCGCGCGAGCCGACTCGGTCCGCGCGCTCGAGTCGGACCTCACCGCCGATGTGGCGCGACTCCACGAGATGCGCTCGGCCAGCCTCGACCGGTCGACCGATGCCCTGCAGGAAACGGCGCGGCGCCGTCAGCGGTTCCTCTTGGCGGTGATCGCCGGCGCGATCCTCCTCGGGCTCGCGACATTCGTGAGCACGGTGCGGTCGATCTCCGGCCCGCTCGCGCTCCTCGTCGGTCACGCACGATCGCTGAGTCAGGGGCGCCTCGACATCCGCACCGAGGCCGACTTGCCTGGCGAGTTCCAGGAACTCGCCGAGGCGATGAACTCCACCGCGGCCTCACTCTCGCGCGTCGTCTCGGTCGCCAGCAGCACGTCGGAGGAAGTCGCGACCTCGGCGCACCAACTCACGTCGGCCGCCGAGCAGATCTCGCTCGCCGCGACGCAGACCGCGACAGCGATGTCCGATGTCACGGAGGGCGCCGAGATCCAAGTCGCCTCGCTCCGCGACGCCGACGCCTCGCTCCAGACCGTGCGCGAACGGGCCCACGAGGTCCGCGCGGGCGCCGAAGAGGTCGCCGACCTCTCGGCCGAGATCGAACGACAGGCGCGCGAGAAGCGGGCGGAGATCGCGCGCGCGCGCACGCTGCTGATCGAGATCCGGCAGTCGGTCGACCGGGCGGCGGCCGAGGTCCGGGAGCTCAACTCCACGGCCGAGAGCATCAATCGGTTCGTCGGGATCGTCAGCCGGATCGCCGAGCAGACGAACCTCCTCTCACTGAATGCGGCGATCGAGGCGGCCCGCGCCGGCGCCGCAGGCCGAGGCTTCGCGGTAGTCGCCGACGAGGTGCGGAAGCTCGCCGATCAGGCGCAGCAAGCGGCCGATGATGTGGTGCAACTCACCGCGGTCGTGACGCGTCGGGTGGGCACGACAACCTCGGCGATGGAGACCGGCGCGAGCCGCGTCGCCGAGATCGAATCAGTGTCTGCGGGGATCGACGGAGCTCTCGAGACGATCGGCAACAGCGCCGAGCAGACACGCTCGGCGGCGGTCGGGTTGGGCGAAGCAGCGACGGCGAATGTGAGTGCGGTGAATGTCGCGGCCGCCGGGATCTCCCAGGCCGCGCGGACCGCCGAAGGTCACGCGGCCGCGGCCGAGGAGGTGAGCGCGTCGACCCAAGAGCAGAGCGCGGCGTGCGAGGAGATGTCGAGCGCGGCCTCGGCGCTACTCGGTGGTTCGATGCGACTGAAGGAGATCGTGGCCGGCCTCCGTACGGGGTGACGAGCGGTGGCGCTCGCCCACCTCGATCGCGTGGCACCGGGCACTCGCGGCGTTCTTCTGCTGAGTGGAGGGCTCGACTCCACCACCCTGCTCGCGCTCGCGAGCCGGGCCGGCTACGCGGTGCACGCGCTCACTTTCCGCTACGGACAGCGGCACGGCATCGAGATCGAGCGCGCTCGCGCGATCGCCGCGCGCTGGAAGGTGGCCCAACACGTCGTCGCCGACATCGACCTGCGACGATTCGGGGGGTCGGCGCTCACGTCTGACGTCGCGGTACCGAAGGACCGGGAGCCGGGCGCGATGGCGGAGGGGATCCCAGTGACCTACGTGCCGGCACGGAATACGATCTTCCTCTCCTTCGCACTCGCGTGGGCCGAGGTGTTGGGCGCGGGTGACCTGATGCTCGGGGTCAACGCGCTCGACTACAGCGGCTATCCCGACTGTCGGCCCGAGTACATCGCGGCGTATGAACGGATGGCCAATCTCGCGACCCGCAGCGGCGTCGAGGGGACGATGCCGACCCGCGTGCTGACGCCACTCATCGCGCTGAGCAAGGCGGAGATCATCGAGACCGGGTTCGCGCTCGGAGTGGATTACGACGAGACCATCTCCTGCTACGACCCCTCGGCGAACGGAGAGCCGTGCGGGCGCTGCGATGCCTGCCTCTTGCGCGCGAAGGGATTCGACGAGGCGCGCCGTTAGATTTGGGGAGCATTGTCGCCCTCCGCCCCCCGCCGTCCGCCGTCTCGTGTACACTGTCAAAGAGATCTTCTACACGCTGCAGGGCGAGGGCTACCACACCGGTCGCCCGGCGGTGTTCTGCCGGTTCGCGGGGTGCAACCTCTGGACCGGCCGTGAGGCCGACCGGGCGAGCGCGGTTTGCGACTTCTGCGACACCGATTTCGTCGGGGTCGGACGCGACGGCGGCCGTTTCGGCACGGCCGAGGCGCTGGCGGCGGCGGTGGCTTCGCGGTGGCCGGCGACGCCGGAGGGAAGGCGCTACGTGGTCTGCACCGGCGGCGAGCCCCTCCTCCAGCTGGACGACGTGGCGATTGACGCGCTCCACGAGCAAGGCTTCGAGGTCGCGGTGGAGACGAACGGGACACAACCTCTCCCCAAGGGACTCGACTGGGTCTGCGTGAGCCCGAAGGCAAACGCTCCCCTCGCCGTCACGGGGGGCGATGAGCTCAAGCTCGTCTTCCCGCAGCCCCTGGCACCTCCTGAGCGATTCCTCGGCCTCTCCTTCCGGCACTGGTACCTGCAGCCGATGGACGGTCCGGGGCTCCGCGAAGCGACCGCAGCCGCGGTGACGTACTGTCTCGCCCACCCTCGGTGGCGGCTCTCCGTCCAGACGCACAAGGTAGTCGGGGTCCGCTGAGGGCCTCGGAGGCGCCAATGATCCGGGCGGTGCGTATTGACGCCCGGTGTCGCGGGGCGGACATTTGTGCCGTCCTAGATGCCCTCACACACCAAGCACTTCGAGGTGTCCTCCGTATGAGAATCCGTTTCGTCAGCAACGTGCTCGCGGCCGTCGGCTTTCTTGCCGTCGCGGGCGCAGCCGACGCCCAGTCCGGCACGATCACCGGCAAGGTCACTCAGTCAGAGACCACCCGGCCGGTGTCGGGCGCGCAGGTGTCAGTGCTCAGCGGTGCGACACGAGTGGGCACGGGACAGACCTCCGATGACGGGACCTATCGGATCGGCAACGTCCCGGTGGGCACGTATACCTTGCTCGTCGCGCGGATCGGCTTCAGCGCGCGCCGCACTGACGGCGTGCAGGTG
>JANPCH010000099.1:0-16059 GCA_031430835.1 Gemmatimonadaceae bacterium
CGCCTTCGGCCGACCGGTGGTCGCGTTCCTCAACGCGCTCGGCGTCACCGCTGGCGCTCTGGGGAATCACGAGTTCGACTGGGGACAGGACTCGCTGCGGGCGCGGATGCGTGAGCTCCGCTCACCGATCCTCGGCGCCAATGTCACGTACGCCGATGGGCGCGACGTGCCGTGGATCCCCGATGATACGCTGGTCGAACTCTCGGGCGTCAGAGTCGGGATCGTCGGGATCGCCGACCCGGCGACGCCGCGCACCACGATGCCGCGGAACGTCGCCGACCTGCGCTTCGCCGCGCCCGCATCGGTCGTGCGTGACCGCGCGCGCGCGCTGCGCGCGCGGGGCGCGCAGAAAGTGATCCTCGTTGCCCACCTCGGCGGCTTCTGCGACCGCGATGATGCCGATCGCTGCAATGGCGCGATCTTCGATCTGGCGCGTGAACTCGGTCCCGACGTACTCGACGCCATCGTCAGCGGCCACACGCACTCGCAGGTGAGCACCGTCGTGAACGGGATCCCGATCGTACAGGCTCGGCTCAGTGGCCGCGCCGTCGGCATCGTGGACCTCCCGCTCGACGGCCGCGGCGCACCGCCGGCCCGCCCGGTGGTGCGGGTCGTCGAAAGTGACCGGATCGTCGCCGAAACCGACATCGCGGGGATCGTCGCCGGGGCGATGGACGCGGTCGCCGATCGACTCTCGGCGTTCGTCGTCGAGAACACCGAACTCCTCCCCCGCGACGGGGATCAGTACGCCCTCGGGAATCTCATCGCCGACGCACAGCGCGCGGCGGGTCGGGGCGATGTAGCAGTGATGAACAACGGCGGAATCCGCACCGAGCTGCGCGCGGGTCGCGTCGTGTGGTGGGACCTCTTCGAGCTCCAACCCTTCGGCAACCGGCTGGTCGCGGTGCAGATGCGCGGGAGCGACCTGCGCCGCTACCTCGAGGGCTTGGTCGGCGGCAATGGTGTCCGCTTCCACGTGAGCGGACTCGTCGCCGAGTTCGATCCGAACGCGCCGGCTGGTTCGCGGCTGCGACGCGTGACGCTCGCCGGCGGAACGCCGCTCGACGACCGCCGCACCTATCGCGTGGTGATGACCGACTTCCTCGCGTCCGAGGGGGAAGGCGTGCGGATCCCCGCCGGGATGACAGTCGAGGAGGTCGACGTGGTCGACCTCGATGCGATGATCGCCTACCTGCGGGCCCTGCCGAGTGGTCGGCTGGTCCCGTCCGACGCGCTCCGCGCGCCGCGCCTCCGGCGGCTTCCGTGAGTGAGCCGCTCCGCGTGTTCCTGAATGGCAAGGCGCTCTCGGTCCCTCCGGGGAGCACGGTGCTCGATGCGGTGCAGGCCGCCGATCCGGTTGCGGCCGCTGGGATCCGCGCTGGTTCGCGACTCGTCGCCGATAGTCGCGGGATCACGGTCGCAGCCGAGACGCCCCTCACCGGTGGCTTCGTGATGCGCCTCATCGCTGCCCGCGCTCGCAGCGCCGCGACCGACGCCGACTAGATGGCGATGATCACGAGCGACCTCCTCCGCCGCCTTCCGAAGGCGGAGCTCCATTGCCACCTCGACGGATCGGTCCGGCCCTCGACCCTGCTCGAACTGGCGCACGAACAGCGCGTTCAAATGCCGCGCGACGACGCCGAGGCCCTCGGCGCCTATATGGTCGTCAACGACGCGCACAACCTCGAGGAGTACCTCGCGCGCTTCAGCGTGACGCTCGCGGTGATGCAGCAGGCGGAGGCGTTGGAGCGCATCGCCTACGAGTTGGCGGAGGACTGCGCGCGTGAGGGCGTCCGTTATCTCGAGACCCGCTTCGCTCCCGTACTCAACACCCGTGCCGGGCTCTCCCTCGCCCAGACGCTCGAACACTCCATTCGGGGGCTTCGGCGGGCGGAGAAGGAATACGGCATCGTCGGGCGAGTGATCGTTTGCGCGCTCCGGCACCTCGATCCGGCAGTCTCGCTCGAGTCGGCCGCGCTGGCGGTGGAGTTCCAGGGCGAAGGCGTCGTCGGGTTCGACCTCGCTGGTGGTGAGGCCGGGCACCCCGCCTCCCTTCACGCTGCAGCCTTCACCTACGCAAGGGAGCACGGTCTCTCCTGCACCTGTCACGCCGGCGAAGGCGCCGGCGCAGAGTCGGTCGGCGAGGCGCTGCACGCCTGTCACGCCCACCGCATCGGCCACGGCACGCGGCTCGTCGAGGATCCCGACCTGCTGGCCGAGGCGCGTACTCGCGGCATCGCGATCGAGTGCTGCCTCACGAGCAACGTGCAGACGCACGCGGTCGAGTCGTTCGATGCGCACCCTCTCCGGCGCTATTTCGACGCTGGCCTGCGCGTCTCACTCAACACCGACAACCGACTGATGAGTGGCACCGATCTCGTGACCGAGTACGGACTCGCAGCCCGGCATCTTGGATTCACCTTCGCCGAGTTGATGAAGGTCGCGCGGACAGGGTTCGACAACGCGTTCCTCCCCGCCGCCGAGCGTGCCGCCCTGATGCATCGTCTGGAGCCGGAGTTCGCGCGACTCGCTGAGGGGGCCGCGTGAGCGGCGCTGCGGAGGCCCGCCGAGCCGCAGAGGCAGTGCGCGGCACGCTCGGTGTGCGCGAGCCGGTCGCGGCGATCGTCCTCGGGTCGGGCCTCGGCGCACTCGCCGACCGGGTGAGCGGTGCGACGCGCGTTCCCTACGCGTCGATCCCCGGATTCCACGCACCGGCAGTCGAGGGACATCGAGGTGAACTGATTCGCGGCCTTCTCGGTGGGCGGGAAGTGCTGCTCCTCGCGGGACGCTTCCATATGTATGAGGGGCACAGCGCGCAGGCCGCGGCCTTCCCGGTGCGCGTGGTCCGCGCCCTCGGCGCACGCACGCTGTTCGTCTCGAATGCCGCGGGCGGGATCCGGCGCACCTTCCGTCCTGGCGACCTGATGCTGATCGCGGATCATCTCAACCTCATGTTCCGGAATCCCCTCACGGGCTCGGTGCAGGAGGGGGAGCCGCGATTCCCCGATATGAGTGCGCCGTACAGTCCGCGCCTCGCGGTGCTCCTCGAAACTGCCGCCCGCGAGTCAGGCGTGGTGCTGCAGCGCGGCGTCTACGCCGGATTGATGGGGCCGAGCTACGAGACACCCTCCGAGGTTCGGATGCTCGAGCGTCTCGGTGCCGACGCGGTCGGGATGAGCACCGTGCCCGAGGTGATCGTGGCGAACGCGCTCGGGATGGAGGTCGCCGGCATCAGCTGCATCACGAATCACGCAGCGGGTATCACGGCGGCTCCGCTCGATCACAAGGAAGTGGTGGAGGTCGGCGCCCGCGCCGCATCGGCGTTCTGCTCGCTCGTGGAGCGCTACGTAGCGAAGCTGTAGCGGGGGATCCTGCCGTCCGCCGTCTGCGTTCTACCGTCCAACTGGCGGTGCGGGCAATGACTGCACTCGCGCCTTGAACGACTGGAACGCCCGCGAGTCCTTCGTCAGTCCCCTCAGCGACTCCGGCGGGTATTTCGAGATCCGCTGTTGCGCCGCCGTGATGCGCGACTCTTCGAGCGGATGCGACCGGAACCAGGTGTCGAGGGTGCCCGGCTTCGCTTCGCGCTCGGCGAGAAGGATCCGGAACATCTCGGGGATACCCTGTGGGTCGATGCCGGCGCGGATCATGTACTTCACCCCCTCCGAATCGGCCTCGTCCTCGTCCTGACGGGAGAAGCTCGCGAAGGCCGCCGTCGCGCCGATGTTGATCGCGGCCTGACTCGCCTCGCTGTTGCAGATGCTCGTCAGGATGCAAACGGCGGTGAGCCCGACATTCGCGCCCTGCGCTTTCTGCATCTGCTGGACGGAGTGGCGCATCGTGACGTGCCCCACCTCGTGTCCGAGGACGCCGGCGACCTGTGCGAGGGACTGCGAGCGCTCGATCAGCCCGCGATTCACGTAGATGTATCCGCCGGGGACAGCGAAGGCGTTGACTTCCTTGCTATTCACGATGTGGAACTGCCAGTCGAGGTTCCGCGAGTCGGCGATGCGGGCGATGGAGTCGCCGAGTACGTTGATGTACCGATTGAGTTCCGCATCCTGCACGAGCGGGAGCTCCTTGGCGATCTGCTGGGCATAGCTGGCGCCCATCTCCACTTCCTGCTGTGTGGAGATGGCGCAGCCACCGACGAGAGCCGCGAGGGCGAGGACCGAAACGTTACGCATGCGTTTGTTGACCGTAGCGAGGGACCTGACGCGCCGCAAGGCGCGGGAGCGGAGTGGACTCTTCGTCGCCGAGGGGATCCGCACCGTGGAGGAACTTTTGGCGTCGCCGCTCACGATCAGCGGCGCGCTCACCTGCGACGTCCTCGACAAGACGCCCCGCGGCGCCGCCCTCGCCGCGCAACTCCATGCGCGCGATGTCGAGGTCGTCCGGGTGAGCGAACGCGAGTTCCTCTCCGCCACCGACACCGAACAGCCGCAGGGTGTGCTTGCCGTTGCTGAGCGACCGGTGTATCCGCTCGACGCGCTCGCGCTCGACGCCGATGCGCGACTGCTCGTGCTCGACGGCATCCAGGACCCCGGAAACGTCGGCACGCTACTGCGCACCGCCGCTGCGCTCGGCGCCGCAGCGACCATCGTGCTCCCCGGCACCGTCGACCCGTGGAACGCCAAGGTCGTCCGCAGCGCCGTCGGTATCCAGTTTCGGCACCGCACCGTGGAGTGCACCGAGGAGGAACTCGACCGTTTCCTCTCGAAGCACGGGATCCCGCTCTGGGGGGCCGACGCCACGGGGACTCCGGTCGAGGCGCTCAAGATCCCCCAACGCCTCGCGCTCGTGGTCGGGAACGAAGGCGCTGGTCTGAAACCATCGCTCCGTGACGCCTGCGCCACCCTCGTCGCCTTACCGATGGCGCCGGGCGTGGATTCGCTGAACGTCGCCGTCGCCGCCGGCATCGCCCTCTTCGCCCTGAGATCGCCCACGTGAGCCTGCTCGTCTTCCTGCTCGGCGCGAGCGTCGGGTCCTTCCTGAACGTCTGCATTTCGCGTTGGCCCGCTGGTCTCTCGATCGTGCGGCCGCGATCGCGGTGCCCGCGGTGCGAACGGCCGATCACGTGGTACGAGAACGTCCCGCTCGTGAGTTGGGTGGCGCTGCGCGCCCGGTGTCGCGGCTGTGGACTGCCGATCAGCGTGCAGTATCCAGCGGTGGAGGCACTGGTCGGCGTCATCTGGCTGGCCAGTTGGATCGCCTTCGGTCCGACCCTCACGATGCTGCGCGTCTCCGTCGCCGCGTCGATCCTCGTCGGCGTCGCGGTGACCGACTTGCTCCACTACGTCATCCCGGACGGATTCACGGTCACCGGGTTCCTGCTCGCGCTCGTCACGCCCGTGATCGGACTCATGCTGGGCGACAAT
This sequence comes from Gemmatimonadaceae bacterium, assembly GCA_031430835.1. Lineage (GTDB taxonomy): Bacteria > Gemmatimonadota > Gemmatimonadetes > Gemmatimonadales > Gemmatimonadaceae > Pseudogemmatithrix. The sequence continues at coordinate 5,379 of JANPCH010000099.1, forward strand.
GGACCCTTCGCCGGACCCTGGGAAGCGCTGCTTGGCGCCTGCGTCGGAGCGGGGGCGATCACCATCGTCGGCTGGCTCGGAGAGGTCGCGCTCAAGAAGGAGGCGATGGGCGAGGGGGATGCGACGCTGATGGCGTTCATCGGCGCGATGGTGGGTCCGGGGCGCAGCCTGCTCACGATCTTCGCGGCGGCGGCGCTGGCCTCGGTCGTGTTCGTGGTCTTCGTGGTTCCGGTGGGCGCGTTGCGGGCCCGCGCAAGAGGAGTGCCCTTCACACTCCCGCTCGTGCCGTTCGGCGTATTCCTTGCCCCGGCGGGCATCCTCACCTTGCTTTGGGGGTACCCGGTGATCGACTGGTACCTCGCCGCGATCTCGCGCTGAATCCCACCCGACTGACCCTCCCGTCCGACTGATGCGACGCCTGCACCGACGCCGCGCGCTCATCGTTGTCCTGGTCCTCGGTACGCTCGTGGCCTGTCGCGGCACCGAGACGAGGTACACGGGTCCGTACGCGCGTGAGGTCAATCGAGCGATCCCGCTGCTCGAGAAATCCACCGGACTCACCTTCAAGACGCCGCCCAAGCTCGAGGAACGGACGCGCGACGAGGTGCGCGAGTTCCTCGAGCAGCAGTTCAACGAGCAGGTGACGCCGCTCGAGTTCGCCGGCACGGCGCAGGCCTATCGCCGGCTCGGACTCCTCCCCGACACGCTCGACCTGCGCTCCTTCCTCCTCGACCTCCTCACCGAGCAAGTCGCCGGCTACTACGACCCATCGACGAAGGTGCTCTACGTCGTCGCCGACGGCCCGCCGGAGATCCGCGACGTCACGATCGTCCACGAACTCGTGCACGCGCTGCAGGACCAGTATGTGCGGCTCGACTCGGTGCAGTCCCTCAAGGGGGACAACGACCGGCAGGTCGCGATCCAGGCGGTGCTCGAGGGGCAGGCGGTGTACGAACATCTCAGTGCGATGCTCGGCGGATCGGACTTCAGCCTGCGACTTCCCGGAGGATGGGGGCGGGCGCGGGAGATGATCGAGTCGCAGAGCGCCTCGATGCCGCTCTTCGCGCGCGCCCCGCTGCTCATCAAGGAGACGTTGATCTTTCCCTACCTGAGCGGGGCGGAGTTCGTGCGGGTCTTCAAGGGGGCGCGGCCACGGACCCCACCCTATTCGCCCCTCGCCAGTTCGACCGAACAGATCCTCCATCCCGATCGCTACCTCGACTCGCTGCCCGATGTCCCGACGCGCATCGCCCTCGGGGCGCCGTCGACCGGATCGATCGTCCACGAGGACAACCTCGGCGAGTTCGAAACACGGATCTTCCTCTTCGACCACCTGAAGGACCAGGCACTCGCGACGCAGGGCGCTGCCGGTTGGGACGGGGACCGCTATCAACTCGTGAACACGAGCGCCGGTGAAGGGTTGACCTGGCTCACGGTGTGGGACACCTCGGTCGAGGCGGCGGAGTTCCGGGACCTGATGGAGCGTGTCATCGAACGGAGATTCAAGGTCAAGGCGGGAACCGGCGGGGACGGCACGACGCGCCGCTGGACCGCCGGCGCGCGGCGGCTCCTCCTCTCGATGGAGACCGTCGGGGGGCGACCGGCGATCATCTTCGAGGACGCCCCGGTCGGCTTGGCCTCGCGCCTGCTCGTCACGTCGCGCGTCACACTCTCGGAGGCTCGATGAACACCCGGGTCGCACTCATCGTGGCGAGTCTGGTGCTCGCGCTACCCGCGCGGGCACAGGAGGACGCGGAGCCGACGCCGGCGACCGCGACAGTGTTCGCCCGGTTCAGCGACCGGATCCTCAAGATCCAGTTGATCGAGACCTCGTCGAACGCCAAGAGCACGATCGGTACGGGGTTCTTCATCAGCGCGGATGGGCTGATGATGACGAACTATCACGTCATCTCCGAGCGGATCCACGAGCCCGACGACTATCGCGTCGAGATCGTCGATCAGGACGGCTCGGCGCACACCGTTGAGGTCATCGCGGTGGATGTGGTGCACGATCTCGCCGTGCTGCGCACCGGACGCAGCACACCGCGCCACTTCACGCTCGGCTCCGTCCCGCTCCGCCAAGGGGACCGGCTCTACTCCCTCGGGCATCCGAACGATCTCGGGCTCAGCATCGTCGAGGGGACGTACAACGGGAATCTCAAGCACACCCTCTACCCGAAGATCCACTTCACCGGGTCGATCAACTCGGGGATGAGCGGCGGCCCGACGATCACCGGAGATGGGCGGGTCGCCGGCGTGAACGTCCGGACGATGGGGAACCAGCGCTCCTTCCTCGTGCCGGAGAAGGAGGCCACCGCGTTGCTCGCCAAGGTGCAGGCGTCGGACTTCGTGCCCGCCGCTGAACCGCTCAAGGAGATCGCGGCGCAACTGACGGCGTACCAGGAGGAGTATCTGAAGGATCTCCTCGTCGGTGAGACCAAGACGGTGGACTTCGGCCCTTTCCGCGTCATCAGCGAACCGGCGACGGTCTTCCGTTGTTGGGGCGGCGCGGACAAGAGCGATGATCGCGCCGACGAGGAGCCGATGTACGAGGAGCTCTGGCACCAGTGCGCCACCGACGATGACGTCTTCATCGCCGGTGACCAGAGTTCCGGGGTGGTGCGCGTGTCGCACGTTGCCCTGAGCAGCACGCGACTCAATGGGTCGCGGTTCGCCGCCCTCTACGCCAACCGGTTCGCCAATGACAACACACCGAGCGGCGACGAGAAGCACGTCACCGTCTGGAAGTGCGTGACGCGCAACGTCGCGGCGAAGAACCTCCCGGTGAGGTCGGTGCTCTGCCTGCGCGGACTCAAGAAGCTCGACGGCCTCTATGACGCCGTGCTCAAGGTCGCGGTGCTCGGAAAAGGCGATCAGGGCCTCATATCCACCCTCACCCTCTCAGGGGCGAGCTTCGAGAACATCCAACGCCTCACGAGCGGGTTCCTGGAGCGCATCGCGTGGCGGTGATCGTCGAGGTCCTCCATCCGCGCACTGGCGAAGTGCGCCAGCGCCTCCGCCTCGAGCGGTTCCCTACTTCGCTGGGGCGCCAACTCGACAACGACCTCGTCCTCGACGACCCCTACGTTGACGCGCACCACGCGCGGTTCGTGTTGGACGTGGACGGGTCGCTCGTGCTCGAGGATCTCGGGAGCGTCAACAAGCTCGCGACGACCACGCATCCCCAGGCCGATCGGGTGCGCTGCGTGCCGGGCGTCGAGTTGCGCGTCGGGCGCACGCGTCTTCGGGTCCGTGATGGGGCGGAGCCGGTGGCGCCCGCGCTCTCGCTCACCGGCGCCGCCGACCGCGACACCGCGCATGCGTGGCATGCGCGACCCACGGCGCGCGTGGCGGCGATCGTGATCGCCGCCGGGAGCTTCGGCCTCTCAGGCTGGCTCGAGACCGCCGAGCGCAACGGAGCGACGGTCGCCCTCACGGCCGTGATGGGGTTCTTCCTCCTCGGCGTGATGTGGGCCGGGGTCTGGGCCGTTGGTGGTCGTGTCGTCGTCGGCCAGTTCCGGTTCGTCGCCCATCTCGCGATCGCGGCCTGGTTCTCGATCTTCGCGATCATCATCGGCGAGCTCGGCACCTGGATCGACTTCCTCGCGCCAGACAACGGCGTCGTCGAAGCCGCTGAGGGCTTCATCCTTGTCCTCGCGCTCGGTGCGCTGATCGCCTTCCATCTCGGTGAGTCCTCGCTGCTCAGGCGCTCGAGGCGGTGGCGGACCGGCGCGATCGTCACCGGGCTCATCATCATCGTCGCCGGGGCCTTCTCCCTCGCCGACGACGATCCGTTCACCGATGTGCCGAAGTTCTCCTCGGTGATCAAGAGCATTCCGGCCCGCCTCGTGCCGCAGCAGACGCAGGAGGAGTTCGACGCGGTCATCGTGGACCTGCGGGCCGGTGTGGACTCCCTGCTCCGGCCCGACGCGAAGTAGGCGCCGTTCCTACTTGAGGAGTCGCCCGACGCCGAACGTGACGAGACCGATCACCGCGCCGAGGACGTAGCCGAGCCGCACGATCGTCTTGAGTTCGCGCTCGGTCACGCCGCGGATGATCTCCTCGATCCGTGCGGTACTGAAGCCGAGCACCTTGCGCTCGACCATCGCCTGGATGTCGAGCTGCTCGACGAGTCGAGGCAGGTTGTCCTCGATCCATTGCCAGAGCGCCGGGCTCGCGAGTTCCGCGAGACGGAGCGGTGCGTCCCCCGGGAGGAAACGCCCCGGACGTCCGATCGGTTCGTCGAGGAGCGCGGCGGCGCCCGACGCGGCGCCCTGCGCTGCCAAGGCGTGCGCTCGTGGGGAGCGAGCCGCCTCGAGGAGCCACGCGACGAGCGTGTCATCGCCGATCGAGTCGAGCACCTCACCCCACTGACGATGTTCAGCGCGACCGAGCGCCTCGGCAACCGTGCGCTCGACGAACGAGCGCGTGCGTTCCGTGCCGGCGAGGCGCAGGAGCAGATCCCCGATCCGCGCGGTGGCCGAGCGCGCGTCGGTGCGCCGGCTCTCCTCAATGAGTTCGGTCGCGAGCACGGCGGCCTGGGCGGCGAGGTCGGCGCGCCGATCGGGGGTGAGGAGCTTCCCGACTTGCATCGCACCGACTTCAGTGCGGAGCCGGGCAACGGCGGCGCGCACCTGCGCCTCGAACTCCGGCGTGAGTGCGTGACGCTCGACGCCTCCGGCCACCGCCGGAGCGAGCGCGACGAGCGACCGCTCGACCTCGGCGAGCACCGGGGCGGGGAGGAGGGAGCGGAGCGATCCGCGCTCCGTCTCGAGGATCGCCCCGATGAAGCTGGCGAGCTTCGTGTCGAGCGCTGGCCGCAAGCCCGACCGCGAGAGTTCGTCGAGCAGGTCGCGCGGCGTGAGGAGCTTCTCGCCGACCGTGCGTCCGATGCTCTTCGCGAGCCGCGCCTTGTTCTTCGGGATCGCGCCGTGGAATCCGTACCGCTTCTCGTAGGGATGGAAGAGCATCCAGACGGCGATCGCGTTCGTCACGCCGCCGGCCACCGTGCCGACCACGACATTGAGAAGCAGTTCCTGCAGGAGGGGACTCACCGCGCGGCTCGACTCCGCTTGAGCAGCGTGCCGCGACAGCGCGGCGCGCCACAGGCGCAGGGGAAGCGCCGCTTCCGCGCTGGCGTGTGTCGCTCATCGAGTTCGATCGCGTAATCGTACGCGAGCTCCTCGGCGGTCCGGATGTCGCGCATCGCTACGATCCACATATGGTCCCCATACGCGATCGGCTCGCAGTTCGGTTCACAGGAATGATTGATGAATCGCGCGGCGTTGCCACCGACGTTCGCGTCGATCACGCGGTCGTCGTCGAGCGTGAGGAGGTAGGTGTGCTCCGGCTCCTCGGCGGCACCGGCGATCGTCGGGTAGCGCCGTTCCCCCTCGGATTCGGAGATGAGTTCACCGGTGTACTCGATGATCGCGGTACCAGCGGGGATCGGTCGGCGTGCGAAGACCCCGCGCCCGTGACGCGGCGAACGACGCACCACCCACGGTTCGACGACCCGACTCACGCCGAATCGGCGATGGTGCGCGCGACCTCGTCGAAGAGCGGGAAGTCGCCAGTGAAACCCTCGGGTTTCGCCGGGAGGAGCATCGCGTCGATCACCTCGTCCATCCCCGTGACGCCGGTGAAGGTGATCGCCTCGCGCACCTCGGTCGGGATCTCGCGGAGGTCCTTCAGGTTCGCGGCCGGGAGCATCACCTTGCGCAGGCCCGCGCGGTACGCGGCGAGCGCCTTCTCCTTCACGCCGCCGATCTCAAGCACCTTGCCGCGCAGCGTTACTTCGCCGGTGACGGCGACGTCGCGCCGCACCGGCCGCCGGCTCATCACACTCGCGATCGCGAGCGTGACCGCGACGCCGGCGCTTGGCCCATCCTTCGGCACCGACCCCGCGGGGAAGTGGACGTGCAGGTCACTCGACTTGAGCTCGGGATCGGCGACGCGCAGCGCGCGCGCGCGCGACCGCACGTACGAGCAGGCCGCGTCCACCGACTCGCGCATCACGTCCCCAAGTTGGCCGGTGACGGTGAGCTTCCCGGTGCCGGGCATCAGCAGCGCCTCGATCGTCATCAACTCCCCGCCATTCGCCGTCCAGGCGAGGCCCGTCACCGTGCCGATCTCCGGTTCCTGTTCCGCTTCCTCGGCCGACCAGCGCGGGGGACCGAGTGCTTCCTCGATCCGTGCGCTGTCCACGATCCAGGCGCCGGTCTCCCCCTCGGCCTTCCGCTTTGCGCGACGTCGCATCAATGCGGCGATCTGCCGCTCGAAGGTGCGGAGCCCGGCCTCGCGCGCGTAGCGCGTCGCCACGAAGGAGAGCGACTCGTCGGTGAACTGCAGGTCGTGATCGCTGATCCCGTGGTCGTCGAAGAGGCGGGGGAGGAGATACCGCCACGCGATCTCGACTTTCTCCTCCACCGTGTAGCCGGCGATCCGGATCACCTCGAGCCGGTCGCGCAGCGCGGGCGGGATGTCGAAGAGACTGTTCGCGGTGCAGATGAAGAGCGCGCTCGAGAGATCGAACGGAAGGTTCAGGTAGTGATCGGTGAACGCCACGTTCTGCGTCGGGTCGAGCACCTCGAGCATTGCCGACGTCGGGTCCCCACTCGGACCACCGCCGGTCATCTTGTCGATCTCATCGATCATCAGGACGGGATCGCTGACCTGCACGCGACGCACCGCCTGCAGGATCAGTCCCGGGAGCGAGCCAACGTAGGTGCGTCGGTGTCCGCGGATCTCCGCCTCGTCGCGCACGCCGCCCACCGAGATGCGATAGAAGGCGCGTCCGAGACTTGCTGCGATCGCTTCGCCGAGTGAGGTCTTCCCGGTGCCCGGAGGCCCGACGAAACAGAGGATCGGGCCCGCCGGGTCACGGCCGCGCTCGCCGCGCAACTGGCGCACGGCGAGATATTCGAGGATCCGCTCCTTCACCTCGTGCAGACCGTAGTGCCGACCGTCGAGCGCCTCCTCGACCTTCTCCAACGTCACGCCGTTGGCGCCCGAGCGCTGGGACCAGGGCAGCGTGAGCACCCACTCGACCCAGTTGCGGAGCACCTGATGTTCGCTCGATGCGCTCGAGAGCACGCGCAGCCGGTCAATCTCTCGCTTCGTCTCGGTGGCGACGGTCGGCGGGACCTTGGCCTCATCGAGCCGGCGGAGGAGATCTGCCGTCTCGCCTTCGCCGGCGTCGGCCTCGCCGAGCTCGGTGCGGATCGCCTGCAACTGCTGGCGAAGGAAGAAGTCCCGGTGATGGCGGTCGATCCGGCGCTCGGTCTCCTGTCGCACCTCCTCGCCCACCTTCGCCTTCGCCGCCTCGCGCTCCCAGCGGTCGGCGAGGTACTCGAGCCGCGCGGCGACGTCGAGTCGTTGCAGCACCTCGTCCTTCTCGGCGGCGCGCAACGCACCGCGCGCCCCGGCGAGGTCCGCGAAGCGCGAGGGATTCGCCACTTCGCGACGAAGGAGCGCCGGCAACTCGGCGGGAAAGGTGGTGTCGAGCTCGACCCGCGAATCGGCGGCGAGCACGATCCGGTGCATCAGCGCGCGTGCGGCCTCGATTTCGGGGACGCGTTCCTCGACCGGTTCGGCGCGGGCGAGAGCGTAGCCCGTGAGCGGGTCCCGCGCGCCGCGTCGCGCGCGCACACGAGCGACGCCGACGAGGGTGACTTGCGCGAGACCAGAGCCGCCCGGTCGCCGATCCTCGAGTCGCGCGACCACACCGATCCGCTCGTCACCCGTTGTGGGCGCTCGTCCCTCCTCGGGCGCGTCGAGGAGGCAGACCACGAGCGCGCCCGGTTCGGGGTGCGCCTTGAGCAGTGCGAGATTCTCGGCGCTCGAGACCTGCACGGCGACGCGACCAGCGGGGAAGACGATCGTGCTCCTCAGTGCGAGGAGCGGCAGGTCGGCGGGGAGCGAAAGGGTGGGGTGGTCGCTCACGCAGGAAATGTACGGCCCTTGCTTGCTTTCGCGCACGGTCCCATCAACGCCGCCGGCCACCGAAAATCGCCGAATCCGTCGCCTTGGCCGAAGGCGTCGAACTGCTTATGCTTCAAGGCTCTATGTTCACTGAACTCTCCGAGAAACTGGAAGCCGCCTTCGCCCGCCTGCGCGGGCGCGGCGTGCTCACGGATGCGGATATCAAGGAAGGCCTGCGCGAGGTGCGCCGGATCCTCCTCGAAGCCGACGTGAGCTTCCAACTCACGGGGGAGTTCCTCGCTCGGGTCGAGAAACGCGCGGTGGGCGTGAGCCAACTGCGCACGGTGTCGCCGGCGCAGCAACTCGTGAAGATCGTCTACGACGAACTCACAGTGATGCTCGGCGAGCGGAAGGAGGGGCTCAAGATGAGCACCCTCCCTCCGACCATCGTGATGCTCGTCGGGCTGCAGGGGTCGGGAAAGACGACCACGGCGGCGAAGCTCGCGCGGCGATTGAAGGGTGAAGGGAAGGCCACCCGGCTCGTCGCGGCTGACGTGTACCGCCCAGCCGCGATCGACCAGCTCGAAACACTGGGCAAGGAACTGTCGATCCCGGTCTATGCCGATCGCACGACGACCGATGTCGTGAAGATCGTGCGGGCCGGCGTCGAAGTTGCCCGCCACGAGCGGGACCGGGTGGTCATCCTCGACACCGCCGGCCGGCTGCAGATCGACGAAGCGATGATGGAGGAGCTCCGTCGCGTGAAAGAGGCGGTAAAACCCGACGAGATCCTCCTCGTCGCCGACGGGATGACCGGGCAGGACGCGGTACGGATCGCGCAGGGGTTCAACGAGGCGCTCAGCATCACCGGCGTGATCCTGACGAAGATGGATGGCGATGCGCGCGGCGGCGCCGCGCTCTCGATCCACGGGATCACCAAGCGGCCGATCAAGTTCATCGGTGTTGGTGAGAAGTCCGATGCGTTCGAGGAGTTCCACCCGGACCGGATGGCGGGGCGGATCCTCCAGCAGGGCGACGTGCTCACGCTGGTCGAGAAGGCCCAGGAGTCGTTCGACGCCGACGAGGCGAAGCGGCTCGAGAAGAAAGTGCGCAAGGAGGGGATGGATCTGCAGGACTTCCTTGGCGCGATGAAGCAGATGGAGAAGCTCGGGAGCATGCAGAACATCCTGAAGATGATCCCGGGCGTGAACAGCAAGATGATGAAGCAGGCGAGTCAGGTGGACCCGCGTCGGCTCAAGCACGCCGAGGCGATCGTGCTCTCGATGACACCCGGCGAGCGAAAGGAGCCGGGGGTACTCAACGGCTCGCGCCGGGCGCGCGTCGCCAAGGGTGCGGGCCGGCCCGTGAGCGAGGTCAATCGCCTGCTCGAGCAGTTCCGCGAGATGCAGAAGATGATGAAGAAGATGGGAAGAAAACAGAGGTGAGATGGGAGATGCGAGGGGCGGGGCCCCGCGGGGGCGCCGCCCCCCCCTCCCCCCTCTCTCATCTCACCTCCGTGGTACCTCGGTGCACTCTGGAAATGCCAGAGCTTGCGATGAGCCGAGCCGCAGGAACGAAGAACCCGATCACGAGGAATCACCCATGGCCGTTCGCATCCGTCTCCGCCGCCAAGGCCGCAAGAAGGCCCCGACCTACCGCATCATCGTCGCCGATGGCCGTGCTCCGCGCGACGGCAAGTTCCTCGAGATCCTCGGGCAGTACGCCCCGCGCTCGGGTGAAGAGGCGCTCCAGTTGAACAAGGAGCGGGCCAACTACTGGCTCGACAAGGGCGCCCAGCCCTCTGACACCGTGCGTTCCCTGCTGCGGAAGGCGGGGGTGCTCAAGGTCCGTCACGAGACTCGCCTCGCAGCCAAGATGGCGTCGAAGGCCGTGCCGGTCTCGGAGTAGCTCGTGGTGGGACTCCCCGACTGCGCGAGCATCGCGCGGATCCGCCGGCCGCACGGCGTGAAGGGGGAGTTGTTGATCGAATCGTTGACCGACGAGCCGGACGCGTTACTCGCGCCCGGCCGTCGCGTTTTCCGCGGTACCGCCGAGGGCGAACTCTGGCTCGATCCGGAGACCAAGTCGCCGCGCGAGCTCTCTGTCGTGGGGATCCGGCCCTTCAAGGGTGAGTGGCTCCTCACGCTGGACGCGATCACGGACCGGACCGAGGCCGAACGCTGGAATGGCCGGCTCCTGATGGTCCCCGTCGGGGAGCTCTCGGCTCCCGACGAAGGCAGCGTATTCGAGCACGAACTCGACGGGATGATGCTCATCGATGCCGACTCGGGTGAGGAGATCGGCCCGGTGGTAGCGCACTACACCGTCCCGCAGGGGCTCCTGCTCGAGTTCAGGGCCGGGGCGGGACTCGCGAGCCTCCCCTTCGTCGAGGAGTTCGTCGAAGAAGTACAGCGCGATGAACGGCGGATCAGGGTCCGCCTCCCCGACGGTCTCCTCGAGGCCTGATGCTCACGATCAATCTCATCTCGATCTTTCCCGACTTCTTCACCGGACCGTTGGGGCTGAGCATCCCGAAGCGCGCCGCCGAGGCCGGCCTCGTGCGCTATCGCTGCATTGACCTGCGTGAGTTCTCGACCGACAAGCACAAGACGGTGGACGACGCCCCCTTCGGTGGCGGCCCGGGGATGGTGATGAAGCCCGAGCCATTCTTCGACGCAGTGGAATCACTCGGCGCCCAGCCCCCGATCGTGCTCCTCTCACCGCGGGGAAAGGTCTTCGCCCACGCCGATGCTGAGCG
>JANPCH010000100.1:0-5136 GCA_031430835.1 Gemmatimonadaceae bacterium
GTCTTGATCCGTTCGACCGGACAGGGAGCGGGGCCGAGCACCGTGACCCCGAGGTCGAACCGCGTGACCGCCCCTTCGCACCAGCGCGTCACCTGCCCGGCGAACTTCGCGACCTCTTCCTCGACGAGTCCGCTCATCACGACATTCGCGAGCCGGAGCGTCGGCGGGTACGGCGGATCCGCGCGGCCGCCGAGTTCCTCGCTCACGAACGCCGCGTAGTCGTGCGACGCGGCGTGCCGGACGGCGTGATGCGTCGGCACGCGGGTCTGGATCACCACCTCCCCACCTTTGGGACCTCGCCCGGCTCGCCCCGCCACCTGGCTCAGCAGCTGGAAGGTCCGTTCGCTCGCGCGGAAGTCGGGGAGGTTGATCCCCACGTCGGCATCGATCACGCCGACCAACGTCACGTTCGGGAAGTCGAGTCCCTTCGCGATCATCTGCGTACCGAGGAGCACATCCACCTCCCCCCGCCCAACGCGGTCGAGGATCTCGGTGTGCGCCCACTTGCCGCTCGTCGTGTCGACGTCCATCCGCGCGATCCGCGCGCCGGGCAGCCGTTCGATCAGCAGCCGCTCGACCTGTTGGGTCCCGATCCCTCGCTGCTCCGCCGTCCGCCGTCCGCAGTCGGTACAGAGCCGCTGCACCGTCTCCTGATGCGCGCAGTAGTGACAGACCAGACGCTCGGGCGTTCGATGGTACGTGAGCGAGATCGAGCAGTTGGGACAGACCGCCACGTGCCCCTCCTCGCACTGCACGAACGAAGCATAGCCCCGGCGATTGAGGAGGAGGATGCTCTGCTCGCCGCGCCGCAGGCGCGCCTTGAGCCCCTCTTCGAGCGGCGCGGAGATGATCTGGCGACGCGCGCGCTCGTCGGGCGTCGCGACCTTCAGCTCCTGCCGCAGGTCGAGCACGCGGACTTCCGGGAGCGTCCCGCCGCCGACGCGCTCCGGCAGCGTGAGCAGCGTCAGTCGGCCCTCCTCGGCGTTACGCCAACTCTCAAGACTCGGTGTCGCACTCCCGAGCACGCAGCGAGCCCCGGCCGCACGCGCCCGCACCAGTGCGACGTCGCGGGCGTGATACCTCGGCGTCTCGCCCTGTTTGTAACTCCCCTCGTGCTCCTCATCGACGACGATCGCGCCGAGGTTCTCGAGTGGTGCGAAGACCGCCGACCGCGCGCCGACGGCGATCCTCTTCTCGCCCCGACTCAGCGCGCGCCACGCATCCAGTCTCTCCCCGTCGGAGAGCCCCGAGTGCAGCACCGCCACTTGGTCGCCGAACACCGCGCGGAAGCGATCGACGGCCTGCGGCGTGAGGGAGATCTCCGGCACCAGCACGATCGCGCTCCTCCCTTCGACGCGCACCACCTGTTCAAGGAGTTTGAGATAGACGAGCGTCTTCCCGCTGCCGGTGATGCCGTGGAGGAGGAATGCCTCCCCGGGACCAGCGGCGACGAGTTTGTCGATCGCGTCGCGCTGGGCGGGCGTCGGCGTGTGGAGCGCCGCATCGGTGAGGGCGCGCGTCGCGAAGGGATCGCGGTGGCGCCCCTCGCGTTCGAATCGCGCGAGTCCGCGCTTCACGAGCCCATCGGCGACAGCGCCCGAGCACCCGAGCTGGACCAGCGCCGCGGCGAGCGGGGCGCGACCGCCGAGCTGCTCGAGCAGTTCGTAGAGGGCGCGTTGCTGCGGAGAGCGCTTGAACGCGTCATTGCGCGCGACGAGGGTCGGCAGCTCTCGGGCGATCACGAGGATGCGCTCGGACTTCCCTTCGGGCGCCGGCCGCGCCGCGACGCCGAGTGGCGCGGGGAGCACGGCGCGGCAGACGAGCCCCAGCGGAACGACGTAGTAGTCGCTGATCCAGCGGCAGGTGGTGAGGAGGTCGCCGCGCAGCGCCGGTTCGGCATCCGGTACATCGAGCACGGCCTTCGCCTCGGCGCCTCCGAGCGACGTCGGATCCGCCTCGCCGACGCAGAACCCGATCACTCGCCGGTTCCGCACCGGCACGACAACGCGCGAGCCAGCGACGAGGGGATTCCGCGTCGTCGCCGGCACCGCGTAGGTAAACGTCCGAAGGAGGGGGAGCGGGAGCGCGACCTCGACGAGGCGCCCGCGCCCCGCCTCGGGCGGCGGGCTCACCCCGCGGTACGAGCGGCGCGGACCGGAGGCGAGTCCACGATCCCCTCGCTTTGCATCCAGTAGTGCAGCGCCTCGGCGACCTCGAACCCGCGCTGGAAGCGCATCTCGGGGGCCTTCTCGAGGCACTTCATCGTGATCGACGCGAGGCCGACCGGCACGTGCGGCGCGATCCGTTCGATCGGTGTCGGCATCTCGTGCACGTGCTTGTAGCCGATCGCGTAGCCGTCGGGCCCGTCGAAGGGCGTCGTGCCGACGAGGCACTCGTAGAGCATCACGCCAACGGCATAGAGGTCGGCGCGACCGTCCACGAACCGGCCCATCGCCTGCTCGGGCGCCATATAGTGCGGCGTTCCCATCGCCCGGCCGCCGGCGGTGAGCCGTCCGTGGAAATGCGCCGTCGCGATGCCGAAGTCGGTCAGGTAGGCGTTGCCGTCGTCGTCGAAGAGGACGTTGTCGGGCTTCACGTCGCGGTGGATGATCCCCTGCCGTGTCGCGTAGTCGAGCGCCGTTGCCACCTGCGCTGCGATCCGCGCCGCCCGGCCGATCTCGATCGTGCGCGTGGCCGACAGGTCGTCGGCCAAGCAGCCGCCGCCGAGATAGGGAAGGACGATGTACACCGCGTCGTCGGTCTCGCCGTAGTCGAGCGGCGCGCAGATGAATGGATGCATCAGCCGGCTCGCCGCCTCGGCCTCGCGACGGAAGCGCACCCGCATCTCACTCTCGCGCGAGAGATGGGAGTGCAGGACCTTCACCGCCAGCGGCCGCGCCAACTGATAGTGTCGCGCCTCGTACACGTCGGCCATCCCGCCGCTGCCGATCCGCCGCACGATCCGATAGCGGTTCCCGGTCGCCTGCCGCAGCGAGGTGATCAGGTGATCGGGCGCATCCACCACCACCGGGATCTCCGGAAGCATCATCCCGCACTGACCGCAGGTGCGGGCGGTACTCCGGTTCCAGGTACCGCAGTCGGGGCAGAACACGCCCGGAATCTACAACCAGCCGCGACGCTTGAGCATCCAGAGCAGCCCGCCGCCGAGCCCAAGCTGCAGCGCGAGCAACACCCAGAAGCCGTGCGGCCAGCCGGAGAGGGGCACGCTCGCGAAGTTCATCCCCCACATCCCACTCACCACCACGAACGGCACGCTCATCGTCGCGACGACCGTGAGTCCCTTTGTGACCTTCCCCATCCGGTTGGAGACCTGGGTCAGGTACGAGTCCATCGTGCTCGAGATGAGGTCCCGATAGGTGTCGAGCGATTCGTTGAGTCGGTAGACGTGGTCGTACACGTCACGGAAGTAGATCTGCACGTCAGCCGGGATGAGGGCGCAGGGGCGCCCCTGCATCGCGTTGAACACCTCGCGCATCGCCGCGAGATGGCGCTTGAGCTGCAGCACGAGGCGCTTCACGCTGAAGATGTCGCGCAGCGCCTCCTGGTCGAAGTTCACGAACACCCGCTCCTCGAGCCCATCGACGAAGGCGTCAATCTGGTCCATCACCGGGAAGTACGCGTCCACGCTGGCGTCGAGGATCTGATGCACCAGCCGGCCCGCCCCGCGCTCGAGGAACTCCGGGGACCGCGCCAGCCGCTCCATCGTCGCATCCACTCCCGGCGCGTGTGCGCCGCGCACCGTCACGACGAAGTTGCGACCGAAGAAGCACCAGAGGTTGAAGGTCTCGATGTCGTAGAGATCGTCGGTCTCGCTCACGAAGCGGACGGCGCGCACCACGGCGAGAGCGTATCCGGGGAACTCCTCGAACTTGACCCGCCCGTCGGCCGAGAGCGTGTCCTCGATGCTCAGCGGGTGGAACTTGAACACACTCGCGAGGAGCGCGTGGTGTCCTTTCTCACGGAGGTCCACATCCACCCAGAGGAGTCCGGTGCCGGTGGCAAGGATCGCGGGGAACTCTCTCGGGTCGAGGTCGCGGCGCACGGCGCCAGCGACATCGCGATGCCACGACTTGACGTGACCGTTCCCCTCGTCCGCGACGACGGGCACTTCGCGGCTGTTCCGGAGCCGCACGGTCTTCGATCGCCGCTTCGCCATCGGGGGAAACTACCGCAGCGCCTCAAGGTGTGCGACGACGGCGGCACCGAGCCGCACGGGATCATAGCCCCCCTCGAGTGCGCTGACGACGCGTCCCCCGCACCACCCTTCGGCGCTCTTGACGAGCGTCCGGGTGAGCGCGGTGACGTCGTCGAGTTCCAGCGTGAAGCCCCCGAGGGGATCGCCGGCGAGGGAATCGAAGCCAGCCGAGATGAGCACAAGGTCTGGTCGCCAACCGGTCGTCGCCGCGTCCACTGCGCCGAGCAACGCGTCGCGATATCGAGCCGGCGCAAGGCCGGCCGCCATCGGGACGTTCCAGACGCTGCGGTGCGGCCCCCGGTCCTCGGCCGCCCCCGACCCCGGATACCAGGGCCACTGATGCATCGAGACGAAGTGGATCTCCGGCTCTTGCTCGACCAGCGCCTGCGTGCCGTTGCCGTGGTGCACGTCCCAGTCCACGATGAGCACGCGGTCGGCGCCGAAGCGTGCCAGCGCCGTTCCCGCGGCGATGGCGGCGTTGCTGAGCAGGCAGAACCCC
The DNA here is from genome assembly GCA_031430835.1 of Gemmatimonadaceae bacterium. Lineage (GTDB taxonomy): Bacteria > Gemmatimonadota > Gemmatimonadetes > Gemmatimonadales > Gemmatimonadaceae > Pseudogemmatithrix. Next base: position 4,716 of record JANPCH010000100.1, read on the forward strand.
ATGGCCCGCGACGGCGTGGCATGATGTCCGGGCGGCCGCACCGCGCAGAACGATGGTCCCGCGCCGTTCATCGCGCGCTCGGCCGCGAGGACGATGCTCCCCGCGGCGCGGCGCACCGCGTCCAGCGAGCCGGGGCCGAGCCGCGTGTCGGGATCGAGCCAGCCGCCACCCGCCGCGTCGGTGTGGAGCAAACGCGCGAGGTACGCCTCGGTGTGCATGCGCAGGATGTCTTCGTCGCGCACCTCCGGCGCTTCGATCCAGTAGCCGCGTCCCGCGCGCACCACGTCGTCGTCGAGACGCGCGCGCAACACCTCGAGGCGCCGCGGCGACTCGGGATGGCCTTCGCCATTGTCGTGATGGAGGCAATCGTGGTGGGTGATGAGTCCCACTGGCAGGGGACTCGCGGAGGACATCAGTTGCG
>JANPCH010000101.1:0-4165 GCA_031430835.1 Gemmatimonadaceae bacterium
CGTATCGCGCGTACGTCGTCTCGGAGTCGGTGGATGAGATCGCGCTGGTCACCTTCGGGCCCGGCGGCGCGGCGGTCACGAAGACCGTGCCGGTGGGAATGTCACTGATCGATCCCGACGGCCCGCACGGCGTCGCCGTTGCACCGGATGGCGCCAACTACTACGTGACGACCGCGCACGGTGTGCCGGGTGGGAGCCTCTGGAAGTTCCGCACGGGGAGCGATGAGCCGGTGGGGCGAGTCACGCTCGGGTATTTCCCCGCAACGACACAGGTGTCGCCCGACGGGTGGTTCGCCTACGTCGTGAACTTCAACCTCCACGGCGAGATGGAGCCGTCGAGCGTCTCGGTCGTGGCGACCGGAGAGATGGTCGAGGTCGCGCGGATCACGACCTGCACGATGCCGCACGGCTCACGGCTCGATCCCACAGGCTTGCGACACTACTCGGCGTGCATGATGGATGAGGAGTTGGTCGAGATCAACACCCGCACGTTCACGGTCGCGCGCCACTTCTTCCTGACGAAGGGGAAGGAGCTGGGGATGACCGGTGCGCCGCCGCTGCGCGGCGCCTCGGCGGCTGAGCACGACGCGACGGGCCACGGGATGGAGCCGCCACGACCGGGCGACGTTGGATGCTCTCCGACCTGGGCGCAGCCGTCGGTGAGTGGAGCGCGCGTCTGGGTCGCGTGCAACAAGTCGAGTGAGATCGTCGAGATCGACGTCGCGTCTTGGTCGCTGGTACGACGGCTCCCGGCGGGAGCGGGCGTCTACAACCTCGCGGTCACGCACGACGGTACGCGACTCCTCGCGACGAACAAGCGTGGACAGTCGGTGTCGGTGTTCGATGCGGTCAGCGGGAAGGAACTCGCCCGCATCCCGACCTCCAAGCGCGTCACGCACGGCGTCGCGGTGACGGCCGACGACCGCTACGCCTTCGTCTCGAATGAGGGGATCGGGTCGGAGAAGGCGACGGTGGATGTCATCGACCTCACGACGATGACGCGGGTGGCGACGGTCGAGGTCGGGCAGCAGGCGGGGGGGATAGACATCTGGAAGTGAGGGGTGAGGGGCGCGCCGGGTACTGCTGGCGCGCCTCTCGTTTTTCACCTTTCTCCTTCCCCCTTCCACCTTTCTCCTGCCGTTCAGCCCTTCAGCGCCCGGCCGGTCCTCGCGAACCGCTCTCCATCGAGGAAGCTCACGCCGCCATTCACCACCGTCGCCTTGATCCCGAGCGCGTACTGGAATGGATCGGCGAAGTCGGCGCGGTCGCTCACCGTCGCGGGATCGAAGACCACCACATCGGCGAAGTTCCCCTCGGCCAGTGTGCCGCGCTGCGCGAGCCTCACACGTGAGGCAGGGAGCGCACTCAGCTTCCGCACCGCCTGCTCGAGCGTGAGGGCGCGCCGCTCGCGCACATAGCGACCGAGCACGCGGGCGAAGCTCCCCGCCCCGCGCGGGTGCGGCACCCCACGCCGCGCCGGGCCGCTCGTCGCGAGCGCGCTACCATCGGAGGCGACCATTCCCCACTCGTGTTGCAGTATCCGCTCGAGGTTCGCTTCACTCATCGCGAACCCGATCATTCCCACGTTCCCGCGATTCCGCTGGAGCATCGCGACCGCCATCGCGTACGGATCCACTCCGCGCCCCTGCGCCCACGCATCGAGCCGCTTCCCCTCGGCCAACTTGTCCTCGGCGGCGGAGACGCTTGTGATCTGCACGTTCCCCCACCCTCCGATGAGATCCACCTTGCCGAGCGCGTCGGCTCGGATGCGCGCAGCGAGCGTCGGGTCCCCGAGTCGTTCGAGGAAGCGCGCCGTGCCGCCATCGCGCGACCAGACGGGGAAGAGGTTCGTGAGTCCGGTCTGGTAGGCAAGGTAGGGATACCGGTCGAACGCGACATCGACCCCCGCCTCACGCGCCGCCGCGACTCGCCCGAAGACGGTGTCGAGCTTCCCCCAGTTCCGCGGCCCCTGGGTCTTGAGATGCGAGATCTGCAGCCCGCAGCGGGCACCGGTCGCGACTGCGATCGCCTCATCCACCGCTTCGAGAAGCTGGTCGTCCTCGTTCCGCATATGAGTGTGGTAGGCAAGACCGACGGCGGACAGCGGACGGCACAGGGCGGTCAACTCGGCGCGACTTGCGAAGGCGCCCGGGGTGTACTCGAGGCCGCTCGATGTGCCGCGCGCGCCGTCGTTGACAGCTTCATCGACTCGCCGGACCATCTCGGCGAGCTCGTTGGGCGTCGCCGGCCGGTCGTCGTCACCAACGACTTCGCCCCTGAGCGTCCCGAGGCCGACGAGCGTCGCCACATTCGCGCCGGGCGGTAGCGCGGCGACGCGAGCCAGCACGTCTCGGATGCGAGGGCCCCGAGAAGAGCCATCGGCGCCGATCACCACCGTGGTGACGCCTTGGCGCACCACCGACTCCATCAGCGGATCGTCGAAGAGGGAGCCGTCGGCGTGGGTGTGCACGTCCACGAATCCCGGCGCGACGACCAAGCCGCGACAGTCGATCTCGCGCGCGCCGCGCTCGGTGAGTCGCTGGGCGATGCGGGTCACGCGGTCGCCGGTGATCGCCACGTCGGCGTCGAACCGAGGGCGACCGGTGCCGTCCACGACCGTGCCGCCGCGGAGGACGAGGTCGACCTCGCGCCGGCCGGTGCCGGGCCGCAGCGGCGCGACCGAGAACGCCGAGACAGCGCCGGCGGCGTGTGAAAGGAACGTGCGTCGCTTCAGTGGGTTCTCGTCGGCTAGGAGTGCGTGGGGTTCACGGGGTACTGCAGCACCGATAAAAGTAGAGCGCCGTGGACCGGCCCGTGGCGAATGTCATCCGTGCAACGAAGGGGTATCGCCTCGATCTCGGTCGGGTAGCCCAAAAGGACTAGTCATCGCGCCGAATTGACTCACCCGATGGTGTAATAGTTGCGACACGTTCCGCCTCGCAACCTTCAATCACTTGAACGGCATCAGTTAATCAGCGGGCCCGGCAAGAGAGAAAGCGCCGACCCCCGAGCAGAGCATCACCTTCCTCTAAGGAGTGCCCGTATGAACCGTTTCTCGATCCTTCTCGCGTCCGCAGCGTTGGTGACTGCGGCCTGCGGTGGCGATGGCCCGACTGGGCCCCAGCCGCTGCCCGCGGTGCCCAGTGTGCTCTCAACCGACCCGCTCAGCTCGGCGACGGGCGTCCCCCGCAACGCTTCGATCCGCGCGACGTTCAGCGAGCCGATGGACCCGGCGACCATCAACTCGGCCTCCTTCACGGTCAGGCAGGGCGTCACCCCCGTCCCTGGCGTCGTGACCTACGCCGGCATCACCGCGACCTTCGTCAGCACGTCCGCGCTCAACCCGAACACGGTCTACACCGCCAACATCTCGGTTGCCGCCGAGGATGTGGGTGGCGATCCGATGGCCGCCGCGAAGACGTGGAGCTTCACGATCGTCGTTGCAACAGCGAACGGCCCCGCAGTCGTCAACCTTGGCTCCGCGATCAACTATGTCATCCTCGCGAAGTCGGGCATCTCGACGACCGGGACGACGGCCATCGTGGGCAACATCGGCCTCAGCCCGGCCGCCGCCACCTTCATCACCGGCTTCAGTCTCACCTCTCCCGCGACGACGTACACGACCTCGTCGAGGGTCACCGGTCAGGTCTTCGCGGCCAACTACACCGCGCCGACCCCAGCGACGCTCACCACTGCCGTGCTCGATATGCAGACCGCCTACACGAATGCGGCGGGCCGCACTCTACCCGACTTCACCGAACTCGGAGCCGGCAACATCCAGGGGATGACACTCGTCGCTGGCCTCTACAAGTGGGGCACCAGCGTCAACATCCCGAGTGCCGTCACGTTGAGCGGCAGCGCGACCGATGTCTGGATCTTCCAGATCGGGCAGAACCTCGTCGTCGCCAATGGCGCGATCGTGACGCTGTCAGGCGGAGCACTCGCCCGGAACGTCTTCTGGCAGGTGGCAGGCCAGGCGACGCTCGGCACGACCGCGAACTTCAAGGGGATCATCCTCTCGAAGACGCTGATCTCCTTCAACACCGGCGCCACGATCCTCGGCCGCGCTTACGCGCAGACCGCGGTCACGCTGAACGCGACGGCGGTCACGAACCCGTAGTAGGCAACGTTGGGAACGACGAAGCCGCGCGGCGCCCGAGGCGCC
>JANPCH010000102.1:0-6992 GCA_031430835.1 Gemmatimonadaceae bacterium
CCTCGGATCACGAGCGCCTCAGCGAGCCCGGTATACTGTTGCTCGGAGATCGGCAGGCCCTTAGGCGTTTCCTCTTTGCGCCAGATCCGCTCCAGCCGCTTCACGCCGTCGGACGTGAGCGACATCCCGACGAGCGCGCTGAAGAACGTCCCCTTCCTTCCGGGCGTCGGCGCGCGGTCGAGCTCGCGCCAGAGCATCGCTTCGACCGCAGGGGCCAGTGCGTAGCGCGCCGCGGGAGGGAGGAAACGCCAGAAGGTCCCGCGGAGGAGGCCGACGATCTGCCCGACGACGAGTTCGTCCTTCTCTCGCGGGATCTCACGGAGAGCGGCCTCGAGAAGGCGCGCCGGCGAAAGAAGGCCGTCGAGCATCTCCTCTTGCAGCGCCTGCCACGCGACCGCGCGATGCACCGGGTCGTTGAGGCGCCCGACCCCCGCCAGCAACGCCTCGCGGCTCGTCGAGTCGAGGGGGAACCGGCCGTAGCCCACGCCGTCGGCGCCGCCGAGGATGAACTCAGGCCGACCAAGGCCGTCGGCGAGCGCGAGGGTGATCGCGTCGCTGCGGATCGAACCCCGCGCGAGCACGACCGAATCGCCGTAGCCCAGCGCGAAGGTGAGCGGTTGTGGTCGCCGGCCGGTCTGCGTGACCACGAGACCCGAGTCGCGCCACGCGGCGGTGATCGTCGGTCGCCCCGACTCCTCGACCCAGACTCGGCTCCACGCGACGAGGTCCACCGGCGTCAGTTCGTCGAGGATCGCGATCAGGTCGGGCCACGCCGCATTCCCATAGCGGTAGCGCGAGAGATACTGGCGGATCCCGGCGCGGAACGCCTCCTCACCGACCAGCGTCTCGAGCTGCTGCATCACGATCGGCGCCTTCTGGTAGATGATCGCGCCGTAGAGTGAACCCGCCTCGCGGAGATTGTCGAGATCCTGGCGGATCGGATTGGCGCCCGCCGTGCGGTCCACACCGTAGGCGCCGGGATGGTGCGCCTGGAAGAATCGCAATCGCAGGTTCACGTCGGGGAAGGAGGGGCCGGCGATCTTCGCCGCGTAGAAGTTCGCGAAGACCTCCTTCATCCAGACGTCGTTGAACCAGCGCATCGTGACGAGGTCGCCGAACCACATATGCGCGGTCTCGTGCGCGATCACACTCGCGCGGCCCAACTCCTGCGCGCGGCTGGCACTCTGATCGAGGAAGAGGCCATTCGCGTTGTACCAGACGGCGCCCGGATGCTCCATCCCGCCGAACTGAAATGATGGCACCGCGAAGAACGCGAACTTCTCGAAGGGATACGCGATGCCGGTGTACGCCTCCAGCCACTTCAAGGCGGCGGCGTGCAGGTCGAAGATCGCCTCGCGGTTTCGGGCGACCTTCGCCGCATCGGTCTCGCGATGGTACATCGTGAGCGTGCGACCATCGCGCACCGCCTGCTCGACTTTGAGCCGACCCGCCGCGAACGTCATCAGATAGGTACTGATCGGCGCCGACTCGGCGAAGTGCAGAGTGTGCCGCTCGGTCGCCGTACTGTCGCGCGAAACGAGCGATCCGTTGGCTATCGCCTCCCACGCCGCGGGAATCGTCAGCGCCAGCGTGACGCGCGCCTTGAGGTCGGGCTGCTCGAACACAGGAAATGCGGTCGAGGCGCGGTCGGGGACGAAAAGCGCGTAGAGAAAGTCGTCGCCGCGATTGAGCGCCGCGTCGGTGCTCCGAAAGCGGACCCGAATGGTGTGGCTGCCGTTCGGCACCTCTTCCCCGACCACGATGTGGTCCGGGATCAGGTGATAGCTCGCCGAGTCCCCGTCCAGCGTGACCCCGAGGACGTGGTCGGCGGGAGCGCGAAAATCGAGCACGAGAGGGCCCGGCGCGCCCAACCACTCGAAGCGGAGCGTGACCTCACCGGTGACCGGCTGCTCGCGTCGCTCCGGCAACTCGAGGTGGAGTTCGTATCGGAGCTCCGAAACGGCGGCCGCGCGCCGCTCCGCGAGCGTCCGCGTGACTCCTGGACCGAGTTCAGCGGGGTCGGAGGGCGCGCACGCTCCGACGACCGCGAGCAGCAGGCCCGCGACCCCGATCCGACCTACCGAGGATTCGCTCACTCCCGAAATAATCCAGCCAGCCCGGCTTCTGGCAACCATCCGCTGCGGAGCCCGCGGTTTCGCCCTAGATTCGGACGTCCCTCCACCCCGGACCGATGGCGAACGAACGGCTCCAGATCGAGGTCCAAGAAGCGCTCGGCGATTCCTACACGATCGAGCGCGAACTCCCCCGCGGCGGGATGTCCCGGGTCTTCGTCGCGACCGAGAATGCGCTTGGGCGCCACGTCGTCATCAAGGTGCTCTCCCCCGAGCTCGCGGCAACACTCTCGGCGGAGCGGTTCAAGCGCGAGATCCAACTCGCGGCGCGGCTCCAGCATCCGCACATCGTGCCGCTGCTCTCGGCGGGCCAGGCCGGACGACATCTCTACTACACGATGCCCCTCGTGGACGGGGAGTCGCTACGCGACCGCATCTCGCGGCAGCGTCCGATGCCGATCCCCGATGTCGTCACGATCATCGAGGCAGTCGCGCGCTCCCTGGCGTACGCGCACCGCGAGGGAGTCGCGCACCGCGACATCAAGCCTGAGAACGTGATGTTCTTCCACGGCCAAGCCGTGGTGCTCGACTTCGGGATCGGAAAGGCTCTCCTGCGCGCCGCCGAGCACGAAGGCGACGCGGCGTTCGCGGCCCGCATCACGATGCCGGGCACCAGCCTTGGCACGCCGACCTACATCGCACCCGAGCAGGCGGCGGGAGACGCGGATCTCGACCACCGCGCCGACCTCTACGCGCTCGGCGTCGTCGCCTACGAGATGCTCACCGGCCACCCACCCTTCGCGGGTCGCTCGCCGCAGGCCGTGATGGAGGCTCACGCGAATCGCACGCCGGAGCCGATCGGGCCTCGACGTCCCGATGCGCCGCCGCATCTCGTCGCGGTCGTGATGAAGTGCCTCGAGAAGCGACCGGCGAGTCGGCCTCAGAGCGGTGACGAGATCGTGCGTGGACTCGATCCGAATTCGCGCCCGTCGGGTGGGTTCGCGGCGCGGATCCGCACGCTTCCGGTCTGGTTGCCGTGGGCGCTCGCCGGCGGGTCCCTCCTCCTCGCGGTCGTCTTCGCCCTGCTTCTGGCGATACGGGGCGGTTGATGCTCTCGCGCTTCGCCGCACCGGAGGCGTTCCGAGTGGCCGAGGAGCTCGGCCCGGCCGTGACGGCGGATCTCGCCCAACGCATCCACACCTCGCGCCTCCTCGGCGCGGATCCGGCGCTGGTGTTGCATGGTGGTGGGAACACTTCCGTCAAATCCACCGGGCGCGAGCACAGTGGCGAGTCGGTGGATGTCCTGTGGGTGAAGGGGAGCGGCGGGGACCTCGCGACGATCGGACCGGCCGGATTCGCCTGCTGTCGCCTCGTTCCGTTGCGCGCACTCTGTCGCCTCGACGCGCTGGATGACGCGACGATGGTCGCCGCGCTCCGTTCGCAGATGCTCGATCCGGGCGCGCCGACTCCGTCGGTGGAGGCGCTGCTGCACGCGCTCCTCCCGGGGAAGTTCGTCGACCACACGCACGCCGACGCGGCACTGACGCTGCTCGATCAGCCGCGCGCGGAGCAGATCGCGGCCGAGGTGTGGGGCAGTGCGTTCGTGTACGTCCCTTATGTGATGCCAGGCTTCGCGCTGGCGCGAACGGTCGCCGCGCTGGGTGTCGACCGCGCCGGCCTCACGGGCCTCGCGCTCGGCCAACACGGCATCGTCACGTGGGGTGCGACTGCCGAGGAGAGCTACGAGCGGATGATCGCCGCGGTGACCGCGGCCGAGGAATGGCGCGACCGCAAGAAGCGCCATCGCCCCGCGTCCCTCGCGGCCGCTGGGCTTCCTGCCGCCGACCGCGCAGCCCGACGGGTCGCCCTCACGCCGGTCGTGCGTGGTGCGCTGACGCGCGCGGCCGGCGGGGCGTCGTTCCTCCTCGAGTGGCGCGACGATCCGGCCGTGCTCGCGTTCCTCGCGCGTGAGGACGCGCCGCATCTCTGCGCGCGCGGGACGGTGACGCCGGACCACGTGATCCGTACTCGCCCTCGGCCGATGTGGATCGGGGCAGAGGGCGGACGGCAGACGGCGGACGGCGGGGGGATGCGGGATGCGGTGGAGCACGCGCTCAAGAACTATCGCGGGTGGTACGACGAGTACTTCGCCCAGGGCGATGCGCGGCACGGCGGTGCGCTGCAGCGCCTCGATTCCCTGCCGAGGCTGGTACTCGTGCCGGGAGTCGGGGCACTGACGATCGGACGCACGCTCGCCGACGCGCGGATCGCAGGCGACATCTTCGCGCGCGCGATCGAGGTGATGCAGGATGCGGAGTCGATCGGACGCTACGAACCGGTGAACGAAGCGCATCTCTTCGACATCGAGTACTGGAGCCTCGAGCAGGCGAAGTTGGGTCGAAGGGGGGATGCGGGACCGCTCGCGGGGCGGATCGCGCTCGTGACCGGCGCGGCGGCGGGAATCGGTCTGGCGACGGCCGAACGCCTGCTCGTAGAGGGCGCGCACGTGATGCTGAGTGACCGCGATCGCGCGCGCCTCGACGAGGCCGTCAGTACCCTGCGGCCTCGATTCGGGACGCGGGTCGCGTGCACGCCATGCGACGTGACCTCGCTCGATTCGATCACGACGGCAGTCTCCCGCACGGTGCTCGCGTTCGGTGGCGTCGACCTCCTGATCTCGAATGCCGGGACGGCCCCATCGGGACTGCTGCACACGGCGGCGGGCGAAGCAGCGCTCGAGCGGTCGCTCGACATCAACCTGATGAGCCATCAACGAATGGCACGGTCGGTCGTCGACGTGTTCCTCGCGCAGGGAACGGGGGGGTGCCTGCTCTTCAACGCCTCGAAGAGCGCGGTGAATCCGGGGCGAGAGTTCGGCCCCTACGCGATCGCCAAGGCCGGCGTCCTCGCGCTGATGCGCCAGTACGCGGTGGACCTCGGGACGGAGGGGATCCGTGCGAACGCGATCAACGCCGACCGGATCCGCACCGACCTCTTCGCCGGCGGCGTGTTGGAAGCGCGCGCGAAGGCGCGCGGCGTCGATCCCGAGTCGTACTTCCGGGAGAATCTCCTCGGGCGAGAGACGACGGCTTCCGATGTGGCCGCCGCCTTCGCCTGGCTCGCGCGGGCCCAGGCCACCACCGGCTGCGTCATCTCGGTCGATGGCGGGAACGCCGCCGCGTTCCTGCGGTGATCGCTCGTCAGGTCGGTTGTCAGTGCGATGATCGAGTGCTACGATAGCAGCGCCTGTTGGTCTCCGACCTCTCACCTCCCCCGCCCCCAATGAAAGCGAAACTCCTCGCGGAAGCGATCGGCACCTTCTTCCTGGTGCTCGCCGTCGGACTCAGTTCGTTCTACGCCGAGGCGATGGGACCGGTGGCGATCGGTTTCACGCTGATGGTGATGGCCTACGCGGTGGGTCCGTTGTCGGGAGCACACTTCAATCCCGCGATCACGGTGGCGGCGTGGATCCGCGGCTCCCTCACCCCGCGCGAGGTCGCCCCGTACTGGGGGGCGCAGTTCGCCGGCGGGCTGCTCGCCGCACTGCTCGTGTACAAGTTCTCCGGCGTGCCGATCTGGGTCGGCCCGGGCGACGCCGTGAGCACGACCAAGATGCTCGTCGGCGAGATGGTCTGGACCTTCGCGCTCGCCCTCGTGATCCTCAACGTGGCGACGCTCAAGTCCTCGGCTGGGAACTCCTACTTCGGGCTCGCGATCGGCGGCACCGTGCTCGCGGGCGCCTTCGTGATGGGGCCGATCACCGGCGGGGCGTTCAATCCCGTGGTCGGACTCGCCCCGGCGATCTTCGCGATGTTGATCGGCCGCGAGGTGCCACCGCAGGCGTGGGTCTATCTGGTCGGGCCAGTGGTCGGCGCGGCGGCCGCAGCGCTCGCGTTCAAGCAGATGTACCCTGAAGAGCGGTAGCGCAGTCTCGATCGGCGCGGTGTTGGCGACCGCGCTCGTGCTCGCCACGCCGACGGGAGCGCAGCGGGCCCCGGTGTGCGGTGTCGATCGCTGGCCAGTAAAAGTGCTGATCGATGATGACACGGGACGCGTCAACCTCACGCCGCGGCCGACGACCGTCGCGTTCCTCGCGCGGCTCCCGAAGCCCAGCGGCGAACGCGCCAACCGCAGTCGCCTGCCGCTCGAGCAGCACACCTTCCGCGTTCGCGGCATCCTCGTCGGGCATCATGTGAGCGACGACGACAGCGACATCCACATCATCATCGCCGACCCCACCACGACGAGCGTGACGATGGTCGCGGAGATCCCCGATCCGGCGTGTGCGCTGGGGTCGCGACACCGCACGGAGTACGCAATGGCCCGACAGGCGATCGCGCGCATCCGGCCCGGTGCGGAGATCGAGATCGAGGGCGTGGCTTTCTGGGACCGACCGCACGGCCAGTCGGGGATGGCGCCGAATGCGATCGAACTCCATCCCGTCCTGCGGATCACGCCAGTGGATCAGCTGAACGAGTTCGCCCCCGGGCTCGCGCCGAAGGAGCCAAGCTCGCCAGCCGACAGCTCGACCGTGCGCGTCTGGCTGAACACCTCATCACGGATCTACCACTGCCTCGGTTCCTCGTGGTACGGGCGCACCGCACGAGGCGAGTATCTCACGGAGGCCGAGGCACGCGGGCGCGGGGCTCGTCCCGCCGGAGGGCGCCCCTGTCGGTGATATATTTCCCCGACTATGCCCCCCTCCCCCATCTACCTCGACCACGCCGCGACGACGCCGGTCCGCCCGGAAGTCTTCGAGGCGATGGCCCCGTTCTATGGACCGCGCTTCGGCAACCCGTCGTCGACCCACCGCTGGGGCCGCGAGGCCCGCGCGGCGCTCGACGAGGCCCGTGAGCGCGTCGCCCGCTGTTTGGGCGCCGCCCCCGATGAGGTCTGCTTCACCTCAGGCGGAACTGAGGC
>JANPCH010000103.1:0-12390 GCA_031430835.1 Gemmatimonadaceae bacterium
TGCCGGAAAGCATCAAGGTGAAAGAGGCACTGCCGAGCCTGCTGGGCGGCGGCGGGATGTTCTGGAGTAATGGGCTCAAGATTAAGCGGGGCGAGACCGCAGTCGACCCGAGGTCGGTCAATTGGTCGACGGCCAACCTCAAGACGTACACGTTCTACCAGCCGCCGGGCGAAGCGAATGTGTTGGGGCAAGTGAAGTTTCTGTTTCCCAACAAGCATGCCGTTTACATGCACGATACGCCGTCCAAGCAGCTTTTCGAGCAATCAGTGCGGGCGTTCAGCCACGGCTGTGTGCGAGTGCGCAATCCAGTCAAGCTCGCCGAACTCGTGCTGATGGCCGATAAGGGCTGGGATGGGGCTAAGGTCAACGGGCTGATCCAAGATGGGCCGGAAGACAACAAGGTTGCGCTCGATCACTATCTGATGAAGCCGTGGGATCCGCCGGAGGAGCGGCTCTATCCGGTCCTGGACGACCTGCTCGCGGAGTGGCGTGCCCGGGTCCTGCCGACGTTCGACGGCATCCGCGTGATCGGCTCGGAGTGGTCGCCGGAGTCCTTCGCCGCGAAGGAGTTCCTCTCGCGCAATCGTGTGCCGTATCAGTGGCTCGATGTCGAGAGCGACGCGACCGCACGTGCCCTCGCCGAATCCCTCGCTGGCGGTGTCACTCGCCTACCGGTCGTCACCTTCCCCGACGGTACGCATCTCGTCGCGCCGGCGCAGATGGAACTCGCGCGGAAGACCGGCCTGACCACTGCGGCGGCGCGCCCCTTCTATGATGTCGTGATCATCGGCGGTGGCCCCGCAGGACTGGCGAACGCCGTGTATGCGGCGACCGAAGGACTCCGCGTGGTGCTTGTCGAGGCGGTCGCGACCGGCGGGCAGGCGGGGACGAGCTCCCTCATCGAGAACTATCTCGGATTTCCCGCCGGCGTGACGGGGGCCGACCTCGCACAGCGCGCGGTGGCCCAGGCGAAGCGCTTCGGCGCCGAGTTCCTCTCGGGGCAAGACGTCGTCGGACTCCGCCGCGAGGATCCCTACCGCGTGGTCACGCTGCGGGATGGCACCGAACTGACCACCTACTGCGTGGTGATCGCCACCGGGATGAGCGCCCGCACGCTCGAAGTCCCCGGTCTCGTGCCGCTCCAAGGGGTCGGCGTCTACTATGGCGCCGCGATGTCGGAGGCAGCGCGCTATCGCGGGAAGGACGTCTGCGTCGTCGGCGGCGCCAACTCGGCGGGGCAGGGGGCGCTCTTCTTCTCGCGGTATGCGCGGAAGGTCTCGATGCTGATCCGGGCCGCTGACCTCCAGCCGACGATGTCGCACTACCTCGTTGACCGGATCCGCAATGTGCCGAACATCGAGGTCGTGACCGGTGTCGAGGTGGACGAAGTCCAGGGGACGACGTCGCTCGAGTGCGTGGGCGTCAAGGAGGTCGAGTCGGGCGCGCGCCGGACGATAACCGCGTCGGCGATGTTCATCTTCATCGGAGTCAAGCCGCACACCGAAGCGTTCGCGACGGTGCTCGAGCGCGACGAGTCGGGCTTCGTCCAGACCGCGACCGACCTCCCACAGGAGCACGGCCGCCCACGCGGATGGCCGCTCGAACGAGCGCCCTTCGCGTTCGAGACGAACATCCCGGGGGTCTTTGCTGCGGGCGACGTGCGCTTTGGCGCGAACCGGCGTGTCGCGGCTGCGGTCGGGGAGGGGTCGGCGGCGATCTATTCGGTGCAGCGCTACCTGCGCTCCGTCTAGCGACATGAGCACGCGATGACTGACGACGCCATCCTCGCCCGACTCCTCGCACACCGCGCGCTCGGCAAGGCGCCACGCGCCGAACTCGAGTGGGTCGCTTCGCACGGCAAGGTGCGCTCGCTCGCCCAAGGGGAGGCGCTCCTCGAAGCGGGGGAAGTGTCGAAGGCGCTCGCGATCGTGTTCGCGGGGCGGATGGCGATCACCGTTGATCGCGGCGCTGGGCCGCAGATCCTGTACGAGTTCCGCGCCGGGGATGTCTCCGGCGCGCTGCCGTTCTCGAGAGGTGCGAAGGCGCCGGCGCCCGTCCTCGCGGCGGAGCCCACGGAGATGCTCGAAGTGCCGATCGGTGACCAACCCGAGATGATCCGCGAGTGCCCGACCGTGACCGCGTTCTGTGTCCACGCGATGCTCGACCGGGCGCGTGCATTCAGCACGAGTGATCTTCGCGATGAGAAGTTGGTCTCGCTCGGCCGCCTCGCCGCCGGACTCGCGCACGAACTGAACAACCCGGCCTCGGCGGCCGTGCGTAGTGCGCGCCTACTCGATGATGCCCTTCGCGCGATCGAGAGCGCGTCGGCCCGCGTTGGCGCCGCCAACCTGAGCGCTGACCAGCGCGCGGTGATCGAACGGGTGCGGGGCCGCTGCTTTGCGCGACTCTCCGGCCCGCTCCTCTCGCCGATGGCCCGTGCTGACCGCGAGGAGGCGTTCGTGAACTGGCTCGTCGCGCACGGGGCGAACGAGGAGTGCGCTGGGCCACTGGCCGAGACCGCGGTCGCGCTCTCGTCTTTGGATGAACTCGCCGAGGCCGTGCAGGACGACGCACTCGACGCGTCGCTGCGCTGGATCTCCGCCGGATGTCTCGTGCGGTCGCTGGCGAGCGAGATCCAGATGGCGACGAAGCGGATCCACGACCTCGTCGGCAGCGTCAAGGGATTCACCTATATGGATCAGGCGCGGGTCGCCGAAGCGGTGGACATCCGCGCCGGCATCGACGACACCTTCACGCTCCTCAACTCGAAGACGCGCAAGGGCGGCGTCGCGGTAGTCATCGACCTCCCCGAGGATCTCCCGCGCGTGCGCGCCGTCGGGGCCGAGCTCAACCAGGTCTGGATGAACCTCATCGACAACGCGCTCGACGCCGCGCCACAGGGCGGTCACCTGACGGTCCGAGGTGCGGTCGAGCAGGGTCGAGTGGCAGTGTGGATCGCCGACGACGGTCCGGGGATCAAGCCGGAGGTTCTCTCGCGGATCTTCGATCCCTTCTTCACGACGAAGGACGTCGGGAAGGGAACGGGGCTCGGACTCGACATCACGCGGCGCATCCTTCAACGGCTCGAAGGGGAGATCACCGTCGAGTCCAAGCCGGGGCACACGGAGTTCCGAGTGACCCTACCGATCGCACAGTGACCTGACCTCGACACCCTGCCCACAATGCGCCTCCGATCGATCAACCTCGCCGTCGCGGTCCTGTGGTTTGCGGTGCCGGGCCCGGCGTCGATCCCGCAACCGACCGCTCCGGACCTGATCCTCCATCACGGGCGGATCCTGACGGTCGATGCCCTGGACCGCGAGGTCGAGGCGATCGCGATCCGCGGGAATCGGATCGTCGCGTTGGGGTCGCATACCGAGGTGTTGCGGCTCGCCAGAGCGACCACGCGGCAGATCGACCTCGGGGGACGCACCGTGACGCCGGGGCTGCTCGATGCACACGCACACTTCAGCGGCGGCGCGGTCGAGCGCTACTTCCTGCTCGACGTCAGCTATCCGGCCGCTCGCAGTATTGCCGACATCGTTGCCGCGGTGCGCCGACGCACGGACTCACTCCCCGCGGGCACCTTCGTCGACGGCGCTGGATGGGACGAGGGGAAGTTCCTCGAGCGACGGATGATCACCGCCGCGGATCTGGACGCGGTCTCTCCCCGGCATCCGGTGGTGCTCCAGAACACGACCGGTCACTACAGCGTGGTGAACTCGGTGGCGCTTCGGCTCGCGAACATCACGCGGGAAACGGCTGACCCGCCGAGTGGTACGATTGACCGCGCCGCCGACGGCACTCCGACTGGCGTGCTGAAGGAGTCGGCGCAGCGGTTGGTCCAGCGCCTCGTCCCACCCGCTACGGCCGCTCAGGAACTCGAGGCGATGCGCGCACTCGGCCGCGAGTTCAGCGCCGAGGGGATGACAGGACTGAAGGACCCCGGGATCTCGGCCGAGACCTTTGAGCGCTATCGCACGCTCGCGGCGGCCGGTGAACTGCCGGTGCGGGTCTTTGCGCTCTTCTCCGGTGGGAGCAGCGTCGCCGACGCGCAGCGACTGATCGCCGCTCGCGCGGCGACGGCGCGTCCCTACGAGTCAGTCGGCGACACTCACGTGATCGCGGGAGGAGTGAAGCTCTTCGCCGATGGCTCCGGAGGCGCCCGCACGGCGTGGGTCTACGACGAGTGGAACATCGGCGTCACCGGGGTCGATCGGGGGAATCGTGGCTATCCGGCGATGGATCCGGACACGCTCAGGGCGATGATCCGGATGTATCACGGCGCGGGGATGCACGTGAGCACGCACGCGATCGGAGACCGCACCATCGACTGGGTGGTGGAGAGCTACGCCGAGGCACTGCGCGAGAAGCCGACGAGGGGACTCCGGCACGGGATCATCCACGCGAACATCCCCACCGACCACGCGATCGGCCTGATGCAGATGCTCCAACGCGACTTCGACGCCGGATATCCCGAGCCGAGCGCGGCCTTCCACTGGTGGATCGGCGACAACTACGCGGGCAACTTCGGCGCGGCGCGTTCGCGACGTCTCAATCCCTTTGCGACCTTCGCGAGTCGGGGACTCATCTGGGCGAATGGCTCGGACTTTCCGGTCACGCCCTTCCCGGCGCGCCACGGACTCTGGGCGGCGGTCGCGCGCAGCACGATGCTCGGGCGCTATCCCGGGGATCCCTTCGGCCGCGACGAGGCGGTGGATGTGCGGACAGCCCTGAAGTCCGTTACGATCTGGCCGGCTCGTCAAATGTTCCTCGAGCGCGAGGTCGGTTCGCTGGAAGTGGGGAAGCGCGCCGACCTCGCAGTCTGGGATCGGGATCCGCTGCGGGTGCCGACGGCGGAGCTTCAGGGGATGCGGTGCCTGCTCACGGTCTTCGACGGCAAGGTGGTGTTCACGGCGAAGGGCGGGCCGTTCTGAGCCACCGTATCGCCGGCCGTTCCTGTTTGGCTGGCGGTCCCGTCGCCGCGGGCGGATACTAGGGCCCATGACCGTCAACCTCGACGCCCTTCGCGCCGCACTCGCCGACCGTTATCGCATTGAACGCGAGTTGGGCGCGGGCGGGATGGCGACGGTCTTCCTCGCCGAGGACCTCAAGCACGCGCGCAAGGTCGCGGTGAAGGTCCTCCGTCCTGAACTCGCGGCGGTGATTGGGGCCGACCGGTTCCTGCAGGAGATCCGGCTCACCGCCGCGTTGCAGCATCCGCACATCCTCCCGCTGCACGATTCCGGTGCGGGCGATGGCGTGCTCTACTATGTGATGCCCTACGTCGAGGGGGAGACGCTGCGCTCGCGGCTCGATCGGGAGAAGCAGTTCGAGATCGACGAGGCGGTGGAACTCGCGCGACAGGTCCTGAGTGCGCTGGACTATGCGCACCGGCGGGGCGTGATCCACCGCGACATCAAGCCCGAGAACATCCTGAACCACGACCATCAGGCACTCGTCGCGGACTTCGGCATCGCGCTCGCGGTGAGCTCGGCCGGCGCCAGCCGGATGACCGAAACCGGGATGTCGCTCGGAACGCCGCAGTACATGAGCCCCGAGCAGGCGATGGGCGACCGTGAACTCGATGCCCGCAGCGACATCTACTCGCTCGGCGCGATGCTCTACGAGATGCTCGCCGGCGATCCGCCCTACACCGGCAGCACCGCGCAGGCGATCGTCGCCAAGGTCATCACCGAGAAGGCGGCGCTGGTCAGCACGCACCGCGACACGGTGCCCCCGAACGTCGCCGCGGCGATCCAGAAGTCACTCTCCAAGCTCCCCGCCGACCGGTTCCATTCCGCGGCCGACTTCGCCGATGCGCTGGCCGATCCGCGCTTCTCGACCGTCGCCTATGCCACGGCGACGTCGTCACCGGCCGCGATCGCCGCGGGCGCCGCGATGGCCGGTCCGCGACGGTGGCTCTGGCCGGGAGTCGCCGCGGGCTTCGCCGGCCTCGCGCTCTTGGCATTCCTCTGGCCCGCGCCGGAGACACCGAGGGCCGTCGCCCGATACCGCTTGAGCTTCGCCGAAGGCCAACAGCCGAACCAGCGCGCTTACGACACCTTCGGCCTTGCTACCGACGGCTCCTGGATCGCGTACGTCGGCCCGAACGCCGGTTCGGGTAGCGCCGAACAGCTCTGGATGAAGCGTCGCGAGAGTCTCTCCGCGGTAGCACTGCCGGGGACGGAGAGCTCGTGGGCGCCGGTCTCATCACCGGATGGCCAGTGGCTCGCATTCCTGTCCACGAGTGGTTCCCTGCGGAAGATGCCAATCGTTGGTGGGGCGCCGCTCACCGTCGCCGACTCCACGTGGGCCAACAACCTCTCGAGCATCGCGTGGGGAGATGACGGAGTCCTCACCTACACCGATCGCCAGTTCCGCCTTCGGCGCGTGCCGGCCGACGGGGGAACCGCCGCGGTGTCCTGGACGCCTGCACAGGGGGTCCTCGCGACCTTTCCGAGCGCCCTTCCCGATGGAAGGGGTGTCTTGTTCTCGAGGTGCTCGGGGAACAACTGCCGGCCCACGCTGGAAGTGATGGTCCTCGATCTGAGGACGAGTGAGGTGAAGCTGCTCATCCCGGGTGCGGCGCGGGCGTGGTATGCACAGACGGGACAGTTGGTCTATGTCCGGGCCGACGGAGGCGTCTTCGCCGTGCCCTTCGATCTGGAGACGCTCGCCGCCACCGATGCGGCGGTGCCCGTGCTCGAAGGGATCGCGGTCCCGAACTCAGGCGTCGCTCAACTCGAGGTCGGGCGGGATGGAACAGTTCTGTATCTGGCAGGCGCCGGTAACCAAGGTGGTGCATCCCACGAAGCGGTCTGGGTGGCCCGGAACGGAGCGATCACGCCAGTGGACACGGGGTGGCGATTCGATGCCAGCGGGAATGCCGGGTGGAGCCTCTCGCCCGACGGCCGGCGGCTCGCGATCAAGCTGGCCACCGAGGCCGGTCAACACATCTGGGTGAAGCAGCTCGACGATGGCCCGGTCTCGCGCGTCACCTTCGAGGGCGACGCGAACATCCGTCCCCGTTGGCTCCCTGACGGGGAGACCCTGAGCTACGTGGCGACGCGCGCCGATTCGGCGCCGCAGTCCCTCTACACTCGACGGGGCGATGGGACCGGGCCGGAGGCGCGGCGGCTCAGGATCGACAAGACGCTCTGGGAGGTCGTCTGGTCGCGCGACGGCAAGTGGGTCGTGCTGCGGACCGGCGGGGTCGCCGGATCCACCGGTGACCGCGACGTGTACGTGATGCAGATCGGGGTGGACACCGTGCCGCGGCCGCTCCTCGTGACCCCCCCCGATGAGAAGGCGATCGCGCTCTCACCCGACGGACGGTGGCTCGCCTACGAGTCGAACGAGACCGGGCGGGACGAAGTGTACGTGCGGCCGTTCCCCGCGGTGGGGGACGGGAAGTGGCAGGTCTCGACCAGCGGCGGCGTGGCCCCGCTCTGGTCCCGCACCGGCACCGAGCTCTTCTTCATCGAACTGGCCACTGGCACCCTCATGTCAGGCCGACCAGTGGCCGGTTCGTTCGCCGCGGTCGAGCGACGGCCGTTGTTCAAGGGGGGCTCCGAGTTCCAGATGAGCGCGAACTACACGCCGTTCGATGTCGCACCGGATGGCCGGTTCCTGATGGTCCGCAGCCGGTCGACCAGCGCCGCGGTCCGGGCGCCGCTCATCCTCGTCGAGAACTGGTTCGAGGAGTTAAAGGCGAAGTTCCCGAAGTAGATTTCAATTTCCTCATCCCATCCATCACATGCGCCAGTTCGCGAACGCCCTGCTGATCGCCGTCGCCCTTCCGATGGGCGCGCTCGCCCAGTCCCAGTCTGCCCGGGCGGCGAGCACCGCACCGGATCCATCGATCGCCGCGCTCAGGAGCAACTGGCAGGGGGTCATCGACAACATCACCGCTGCGGCGACCGAACTCACCGAGGCCGAGTACGCGTATCGCCCGGTGGCGACGGTGCGTACGCTGGGTGAACTCATCGGACACATCGCGGGGTCGCAGAACCTGATGTGCGCGGCGGCCCTCGGCGAGCCGCAACCGGCGGAGGATGCTGTCGAGCGTGCGGCGAAGACGAAGGCGGCGCTGGTCGAGGCGCTGCGCAAGTCGAACGAGTACTGCGCCAGGGCGTACGCGATCAGCGGAGCGTCCGCCGGGGTCGCGACCGAGCTCTTCGGTTCACCGTCAACGCGCGTCGGCGCGTTGGCGCTCAACGCGGTGCACGACGGCGAGCACTACGGCAACATCATCACGTACTACCGGATGATGGGGAAGGTGCCGCCGTCCAGCCGACGCTGACCACCGCGCCCGAGGCCCTCCGCGCCGCACTGGCCGAGCGCTATCGCATCGAGCGCGAGCTCGGTGCCGGTGGGATGGCGATCGTCTATCTCGCCGAGGACCTGAAGCACCAACGCAAGGTCGCGATCAAGGTGCTACGCGAGGAACTCGGCGCCGTCCTCGGCGTCGAGCGGTTCCTCGCCGAGATCCGGGTCACCGCAAACCTGCAGCATCCGAACCTCCTCCCGCTCTTCGACTCGGGCGAGGCGGGTGGGTTGCTCTTCTATGTGATGCCGTTCATCGAAGGGGAGTCACTCCGCGCGCGGCTCGACCGCGAGTCGGTGCTCTCGGTGGACGAGGCGGTGCGCATCGCGTCGACGCTGGCCCGCGCGCTCGACTATGCGCACCGCCACGACGTGATCCATCGCGACCTGAAGCCTGAGAACGTGATGTTGCACGAGGGGCAGCCCGTCATCGCCGACTTCGGCATCGCGCTCGCGGTGACCAACGCCGGCGGGGCGCGGCTCACGCAGACGGGGCTCTCCGTCGGGACGCCACAGTATATGAGCCCCGAGCAGGCGATGGGGGAGAAGGCGGTGGACCGCCGGAGCGACATCTACGCGCTCGCGGCGCTGGCGTACGAGATGCTCGCCGGCGAGGCGCCGCACACGGGACCCACCGCTGCGGCAATCATCGCGCGCGTCGTGATGGAGCCGCCGCGCAGCCTACGCGCGGTCCGGGACACGGTGCCGGAGCACGTCGATCTTGCGATCGCGAAGGGGCTGGCGAAGCTCCCCGCCGATCGGTGGTCCACCGCGAACGAGTTCGCCGACGCGTTGACGAACGCGGATCGCGCCCCGGGCGCGGCCGGGAGCGTCGCGGTCTACGGAGCGGGTGCCGGCGCGTCCGCGGGCGCTGCGGATCGCCAGGCGACGCGAGTGCTGAAGCGCCGATTCGTCGTGGTGTCGGTCGTAGCGATCGCGGCGATGGTCGCGGCCGCGTGGGGATGGGGCCGGTCGGTCTCGCCCGACGGCCAGCGGGCCCGATTCGCCCTCGCCTTCGGCGACAGCGTGCGCCTGCGCACCGACCGGATCGGGATGAACGTCGCCGTCGCGACCGATGGGTCGCAGATCGCCTGGCTCGGGGGCGACCCGATGCCACGGATCTTCGTTCGCGCGCTCGACGAGCTCACGCCGCGGCCAGTGCCCGGGTCGGAGAACGCGATGAACCCGCAGTTCTCGCCCGACGGCAGCGCGATCGCGTTCATCGTCGGTGGTCGACTGCAGCGGGTTCCGCTTGCGGGCGGACCGGTCGCGACGATCGCCGACGAGGTCGTCAATTACTCGTGGGGCGACAACGATGTCGTCGTGTACTCGCGCAACCCGGGTCCAAACGCGGGGCTCTGGCGTGTCAGCGCCGCTGGCGGAACGCCGATGCGTCTCACGACTCCCGACAGCGCGCGGCGCGAAGGACGGCACGTCTGGCCGCAGGTGCTCCCGGGCGGAAACGCGGCGGTCTTCGCGATCCGGCGGGCCGGCGGCGGATCGGAGATCGACTCCCTCGCCGTCGTGGAGTTCGCCGGAGGTGCCATCACCTACCTCGGGATCCGAGGATCGAATCCGCGGTTCGCGCCCACAGGCCACCTGCTCTTCAGTCAGCGCGACGGTAGTGTGCGCGGCATCCGGTTCGATCCGGCGACTTTCCGACTCACCGAGCCAGCGGTGCCCGTCCTCGCAAGTGTTGCCGTGCTGCCGGCCTCGAATGTGGGGCAGGGGGGCGCGATGACGTTCGCGGTCAGCGCGAACGGCACCATGGTCTACCAGCCCGGCACGCCGCTCGGCCAGCTCGTCCGAGTCGACCGCAAGGGAGGGATTCTGCCGCTGCTGCCCGACACGCAACAGTACGTCGATCCTCGCGTCTCGCCCGACGGCCGACGGATCGCGATGAGCATCGTGGCCTCCAGCGGCCGATCCGACCTCTGGGTCCACACGATCGGTGGCACCTCCTCGGCGTTCACGAATGGCGGGTCGGTCAATCAGGTCACCTGGACACCGAACGGTCGCCAGCTCGCTTGGCGGGACTTCACGGATGGCGCGAGCCGGGCGACGGTGCACTGGGCTCCGTGGGACGGCAGCGGCGTGCCCGAGATGATCCTGACGAGCGGCAGCGGAATCGCCTGGCTGCCGTCCAGCAAGGACGGGTTCATCATCACGTCCAGTGCGACGACCAGCGCGAACATCGATCGTGTGTCGCTGAACACCATTCCGGGAACGTTGACGCCGTTCGTCAACACGCCTGCCACCGAGACCGCCGCAAAGGTCTCGCCAGACGGTGCGTGGCTCGCCTTCACCTCGAACCAATCCGGCCGCCCCGAGGTCTACGTCTGTTCGACCTCCGACCCCTCCAACCTTCGCCAGATCTCCACCCACGGGGGCGACGAGGCGGTGTGGTCGAGGAACGGCCGCGAGCTGTTCTACCGGGACGGGCGCAAGCTCATCGCCGCGCAGGTCACGACGACATCGGGTTTCGTCATCGCGCGCCGCGATACCGTGATGACCGACCTCTATCAGGTCGGCGCGAACTACGCTGCCTACGACGTGATGCCCGATGGGCAGTCGTTCATCATGATCCGGCCGATCGGTGCCGGCGCGCCTCCGGTGATCGTGCTCAACTGGTTCGCGGAACTGAAGGAGCGGATGGCGCAGGCGGGAGGAAGGTAGGCGCGTATCATTCCTGTCCGACCTGCCTCACTTGAACTAATGTGTCCGGTTCCCACCAGGAGCATCGCCATGACCGCTCGACAGAAGGCGTTCGCGTTCTCCCTGATCGCCCTCCTCTCGGTCACCGCATTCGTCCGCAGCCAGTCGGTGGATTCGGCGATGGTCGCCAGGATCCGCGAGGAGGGTCTGCAACGCTCCCAGGTGATGGAGTACGAGGGATACATCGCCGACGTGCTCGGGGCGCGACTCACGATGTCCGAGGATATGAAGCGCGCGCAGCAGTGGGTGCAGGGCGAGCTGACCCGGATGGGCCTCGTGAACGTCGCTGCCGAACCCTTCATGGATTACGGCGTCACCTGGGACAATGAGTACGTCTCCCTGCACCTGCTCGCTCCGGACTACCAGCCGATGGTGGGGTATCCGATCGCGCACACGGCGGGCACCAACGGCCGCGTCGTGGCCGACGCCGTCATCGTGGATCTTCAGGCGAGGGAGGACCTCGCGAAGTTGCGCGGCACGCTCCGCGGGAAGGCTGTTCTCGTCACGCCGCCTGCGGTGATCGATCTCTCGCCGCTCACCAACGGCGTGCCGCGCTACACCCAAGCGGACCTCGAGGCACTCGAACGCACCGTCATCGTCCCTGCGCGGCCGACGCCGGCGCGGGCGATCCGGAACCCCGAGCTGCTGACGGCGGAGGAGAAGGTCGCCTTCTACAAGTCCGAAGGCGTCGCGGTGGTCTTGCAAAGCGAGAGCGGATGGCTCGGCGCCGTGCGCGGCTTCTCCCGCCCGGGTTCGCGCAACGACGGCTGGTCGCGCGCCGGGATGCTCGCCTCGCCGGCGATCGTCGCTGTCACGCCGGAGCACTACAACCGGATGTACCGCATTCTCACACGCGGCATCCCGGTGAAGGTCGAGGTCGAGGTGCGGAACCGGATCGGCGATCGGGTGGAGAAGGCGATGAATCTCGTCGCCGAGATCCCCGGCTCCGATCTGAGGGACGAAGTGGTGATGCTTGGCGCGCACCTCGATACGTGGCACGCGAGCCCGAACGCGAGCGACAATACGTCGGGTGTCGCCGTGGCCATGGAGGCGATGCGCATCCTGAAGGCGGTCGGGGCGAAGCCCCGACGCACGATCCGGATCGCGCTTTGGGCTGGGGAGGAGCAGGGCCTCTTCGGCTCGCGCGCGTATGTTCGCCAGCATTTCGGCGACCCGCGCGACCCGGCGGTCGGGGTGAAGCCGGCGTACGAGAAGCTCTCCGCCTACTTCAACCAGGACTACGGCGCGGGGCAGTACCGCGGCATCTATCTCCAGGGGAATGAGATGGCGCGCACGCAACTCACCGCCTGGATGGAGCCCTTCCGCGACCTCGGGATGACGGCTGTC
>JANPCH010000104.1:0-2629 GCA_031430835.1 Gemmatimonadaceae bacterium
CCGCGGGCCCGCAGCATCGAAGAGGCCGACGCCCTCGCAGTCCGCGTGGGTGGAGCGCTCGCAGCCCGTGGCGACACCGGCGCACAGAGTCGCGTGCGCGGACTCGCGAGTGGCTCTGAGACCGTTTGCGACACCGAGGAACTCTCGGTCCGCTCGTCGGCGCTCAGCGTTCTGATGCGCAACGATCCCGACGCGGCGATCCCGCTCCTCACCCGCGTGCTCGACCGCAAGGATGAATGCTCGGTCTCGCTGCGGAAGAGCGCGGTGATGATGATCGGCACCAAGGGGGACGCGGCGGCGAAGGCCAAGCTTGCCGATGTCGCCAAGACCGATCCCTCGGCCGACGTGCGCGGTGATGCGATCGGATATCTCGCAAAGGTCTCGGGGGACGAGATCGTCGCGTCGCTCGAGAGCGTGATCCGCAGTGACGAGGATGAGTCGGTGCAGCGCGCCGCGGTGCGGGCACTTGGTGCCCACGAGAGTCCGCGGGCTCGCGCCGCGATCCGCGCGCTCGTGGAGCGGACGGCCGCGCCGGAACGCCTGCGGTTGGAGGCGCTCTCGACCTTCGATCGCGGGGCCGGCGTCGGCTATTCCTATTCGTACTCCTGCTCGGGAAATGACTGCGCGGCGCGGCCGATGATCGCCGGTGGCGTGAGCCCGCAGGGCATGGTGACGGTGCCTACTCCGCCGAGCGTACCGCGGCCGGCCGCCGCGCCGGCTCCGGTCGCGGTGCGCAGTGGCCAGGCGATGACGATCAGCTCGGCCGACCTCGCGACGATCGACGCCCTCCGCTGGTCGAACACCGACAGCGATCGCCGCATCTCGCCTGAGGACGCGACGTGGCTGCGCGGCGTGTATCCACGCCTCGAGACCACCCGCCTCAAGTCACGCGCGGTGGCGGTGCTCTCTCGCTCGACCGATGACCAGACGTTGATCTGGCTGATGAATCTCGTGCAGAAGGAGGAGGAGCCGGCCGATGTACGGGCGACCGTCCTCTCGCGCTTGGGCAAGGAACTCCCGATCGCGCAGCTCAACCGGCTGTACGACGGGGCCTCGAGCCGCGCCGTGCGGTCGCAGATCGTCGAAGTGCTCGGCGATCGCAAGGAGCCCGAGGCGACCGACAAGTTGATCGAGATCGTGCGAACCGGCACCGACCCGCAACTCCGCCGCTCGGCGATCTCGGCGCTGAATGGCAAGAAGGATCCTCGTACGACGAAGCTCCTCCTTGAGTTGATCGATCGGTGACCGCGCGGACGAGGGTCCTCATCCCGGTCGTGCTGCTCGCGGCCAACACGCTGCTCGCGGCCAACACGCTGCTCGCGCAAGGGAACGCCCTCGACCGCCGCGTGTCGGCGATCGGCGACGGACGGGCGGAGATCAACTTCGCCTCGCGCGAGGAAGCCTGTGGTGATGGCGCCCGTTGGTTCCGTTATGCGGATGATTCCTGGTACGGCAACTGGAGCGAGATGGGCGATGGCATCGGCTCGGTGACGATGCGCACGCAGCAGTGTGTCGCCGGTCCCGTGCGGGTGGTGGTGACCGTCGCGAGCCGCGAGATCGTGCGGCTTGAGACCTTCGTCGGACCGTTACAGCACGCGGACGGCGCGACCGACTTGGGCGAGATCACTTCCCGCGATGCCGCAACGTGGCTCCTCGGACTCGCAGGCCGGCTCGATGGGCGTCCGGCGCGCGATGCGATCCTCCCCGCGATGTTGGCCAAGGACGGCGACCCCTCGGCCGGACTGGAGGCGATCGCGCGCAACGGGGATCGCTCCCGCGAGACGCGGCGGAGTGCGATCAGTTGGCTCTCACGCGTGGCCGAAGGACGCGAGGCGCAGGTGGTGCGTACCCTGGGAGACCTCGCCCGCGACGAGGACGACGCGCCGGCGGTGCGTCAGCAAGCCGTATCCGGTCTGCTGCGCGTTCCGCGCGGCGGCGGGATCGCGACGCTCACGCAGCTTGCGCAGGCCAGCGACGATGCTTGGCTCGGGAGCGAGGCAACGAAAGTACTCGCGCGAAGTGGCGACCCACGATCGCGTGAGTTCCTGCGCGGCGTCGTGGCTGATGCGCGCCGACCCGACGACCTCCGGGCCGCGGCGATCGCCAGCCTCGGCGGCGACCTCGCCACTGGCGCCGACGCCAAGCTCCTGCGCGAGACGTATCGCACGCTCAGGAATGAGAAGACGAAGGACGCGACGCTGAGCGCGGTCGCGGGGATCGGCGGAAAGCCGAACGCCGACTGGCTGATGAGTGTTGCGCGCGATGAGAAGGAGACGCCGTCCCTTCGCCGGAAGGCCGTGTCGCTGGCCGAGCGGGCCGGGGCGAGCGGCGACGCACTGAGTGCGCTCTACGACGCGATGAGCGACACGGAGACGCGTGGCGCGGTGATCGTTGCGCTGGCGCAGGAGGGGTCGAAGCCGTCGCGGGACAAACTGGTCGCGATCGCGAACTCGACAGAAGCGCCGAGCTTGCGTCGGCGCGCGGTCTCGGCGCTGGAGCGGTTCGATGGGCCTGAAGCGCGGGACGCGCTGCGGGCGATCGCGATGCCGAGACCCTAGCGTTTCGTGGATGGGAGAGGGGAGATGTGAGGGGCGGGGGGGGGACAGCCCCGCGCGCCCCCCGAAGGGGT
>JANPCH010000105.1:0-2687 GCA_031430835.1 Gemmatimonadaceae bacterium
CGGACAGCCCGGGGTCGAAGCGGTCCTCAGGATCCTGCGGCGCGAACTCGCCACCGCGATGGGGATCTTCGGCACGCGTTCACTCGCCGAGATCCGCGCGCGCGGAGTCGTCGTCTAGCGCACTTCGATGAAAAGATCGACTTGCCAGCGTCGCGTGGCATCCATCGCCCGCGACACGTCGAAGCGGACAAGGCCGTCGAGCGCCGCGGCGCCGAATCCCGCCGCCCAGTAGCGCTCTCGGCTGGTGAGGAACTCACTGCGGCCGCCCGCCCAGCCGAGATCGCCGAAGATGATCGGTCGGATGAGTGGGAGGCCCTTGGTCAATTCGGCGCGCGTCATCCAGAAGGAGTTTCCGCGTGCCGCGCCGGGACGGTGCGCGTGGATCGTGTGCGCACCCCCGAGGTACCAGAGGCGCTGCGGTGGTACGTCGCCGACCGAACTGCCAACGGCGCTCGTGATCGATCCGAGAACGCCGCGGCCGAGACCAAGCCCGAGCCGCACCTCTGCGGATCCGCGACCGTAGACGAATGTCCCGCCGGCGCCATCCCCCCTGATCGTGCCCGAGAACTGCGTCCCGGTTGGGTCGCGCCCGTAGGCGAAGCTGAGCGCGGCTACGGCCCCGTAGAAGTCCCCCCGACTCGCGACGACGTTGGGGAGGAAGCTCGACCCGGCCACAATGCGCGCGAAGGAGAAATCAGTCTGCTCACTTGCCGGATCCTGTCGCTCCACGAAGAGCCGCCAGCTCAGTGCGGGTCCTCCCGAGACGCGGCTGTACGTCCCGCCGACCTCGGCGCCGAGCGTCCGGAAGTAGAAGCCCTCATCGCGACCGAGGAAGATGGCATTGAGCGACGACCCGAATCCGAGTGGATTCCCCCAGTCATTCATCGTGTCGAGACGGCGGTAGGCCGTAGCACGCCGGTCGCCGTGGCCGCTGGCGCGTCGCAAAGTGACTTCGGCGTTCGGGTCGAGGTCGGCGGTGCCGAGTCGCGCGAGGAGGTTCAGCTCGTAGCCCTTCCCAAGTTGACGCTCGACTCGCACGCCGGCGGAGAACCCCTCGATGCGGTTGTACCTGAGCAGGCCACCATCGAGACCATAGTGGAGCACCGCCGACTGTGGCTCCCACTCCGCTTGGCTGGTGATCGCCAGCGCCTGGCTCACATCTCGCCGCAGCGCGCTGAAGTCGTTCTCGGTGAAGAGCTCCTCACTGGGCGAGTAGATCGAGGGGGGGAGCGCCTTCGAGACCATCAGGTCGTTGCGGTCGCAGGGGAGGAGGACCCGGACGCGCACGCCTTCCCACTCGCGGTATGCGAGATCCTCGCGCCGTGAGATCGAGTCGGGAGAGAACTTCCGCTCGGCGCTGTCGTCGAGCTCGCGGCAGGGCAGGGTGCGACGCGCCCGTCCCTGCCACTCCCGATACCGGTCCACATCGTCGCGACGTTCCGGCGCTGCCGCGGGTTCCACGCGCGCACTGGCTACGACGCCCGCCGGAATCGCAGTGACCTTCTCGTAGTCGAACGTCTGCTCGATCGAGATCGTGAGCAAGCCGACTTTGGCGGTCCCTGACGCGTGCGCGATCCGGACACGTGGCAGCCAGAACCGCTCTTCGTAGAGTCCGTGCTCGACCACGACCTCTTCGACGTTCCCGAGAAAGGGGCCGAACTTGGTGAAGATCTCGAACTCGTCGTCGTCGAAGTTCTCCTTCATCATCGGCAGGAGGTCGATCGGCACTGAAGGCCGGTACGCGGCGCGCACCAGCGCCCCCGATTCGATGTCCACCCAGAGCGAGCCGACGATCAGGCGTGAGTCGGGCCGCACCGGCCGGAGGAGGAGCTCGCGCAGCCGGATCATCTTACCCCCCGGCAGGGTGATGGTGAGTGGGCCACCGAGGGTGAAGTGGTAGAGACTGTCACTCCCCGCCTCGAGAGGGTGCCTGATCCATCCCCCCGCTTCGGGAAAGGCGTCCTTCAGCTCGGTCGTCGGCCAGAGGGCGTCGCGACCCGGGTAGTACGGCAAAGTGAGGACAGGTCCGTCGTCCTGCGGCGTCTGATCGATCTCACCCACGATCGGCGCCACGGCTCGCGCGGCGATCAACTCGGCCCAGGCACCGCGCTCATAGTGCCAGCCGACTCGGGCCACCGACTCGAACCGGGCGCCGAGTCGCACCCGTCCGACCGGACCGAGACCGGCGGCCGCCGCCACGCCGATCCCCGCAGACCAGCGCTGCTTGGCCATCGCGTAGTACTCGGCGAGCGCCGAGTCCTGCTGATAGCGCGCCGTTCGCGCGCGTGCGACAAGCCGCGCTGCCGTTGGGATCGAATCGGTGGCGGACGCGGGCCGAGCAACAGCGATCTGGCAGGCGCAGAGCGCGCCGAGGAGGAGTGACAGAGCCCCGTTCCGGTTCGGGTGAGGGCCCTACGGCACCTCACACCGCACGGTTTCCGGCCCGTCCCTCAGCCGAAGAGTTCTCTCTGGGGCGGTTCGCCGGGGAGGCCGAGTTCGCGGATAACCGACCCGATCCAGTTGTTGCGGTCGCGTGGGTCCAGCGAGATGACGCGCGCCGAGAAGTCGGTCACGAGCTGGTCGATCGTGGCGTCGATCTCGAGTTGGAAGGTGCGGCTCACCGCTCGCGTGCCGTCGAAGGAGGGGGCGGCGATCACCGGCACTTTGAAAAGTGCGTCGTAGCCCTC
>JANPCH010000106.1:0-18881 GCA_031430835.1 Gemmatimonadaceae bacterium
CAGGTCACCGCGACCGAGCTCACGCTGATGGCCGAGCGCGGTGTCTTCTTCGAACCGAACATCGGGCTCGTCATCCAGAACTATCTGGAGAATCGGGCGCGCTTCCTCGGCATCGGCAACTACACCGAGCAGGGTTTCCGATTCATGGAGGACGTGGTCCCGAAGAACCGCGCGCTCTTCCGCGAGGCGATCGCGACGCGCGGCCTCAAGGTGGTGATGGGGACCGACGCCGTCGCCGGCGCTCACGGACAGAACGCGCGCGAGATGATCTACCGGATCGAGGAGGGAGGGCAGTCGGCGGAGGAGGCGATCCGCGCCGCGACCTCGCTCGCCGCCGAGGCGCTGGGGATCGGGGACAGCGTGGGCACGGTGGCGGCCGGACGCGTGGCCGATCTCGTCGCCGTCGAAGGGGACCCACGCGCTGATGCGATGGCCCTCGGTCGCGTGGGGTTCGTGATGAAGGGAGGCGAAGCGATCAGGGCACCGGCGCGCCGCGACACGCCGCGCGGCGACCGCGCCGATTGGGCGGCGTACGGCGGCGACCTCGGGGGACTGAAGTACTCGCCCCTCGCCGAGATCGATCGGACGAACGTGCATCGGCTCAAGGTCGCCTTCGATTGGGAGGCGAACGAGAGGCCGGTCCTCGCGAGCGAAGGACAGAAGCCGGCGCGTCCCGGGCTCTTTCAAGCGACACCGATCGTCGTCGCCGACACGCTCTACTTCCCGACGCCCTACAATCGGGTGATCGCGCTCGACGCGACGACCGGTCGCCAACTCTGGGAGTATGACCCTCAGCCGTGGAAAACGCTCGGCCAGCCAAGCAACGGCACCGGGTTCGTGCATCGCGGTGTCGCGACGTGGAGCGACGGACGCACGCGGCGGATCTTCATCAACTCACGGTGGCGACTGATCTCGCTCGATGCGGCAACGGGACTCCCGGTGCCCACCTTCGGCACCAAGGGCGAGATCGACCTGACCGCGGGACTCTCGCGCCCGATCAGGAAGGCGCACTACACGAACACTTCGCCGCCGGTCGTCTGGGGCGACCTCGTGATCGTCGGCAACGGGGTGGGTGATCGGCTCGCCTATCGGAGCGACCCGCCGGGCGATGTTCAGGCCTTCGATGTGCGCACCGGCAAGCGCGTTTGGCGCTTCAAGACGATCCCCGAGCCGGGCGAGCTGGGGAACGAGACGTGGGAACGGGAGTCGTGGAGGACGGCCGGACACACGAATGTCTGGGCGCCGTTCACGGTGGACAGCGCGCGCGGCCTCGTCTTCCTCCCCGTCTCGACGCCCACGAACGACTGGTATGGAGGCGAACGACCGGGCGCGAATCTCTTCGGCGAATCGCTGGTCGCACTCGACGCGCGGACCGGACGCCGCGTCTGGCACTTCCAGATCGCGCACCACGGACTTTGGGACTACGACCTCCCTGCCCCGCCGAATCTGCTCACGGTGACGCACGAAGGACGACGTACCGACATCGTGGTGCAGCCGACGAAGCAGGGGTTCCTCTTCGCGTTCGAGCGCGCGAGCGGTCGTCCACTCTGGCCGATCGAGGAGCGACCGGTCCAGGCGAGCGACGTGCCGGGGGAGAAGGCCTGGCCGACTCAGCCGATCCCGACGAGGCCATCTCCGATCTCGAAGCAAGGGTTCACGCGGGAGGACCTGATCGACTTCACCCCGGCGCTGCGGCAGGCCGCGCGCACCGCCACGGAGGGGAAGCGATTCGGTCCTCTCTACACGCCGCCCTCGACGCAGGGGACGATCGCGATGCCGGGCGTGATCGGTGGCGCGGGATGGGGTGGCGGCGCGGTGGATCCGACGAGTGGATGGATCTTCGTGAAGGCTTCGAACTCACCGGCGCTCTTCACGCTCATCAAGCGTGATACGCCGAGCGACACCGTGGACGGGGCGTACGCACTGGACCTTCCGCGGTCATCGCTGAGTGTCGAGCGACTGCCGATCAACAAGCCGCCCTATGGCACGCTTACCGCGATCGACCTGAACAGCGGCGAGACCATGTGGCAGGTGCCGCTCGGCGATTCGCCGGAGGTGCGCGCGAACCCGGCGTTGAAGGATGTGGTGCTCCCCGAACGCCTCGGCGTCGTCGGCGCCCCGGGGCCGCTGGTCACGGCTGGGGGACTGATCTTCGTCACCGGCGGCGGGCGCACGCTGTACGCGATCGACACGCGCTCGGGCGTCGTGATCTGGGAGGTCGATCTCGGACAAACGGCGTACGCGAACCCGATGACCTACCGTTCGAGTGACGGGAGGCAGTTCATCGCGATCGCAACCGGTGGCGGGACGACGTCGCGACTCGTCGTGTTCGCGCTCGAGCGCTAGCGGACCGTGGCCGTTGGTCAGCGCGCAGTCATCTTGCGCAGCACGCGCCCGGCGCGCTCCGCCGCCTGAGCAATCCGCGCCGGACTCGTGATGAACGACACCCGGAAGAACCCCTCGCCACCGGCGCCGAGCGCCTTCCCCGCGAGTACGATCACTCCCTCCTCGTTCATCAGGCGTTCGTGGAACTCCACCGACGGCACGCCGGCGGGGAGCGGGACCCAGAGGTACATCGACGCCTGTGGTGACTCGGCGACCGTGAAGCCATTCGCGCGGAAGGCGTTCACCGCCGCATCACGGCGCTCCTTGAAGACCGCGACGTTCCCCGGCACCCAGCTCGCCCACGACTCGAGCGCGGCGATCCCCGCCTTCTGCACCGCCATGAACTGACCAGTGTCGAGGAAACTCTTCGTCTTCGCGAGCGCCCCGACGACGGTCGCATTGCCGCACGCCCACCCGCAGCGCCACCCCGTCATGTTGTAGGTCTTCGAGAGGGAGTGGAACTCGATCGCGATCTCGCGAGCGCCCGGGATGTCGAAGATGCTCGGGGCGACGTAGCCGTCGAAGGTCAACTCCGAATAGGCATTGTCATAGACGAGCACGATGCCCAGCTCGGCGCAGCGTTTGACGACCCGCTCGAGATATTCCTTCGGCGCGATCGCGGCGGTCGGGTTGTTCGGGTAGTTCAGGAAGAGGAGCTTCGTGCGCTTCAGCACGTCGGCAGGTACCTCGTCGAGCTCAACGAGGAAGTTCGTGCGCGGTGTGATCGGATAGAGGTAGGGCTCAGCTTCGCTGAGGAGCGTGCCCCCGAGGTAGGCGAGGTACCCAGGGTCGGGGATGATCGCCGCGTCCCCTTTCTCGAGATAGGCGAACGCGAGGTGCGCGATGCCTTCCTTGCTTCCGATGAGCGGGACGATCTCCTTGAGCGGATCGAAGCGGTGGCCGAAGCGCTTCTCCATCCACGCGCTCACGGCGTCACGGTAGGCGGGGAGCCCGAGTCCGAACCCGTAGCGGCTCATCGCCGGGTCCGTCGCTGCCTCGGCGAGCGCGGCGACCGCCGCGGGGGGCGCGGCGAGGTCAGCGTCGCCGGCGCCCAGGTCGATCACGTCCATCCCGCGCGCGATGAGGTCTCGCTTCTTCTGCGGGATGGTGGCGAGCATGTAGACCGGCAGCTGGTTGAAGCGCTTGGTGAACACGGTTGGGAGACGGGGAATGGGAGATGTGGGAGGCGAGTGGAGAATACACTGACCCTGCCAACGACAGTGTCGAGCGAGTCAGGCGCCGTCGAGAAACTGCCTATTGCACAGCTTGAGATCGCGTTGAATGATGGAGGCGCAGAGCGAGGGCAACGCCTCCATGGTACCGTAAGCGGATCGGGCACTTGGTCCCGGTTCCTCCCGCACCGCGGCAGGCAGGGCGCGAAAGGCGCTGTGTGCGTCGACCCGCTGCATCGACCCGCCTACGAGCGGGATGCACCGTCGAGGGGTTCGATTCCCTCGAGCGGACGCCAGTCCGGAAATCGGGGACCATTCGATTGTCCCCGCGGCACTGCCGCCAGGATCCTCCGGGGACGGCGTAGCGAACGCTGGGGCAAGGTGCCCCGGCGTTCGTGTTGCGTGAGCCCTCCCCCCACGCGTGCTATGCGATTCCCGCGGCGATCGTCGCAGCAATCCGGGGCGCCTCCTTCGAGATTGCACGGAACATCCCATTGGCCGAGACATTGAAGCCGCAGAAGTGCAGCCCGGGGATTCGCAAGGCTTCGTCGCCGGCCAGCGGAGCCCCCGACGCATCAAGAGCGCCATCGGTCCCTTCGAGGAACTCGTTGACTCGCGGCCGATAGCCGGTGGCGAGGATGACGGCGTCGAATGGCTCCTCGCGCCCGTCAGCGAAGGTCACGCCTTCGCGGGTGAAGGAGGCGACTCCTGGCCGCACGGCGATCCTCCCTTCGCGGATGAGCCCCATCGTCCCGATGTCGATCAGCGGGATCCGCTTGTGGCGCCTGATCTGCACCTGCGGACCGTAGGGCGCCTTGCGCAGTCCATAGCTCGCGAGATCACCGAAGATCGCGCGCAGGACCGGCGCGCTGAGCGCGTCGGCGACGGCGGGCGGGAAGAGACGCTGCGCGATGCCGATCGAGAGGATCGGCACGCCGAGTATCTCGCGCGGGATCACGTTCACCTCACCGCGCACCGCGAGAGACGCCGTCGCCCCCTGTTCGGTGAGGTCGATCGCGATCTCCCCACCCGAGTTCCCGAAGCCGACCACGAGCACGCGCTGCCCGCGAAAGGCCGCGCCGTTGCGGTACGCCGAACTGTGGAGGACGCGTCCCGCGAACGCGGCGCGGCCGGGCCAGTCGGGGACGATCGGCTCGCGGGCGTATCCTGTCGCGACGACGACGTGCGGCGCCCGGTGCAGCGCGTTGGTGGTCTGCACCTCCCAGCCCGACGCGCCGGCGCGGAGCCGCACCACCCACTCCCCGAACTTCGGCAGGAGCCCGAAGTGGCGCGCATACGACGCGAGGTACCCGACCACCTGGTCGCGTGCCGGATAGCGTGGGAAGTCCGCGGGCATCGGGAAGAGCGGAAGGCCCGAGTGGCGACGATGGGTGTGCAGGTGGAGGCGCGAATAGTGATTGCGCCACGCGTTCCCGACGTGCTCGGCGCGCTCGAGCAGCAGCGGTCGGATCCCACGCTGCGTGAGACACGCCGATACCGCGAGGCCGGCGGGCCCAGCGCCGATGACGATGACCGAGGGGGTTCGTTCGGTGGAATGCACTTGCCTCGATTCTATCCCGCGCGTATCTCCCCGCGACACCCCTCCCCCCTCGCCCTCGCCCGTGCCCAGCACTCACGACCTGCGCCTGACCGACGCCCTTCGCTGGCTCGAGCGTCGTGGGACCAAGCGCAATCGCGACGGGATGGCCCGGTACGGCATCGTCGCGAAGAAGGTCTTCGGCGTCTCGGTCGCCGACCTGCACGTGCTTGCGAAGGAGCTGGGGCGAGACCACACCCTCGCGGCCGCGCTCTGGCGCACCGGGTGGTACGAGGCGCGGATGCTGGCGGCATTCGTCGACGAGCCGGCGCGCGTCACGCCGGCGCAGATGGAGCGCTGGGCAAAGTCGTTCGACAACTGGGCGATCTGTGACACCGCGGTGATGCACCTCTTCGACCGCACGCCACACGCCTGGTCCAAGGCCGCCGCCTGGTGCAAGCGCGACGAGGAGTTCGTGAAACGCGCGGGCTTCGCGATGTACGCGAGTCTCTCCCTCCACGACAAGAAGGCTGCCGATGCGGGGTTCCTGAAGGCGCTCAAGGCGATCGAGCGCGAGGCGGAGGACGAGCGCAACTTCGTGAAGAAGGCAGTGAACTGGGCGCTGCGAGGGATCGGACGGCGGAGCGCCTCGTTGCGCACCCCTGCACTCGCACTGGCCCAGAGGCTCTCCGAGGCCGCGGATGCGACGGCGCGATGGATCGGGAAGGATGCCGCGAGGGAGTTCGCGCGGGTGGCCGCGCGATGACGACCCTTCAACGGGCGATCCGTCTCCCCCACGCGACCGCGATGGTCGTCGGCACGATCATCGGCGCCTCAATCTTCGTGCAGCCTTCCGAAGTCACGACGCAAGTCCACTCCGTCAGCCTCGTGCTGCTGGTCTGGCTCCTCGCGGGCGTGCTCACGCTCATCGGCTCGCTCGTCTGCGCCGAGCTCTCGAGCACCTTCACCCGCACCGGTGGCGTGTACGTCTATCTCTCCGAGGCCTTCCATCCGGCGGTGGGATTCCTCTGGGGTTGGGCGATGCTCCTCACGATGCATTCGGGGATCATCGCCGCGATCGCGACGATCTTCGCGCGGTACACCGGCTTCTTCGTTCCCCTCTCCCCGTGGGGGAGCCGCGGGGTGGCGATCGCGGTGATCCTCGTTCTGTCGGCCGTGAACTATCTCGGAGTGCGGCACGGCACGCGTCTTCAGTCCCTCTTCACCGGCGTCAAGCTGATCGCGGTGCTGGCGATCGTCGCCCTCGGCTTCGGCCTCGGCGGGCGGGTGCCCGACCACTTCGTCGGTTCGGCGTCCACGAGCGGGGAGTCGGTGCGCGGATTCCTCGCGGCGATGGGCGCCGGACTCTTCGCGTACGGCGGATGGCATATGGTGACCTACACCTCCGAGGAGACGGTCGACCCGAAGCGCACGATCCCGCGCGCCCTCCTCCTCGGGACCGTCATCGTCACCGTGTCGTATATGGCAATGACCGCGGTCTACCTCTATGTGATGCCGTTGGATCGGGTGGCCGAGTCGACACGAGTGGCGGCCGACCTCGCCGACGCACTGCTGGGACGCGGCGGAGCAGCGGCGATGTCGGCGCTGGTGATGTTCTCGAGTTTCGGCGCCCTCGCGGGGATCATCCTCACCGGGCCGCGCGTCTATTACGCGATGGCGCAGGATGGACTCCTCTGGCGCTGGTTCGCCGCGGTCCATCCGGTCCACCAGACGCCGCACCGCGCGATCATCCTGCAGGCGGTCGTCGCGTCAACGCTCGTGGCGACGGGGACCTTCCGCGCGCTCTTCACGCGCGTCATCTACACCGAGTGGCTCTTCTTCGCGCTCCTCGCGATCGGGCTCATCCGGCTCCGCCGCCGCGGCACGGTCGAGCGAGCCTACTCGATGCCGCTCTATCCCCTCGCTCCCGTCCTCTTCGTCGTCGCTTCGCTCGCGATCGTCCTCAGCACCCTCGTTGCCGATCCGCGCGACAGCGCTATCGGCCTGGCAATCGTACTCATCGGCGTGCCAGTCTACTTCCTCACCCACCGGACGACCTCCCCGCGATGATCATCGACGTTCACAATCACTACTATCCGCCTGAGTTCATCGCCGCGATCAAGAAGGGGCCGAGCCGGTACACCGTCGAGACGGATCCGCACGGCAACCCGGTGCTCGTCTCCCCGGGCGACAAGAACTTCGTCGTACCCGGCCATCGCGACATCGCGTTCCGGGAGAAGGTGATCGGCGAGGCGGGCGTGGATATGCAGGTGATCACGCTCACCGCGCCGGGCACGACGATGGAGGAGCCGCGGCAGTCGGCCTCCCTCGCCTCGCTCGTCAACGACGCGCTGGCGAAGGTGCGGGCCGAGCGGCCGAAACGCTTCACGGCGCTGGCGACGCTCCCCCTGAATGACCCCGCCGCCTCGGTGCGCGAGTTCGACCGGGTGATGGGGATGGGATTCCCCGGCGCGATGGTGTACGCGAGCGTGAATGGCGACGCGCTCCACCACGAGCGTTACTTCCCACTCTGGGAGCGGGCCAACGAGCGCGCCGCCGTGATCCACATCCACCCGAACTATCCGGTGGGAGTGGAAGCGATGCAGGAGTATTGGCTGATGCCGCTCGTCGGATTCATGTTCGACACAACGCTCGCGGCGGCCGGTCTCGTCTTCGCCGGCATCCCGCGCCGGTACCCACGCATCCGCTGGATCCTCGGCCATCTCGGCGGCGCGATCCCCTACCTCGCCGAACGCCTCGACCGCGGGTTCGAGGCGTATCCCGAGTGCCGCGTGCACATCGACGAGCCGCCGAGCGAGTACCTCAAGCGGTTCTTCTACGACACCGTGAACTTCGACCCGAAGGCGCTTCGACTCGCGGTCGAATTCGCTGGCGTGAGCCAACTCCTGGCAGGGAGCGACTACCCCCATCTGATCAGCAGCATGAGGAAGATGAAGGAGTCCATTGGATCACTGCAGCTCAGCGACATTGAAAGAGCACGGATCCTCGGCGGTAACGCTCGGGCGCTCTACGGGATAGGTTGAGGGTCGATGCTGCCGCGGCGACCCAAGAAGAAGGCCCCCCGTGCGCCATCGGCGCGAAAGGAACCTGCGAAGCAGTCGGCCGCGAAGGCGACGGCGATGGCCCTGCGCCAGTCGGCGCTCCTGCGCCTGAGTTCGGCGATCGCCGCGGCGGCGAACGAGCAGGAGATCTGCGACGCCGTCGTGAACGGCCTCCGCGACGAAGCTCTCGGTTACAACTTCCTCGGCGTCTTCCTGCTCGATGAACCGACCGGCGACCGGGTGATGGTGGCCAGCGTCGGCTGGACCGCGGCCCAGCCAGGGTTCCGTCTCCGACCCGGCCACGGTGTCACCGAGAAGGCGATGCTCGACGGCAAGCTCCATTACACACCGGAAGTACGTCGCGAGTCGAACTACGAGCCGACGCTCAACAGCGGCTCCGAGGTGGATATCCCGCTGATCATCGACGGGCGTGTGATCGGTGTGCTCGCGGTCGAGAGCACCGAGCCCGACGCGTTCGGGGCGAGCGACTTCGAGATCCTCACCGCCGCGGCGAATCAGGCGAGCATCGCGATCGCCCGGGCGCGCCTCCTCGTCGCCCAGCGGCGCCGCGCCGACGAACAGCACGCGGTGCTCGCCTCGATGGCCGACCTCCTCACCCAGCGCGAGCTGTCCAAGACGCTGCAAGCGACGCTTGAGCGCGCCGTCGCCCTGCTCGGCGTCTCGGGTGGCGAACTCGCGATATTCGACTTGACGAAGGAGGAGCTGGTCGTCGCCGCGAGCCACCACGTCGGCAAGGACACCACCGGGATCCGACTCAAGCTCGGCGAGGGGGCGATGGGCCTGGTCGCGAAGA
Organism: Gemmatimonadaceae bacterium; assembly: GCA_031430835.1. Lineage (GTDB taxonomy): Bacteria > Gemmatimonadota > Gemmatimonadetes > Gemmatimonadales > Gemmatimonadaceae > Pseudogemmatithrix. Next base: position 8,971 of record JANPCH010000106.1, read on the forward strand.
CCCGGGAGCCGTTGATCATCCCCGACTATCACGCCTGGCTCGGTCGCTCGACCAAGTACTCGGACGTCCCGGTGCGGTCGGTCGTGGCCGCGCCGCTCCTCATCGACAACCGGCTCGTCGGCGCGATCGCGATCGTAGATGCGAACCCGACGCGGATCTTCGGCGCCGACGACCTGCGCCTGCTCAACCTCTTCACGCCGCAGGCGGCGATCGCGATCGAGGGGGCGCGCCTCTACGAGGAGGCGGCGCGTCAGCGCGAGTTCTTCCGCAGCCTGCTGAACAACAGCCCGGTGGCGATCGTCCAGCTCGACACCGACTACAAGGTCGCGTCGTGCAACCCGGCCTTCGAGCAGCTCTTCCTCTATTCGGAATCGGAGGCCCGCGGCCGCAACCTCGACGAACTCATCACCGACTCGTCGACCCTCCGTGAAGCGGCGAAGTACAGTCGCGACGCCGCCGATCGCCCGGTGAAGGGGATCGGCCGCCGTCGCCGGAAGGACGGCACCTTCGTGGATGTCGAGATCCTCGGCGTGCCGGTGATCGCCGACGAATCGGCGGTCGCTCTGATGGGGATGTACCACGACATCACTGAGCTGACCGAGGCGCGGCACGAGGCCGAAGGAGCGAACCGCGCGAAGAGCCAGTTCCTCGCGAACATGAGTCACGAACTGCGGACGCCGCTCAATGCGATCATCGGCTACAGCGAGATGTTGCAGGAGGAGGCGCAGGAGAGCGGACAGGGAGCATTCATCGCCGATCTGGGGAAGATCCAGACTGCCGGCAAGCACCTCCTGGCGCTGATCAACGACGTGCTCGACCTCTCGAAGATCGAGGCCGGAAAGATGGAGTTCGCCCCCGAGACCTTCGCGATCCGCGAGGTCGTCGAGGCTGTCGCCACGACGGTGCGGCCCCTGGTCGAGCGCAATCACAATCGCCTGCAGGTGGACATCGGGGCCGACGTCGGCGCGATGCACGCCGACCTCACGCGGGTGCGGCAGATCCTGCTCAACCTGCTCTCGAACGCCTGCAAGTTCACCGAGAACGGCGCGATCAAGCTGCTGGTCCGGCGCGACGTCGGCACCTCCGGCGACTGGGTGACGTTCCGGGTCGAGGACAGCGGGATCGGGATGACGGCCGAGCAGATGAGCCGTCTCTTCGAGGCCTTCTCGCAGGCCGACGTCACGACGGCGCGCCGGTATGGCGGCACGGGGCTCGGCCTCGCGATCAGTCGCCGGATCAGCCAAGGGATGGGAGGCGAGATCGGCGTCGAGAGCACGATGGGCAAGGGCTCGGCGTTCACGGTGCGCCTGCCGAGCACGCCGATCCAAGCGGTTACGATCGCGACCAACGGCGCGGCGTCTGAAGGCACCGGCGCGCGCGTGCTCGTGATCGACGACGATCCGGCGGCGCGGGCGCTGATGCGCAATCACCTGACCCGCGCCGGCTATCGCGTTGACGAGGCCGCCGATGGCGCCACCGGCCTCGCCCGCGCTCGCGCCTTCCCTCCCGACGTCATCACGCTCGACGCGATCATGCCGGGCGTGGATGGCTGGGCGGTACTCTCGGCTCTCAAGTCCGATCCCGCTCTCCGCGGGATCCCGGTCGTGATGGCGACGATGCTCGATGAACAGCGACTCGGGGTCGCGCTCGGCGCCTCCGATTACCTCACCAAGCCGATCGACCGCGGGCGGCTTATCGCGGCGCTCGAGCGTTTCGGCGGACCTGAGCGCGGAACGCACGTACTCGTGGTCGAGGACGACGAACCGACGCGCACCGTGATGGTCCGCACGCTGCGTCGCGCCAAGTGGACGGTGAGCGAGGCGGCGAATGGGCGCCTCGGACTCGACCGCCTGCGCGAACACACCCCGACGGTGGTCCTGCTCGACCTGATGATGCCGGAGATGGACGGCTTCGAGTTCCTCGAAGCGATGCGCGCGAACGAGGCGTGGCGCGAGGTCCCGGTGGTCGTGATCACCGCCAAGATCCTGACCGACGAGGATCGGGCGCGGCTCAATGGCGGCGTCGAGGCCGTCGTACAGAAGGGGGGCCGCTCGCGCGACGACCTGCTCGAGGAGGTCGCGCGACTCGTGCGGGCACACGCCCAGTGACGAAGACGACGGCCGCGGATGCGGTGCGGCGGCAGGCGGCGCTCCTTCGGATGAGCGCCGCCATCGCGCGGGCCGACAACGAACTCGACATCTGCCGCGCCGCCGTCTCGGGACTGAAGGACGCCTCGCTCGGATTCGACTTCATCGCCCTGCTCCTCGTCGATGCGCAGACCAAGGAGCGCGTGCTCGTGGCCAGCGCCGGCCGGGCGAGCGCCAAGGTCGGACTGCGGATCAAACCGGGGAGTGGACTGAGCGAGCGACCCTTGCTCGACGGGCGACTGCACTACACGCCACAGGTGACGAAGGCGACGCAGTACCTCCCGACGCGCAACCAGGGATCGGAAGTGGATGTGCCGCTCCTCGTGAATCGCGAGCTCGTCGGCGTGCTCGTGGTGGAGAGCAACCGCATCCGCGCCTTCGGCAAGAAGGACTTCGAGATCCTCACCGCCGCAGCCGATCAGACCGGGATCGCGATCGGCCGCGACCGGCTCGTTCGCGCGCTGCACGCCCGTGCCGGGGAGGAGGAGGCACTTCGCGCCACGCTCGCCGACCTCTCGGGCGAGCTCGACCTCCCCACGCTGCTCCAGTCGGTGCTCGACCGCGCAGTGAAGTTGCTTGGCGTGAGTCACGGCGAACTCGCGATCTATGAGGAATCGTCCGAGGAGCTGACGATCGTCGCGAGCCGCAACGTCGGACGGCGCGACACCACCGGAGTGAAGCTCAAGCGCGGCGAGGGGGCGATGGGACGCGTGGTCGTCACGCGCGAACCACTCATCATCGCCGACTACCGCTCTTGGCAGGGGCAGTCAGCGCAGTATGCCGAGGCCGAGTTCTACGGAGTGATGGTCGCGCCGCTGCTCGTGGCCGGCCAGCTCGTCGGCGTGCTCGCCTTCATGGACAAGGATCCGGACCGCCACTTCGTCGAGGCCGACGTGCGGCTCCTGAAGCTCTTCTCCTCGCACGCGGCGATCGCGATCCAGAATGCCCGGCTCTTCGATGCGAGCCAGCGGCGCGCGGCCGAGCAGCAGGCGCTGCTCGAGACCCTGACCGATCTCTCGGGGGAGCTCGAACTCTCCTCGGTGCTGGAGCGCGTACTCCGCCGCGCGGTCACGCTCCTCGACGTCACGGGCGGCGAACTCGCCACCTTTGACGAGACCCGGCAGGTGTTGGTGATCGCCGCGAGCCGCAATATGGGCACCGACGCGGTGGGCTCGACGATGGCGATGGGCGAGGGGGCGATGGGGCGCGTCGCCGAGACCCGGGAGCCGCTGATCATCCCGCGCTACCAGGAATGGGCGGCGCGGAGCCGGAACTACACCCAGAGCACCGTGCAGACGGTGATCGCGGTGCCCCTCCTCATCGGAACACGACTCGTCGGTGCCATCGCCTGCGTGCACGCCGATCCGGCGCGGGTCTTCGGCGCCGAGGACCTGCGCCTCCTCGGACTCTTCGCGAGCCAGGCGGCGATCGCCCTCGAGAATGCTCGGCTCTTCACCGCGTCGCGACGTCAGCGCCAATACTTCCGCGAGCTCGTGATCAACAGTCCGGTCGCGGTGGTCACGGCGGACACGAAGCACAATGTCGTGGAGTGCAACCCGGCCTTCGAGAAACTCTTCGGGTTCACCGAGGCGGAGGTGGTCGGCCACAACCTCGACGACCTCATCACCACGCCGGAATCGCGGATCGACGCGGTCGCGTACACGAAACAGACGCTGAACCAGCGCCCGGTGAAGATCATCGGACAGCGGCGGCGGAAGGACGGCTCCTTCATCGACGTCGAGGTCCTCGGCGTACCGGTGATCGTGGACGGTGAGCAGTTGGGCCTGATGGCCCTTTATCACGACATCTCCGAGTTGCTCCTCGCCCGACGCGAGGCCGAGGCCGCCAACAGCGCGAAGAGCCAGTTCCTCGCGAGCATGAGCCACGAGCTCCGCACGCCGCTCAACGCGATCATCGGGTACAGCGAGATGGTCGAGGAGGAACTGCTCGACCGGGGCGGCGATCCCCTGCTCGCCGACGTCAAGAAGGTCGAGGCCGCAGGGCGTCACCTGCTCGCGTTGATCAACGACGTGCTCGACCTCTCGAAGATCGAAGCCGGCAAGATGGAGCTCTTCGCCGAGGCCTTCGACGTGGCGACCGTCGTGCGCGACGTAAGCGCAACGGTGCTGCCGCTGGTCGAGAAGAACGCGAACGTGCTCTCGGTGGAGGTCGCCGACAACGCCGGGGCGATGCACACCGACCTCACGCGCGTGGGTCAGGTGCTGCTCAATCTCCTCTCCAACGCCTGCAAGTTCACCGACCACGGCCAGATCATCCTCCGGGTCCGACGCGAGGCGGGCTGGATCGTGTTCGACGTGAAGGACAGCGGGATCGGGATGACTCCCGAGCAGATGGCCCGACTCTTCGAAGCTTTCACGCAGGCGGAGGCTTCAACGTCGCGTCGCTTCGGTGGCACCGGTCTTGGCCTCACGATCAGCCGCCACTTCTGCCGGATGATGGGCGGAGAGATCTCGGTGACCAGCGGCGCCGGCACGGGTTCGACCTTCACAATGCGGCTTCCCGCGGAGCTCGCGCGCGAACCGGTCGCGACGGTGACGCCCGCGACCGTGCCGGACGACGCACCCTGCATCCTCGTGGTGGATGACGACGCGACGGCGCGTGCCCTGCTCCGTCGGCATCTCACGAAGGCTGGATACCGGGTCGAGGAGGCCGCCGACGGACGGGAAGGCATCGAACGCGCGCGCGCGCTTCGGCCCGCCCTGATCACGCTCGACGTGATGATGCCGGGGATGGATGGATGGGCGGCGCTCTCCGCGCTCCGGTCGGATCCCGTCACCGCCGACATCCCGGTCATCATGGCGACGATCCTCGATGAGCAACACATGGGGATCGCGCTCGGCGCCGCCGACTACCTTACCAAGCCGATCGACAAGACCCGACTCCTCGCGGCGGTCGAGCGGCTTGCGGTACGGTCGCCTGGCGCCGGGATCCTCGTGGTGGACGACGACGAAGGAACGCGACGGAACCTGCGCAAGGCACTCGAGAAGGGGGGATGGCGCGTGACCGAGGCGGCGAATGGCCGGATCGGTCTCGAGCAGGTGCGCGCCGAGCGTCCGGCCCTGGTGTTGCTCGACCTGTTGATGCCGGAGATGGATGGCTTCGGATTCCTCGAGGGACTGCGCGAGGCCGGGCGTCGTGACGGACCGCCGGTCATCGTCATCACCGCGAAAGTGCTCACCGACGAGGATCGCACGCGATTGAACGGCGGGGTCGAGGGGATCGTACAGAAGGGAGGTGGGCCGGAGGACCTCGTGCGGGAGATCGGTGCGCTCGTGGCGGCGCGCCGATGATGAACCAACGATCGGAGGAGTGGACCGGATGACCAGGATCCTGCTCGTCGAGGACAACGAGATGAATCGCGACATGCTCTCGCGCCGACTGGAACGACGCGGCTACGAGATCGCGATCGCGGTGGACGGGCGCCAGGGCATCGAGATGGCGCGCGCTGGCAACTACGACCTCGTGCTGATGGATATGAGCCTCCCTGAGATCGATGGCTGGGAGGCGACGAAGCAGTTGCGTGCGTTGCCGGAGACGAAGGCGCTGCCGATCATCGCGCTCACCGCCCACGCAATGGCGGGGGATCGCGAGCGGGCGCTCGAGGCCGGGGCGAACGATTACGACACGAAGCCGATCGACCTGGCCCGGTTGCTCGGGAAGATCGAGGCCCAACTGACGGCCAAATGAGCGTCGGCTTCACACAAGGGCATTTGATCACGCCGGACGTCGCCGCCGAGTTGCGGCACGAACTCCGCACCCCGGTCAATCACATCCTCGGCTACGCCGAACTCCTCCGCGAAGATGTCGCCGACGGTTCAGTCGACGCGAAGGCCTTCGACGAGATCTGCGCCGCGGCGCGGAGCGCGTTGACGCTGATCAACGCGGCGCTCCCTCCCACTGGCATCGTTCAACGGTCAGCGCTGACGGCGCTCCTTGTCGGTCTCGCAGAGCCACAGGCACGGGTGATCGCCGCGACGGCCAACCTCCTCGCCGAGGGTCGCGAGGACGAGTTCACCACCGACGTCGAGCGGATCGCGCAGGCGGCGCGGCGCCTGACGGCCCTGCCGACCCCGCCTTCGTCGGCCACGCCGTCACCGTCGCCCGTTCTCGAGCCATCCTCCGTCGCCTCCAGCGCGCCGCCGGCCATCGCGCCGTCCGCCGTCGGCTCGACGAGCCGGATCCTCATCGTCGATGATGTCGAAGAGAACCGCACCGTGCTCGCGCGACGCCTTGTGCGCGAGGGGTACTCCGTGGACAGCGTCGGGTCGGGCGCGGAAGCACTCGCCCGGATCGCGAATGGATCGTTCGACCTTGTCCTCCTCGACGTCCTGATGCCGGGGATGGACGGCTTCGCCGTGCTCGAGCGGATCAAGAAGGACGAGGGGACGCGCAGCATCCCGGTGATCATGATCTCGGCCCTCGACGACCTCGCGAGCGTGGTCCGCTGCATTGAGCACGGCGCCGAGGACTACCTCGCGAAGCCATTCGATCAGGTGCTCCTGCGGGCGCGCATCGGCGCGTCGCTTGAGAAGAAGCGCTGGCACGACCGCGAAGCCGACTACCTGCGCCAGGTGGCGAAGGTGATCGAGGCCGCCGGTGCGGTCGAACACGGCACCTACGCACCGGGTGCGCTCGCTTCGATCGTCGGCCGCGATGACGAGCTCGGGCGCTTGGCGCGCGTGTTCGATGCGATGGCCGTCGGTGTACGGCAGCGCGAGTCGCGGCTCCGCGAACAGCTCATCGAGCTTCGCAGTGACGTCACCAAGGCGACCAACGAGTTCAAGTCCGCACACGCCGGACCGACGGGGCGCAACGCGGGCGCCGACGATGCCTTCGCGATCGGAAGGGTGCTCGGGACCCGATATGAGATCCTCGACGTGATCGGCCGCGGCGGGATGGGCGTCGTGTATCGTGCCCACGACCGTGAGCTTGGCGAGGAGGTCGCGATCAAGACGATCCGCCGCGAACTGCTCAGTTTCGACCCCGTGCTGGCCGAGCAGCTCAAGTCGGAGATCCGTCTGGCACGGCGGATCTCGCATCGGAACGTCGTCCGTACGCACGACTTGGGCGATGCCGATGGCATCGCCTTCGTCACAATGGAGTACGTGCGTGGCATCACCGTGCGTGAGCTCCTCGAGACGCGTGGGAAGCTCGGCGCGGCAAGCGCACTCGCCCTCGCACGACAGTTCGCCGAGGCGCTCGCAGTCGCGCACGCGGCGGGGGTGATCCACCGCGACGTGAAGCCCGAGAACGCGCTGATCGACGGGGAGGGCGTGCTCAAGGTGATGGACTTCGGCATCGCTCGCTTCACCGAGGCGACCTCGTCGCGCACCCAGACGGGGATGGCGGTTGGCACGCCGACCTATATGGCGCCAGAGCAGCTCGCGGGGGAGCCGATCGATCCCCGGGCCGATCTCTACGCCCTCGGCGTCGTCCTCTATGAGTGTCTCACTGGGCGCCCACCTTTCCAGGCGCCATCCCTCGTCTCGCTCATCGCGAAGGTGCTCACGACCACACCACCCCTTCCCGGCGAGGGCAATCCCGACGTGCCACCGGCGCTTTCGGCGCTCGTGATGCGGCTCCTCTCGAAGGCACCGGAAGGACGGCCGGCGCACGCGACCGAACTGATCGAACTCCTGGCCGAGCTCTCCTAAACGAGCAGCGACCGCAGCGACATCGCCGAGAAGAATCCGTAGAAGAGCACGAGCGTCACGAGCCCCACCCGCGGCCAGATTCCCGGCCGCACGGCCTCGGGGAGGATGTGCGTGTTCACATAGAGGAGGTGCAGGCCCGCGATCACGAACACGATCCCGCCGACGTTGGCCGAGATCTGCACCAGCAGGATCGGCTGTACGAGCTTAAGGGCAGTGAGCCCCCACACGACGATCAGCGCGAGCACACCGTAGTAGAGCTTGCGCACATCGTCGCCGAGCCAGCGGCGCAGACGACGGCTCCCGGTCCACCCGATGTCGGTGAGCATCCTCGTGAGGCCGTCCAACAGGTCGAGCTGGGTCTTGAAGAGGACCCAGGCTCCGAGGAACGCCACCACGCCGCCGATCATCGGCAGCCGCGCCTCCATCGCATTCGCGAGCGTGGCCGCGATCCCGTAGCCGCGGATGTCGAGTCCCGGCTCGAGGAAGGTCACGTAGAGCACCGCCGGGAGCGCCATCCCGAGCACTGCGCCGACGCAGAAGACCCCCCACTGGTCCACGCGCACGATGCGCCACCACCCGCGCCAGCGCTCCATCGCACGCGCGTCGGGCGCGAAGACGAAACCGGTGTGAGCCAACTTCACTTCCTTCCCTCCGACCGCCGCCGGGATGAACCCCGAGTGCTTCGCCATCCCGTAGCCCTTGTCACGCGCCCAGTTCGAGAGGGCGATGTTGATCACACCGCCCGCACCGCTGTACGCCGCAAAGGCCCCGAGGAGGAAGAAGTCCACTCCTTCGGGGAGGAACGAAAAGGTCCCTCGGTTCGGTGAGAAGCCGAAGAAGCCGCCGAGGGCTGCGACCCACGTGGCCGGCGCGACGAAGATCGCCGCCAGCACACCGAATGAGCCGAGGATCGCCGCGACGAGGAACCAGTTGAGCACCTCGAGTGTGCGCTCGATCCGGCGCCCGACGAGGAGGATCGTCACGCACGCAAGGAAGAGCCCGGCCGCGATGAGGTAGACCGTATCGACGTCAGCCGCACCCGCGACCTGCTTGGTGCCAAGGAAGAAGAAGGCGCCCGCCGCCGCGCCGGCCCATCCGGGCCACCCGAGTTGGAGCACCATCAGCGCCGAGTAGATCACCGCCCAGAAACGCGAGCTGGGCCGCGTGCGCATGAAGCCGGTGGCGATCGGTTCGCCCGTCGCCATCGTGTAGCGCATCAGTTCAAGATTGAAGACGGTCTGCAGGAGAACGGCGAGACTCGTCACCCAGAGGAGGGTCAGCCCAACGCGCACGAAGGTCGCGGGCCCGAGGAGGAACTCCCCGCTGCCGATCGACGCACCGAGCACGATGACACCGGGCCCGACGACGCCGATCCACTGGAGACCGCGAGGACGCGGAGGTTCGGGGAGTTCCGCTTGCTGCCACGCGGCGAGGCCCGAATGGGCCTCGTTCAACGCGCCCGCGCCGTGCGCTGCCGTTCGAGCACCTTCCCGGGTTTCGCGGCCGTCGGCTTCCCACCATCGACCACGAACTGCCCGTTCACGAGCACGAAGTTGATCCCTGTGCTGTACTGGAAGGGTTCGAAGTACGTCGCGTTGTCGCGGATCGTGAGGGGATCGAAGACCACTACATCGGCCTTGAGTCCCTCGGCGAGCCGCCCGCGATCCTTGAGCCCCAGGATCTGCGCCGACAGCGACGTCATTGAGCGGATCGCGAAGGGAAGCGTGGTGACCGCCTCATCGAGCACGAAACGCTTGATGCGGCGCGTCGAGGTGCCGAAGGTCCCGGGATGGACGAATCGATTCTCGCGGGTGCGCGGTCCGTCTCCTTGGCGGTCGGTGCAGACCGCGGTGTAGTCCTTGCGCATGAACTCCTTCAGGTCCTCGAGGGAGACCGCGAAGGCGCGCCACTCGATCCCACCTGGCCGGTCGAAACCATTCAACTGGATGTAGAGTGCCGTCTCGACCGGGTCCTCATTCCGCATCTTGGCGATGTCGGCGAGGGTCTTCCCGACCCAGGTCTTGTCGGGATAATCCATCGCCAGCAGGCCGGCGGGCCCGCCGCCGCGATCGATCTCGTACGCGATGTC
>JANPCH010000107.1:0-26931 GCA_031430835.1 Gemmatimonadaceae bacterium
TCTTTCTTCCCCGTCTCGGACGCCTTTTGCACGCGCTGCCATGAAAACGCGGGCCGGCCGTTCAAAGACTATTATCCCCAAGTGGGAGCGTACGGAGAGCTTTGGGGAGAAGATGATACTTTTTCCTGGCACCCGTTTGAAAACAGAGATTTCGTCGACGCCTCCGGCAAGGTGGTGAGCTTTAACGACGACAACCGCCGTTTTCGCAAAGACTTCGTCGACGCGGGAATTCTCGCACCCTACAACCCCACTACGCACTCCGCCGCCCATTACCAAAAGCTCATCCGCACCTGGAAAAACTATAAATACTAATGAAGGAAGGGGGCGGGGGATCGAATCCCCCGCCCGCTTCATTTTCCGGTCACACCGTTGGTCACGGTCGCTGCAGCACCTTGATCACCTGCATCGGGCCTTCGATCGCCGCACGGTCGACCGCGCGCACCGCGACGCGGTCCGCAGCGGCGGTGATCGAGACTTCGCGCGCCGAGCCACGCACCAGCGAGCTGCGCCACTCGCCACTGCGCAGTCGCGTTTGCACGAGCCACCAGCGCGGGACTTCTCCGGCGGCCGCGGCGAGACTTGCGATGAGGCCGCCGCCGACCGCGCGCCGGACCGTCACTTTCGGTTCCCCCGACGGCGGGACGTCCATCCACGGCGAGGGGGGAACGAGCGCCGGCTCCGCATAGATCGAGCGCGCGAGTCGGGTCGAGATCGAATCGCGGTCCTCGAGGAACACCTTCGCAGAGAAATGGATGTTGCCTGATGCGCCCGCTTCGGCCCGCGTCACGGCCACCTGATCCTCGATCTCCGCCGTCCGCCAGGCCGTGCGACCGGGTGCGGCGACCTTGCTCGAATAGTTGCCGGGCCAGAGGTGGCGCCCGAGGGCATTCTGCTCGGCCCACCATCGAAGGAGCAGCGGGTACGGCTGCGCGGCCGCGCTGACCGGCCAGTAGAGTTGCGGCGCGAGGTAGTCGACCCACCCCTCGCGCAGCCACTTCCGCGCATCGGCGTAGAGCTCGGCATAGGCGTCGAAGCCCGCGACGGCCGTGGGAAAGCCCGGACGCCAGATCCCGAACGGACTGATGCCGAACTTCACCCACGGCTTGGTGGAGCGGATCTGTGTGTAGAGCTCCTCGACGAGACGGTCGACGTTCTCGCGGCGCCAGTCGTTGCGCTCGAGGATCCCGCCGGCCGTGCGGTACCGCGCGTAGCTGCTTGAATCGGGGAACTCGATCGCGTTGCCGACCCGGTCGAGCTCCTTGTACGGATAGAAGTAGTCGTCGATGTGGACGCCATCGATATCGTACCGTTTCACGACGTCGAGCACGACCTTCACCGTGTGCTCGCGCACGGCGGGCTCTCCGGGATCCATCCACCGCTGTTTGCCGTAGGTGCGGACGAGCGCGGGACGTCGCGTCGCGATGTGGCGCGTCGAGAGCGATCCGGTGGCCGAGGGGTGGCGGGCGCGATAGGGATTGAACCAGGCGTGCAGCTCGAGGCCGCGGCGATGCGCCTCCTCGACGGCGAACGTGAGCGGGTCCCACCAAGGCCGCGGAGCCGTTCCCTGTCGCCCCGTGAGGTATTCCGACCAGGGTTCGAGCTCCGAGGCATAGAGCGCGTCGCCCGCGGGTCGCACCTGCAGGATCACGGCATTGAGCCCACTTCGCCGCGCGTTGTCGAGGAGGGCGATCAACTCGCGGCGCGCAACTTCCGGGGTGAGTCCGGGACGCGAGGGCCAGTCGATGTTGGCGACCGACGCGACCCACACGCCGCGGAACTCGCGCGCCACCCGCGGCGGGAGGCAACTCGGATCACTCAGTTCGCAAGTCACCTGCGCCCCTGCTGCCGGAGCGAGCAGGAGTGCAAGGAGTGCGACGTGACGGAGTGAGTCGAAGGATCGCATTCGGAGGGGCCGTTCAGGGCTGGCGCACGGTCACAGGGACTGCAAGCGTCGTGCCCGAGGTGAACTCAAGCGTGAGGGAGAGAAGATCACCGGCCCCAATAGACGCCCGAAGCCCTGTCAGCATCACGTGGGTCGCCAACGGACGGAAGACGACGCTGTCACGCCCGGAGACCGCGAGTGAGCGGACCGGGACCATCTGCATCGTGCCACGCCGGTCCATCGAGACATGCATCCCGGCGTCGGCCGCGAGTGCGCTGCGCACCGCGCGAAGGGTATCCGGCACGGTGTCGGTGTTCTTGATGACGAGATAGACTGCCGTCGTACCGCCGCTGTCGGCACTCCGCGCCCAGGCGTCGTGAGCAACGAGCGTGGGCGCACGACGCGCCGGCGGCTCCGCACTCCCGCAGGCGAGCGCGCCAAACGCGAGCAGCAACACCGCGCGTCGCATCGCCTCAGCGCAGGTTGCGCACATCGTCGGCGATCATCTGGGGCGTCGTTCCGGGAGAATGTGTGAGCCGCAGGCGTCCGCGGCGATCGACGATGAAGGTGCGCGACGGATGACCGACACCGTAGTCGGGGCTTCGCGGATCGCCCTGCGTGAAGACGGCGACCCCCCAGTCTCGCCTGAGACGCGCGATCTGGTCATCATTGGCGACCACGCCGATGAAGGTGGAGTCGAACTGTCTCGCGTAGGCGCGGGCGAGTGCTGGCGTATCGCGGCCGGGGTCAACGCTCACGAAGACGAATCGGACGCGCGCGGCGCGGTCTCCGAGGATGCGACGGGCCTTCGCCCAATCGGTCAGCGTCGTCGGGCAGACGTCTGGACAGTGCGTGTACCCGAAGTAGAGCAGGACCGTCGTGTCGCGGTGGTCGGAGAGCCGGAAGATCCTCTCGGCGCCGGTGAGTTCGAGAGTCGGAGCGGGCGATGCGGGATCGTACTCCGTGCCGTGGAGCGGGGCGTCGCAGGCGAGGGCGGCGAGGAGGAGCAGGAGGGTCGAGGCCGGGCGTGCCGGAAGCATCACGGAAGATACCCGTCGCAGGTCCGCGGGCGCACTTGACGCTCGCACCATACTATTCTACTATTCAGTAATATATGTCACTCCTCGCTGCCTTCCTCGCGATCGCCATCGGTGTGACCCTTGGGTTGCTCGGCGGCGGCGGATCGATCCTCACCGTTCCGGCCTTCGTCTACGCGCTCGGCGTCGAACCGAAAGCCGCGATCGCAATGAGCCTTCCGGTGGTCGGGGCGGCGGCGCTCCTCGGCGCGTTCCAGCACTGGCGCGCCGGAAAGGTCGCGCTCCGCACAGCCCTGCCACTCGGTGCGTCGGCGATGGTGGGGGCGTACGGCGGAGCCCGGCTCGCGCGGTCGCTGAACGGGCAGGTGCAGCTCGCCCTGCTGGCGATCGTGATCATCGTGGCGGCCGTCTCGATGTTCCGCAACGCGCGGCTCGACGACGCCACGTTGGCAAGTGCGGCGCCGTCGTGGCCGCTGCTTCTCGCGATCGGCGTCGGGGTCGGGGCACTCACCGGCACGGTGGGGGCCGGGGGCGGGTTCATGATCGTGCCGGCGCTCGTGCTGGTCGGGCGACTGCCGATGGGACAGGCGGTAGGGACATCGCTGCTGGTGATCGCGATGAACACCGCTGCCGCATTCGTCGGCTATCGGGGCGCGGCCGATGTGCAGTGGAGGCTCGTGTTCTGGTTCGGCGCCTTCATGGCGATCGGCATCCTCGCTGGATCGGCGCTCATCGACCGGGTGCCGGCGCGCACACTCAAGCGGGCATTCGCCGTGCTGCTCCTCGCCGTCGGCTCGTTGATGCTCTGGCAGTACGCGACCATCTGATCCAACCGGAGATCCCGTGTTCCTCAAGCGATTCTATGACGAAGGGCTGGCGCAGGCATCGTACCTGATCGGGTGTGGCGCGACTGGTGAGGCGATCGTCGTCGACGCGAACCGCGACATCAAGCAGTACCTCCACGCGGCGAGAGCGGAGAAGTTGCGCATCACGCAGGTGACGGAGACGCACATCCACGCGGATTTCGTCTCCGGGTCGCGCGAGCTCGCGCGGGCGGCGCACGCGAAGCTCCTGCTCTCGGCCGAGGGCGGGAAGGATTGGCAGTACGGTTTCGCGGCGAGCGACGGCGCGACACTACTGCACGACGGCGACCTGATCAAGGTGGGGAACATCCACCTCCGCGTGATACACACGCCGGGGCACACGCCGGAACACCTCTCCTTCGTGGTGACCGACACAGCAGTCGCGACCGAGCCGATGGGCATCCTGAGTGGGGACTTCGTTTTCGTCGGCGACGTCGGACGCCCCGACCTGCTCGAGCGGGCGGCGAAGGTGGCGAACACGATGGAAGCAGGTGCGAAGCAGCTCTTTCGCTCCCTCGAACGTTTCCGCGCACTTCCCGACTGGGTGCAGGTGTGGCCTGGTCATGGCGCCGGATCGGCGTGTGGGAAGTCCCTCGGCGCGGTGCCGTCGTCGACAGTCGGCTACGAGAAACGGTTCAACTGGGGCGTCGGCACGCCGGATGAGGCCGAGTTCGTCGCGATGGTCCTCGCGGGGCAACCTGAGCCGCCACTCTACTTCGCCGAGATGAAGCGGATCAATCGCTATGGTCCTCCGATCCTCGGCGCCTTTCCAACGCCCGCGCACGGCGATCTCGTCTCGCTGGACCGGGCGCTTGCGACCGGCGTCGCGGTGGTGGACTCGCGACCGGCAAGCGAGTTCGCCAAGGCCCACGTACCGGGCACCATCAACGTGCCGCTGGGCAAGAGCTTCTCGACGTGGGCCGGATGGCTCGTACGATACGACGTCGACATCCACCTGATCGCGGACAGCGCCCACGGGATCGAGCACGCGGTGCGAGAGCTGGTGATGATCGGACTCGACCGCGTGACCACATGGTACGACGCCGCGATCGTGGGCGAGTGGAGGGCCGCGGGTCGGCCGACGGGCACCGTGGTGCGGACCGACGCGGCGACGCTCGCGCCGCAGCTGGCGCGCGAAGCGGTCACGGTGGTCGACGTGCGCAATCGTTCCGAGTGGGACGCGGGTCATCTGCCCGGCGCGATCCACATCCCAGTGGGTCACCTCGCCGATCGCCTCGCCGAGATTCCGCGCGATAAGCCGATCGTGATGCAGTGCGAGAGTGGAGCGCGGTCGGCGATCGCCACGTCAGTGCTCCAGCGGCTCGGCGTCAGCGGCGTCGCGAACTTGAGTGGCGGCATCCAGGGATGGCAGCGCGCCGGGCACGCGGTCGTGCGCGGTGCCGCGCCGACGGGAAGCTGAGATGGTCCCGCGCGTGATCTCCCCCGCGCTCTTCGGTGCGCTCTCTGATCGGTTCAAGGCGCTCGGCGAACCGGCGCGCCTGCAATTGCTCGCCGAGCTGCGCAGCGGTGAGCGGAGCGTCTCAGAACTCGTGGCCGAGACCGGGCTGGGACAGGCGAACGTGTCAAAGCACCTGCAGCAGCTCACCGCGGCGGGGTTCGTGACTCGGCGAAAGGAAGGGACCTTCGCGTACTACTCGCTCGCCGACGATGCGGTGTTCGATCTCTGCGACGTGATGTGCGGGCGGATCGAGGCCGAGCAACGGGAGCGGCGGGCGGCGTTGCGACTCGCGCGCTGATCGCTCACCACAGCGGCGTTCACCTCAGCGGCACAGAGGGCACAGAGCACGACACCGGCGAACTACAGAACGGGGGGAACTACGTGGCACTTCTCCGGGCGCGTGGTTCCCCCAAAGTTCTCGCGGTCCGTCGTGGCTGCGCGGCTTCGTGGTGAGTGGTCGCGTCCTTTCTCTTTGTCCTCTGTGCCTCTGTGGTGAAAGCCGTTGCAGTTCCCTCGACCCTCAGATCTCCCCGCGCTTCGCGAACTGCGCGATGTGGTCCGCCGCCCGGAACGCGAGCGCCTGGATGGTGAGCGTCGGCTGCCCGCGCCCACTCGTCACGAACGAACTGCCGTCCACGATAAAGAGGTTCCTCACATCGTGCGTCCGATGGAACTTGTCCACCACGGACGAGGTCGCGTCGTTCCCCATTCGACAGGTGCCGAGCAGGTGCACGGCGAATCCGGGGTCATCGTTGATCGGAGCCTCGTCCGTTTTCGTCGCGCCGGCTGCCTTCAGGAGCTCCACGCTCCGATCGCGGAAGTACTTGTAGAGCCGGAGGTCCTGCTCGTGCTCCTTGTACGTCGTGCGGATCGCCGGCAGTCCCCACGCATCCTTCAGTTCGGGATCGAGTGAGATGGAGTTGTCAGCGACCGGCAGTGAACTCGTGTGGCCGGCGGCCTCGGCGATGTGGGTGAACCAGGTCTTCACGCGCTTCTTGAAGGCGCTGCCCCACTGGGGCTCGCTCGGCGGCATCGAGAGCGTCGTGAGCATCGCCGGCACCGAAAGCCGCATGTCGAATCCACCCCCGCCCCAGAGGCCGAGCGCCGGGTCGAGTTCGTAGTGCTCGTGGGTGATACGCGAGACCACTGGACCGCGATGAGCATTCACCTCGTGCTCGAACACCCCCCGCGAACCGGGATTGCCATTGAACATCAAGTGCTTGCCGACAACGCCGCTCGAGTTGGCGAGGCCATCGGGGAATCGGTTCGACTTCGAGTTCAGAAGGAGTCGCGGTGACTCGGCGCCGTTGGCGCAGAGGACCACCGCTTTCGCGCGCTGCACGACCTCGTTGCGGTCCTTGTCGAAGTAGATGACGCCGGTGACCCGACCCGCCTCATTCGTCTCGATCTTCCGCACGTAGCTCTGCGAACGCAACTCACAGCGGCCGGAGCGGAGTGCCTCGGGGACCATGGTGTAGTTGGTGCCGGACTTCGCGCCCCATTCGCAGGGGAAAGCGAGACAGAAGCCACAGTTGTGGCAGGGCTGGCGTCCCTTGTACTCGCGCGAGAGGATCGCCATCGGCGCGGCCTTCGAGGTCCAGCCGAGCTTCTGGCAGCCGTGCTCGAGGAGGACGCCGGGTCCAGTGACGTTCAGCGGCGGCAACGGATAGGGCCGCGAGTGGTGCGGTTCTCCGAGGTTGTCGCTTGTCTGGCCGGAGACGCCGATCGCCCACTCGACCGCTGTGTAGTAGGGCTCGAGCTCGTCGTAGGTGATCGGCCAGTCGGCCAGTGCGGCGCCCTTCACACCACCGCGAACGGAGAATTCGTTGAAGTCGATCGGGCGGAAGCGCCAGTAGTTCGCCGTGTAGTGGAAGCTCGTACCGCCGACCGCCATCGCATAGCCGATATACTGGCGTCGCTCGGCCTTGGCGGCTGGCGTCTGGCGAAAGGTCTGGGGCTGCTTCTCGGCGTCATTCGTCCAGCGCCCCGTGATCAGTGCGCCGAGTTCGTCGTGCTCCATGTCTTCGGGTGGGATCGCGCGTCCCTGCTCGAGGAGGACGACGTTAAAGCCGTTGCGGGTGAGTTCGCGAGCGACCGATCCACCCGCTGGACCTGATCCGATCACGACGAAATCCACTTCCTCGGTGATTGGGAAGGTGCGTCCCGGAGCTTGGCGCTGCGGCATCAGAGCACCCTCCCGAGAAGGGCGCGCTGGTTGTCGGGATGGTCGTACCAACCGAAGGGCGGCTTGAATTCGAAGACCCGCTCCTGGCCAACGAGATCCCATCCGATGTAGTCCTTGTTCCCGCCGTACTTCGGGAGCGCGAACATCCCGGCGATCGTGGTGAATCGAAGGAAACCGAAGAGCGGTGTCCGCTCGATCGACTTGAGCATCTCGTCCTGCTCCGCCTCGGTCAGCTCGGAGAGTCGCCGCTTCCCGCGATGCTTCTTCGCGACATCGCGGGCGAGCGTCACCAGACCGTCGCGGACGAGCGGTTGCGCGTCCTTCCCGAAAGTCGCGAGTCCACCGTCGATGAACCAGGCACAGCCGGCTTCACGCGCACCCGGAGTCTCATCGGTGGGGATGATCCGCGCCGCGATCGCCTGGACCTCCGCGAACTCGTCGGGCGTGAGAAAGCGGAGCTCGCGCGGCGGCGCCGGGGAATCGGCTGGCGGTGTGTGTGACTGCATCGCCGGGTCGGCGGCGTCGCGGCAGGCGATCGCGCCTACGAGCCACACGGCGCTCGTCCCAGTGAGCCCAGTCACAAAGCCGCGTCGCGAGAGCGTCATTCATCCATCCCGTAGAGGGTCGCCGACCGTGTCCAAACAAGCCCCGCGAACGGTGCGACCATTCACTGTTGACCGCAAGCGACCGAGGGGCGGCCGAACGGCCGCCCCTCTCCCATCTTCCATCTCCCATCTGCCTCTCAGAGAGGCGCCGGTCGGAATCGAACCGACGAATAGCAGATTTGCAGTCTGCCGCCTTACCACTTGGCCACGGCGCCGTGACGGGGAAGCTAGCCGTGGGGATCGTACCACTCAAGCGACACACGCCCTTGCCACTCAAGCCAACCACGAGGAGTCTTCACCGTATGCGATCTCTCCGCCCTGCCCTGTTACTGCTCGTCGCACTCACGTCGGCCTGCAGCCTCGTACGCGGCTCCGCCGCGCCCGAAGCGACCGCGTCAGCAGCGCCCGCGTCTGTCAGCGGGCTCACCGACGCGAACATCGCCGCGATCGTCGTCGCAGCGAACAACGCTGACATCCTCTACGCCGACCTCGCCCTCGCGAAGAGCGCCGATGCCGACGTCCGGGGATTCGCGACGATGGTGAAGAAGGACCACCAGTCGGTGAATGAGGCGGCAACGGCGCTTGTCACGCGCCTCAAGGTCACGCCGGTGGACAACCAGATCTCCTTCGACTTCCGAGACGACGCCGAGACGAAGCGGCTGACACTGCGGGAGCTCGAGGGCGCGGCGTTCGACAGCGCCTACGCGGCGAACGAAGTGAGCTACCACACGACTGTGCTCGGTGCGATCGACGGGGCGCTCATCCCGTCGGCCCAGAACGCAGAGCTTCGAGAGCTCCTCATCGCGGTGCGGCCGGCCGTTGCGGCACACTTGGAGCATGCGCAGACCCTCGCCGCGAAGAAGTCGGTGCGGCGCCGGTGAGTGTGACGCGACGCATTCTCACCTTGGCCCTGCTGGGCTCGAGCCTCGCATGGGGTGTTGCTGCCAGATGGAATGTCTCGAACGGCGCGCGACTAGAGGTACAGATGAAGGCGATCTCGTTCATGCCGCGGGAACTCGCGGTCCACATCGGCGACACGGTGGAGTTCAAGAACGCGGATGTGGTGCGCCACAACGCCGTGCGTCGTGAGCTCTTCGATTCGGGTGAACTGCGTCCCGGCGAGGCGTTCGTCTGGGTGCCGTCGGATACCGGGGAGTATCGGTACCAGTGCACGATCCACCCGCGGATGCGGGGGATGATCCGGGTTGATACGTTGCCCTGAACACGTTGTGGTGCAATGAGTTAGGGTGTTCGGGCACTAGGCGCTGGAAAGCCCCGAGCGCTCACCTGATCAAGGGTCGTTCGCAAAATCATGCGAAATTCGCTGATTCCATAGGGCATTTCTGATTTTTCGGCCTTGTTCTTGCTGGAATGCACGTCTAAGTTTGCTTTTTTCGCAGAATCGCGTCGTCACAGTCCTTCGATAGGGAGTCATACCGCCGATGCACAACTCCAGCCGCACCCGCGCGGAGGTACTCCGCGCGATCTCGACTCGATCGGTCGCCACCCCCGATGTGCCGGCGATGCGCGAGAATCCCGTGCCGATCTCGGCGTACTTCGGCGAGAGCACCTTCGGCGCGCGCCAGATGCGCGACAAGCTGCCGAAGGACGTCTATGAGAAGCTCACCGAGGCGATCCGGCTCGGGAAGAAGCTCGACCGGGAGATCGCACCGACGGTCGCGAAGGCGGCGAAGGAGTGGGCGATCTCGCGCGGCGTCACGCACTTCTGTCACTGGTTCCAGCCGCAGACGGGACTCACCGCCGAGAAGCACGACGCGTTCCTCTCACTAGATGGGGCGAAGGGCGCGGTGGAGTCGTTCACCGGCGACCAGCTCATCCAGTCCGAGCCCGACGCGTCGTCATTCCCGTCGGGTGGACTGCGGGCGACCTGGGAGGCGCGCGGCTACACGGCGTGGAACCCGGCGTCCCCCCTCTTCATCATGGAAGCCGCCGGCACGAAGACCCTCTGCATCCCCTCAGTCTTCATCGGCTACAACGGTGAGGCGCTCGACGAGATCACGCCTCTCCTCCGCTCGAGCGACGTGCTCTCCAGCGCGGCCCGTGAGTTGCTCGATGTGATCGGCGACAAGGGCGCCCTCCGCGTTTTCACGACGATGGGAACGGAGCAGGAGTTCTTCATCATCGACCGGACACACTTCGCGATGCGTCCCGACCTCGTGATGGGGGGTCGCACGCTCCTCGGCGCGCCGCCGCCGCGCGGACAGCAGCTCGAGGACCACTACTTCGGCGGGATCCCCGAGCGCGTGCAGGCCTGTCTGGCCGAGCTGGAGTACGAACTCCACAAGCTCGGCGTGCCGATCGTCACGCGGCACAACGAGGTCGCTCCCTGCCAGTTCGAGATGGCGCCGCAGTTCGAGGAGACCGACATCGCGACCGACCACAACCAGCTCGTGATGTCGGTGATGAAGGACGTCGCGCTCCGTCACGGCCTTCAGGCGCTGCTGCACGAGAAGCCCTTCGCCGGCATCAACGGCTCGGGGAAGCACTGCAACTGGTCCCTCTCGATCGCGAGCGACAATGCGCTCAACGGCATCAACCTGCTCAAGCCGGGGAAGACGCCGCACCAGAACCTGCGTTTCCTGATGTTCCTCGCGGCGATCCTGAAGGGCGTGCACAAGCATCAGGGGCTGCTGCGGGCGGGGATCGGCACGAGCGGCAACGAGCACCGGCTCGGCGCGAACGAGGCGCCACCGGCGATCATCTCGGTCTTCATGGGCGCAGCGCTCACGAAGATGATCGAGGACATCATCGCCGGCCGCGCCGGGACGAAGGCCGAGCAGGCGATGCTCGAGCTCGGCGTCGCGAAGCTGCCCGAGATCGAACAGGACAACACCGACCGCAATCGGACCTCTCCCTTCGCCTTCACCGGATCGAAGTTCGAGTTTCGGGCGGTGGGGTCGTCGCAGAGCATCGCCTTCCCGGTGATGTTGCTCAACGCGGCAGTCGCAGAAGCGATCACCGAGATCACGGCGACGCTGAAGGCTGAGCTGAAGAAGACCTCGTCGGTGGACGACGCGGCGCTCAAGGTCGTGCGCGCCGCATTCAAGGAGACGAGTCCGATCCGATTCGAGGGGAACAACTACAGCGACGCCTGGGTCACCGAGGCGAAGAAGCGCGGGCTGCTGAACCTCCGCCGCGCCCCAGAGGCGCTCGCCCAACTCGGCACGCCGGGAGCGAAGACGCTCTTCAAGGGGAGCGGGATCCTGAACGAGGCCGAGCTCGAGAGCCGCTACCACATCCGGCTCGAGCGCTATGTGAAGGACGTGCTGATCGAGATGGAGACGATGGCGGAGATGTTGACGACCCAAGTGCTGCCGGCCGCGTACGCCTACCTCGGCGCGTTGGCCGAGGGTGCGGCGAAGGCGAAGCAGGGGGGCATCAAGACGATTCCGCAGAAGGCGGCCGCGGAGTCGGTCGGGAAGCTCGCGACACAACTGCAGGCGCGGACGGCTGCGCTGCACGCAGCGATCGCGAAGGCGAACACGCTCCACCACGATGGCGTGAAGTGTGCAGCGTTCCTCACGAGTACGGGGTCGGAGGCGATGGCCGCGGCGCGCGAGGTGTCGGACAAGCTCGAGCTCGCGGTGGGGGATGAGTACTGGCCGCTGCCACGGTATCGTGAGATGCTGTTCCCGGTCTAACGGCAGGAGAAAGGTGGAAGGTGGAAGGGGCGCGGCAGGAACTTCGCCGCGCCTTCTTCATTCCCGCATCGCTTGCCGGGCAGTCACCGGCACGCTTCTCCCATCTCACATCTCCCCTCTGCCCTTGAGCAGCTTCTTTGGCGCCGTCAGTCGCCAACTGTCCTCGACGAGCAATGCGATCTCCTTCCAGGGCGGGTTCTTGTCGAGCCAGACGCCCACCCAACCGCTCGGACCCACATAGGGCGGCCTGAAGAAGCGATTCGGACGATCTCGGATCATCATCTCCTGCACCCCCGGCGCGGCCTTGAGCCAGACGCCGTGCCGGCCGCCCCCGTGATGATCCTTCGGGTTGGCGTACATCGCGAAGATCTTCCCGCAACGGAAGGTCGGCGCGCCCCACGCCTTGACCTCGGTCGCGCCGGGCAGGGCGAGGCAGAGCCTGCGGAGACGCGGGAGGGGGGAGGAAGGCACGGGGATAATCTGGCACTGGCCTCCACTGCTGGCAGAATGTTGCGATTCCTCGCACCTTCTTTGGGCAGTCGGCCGTCGTCGGACGGCGCCAGCCCACCCCAACGCAGGAACGTGCATGCGAAGCCACCCACGCGGACCCATCCAGTTGGCGAAGCTCCTTGTTGGTGTCTTGGCCGCCGTGGCGATCACAATCGCCGCACCGAGCCGTCTCGTCGGGCAATCGCAGGCGACGACGGGCGTCGTCCGCGGGCTCGTACTCGATCAGGCCGGCGCGCCGGTGGTCGGCGCCGTCGTGACGCTCCAGAACACCGAGACGAACATCTCTCGAGTGCTTCGGAGCACCCAATCGGGCCTCTACGTCGCCACGCTGCTGCCGCTCGGCCGCTACGAGGTCACGGTTCGGGCGATCGGCTACGAGGCGACCGCGGCGAAGGACGTGGTGGTCCGCGTGGGACAGGTCTTCGAACTACCGTTCTCCTTGAAGCGCTCGGCAACCGAACTGGCGACGATCACGGTCAGCGGCACACCGCAAACGCCGGTGGACGCGACGAAGACGGAAGCCGCGACCACACTCACTGCGGCGGCCGTCCGCGGCATACCGAACAACGGACGCAACTACCTCGCGCTTACGCTCGTCACGCCGAACGTCTCAGTGTCGCAGGGTCCCGATGGCGACGTCCTCAACATCGCGGGCCAACGGGGCATCTTCAACAACGTCAGCGTCGACGGCGCCGACTTCAACAATCCCTTCTTCGGCGAACAGCGCGGTGGACAGCGCCCGGCCTTCACGTTCGGGCTCGACGCAGTGCAGGAACTCGTCGTGACGAGCCAGGGCGCCAACGCGGAGTTCGGTCGTTCGGCAGGCGGGTTCGTCAACGTCATCACGAAGAGCGGCACGAACACGCTCGCGGGATCGCTGCACTACTTCGGCAAGGACGGCGCACTCTCCGGCGACCTCAAGGGCAACGGCACGAGGCTTAAGCCCGACTTCGGTCAGCACCAGCTCGGGTTTACCCTCGGGGGTCCGATCATCAAGGACAAGCTCTTCTTCTTCACCGCCTACGACCAGCAGGCGTACACCGAGACGAAGCAGAAGACGCGCCCGGCCAGCCCGGAGTTCACCGCGCTGACCAACTTCCTCAACACCGCGTTCGGCGGAGCGCTCACCGACGACTTCGGACCGATCGAGCGCACCAACAACGCTCAAGTATTCCTCGCGAAGGTCGACTGGCGCGTGAGCGAGCGGTCCAACTTCTCCGCGAAGTACAACTTCACGAACAACCAGCAGACCAACGGCACGTTCGATGTCGACACCTGGGGTCGCAGCGCGAACGCGATAGAGAAGGGGTCAAGCAACGCGCTCAGCGGGCAGCTCACGACCCAGCTCTCGAACACGATGGCGAATGAGTTTCGCTTCCAGATCGCCCGCGAGGACCGGCCGCGCGACTATGACGCGCCGAAGCTTCCCGGCCCCGCCGGCCGTGACTTCCCTGACATCGCGATGGACTTCGGGAACGCCTTCCGCTTCGGGCGCCCCTTCTTCATCCCGGTGGAGTACTACGACACGCGACTACAGCTGCTCAACAACGTCAGCATGGTCAAGGGGAATCACCTGATCAAGGCCGGCGCCGAGGTGAATCTGGTCAACTCGACGCAGACCTTCATCGGCTTCGCGAACGGCCGATTCATCTTCAGCAGCGTGGCCGGGTTCATGAGCTACGTGGCTAACCCTTCTGGCTATCGCGAGTGCAAGGGCGCCACCGCGTATACGCGGACAACGGGAGCTTGCGATGTCCCGACCGACACGGTCACCGGCCCGGTGCTGCTCTACCTCCAGCAGGCGGGGGTCGGCGGGCGTACCGTCGAGCAGTCGGGAACGCAGTCGCTCAAGCAGACCGACATGGCGCTCTTCCTGCAAGACACCTGGGAGGCCACGCCGAACCTCACGATCAACTACGGCATCCGGTGGGAAGGGGTGAAGCAGCCCGATCCGATCACCGACCCGGGCAGCGTGTTCTTCACCGAGTTCATCGGGCAGTCCGTGACCAATGGGACGGGTACCTATCGCTTCCCCTCGAACGGGAAGATCCCGTCGGACATGGGAATGATCCAGCCGCGGTTCGCGCTGGCGTGGGACCGGAAGGGGAATGGTACGGAGGTCGTGCGGTTCAGCGCCGGGATCTACAACGCCCGCGTGGCAGCGCTCAACTTCGCCTCAGTGCGCAACAACAACGGCTCGGTGGGCCAGACGATGTTCCGGAACACCGCGTTGACGGGCATCTTGGGCCCGCCACCCAACATCGACGCACTGCTCCCTGCGCCGGCGCCGGCGGCGGTACCGTTCCAGCCGGGCATCTTCATCGTAGACGAGGATTTCCGGAATCCGCGCACGATGAGCGCGACGCTTGGGTACGAGCGTGCCCTCGGCGAGGCCGGGCTCACCGGCTCCATATCGGTGACGATGGCGAATGCCGACCGCCTCACACGGTTCGTGGATCGCAACTCGAGCGTCTTCGGCAGTCCGTGGAGCACCGGTCTCACGAACGGTGGTGTTGGCGTCGGCACCCTCACGACCGTGGAGAGCAGCGCCAGCAGCGAGTATCGTGGCCTCACGATCGGGGTGGCCAATCGGCGTGGCGTGAACCACCAGTTCGAGGTGAATTACACGCTCTCGACGGACAAATCGGATGACGACAACGAGCGCGACCCGTTCACATTCCGGTATGCGCGCGCCGACCGGCTCGACCGTGAGTGGGGCTACAGCGACCGCGACCAACGGCACCGCCTGAATGCCTTCGTGCTCTCGCGGCTGCCCTACGGACTCCTGCTCAACAACCGCTTCAGCTACGCATCGGCCCAGCCGATGAGCGAGTCGTGCGTCGCGAACGCCCCCTCGGGTGTGCGCGCGGGGACCGCGGGCGACCGTATTTGCGACAACGGAACGATCCTCGAGCGCAACACCCTCCGTCGCGACAACGAGTACGCGAGCTGGGACCTCCGGCTTGCGCGTCCATTTGTGTTGCGCGGCGATGACACCCTCGAGGCGATCGTCGAGATCTTCAACGTCCTCGGCCGGAACAACTTCCGCGATCCGGCGTTCGGGTCACTCCTCTTCAACTTCGACGGCACGATCCGCAGTGGATTTGGCGACCCGCGCCAGATCCAGGCGGGACTGAGGTACGCGTTCTAGGGCATTCCGGGCCGAAGGGCCCGTCCGACTGAGGAACAACGACGGGGCGGCCTGCAGACAGGCCGCCCCGCTGTTGTTCCTGACGTTCCAGCAACAAGCGCTCGACGCACCCGATGCGTATCGTTTGTTGCTCGCCCTGATTCCCCACCCGGTTCCACCGACGGAGACTGTATGTCCCACATCAGACCCTGGCGCATCGCCTGTCGCGCCGCGCTGCTCATCACCGCGCTCGCCGCCCCCCTCGTCGCCCAGGGGCCCCCGCAGGCGATCGACCAGGAATACACCGCGAAGATCAAGGAATACCTGCAGGATGCGCGGATCTCGACCGAGCTCGTCGATCACCTCCCCGCGTCGGCGACGGTCCCCACTCCCCTCAAGTTCCACGGGCGGATCCCCGGCACGCCGGGAGAACTCACCTACGCGAAGGACATCCACCGCTACTACGAGGCGCTCGACGCCGCCTCCGACCGCGTAAAGGTCTGGAAGATCGGGACCACCGAGGAAGGGCGCGATATGTACGTCCTCGCGGTGGCTGACGAGACCACGATCCGCGACCTCGAGAAGTACAAGGGCTTTCTCAATGAGCTCACCGATCCCCGTCGCACTTCGCCAGCTCGCGCGCAGGAACTGCTCGACACCGCGAAGCCGATCTACTGGCTGACCAGCGGCCTGCACTCGACCGAGACTGGCGGCCCCGAGATGCTGATGGAACTCGCCTACCGGCTCGCGGTCACCGAGACGCCGTTCTACCAGAACATCCGCTCGAACATCATCACCTTCATCACCCCCGTGCTCGAGGTGGATGGGCGCGAGCGGCAGGTCGACACCTACTACTACAACAAGAAGCGCGTCGCCGGCGATGCCCGCCTGCCGTTGATGTACTGGGGCAAGTACGTCGCCCACGACAACAACCGCGACGGGATGGGGCAGTTCCTCGCGCTCACTCGCAACATCAACAAGACCTTCCTCCAGTGGACGCCGCAGGTGATGCACGATCTCCACGAATCCGTCTCCTACCTCTACTCCTCGACCGGCACCGGCCCCTACAATGAGTGGCTCGACCCGGTGACCGTGACCGAGTGGTGGATGATGGCGCAGGCCGACGTGATGGAACTGACCAAGCGTGGCGTCCCCGGTGTCTGGACCTACGGCTTCTACGATGGCTGGACGCCCAACTACCTCTTCTTCGCCGCACATTCGCACAACGCCATCGGGCGCTTCTACGAGGTGCAGAGCTACGGCCCGGAGAACAACGCGAGCCTCCGCGTCGGTCCCCAGACGACGAGCCGCGAGTGGTTCAGGCCGAATCCTCCCCTCCCCGAGATCAAGTGGGGACCGCGGAACTCGGTGAACATCGGTCAGTCGGGCGTCCTCTTCTCGCTCGACCATTTCGCCAAGAACCGCCGGATGTACCTCGAGAACTACTGGCTCAAGAACAAGCGGTCGGTCGAGAAGGGGAAGGCGGGTCCTACCTACGCCTGGCTCGTCCCGGCCGGTCAGCGCCGCAGGGCCGACGCGGTGGACGCGATCAATGAGCTCTTCCGCCAAGGGCTCGAGATCCACGTCGCCGACGCCGCAATGACGCTCGGTGCGCTCAAGGTCGAGAAGGGCGACTTCATCATCCGCGGGGACCAGCCCTATCGGACCCTCGCCGATATGTACTTCTCGGTGCAGAGCTTCTCGCCGTCGAACCCGCGGCCCTACGACGACACCGGCTGGACCTTCCAGTTCATGCGCAACGTGGTGATCAACACCGTCACCGACTCGACGATCTTCAAGCAGCGGATGACGAAGCTGACGGCGATCACCAAGGCCACGGGAGGCATCGCGGGCTCCGGGAACGTCGTTCTCATCGATCACACGACCGACAACAACCTGATGACGATGCGCTTCCGCCTGAAGGACGTGGCGATGAGCGCCGCCGAGGAAGCGTTCGAGGCGGGGGGCCGGAAGTTCCGCGCCGGCGCCTTCATCATCCCGAACGCGAACGTGGCCCAGCTCGGACCGGTGCTCGCCGAACTCGGGGTGAGCGGAATCGCCGTCGCGCAACTGCCGACGGTCAAGACCCACGACCTCGACATCCCGCGGATCGGCTACATCCACTCCTGGCAGCGGACGCAGGACGAGGGGTGGGTGCGCGCCGCGCTCGACACCTACGGCGTGCCCTACACCTATTTCGCCGACCAGAAGCTCAAGGAAGGCAACCTCCGGGCGAAGTACGACGTGATCATCTACCCGCACGTCGGCGGCAACGCCGAGTCACAGGTGAATGGCATCGCGATGTCCGGCAAGACGGCACTGCCGTATAAGAAGACGGCCGAGACGCCGAACTTGGGTGGCGTGGACGAGTCCGACGACATTCGCGGCGGGATGGGCTTCGAGGGGCTGATGGAGCTCCGTAAGTTCGTCGAGGCCGGCGGAACACTCATCGTCGAGGGCTCCACCAGCACGATCTTCCCTGAGTACAAGCTCACGAGTGGCATCACGATCGAGGAGCCCGCGAACCTCTTCGCGCGTGGATCGGTGATGCGCGGTGTCGTGACCGACAAGACGAGCCCGATCGCGTACGGATACGCGACGCAGATCCCGGTCTACTTCAATCAGTCACCGGTCTTGAACGCCAGCAGCGCAGGGGGCGGCGGCTTCGGTGGATTCGGGGGCGGCGGGGGCGGCGGCGCGAATGCCGGCCAGAACACCACGCCGATGGCGACGCGGCTCCCGCTCTCGACGTGGGATTGGAGCGCCGTTGATTCGCTGCCGCGGGCTGGCGGCGCGGCTCGTGGCGCAGCGGCACCAGTAGCCGGTGGTGGTGGTGGTGGCGGCGGAGGAGGGGGGGGCGGGGGCTTCGGCGGCGGTGCGGCCGCCGGCACGCGTCCGCGCGTGGTCGTCAGTTTCCCCTCCAATGTCGCGGAGATCCTGCTTTCGGGCACGCTTGCCGGCGGCGAAGCCCTCGTCGGCCGCGCCCAAGTCGTGGATTCGCCGCTGGGCACTGGACACATCGTGTCCTTCGGGATCCGCCCGTTCTGGCGCTGGCAGACCCACGGGACCTTCTTCCTCGGGTTCAACAGCATCCTCAACTGGAACGATCTCAGCACCGGCCGGCCGATCGTCCCGTAGTCGGGTGGAGGTCAGGAAGCGGCCCGCTCCGATCCATCGGGGCGGTCCGCTTCAGTGTTTCCCCTACGAGAGAGCACCGACACGGGCACCGGGAACCACCCGACTGTGCGAGCATCCGATCAGGGTCAGTATATGGTGCAACTCATCTGCACCTTTTCCTTCCGAGGCCCGCCCATGTCCGTCCGTCGCATCGTGACCCCGATCGTCGCCGCGCTCGCGCTCCTCTCCTGCACCGGGGGCGGGGACACCGCCCAAGTCGCCTCGACCGGTGGGGCGGGCCAGGCCGCCGTGAAGGACGACGTCTCACAGCCCGACGTGGTGAAGGTCGCCGTCGGTTCCAAGGACCACTCGACCCTCGTCGCAGCGCTCACCGCCGCGGACCTCGTCAACGCCCTGTCGAACGCCGGACCTTTCACGGTCTTCGCGCCGACCAACGCCGCCTTCGATGCGCTCCCCGCCGGAACGGTCGAGGAGCTCCTCAAGCCCGAGAACAAGTCGAAGCTGGCAAAGATCCTGCAGCATCACGTGATGACGTCGGCGCTCGACCTCGATTTCTTCCAGGACGGACAGTCCTTGTCGATGGTGGATGGCGGCCGTGAGACCTTCACCCACAAGGACGGCGCCGCCTACCTCGGCAAGGCCAAGGTGATCGCCTCGGTGCGCGCGTCGAACGGATGGGTGCACGTCATCGACGCGGTGCTGGTGCCGTAGACCGCATCTCCCGCTGCAGCACCCGCCAGGAGAACACCGTGAGGCCGATCGCCACCAACAGCACGGCGGCGAAGGCCCAGCTATTCCGCTCCAGGAAGGTCTCGCCGAGGTACACCATCACGAGGACATAGGGCAGCTCGCCGAGTAGGATCATCGGCAGGTAGCGCGGGAAGGGGTAGCGCACGAGGCCAAGGAGATAGCTCGGCAGCTCGGACTGCAGGGCGAGCCGGAAGAGCAGGATCGTGCGCCAGCTCGCGCGGGTCCTGATGAAGCCCTCGTACCTCCGGAAGTTCGTGCCGACGACCAACCGTCGCACCATCCGGCGGCCGAGTGCGCGCGCGATCCAATAGGCCGCGATCCCCCCGATGGTCCCGCCGACCCAGAGGAGGACGGCTGTCCGCACCGGCCCCCACGCGAAGACGCCGACGGGGACGAGCGCGCTGCTCGAGAAGAAGGTCAGCATCGCCGAGAAACCGGCGAGGATGAGGAAGATGAGCATCCCGGCACGCGGATGGTCGCGGATGAAGCCTGTGGCGACGCCGAGCACGTCGAGGAGCGCGTGATGGAGTGTGTCGGATCGGGCGACGGCGAAGACGGCAAGCAACAGCGCGGCGATGAAGATCGCGCGTCGGTAGTGGAGCGGGTGGTGTGTCATCGGGCCGCGGTCGACTGCGCGGGGCGCGCGTCGTCCCGGGTCACTCCTCGCCCGGCTCCTCGTGGCGCGGCGTGAGACGCCGCGCGTTCAGGGCGGCGAAGGCGAGGGTCACCCAGAGGGCCGAACCGACCCAGTCGCGCGTGAAGGCGGCGTAGAGGATCGCCGTCCAAGAGGCGACGCAACAGACCAGCACGTTCAGACCGAACACGTACGTGAGCAAGGCGCCCTCCTGGTGAAGCGTGAGCCACTCCAGCTCCGCTGCGACCGCTGTCCGGGAGACGCGCCGTCTCGCGGATTGGCAACCCTCGTCTCGGCCTTCTACCCGGTCGCCCTGTTGCCGGTCCCCGGGGTCCCGCGTCCTATTTCGCCGCTCCCTCGCGCGCGGTAAGCGAGTTCCCGGGCGAGCCTTGCACAAGGCCTCGGCAGCTCGGGGACCCGCAACGGCATTCGAAGGGCTCGGCAGCGTCGTTGATCAGATCCGCATAGTCGAGCGTGAGCTCATCTCCTCTCGCTATCGCCCGCCGCGCGACGACGTCGAGCCCGAAGAAGCCGGTGTTCGCGTCGCAGGAGTGGTTCTGCGGTGACCACGCCAGTGGGTCCTCGTCCCAGATCGCGAAGAGTTCATCACTGAGCGGGTAGGCGTAGTGCCGGAAGAGGTGACGCTCCCCCTCGCTCCAGTGGCGCTCGACGTGGCGCTTCGTGACGAGTCGCTGGGCCCGTCCCTCCCCGTGGAAGACCACCTCGCCCTCGGCGATCTGCCGGGTGGCGAAGATCCCATAGCCGGCGATCGAGTTGCCGCGCATCGCGAACGGGCGCTGCCGGCGCCGGTGGCGCGCCATCCCCTCCTCGATGATGCGCTCGAGGAACGCGGCCTGGCCGATCCCGTCGTACTTCAGGATGTGGTCGGCCGACCCCTCGATCCCGTCTGGATAGAAGACCGAGCAGGTGAAGTTGTTCTCGAGGAAGTAGAGCGTGCCCGCGGCGTCCACCCGAAAGTCCATCCGCGCGTAACCGACTCCGCTGAAGGCACGGAAGACCGCGAGCGCCGCGAGCCTGAGCTGGCCAGCAAGCGCCGCGTCCCGTACCGGGCGATTCGCCTCGGGATGGAGTTCGCTGGTCTTGAGCGCGTAGGTCTTGAATGCGAATCCCGGCGGGAAGATGTACTCCACCGGGGCGAGGGCCGTCCCCTTCCCGGGCCCCGAGGGATCGCCGTACAGGAGCACCGTGAACTCGCGGCCCTCGATGTACTCCTCAACGAGCACCGAGGGCCAGTCGACGGCGATCGCCAGCACCTGGTGCCGCAACTCGACGAGATCGTGCACGATCGCGTGCTCGTCAACGCCGAGCGAATCGCCGGCGTGGGCGGGCTTCACGAAGAGGGGGAACTTGAGGTGCCGCACCTCGTTCGCGAGCGGCGCGTCGGCAAGCGAGGGATCCCCGCCGTCGCGCACAAGATCGATCAACGCACCTCCGTCGACCAGTGCGTGGAGCGGTGTCGCGACCCCGGCGGTGTGCGCCACGTACTTCATCTGTGGCTTCGGCACGTGGTAGAGCGCCGGCGTCGGCCCTGAGTACGGGAGGTTCAGTGCCTCGAGCGCCTGGATGACGTCGATCGATGGGATGTCCCACTCGAGGTAGCCGTCGCAGAGGTTGACGAAGACGTCGAACCCCTCGCGCGAGAGGCGCTGGAGCTGCTTGTATGTCGAGAGTTTGTTGAGGAACTCGTGGTGGACCGTGTGCCCGGGGAGGAACCTGGTGAGGTCCCGCGGCGGGTCATAGTGACGGTAATCCACGCCGGAACTCGAATAGTCCGGCTGGAGGACGCAGACTTTCATCGAGCGGCGGAGAGGGCGGCGGGAGATGGGGAGGGCACCGAGCGGGAGCGTCGGGCGCGTTCGAGCCGCGGACCACTGCGGCGCGGTTCGGCCGAGACGGCGATGATCTCGCGGACCGCGTGGGAGAAAGGACGGCGGGCGAATCGCAGGATGGCGCCGATCGACGTCACATCCTCCGATTCGGAGATGCCGCACTGCGCATTGACCTCGAGCACATAGATCTCGCCGGTCGCTGCATCTTGCCGGAGGTCGACGCGGCCGTACCCTCGACCCCCGACCGCTTCGTAGGCGGCCCAGCTCACCTCGCGCACGCGCTTGGCGATCGCCCGCGGGACCTTGCGATAGTTCCAGAGCTCCCCGTCCCCGCCTTCGACCGGCCGTTCCTCCTCATAGAGCCCCCAGAGTCGGTCGAAGGAGAGGAATTTCTCTGTCGGGGGCAGTGACTCATTGAAGAGCCGTTCGACCGGCGCGTAGACCGTCGCGCCGGATCGCGAGTCGCTCGACCCGACGATGAAGGTCGTGTACTCGGGGCCAACGACGAACCGTTCGACGAAGATCCCACCGCCGACCAAGTCCCAGCCGTGGTAGCCCTTCCTCAGCTTCGTCAGCTGCGCGCGCAGCGACTGCGGGTTCTCGACCACAGACTTGGTGGTGATCCCCATACTCCCCGCCGAGATCGCCGGCTTGAGGATGAGGGGGCCGCCCAGTCGGTTGAAGACCTCGTTGATGCCGGCCCCATCCTTCGGGATCACCGCCCAGGGTGAGGTCGGGACGCCGGCCCGTTCGAAGGCCTGCTTCATCACGATCTTCGAGGTGGTGATATCGAAGAAGTGCTCGTCGGCGCCGGTGAAGCGGAGTCCGTGGGCCCTCAGGCAGCGGATCACGCTGATCCCCGGCGAGCCGTTGATCTCGTCACCATCGCAGAGATTGAAGATCACCGGCTCGTGCCCGATCGAGTCGCGCAGGATGGAGCCCACGACCTCTTGATGGTTCGCCAGGGTCACGGGCTGCCAGCGCCACGTGATCCCGAGCGCCGCGAAGGCGCGTTCGTACTCGGCGCGACTCTGCGTGTAGTCGCTATACCACGCGAGGTCGGGGTCGTCCGTCTCGACGAGAGGCGCGAGCACCCACACCAGGAGAGGTGCGTCGTCGAGTGCAGGCAGCGCGAGCGGTGCCGCGGTCACCGGGTCGGCAATGAAGACATTGAAGGATGATAGATACTCCTTCTTGTTCCATTTGCAATGGGGGGTGACGCGTTCTTATTGCCGCCGCAACACGATCGCGATGGAGATCTCGTCGAGGAACTCGCTCCCTCCACTCGCATACTCGGCGCGATCGGCGCCGTAGCTCAGTCGCAGGTCGAGGGGGGCGCGTGGCAGTCGGAGCGAGAGTCCGACGTTCCCGCCGCGTGCCGAGCTACCACCACCCTGGACGTTCGTCTCGACCATCGGGGCGAACCAGAGCTCGGCGTGGGCCGCGATCATCCCCGGGATGACGCTCCCTTCCATCCGCGTTCTCACCTCGACGCGGGTCCATCGCACCGTCCCGGCCGGCGCGATGAAGGCGCGCAGCCGAGGCCCTGCCCCGACACGCACCCAGGGACGGATGCGGTAGTTCAGGTGGACCGAGAGGTCGACGAGGTCCTCCGGATCGGTGGTGAGCCCTGCCTCCGGCGTGAGGCTCCCCTGTTGGTACCGTCCGTCGAGCTCGAAGCGCCCAAGACCGATCAGTGCAGCGCCACCGATGACGGGACCGGTGAAGGTGCGTTCCGTCGAGACCTGCCGTATGAGGGTCGTGGTCGAGACGTCGATCGACGCGTCGAGACCGATCCTTGACTGGGCCGCGAGGATCGTCGGCAGGACGAGCGCGGCGAGGAGGAGAGGACGGACCATCATCGCGGCTCGGTCACCGTCGCCCGACCAGCGCGCACCCGCAGGCGGGGCGCCGCCCGACGTGCGGCGTTCTCGCGCTCGATCCGCTGCACCTCCTGCTCCCAGGCGGCTCGCGCGACCCGATTCGACTCAATGTTCTCCGGGATCGCGCGGGGCCGGGCCGACGTCATCGTGCCCACCACGCCGGCGATCCCGGCCAGTCCTGCGACCCCGAACCGGAGCGAGCTCCCGCCGGACTCGGCGCCGGCGACGCTCGGCAGGAACGCGGCGGTGGCGGCGGTGACGATGCCGATCAGCAGGGGTCGAGTCGTCCGCACCGGCGTCGTCATCTCGGGTCGCAGTTGTGACGGTTCGAGTGGAGGTGGCGCGCTGAGCGTATCGACCGTGAACCGATCGACGTCGAGGGGGATCCTCACCTCCCGCTCCTCACGACCGTTCGGCCCGCGCGAGACCACTCGCAGCGAATAGCGGCCCGCCGGGTGTGCGCGGCCCACACTGTCCCGGGCGCTCCACAGCACCTCGAGACTGTCGCCCACCGCTCCGTCGTGCAGAACGTCCGTCACTCGCACGGCGTCGGTGCCGACGACGAAGACGCGGATCTCGTGCAAGGCACTCGCATAGATGCGGATCGGGACGCGATCACTCACAGTCCGCAGCTCGATGTCAGCCGGCACCACGACCGCGATCGCACGGACGCCGAGGCGTACCTCGTGGAACGCCGCCGAGACCTCGGGCGGGAAGACGAGATCGTCGGGGCGGTAGCGTGGATCGGCGAGGAGCAGGGTGCGGAAGGCGTCGCCCGCGGAATCGCGTCGTCCACGGAAGAGCTCGGTCGCCCCGAGATGCATCAGGGCCCGCGTGCGATCCGCATCATTCAGCCGACCGGACCCTGTGGCCCCGAGCGCGGCCCGAAATCGAGTTGCGGCTGCGTCGTAGTCGAGGTCGCGATATGCCGCGAGTGCCCGCGCGAGGGGATCCTCTCCCTGACTGCGGAGGATCGTCGGGACGAGCAGGAGGAGCAGGAACGCGAGCCGCGTCCAGGCGCGGAGCGTCACGGGCGGATCGGCTCCAGGACGATGTCGGTCAGGCGCAGGGTGTCCCCCGGTTGCACACGTAGCGTGCGCTCATACGGCGTGTAGCCTGTGCGCACGATGCGGAAGACGTGATTCCCAGGTGCGACTTCGACGTTCGCGCGCGGCGTATTGCCGAGGAGTTCCCCGTCGAGGAAGACCTGGCCCCACGGCGTGGAGTTGATGAAGACCCGCGCGTTGGCGAGCACGGGGGCCGGCGCGGGCGCTGGACGCGTCGGCCGGCGCGTTGTCGCCGGACGGCTCGGCGTTGGCGACTCGCGGCGCGGAGCTTCGGCTGCCGAGGGTTCGCTTGCTCGCGGTGGCGGTGACGACGGAGGCACAGTGGTCACCGAGGGCGACACGACGGCTGGCGTGATCGGACGGGCGGTCGGGACCGGCACCGGCGGACGCAGAACACGCACGACTGACGGCGTCGCGACGGCGAGTGCGCCCCCGATGACCAGGACCACTGCGAGGCGCTTGGCGATCGTGAGGCCGCGGTTCGGATCGGGGGGCGGCTTCCACCCCTTGATGGCGACGATCTCCTCGGTGACCCGGCCGCTCGAGCGACTTTCCGGCCGCCACCCCGCGCCCTCCTCGACCGAGCCGAGGAGGTCGGTGCAGGAGACGAACCGCCGCAGTGGATCCGGCGCCAGCGCCCGCGCAAGCGCGTGTGAGACGTGCGGCGGGATATCGGGTCGGAGCGAGGTGAGGTCCTCGGTCTCGCTGGCCGGAGGATGTCCCGCGAGGCACTCGAAGACGAGCGCGGCGAGGGCGAACTGATCGGAGGCCGGCGTACGTTCGCCGCGCGCGTACTCCTCAGGGGCGACCCAAGGAAGTCGGGGGGCGATCGCCTTCGGTTCGGTGCGCCGCGGACCTGGAGCGGTGAGTCCCCGCGACAGGCGTCGCGGCCGCGCGCGAACGAAGAGCGGGTCACAGAGCCGGACCCAGCCGTCCTTGTCGAGGAGCACGTTGTCGGCTTTGATCGCCCCGTGCACGACGCCGCGGCGGTGGAGGAAGTCGAGGGCACTGACGAGCTGCGTCGTGATCCGCCGACACATGCGCAGGTCCATCGGCACCTTTCGCTGCAGCAACGTCCGGAGCGACGTCCCTTCGACATCGGGCGACGCAAACCAGAAGAGGCTGTCAGTGCTCCCGAAACGGACCACCGGCATCAGGTGGGGGTGATCGAATCCACTGAATGCCGTGAGGGTCCCGCGGAAGCTCTCCTCAGCGTCTGGCTCGTCAGGACGGCGGATCATCACCTTCAGGATCACCGAGCGGCCGGAGCCGTTCTCCTTCACGCGGACGATCGTCGAGTGGGCCCCGCGGCCGAGCACGTCCCCGAACGTGAACTCGTGCGCGAGCTGACGGCGCGCGAGTTCTGCGGTGGGGTCGGCCCGGTCGACGGCGACCGACGCCTCGCCCGAGTATCCGCAGAGTTCGCAGATACCGGTGAGCGGGGCGAGTTCGGCGACCGTGCAGCGGGGACAGGTCATTCCCTCACCACCTCGCGGGATGCGGCGGGACTGTTGGAGAAGGATAGCCGTTGGGCTCGCGTCCGGAGCGGCCAGCGGAGGTCGGCGCCGGCGATGAGGCCGAGGGGCGGCGCAGTGATGTCGAAGGGATTGCTCACTGCCGCGGTGAGCGCGCCGGAGGTTGCGCGGAGCTGATAGCTCGTGCCCGCGCTGTCGAGCGCCACGCTCGCGAAGGTGGCGACGCCGGCGATCGCGGTGACGCTCGCCGTGCTCGCGAGGGTGATGTTCGCGGACGCGTCGCCGGTGCCGAGCTCGATGGCGACGTCGATGGTGCCGGTGAAGGTGTCGTCAAGGTTGCCGAAGGCGTCGAGGGCGCGGACCGTGAATGCGGGGGCGATGAAGACGCTGGTGTCAGCGGCGGTCGGTTGCACGTCGAAGGCCAGTTGGGTCGCGGCGCCCGCGGTCACGGTGACGGCGGCCGTCTGCGTGACCGCGACGGCGCTCACCGTCGCCGAGATGGTCTTCACCTCGGCCGTCGTCGACGCGATCGTGCCGGTCGCGACACCGTTCGCATCGGTCACGGCCCCGGGCTGCGTGACCGTGTTGGTGCTTCCGGTCGACGCCAGGACCACCGCGACGCCAGCGATCACGTTGAGGTTCGCGTCACGCGCCGTCACCGTGATCGTGCTGGTCGCGGTACCGGCGACGATCGAGCCCGGCGACGCCGACACCGTGGAATGAGCCGCCGACACCGCCCCCGGTGTCACCGTCACGTCCGCCGTCTGCGTCACCGCGACGGCGATCACAGAACCCAAGAGC
>JANPCH010000108.1:0-4157 GCA_031430835.1 Gemmatimonadaceae bacterium
GGCCACCGGCCATGACGCTCCACACGCCGCTCGCCCCGATGGAGACCGGCAACGACAGCCGCGACGAACTGCTCGCCGGACGCGCCCGCATCGCCAGCGATCCGTGGGATGGCCGACCGTCGCGTGAGGCCCACTTCGTCCGCCTCGTCAAGGAGCGCTTCCCGCAGTTCGAGGTCCGCGACCTCTCGCCGACGATCGACACGTTGCGCGCCATCAAGAGCCCCGCGGAGATCGCCCTCATCCGGCGCGCCACACAGCTGGCTGGGCTCGGCATCATCGAGGCGATGCGATCCACGAGCCCAGGCGTGTTCGAGTACCAGCTCGATGCCGCCGCGAAGTACGTGTTCTACCTGAACGGCGCACGCGGCGATGGCTACGCCTCGATCATCGCGGGCGGGACGAATGCCTTCTTGGGGCACTACTTCCGGAAGTCCGATGCGCTGCGCGACGGGGACCTCGTGCTGATGGACTACGCGCCTGACTACCGCTACTACACGAGCGACGTCACGCGCATCTGGCCGGTCAACGGGACGTTCACGGCGGCGCAGGCGGCGCTCTACGAATACATCGTCGCGTATCGCGATGCGCTGTTCCGCCACGTCAAGCCGGGAGTCACCTCCGACGAGGTGCTCGACCGCGCCGCTGCGGAGATGCGGCAGTACCTGGTGGGGAAGACCTTCGCGTCGCCCGCGCACCTCAAGGCCGTGCAGCAGGGCGTGACCTTCCGCGGTCACTTCCAGCACCCGGTGGGCATGGCGGTGCACGATGTGGGGCGCATCCGCGGAGTGCCGCTCCGGCCCGGTATGGTGTTCACGATCGATCCGATGATCTGGATCCCCGAGGAGCAACTCTACATCCGGATCGAGGATGTGGCGC
Source organism: Gemmatimonadaceae bacterium (assembly GCA_031430835.1). GTDB lineage: Bacteria > Gemmatimonadota > Gemmatimonadetes > Gemmatimonadales > Gemmatimonadaceae > Pseudogemmatithrix. The sequence goes on from JANPCH010000108.1 coordinate 877, forward strand.
TGGTGACCGCCGACGGTGTGGAGAACCTCAGCGGCTTCGTCCCCACCCGCATCGCCGACGTGCAGCGGACCATCGCCGAGGCGGGTCTTGTGCAGCTTCAGAAGCCCGTCCCGCCGCCAGCGGGTCGTTGATCCCCTCTTCAGTCGGAGTACGCGTGTCCCCTTCCCTGGGCTTGCTGTTCGCTGCCGCCGCGACCATCACCGCGGGGGCGGTGGATGCGTATCCTCGCCAGCCGATCGACATCGAGCACTACCGATTCGCGATCACGCTCGCCGACAGCACCGATCGCATCGAGGGCGAGGCCACGGTGCGCCTGCGCCTGTTGCGGGCGGAGATCCGCACGGTCGCGCTCGACCTCACCGACGTGACACCCGCTCGGCAGGGTCGCGGCATGCGGGTGAGTGCCGTCACGAGCCGCGGCGCGACGCTCGCCTTCGCGCACCGAGCCGACCGACTCACGATCACGCTCGAGCGTCCCTCCGCAGGAGGCGAGGTCGTCGAGTTCGTCGTGCGCTACGCCGGCATCCCTGCCGACGGCCTGCACATCACGCAGACCAAGTACGGCGATCGCACATTCTTCTCCGATGACTGGCCCGACAAGGCGCGGCAGTGGCTCCCCACCATCGATCACATCGCCGACAAGGCGACGATGGAGATGACCGTGGTCGCACCGGCACACTATCAGGTGATCTCGAATGGCCGGCGCGTGGAGACGACGGACCTCCCGGGTGGTACGCGGCGGACGGTGTATCGCGAGTCGGTGCCGATCGCCCCTTGGCTCTTCACGCTCGGCGTCGCGCGTTTCGCGGTGCAGGAGGTCGGGGAGTACGAGGGCAAGCCCATCCAGACGTGGGTCATCGCGCAGGACCGGGACGCGGGCTTCCACGACTTCGCCGTGCCCACCCGCGATGTGCTGACCTTCTACAGCGAGCGCGTCGGCCCCTTCTCGTACGAGAAGCTCGCCAACGTGCAATCGAACATCGGCGGCGGCGGCATGGAGGCGGCTTCGGCGCCGATGTACGGCCCGGCGAGCGTGACCGGCACGCGCTCCGTGCGCTGGCGCAACGTGGTGATCCACGAGATCGCGCATCAGTGGTTCGGCAACGCCGTCACCGAGAGCGACTGGAACGACGTCTGGCTCAGCGAGGGATTCGCGACCTACTTCACGCTGCTGTTCATCGAGCACGCGTATGGCCGTGACGAGTTCGTGCAGGGCCTCCGCGACTCGCGCCGCACCGTGCTCGACTTCTACGCCAAGCAGCCGGACTACCGCGTGGTGCACGAGGATCTCTCGGACATGACCCAGGTGACCACCGGTATGACGTATCAGAAGGGGAGTTGGGTGCTCCACATGCTCCGCCAGCGGATGGGGGATGATCGCTTCTGGGCTGGCATCCGCGAGTACTACGCGCTGTACAGGGATGCGACCGCGTCGACGACCGACTTCCGTCTCGTGATGGAGCGCGTGTCGGGAAGCGACCTGACGGCCTTCTTCGAGCAGTGGCTCTACCGCGGCGGCGTGCCGCGCGTCGAGGGCACGTGGCGCTGGGATGCCGCCGCCCGGCAGGTGGTAGTGGAGCTCACGCAGACGCAACCCGGTGAGCCGTTCCAGCTTCCGGTGGAGATCGCCGTCACGGACGCGGGCGGCAGGATACGCGTGGAGCGGGCCGAGCTCTCGGCCCGGTCGGCGCGCTTCACCTTCGTCGCGGAGAACGAGCCTGCGGGGCTGACGCTCGATCCGAGCGTGCGGTCGCTCATCGACGGTCGGATGGTGCGTCGGCCGTGACGCTGCGGTCGGTCTCGCGCCCCGAGCTCAGCAGCACCGTTCGTTGGACGCCGGGCGACTGTTCGGGCTCGGAACGCGAACGAGGCGCGATGCCCACGCTGAGGTGCGGTCTGGACGCCCGAAGGTTGATCGCGACCGAGCTTCACTGGCGCCGTCATCAGCACCAACCATCGTCAGGACGCCTTGCTGGAATAGTACTGTTGTGCTACCTTGATGGCACACCCGTGCTACGGAGGACCGATGGTCCGTGAACTCACCCTGCGCCAGGTCGGCGGCTCGATTGGCGCGACCATTCCGAAAGACATGGCCGATCGCCTCCACCTCGCAGTGGGCGACCGGGTGCTCGCCGTCGAAACCGATCGCGGCATCCTCCTCACGCCGTACGACCCGGACGTCGAGGCCGGACTCGCCGTCGCGGCCCATGCCGCGAAGAAGTTCCGGAACGCCCTGCGCGAGCTCGCCAAGTAGGGAATGCGCGAGCCTCGCTGGGTCCCGCGGCTCGTCGTCGACGCCGCACATCTCGATCAGTTGCGCACGCACGGCGGGCTCCCGAGCGTGCGCGACGAGAACGGACTCGAGGCGGCGTTGGCACGCCCGCAAAACAAGTGGCACTACGAGCCGGGCTCGGATCTCGCGACCTTGGCGGCGGCGTATGCCTTCGGACTCGCCAAGGCCCACGCCTTCAATGATGGCAACAAGCGGACGGCCTTCTTGACGGCGGTGATCTTCCTGGGGCTCAACCGAAAGGACTTGGACGCGACGGAACCGGAGGTCGTCCAAGCCATGATCGCGCTCGCCGAGGGGTCGCTGAAGGAGGCCCAGCTCGCCACGTGGATTCGCGAGCGGCTGACTCGCCTCGAGCTGTAGCCGTATACCGCCTACGATTCAGCTGCAGCCGAATCAAACAGAGCGCGCGAAGCGCGCGTACGTTCGCTCGGCGGTCTGCTGCAATCGTTTGTTCGGCGTCTTCACGGAATGCGGACCTCAACGAAGTGCTCGGTAGCAGTCCGCGCGACGGCAGCTGCAACGGCTTCCGCCGCCGCGCGAATGCGAGGCCAGCTCGTCGTGCTCAGAACCACAATGGCGATGCGGCGCTCCGACAAGTTCTGCTGATGTTGCAAGTTCATGTCAGTCGTGATCATGACGTCGAATCCGGCGACCTCCGCGGCTTGCAGCAACTCACCGTTCCGCAACGTCGACCAGCCCCGTTCGAACGCGGTCTCAACCGTGTGCGGAGCCAACCCATGGCGCAGAGGGGCTGGTGTGCCTTGATCGAACAAGACTCGCACCTACGCCGCGCTCACCGCACTGCGAGCCGCGTGCTCAAGGACGGCACGCACTTGCTCAAGTGTAACGCCGGGGAACCACTCGACGAATTTATGGGTCGGTGCATCGTCTTCGAGGTTTTCAAAGAGGGCGGCAACGGGCACGCGTGTGCCGCGGAACACCCAAGCTCCGCTGTACCGCTCAGGGTCTTGCTCGACCGCGTCGCAGG
>JANPCH010000109.1:0-3553 GCA_031430835.1 Gemmatimonadaceae bacterium
GCGGTCACGAACGAAGCGATCGTGGACCGCTACGTTGCCGACATCGCGAAGCGCATCGGGCCCCTGCCACGAACGATGAAGGTCGTGATGGACTGCGGGAATGGCGTGGGGGCGGTGGTCGCGCCGAAGCTCTTCGCCGCGCTGGGCATTACGCCGACCTGGCTCTTCGCCGAGAGCGATGGCTCCTTCCCGAACCATCATCCAGATCCGACCGTCGTCGAGAACCTGCAGGACCTGATCCGCGAAGTGCGACGGACCGGAAGCGAGATCGGGATCGGCTTCGACGGCGATGCTGATAGGATCGGGATCGTCGACGGGGACGGCACGATCATCTGGGGTGACTACCTCCTCCTGCTCTACGCGCGCGACGTGCTCGCGCGGACGGGGAAGGGGCAGTCGATCATCTTCGACGTGAAGTGCTCGCAAGCACTCCCTGATGGGATCACGAAGGCCGGTGGCGTTCCGGTGATGTGGAAGACGGGGCACTCCCTCATCAAGGAGAAGATGAAGGAGATGCACGCCCCGCTCGCTGGTGAGATGTCGGGGCATATGTTCTTCACCGAAGGGTTCTACGGCCACGACGATGCGCTCTATGCCGCGGCGCGCGTGCTGCGCATCATCGCCGACGCGAAGCAGACGGTGAAGATGCTGCTCGCCGATGTCCCGCGGTTCGTCTCGACGCCGGAGCTCCGTGTTGACTGCCCTGATGACCTGAAGGAGGGAATCGTCCGCGACGCGCTGGCGCACTTCCGGGCGAGGTATGCGGTCTCCGACGTGGATGGCGTCCGCATTCTCTTCGAAGGGGGCTGGGGGCTCATCCGGAGCTCGAACACGCAGCCGATCCTCGTGCTGCGGTTCGAGGCCGACTCCGAGCAACGGCTCGGCGAGCTCCGTGCCGAGGTCGAAGGTTGGCTCGCCACCCGCGGCGTCAAAGTGGGGACGGGCGGCGGGCACTGACGTGCGAGTTCTTTCGCGGCGCGGGATACTCTGGCTCCTCGCCGGTCTCGCCCTCGCTCTGCTCGGCGGACGGTGGTTCGCTGGCGTCTATGCCGACTGGGCCTTCCATCACGCCCTCGGCACCGACGCGCTCTGGCTCTCGGCGATCGTCACCAAGACGCTGTCGACCCTCGCGCTCTTCGCGGTCGTGTTCCTCTTCGCCTTCGCGAACCTCTTCGCGGTGCGGCAGTCCATTGTGACACTGGCAGTCCCGCGCAATGTCGGGGGCGTGGACTTCACCGAGGCGGTGCCGCCGCGCCGACTCACCGTGCTGGCGTTCATCGGCGCTTTCGTCCTCGCGCTCCTCTTCTCCCTCGTGGACCAGGATTGGACCGTCGTGCGCCTGGCATTCGGCGGCGAACGATTCGGTGAGTTCGATCCCTATCTCGATCGCGACCTCTCCTTCTATGTGCAGTGGCTCCCCTTCGAGCGACTGTGGAACGGTGTGTTGTCGGTGCTGGCGCTCGTCGTGGTGGTGGCCGTCGCGGCGCTCTACGCCGCGACGCCGAGTGTGAAGTGGGAACCGGGCGGGCTCTACGTCTCGGCGTGGGTCCGGAGACATCTCGGGATCCTCGGCGGCATCGCGATCCTCCTCATCGCGTGGGACTGGCGGCTCGACCGTTTCTCGCTGCTGACCGAGGGTGGGGCGACGACGCTCTTCGATTCGCCAACGGCCTTCACGGCGTACGACCATCGGGTGTTGCTCCCGTATCTCGTGGTGATCTCGTTCGGGGCACTGGCGGTCGCGCTCGTCTTCGCGTGGGCGGTGTGGCGCGGGCTTATTCGCGTGGCGTTCCTGCTCGCGACCGCGCTCTTCGTGGCGGGCCCGGTGATGCGCGTACTCCTGCCGGCCCTCGTCACCGACGAATCGTCGGAGACGGTGGTCAGCGAGCGCGAGCGCCCCTATCGCGCGACCCAACAGCTCTTCACGCGCCGGGCGTATGGCGTGGACCTGATCGTGAGCCCCGAGACGACGGCCGTGGGGATCGTCGAGGCCACGCAGATGACGCGTCGGGTCGGGATCTGGGATCCGGCAGCGCTCACGCGTTCGACGTCGTTCGAGCGCCGCGGCACCGCAGTGAAGGTCCTTGCCTGGGAGGGAGGTGCGGGCGGGCTTTCCGCGACCCTCCTTCGCGCCGCCGCTGTTGATGCACCACCCGGCGCGCGGTGGCCTCTCGATCGCCTCTCTGCCGGCGGCGTCGATGTGCGTGGCGCACCGCAGGCCATCCCCGGCGGGACGGGGCAGGGGGTCGCGAACATCCTCGTCGAGCCGGGAGCGGCACCGTACGCACTCGTCGCCGACACGACGGGGCGACTCGCGGCTCCGCTCTTCGAGACCTCGTTCCAGCGCGTGGTGCTGGCGTGGGATCAACAGAACCCGCGTCTCCTCGCCACCGAGCCGGGCGGGATGCGGCCCCGCCTGATGATCCGGCGCGACGTACGCGAGCGCGTCGGGGCACTCGCCCCGTTTCTCACGCTCGGCAACACCCTCACGCCACTCGTCCGCGCCGACTCGCTCTACTGGTCGGTCGAACTCTTCGTGGTCGCGCGCGAGTATCCGCTCGCCGAGCGGATGACCTTCGCCGATCGCCGCGCGCACTACGTGCGACACGCCGCGACCGCTATCGTGCAGGCACAGACCGGTCAGGTCACGCTCTACGCTGTTGAGCATCCGGATCCAGTCATGCGAAGCTGGATGCGGATCTATCCGACGCTCTTCACTCCGCGCTCGCGCGCGAGCTCGTGGCTGCAGGGCGCATTCCCGCCGGTGGTGGATCTGCTGATGGTGCAGGGCGCCGCGCTGGGCCGCGCCGGCCCCGATACTCTCGGTGTGCGCACGCTTGCTCGCGCCGACGACGCCGATGCCGACCTCGCCGTCGGGCTACCGACCTTCTTCCAACTGGATTCAGTCGGTGCGCTCGCGTGGGGCATCGCACTGGTGTCGAGCGGGGACGAGGTCACGGGCCTGCTCACGGCGCGCGGCGGTCGCGAAGCGCGAACGGAGATCCACTCGGTGGGGAGTTCGCTGCGTTGGACCGTCGTGCTCGAGCGACTGCAAGCGGCGGCGGATTCGGCGGGGATCGGCATCGCCCTCCCCCACGCTCGGCGCGGCCGTGTGCAGGTGCTGCCGATGCGGAGCGGCGTCGCGTTCGTGCAGTCGTTCTACGACTGGCCGAGCGATGAAGCGCCCCGCCTCGCCGGGGTCGCGGTGCTCGTTGATGGCCGGGCTCGGGTCGGGCGGACACTCGGCGAGGCGCTGGGGGTGCGCGGTGATGCCGCGGGTCCTCCGGTTCCCGCGGCGCTCCTTCGCGATCGGGCTGCGGCGCTTTACGACGCGATGAACGCGGCCTTGAGGGCAGGGGACTGGCGCGCGTATGGCGATGCGTGGGCGGCGTTGGGGCGGCTGCTGGGGCGACAGCCGAGGTAGGAGAGGGCACGGTCCGAACTGGCGCGCTCGCGGTCCTGCCGGCATTCTGGCGCTAGGAGGCCCCGACCGATGGTCGAGACTCTCATCCCATGTCGCGAGCTCTCTGCTCTCTGCACAGCAACAACAGCC
>JANPCH010000110.1:0-4438 GCA_031430835.1 Gemmatimonadaceae bacterium
CGTGACGCTGACCCACGCGCGCGGCGGGCCGGTGCTCGATGGCGTCTCGCTCACCATCCGCGCGGGGGAGCGCGTCGCCATCATCGGCAGGAGCGGGGAGGGGAAGAGCACCATCGCCGACCTGATGATCCGCCTGCTCGACCCCGACGCGGGGCGCGTGACGCTCGATGGCAAGGATCTGCGCGAGATCAAGCTCGCGGACCTCCGGCGTCACGTCGTCGTCGTGGACCAGGAGCCGGTGCTCTTCGATGCGTCGGTCGCCGAGAACATCAGGTTCGCGGCGCCGGAGGCGAGCGAGGCCGCGGTGGCGGCGGCGGCGGAGCAGGCGGGGCTTGGGCCCCTGCTCGCGCGCCTTCCCGAGGGGCTCGCGACCGCCGTCGGCGAGCGAGGCCGCGCCCTCTCGGCGGGGGAGCGCCAGCGCGTCTCGATCGCGCGGGCGATCCTCGCCGACCCGACGGTGCTCGTGCTCGACGAGGCGACGTCGTCACTCGATCCGGAGACCGAGGCGGCGGTGGTGGAGGGGTATGGCCGCGTGATGGAGGGGCGGACGACGATCGTGATCACGCATCGGATGGCGCTGGCCGAGCGTGCGGACCGCGTGGTCGTCCTCGACCAGGGGCGCATCGTGGAGGAGCGGCGCGATAAGTGAGCCTCGGAGGCTTGCGATTCCTCGCGAACATGGCCATGTTAGGTATCATGGCCGTGTGACCTACCACGGCCGCGATATGTCAAGAGATCGGAGGGATGATGCGAGCCGACCACCGGAACGAACCAGCAGACGGCGCCGAGCGCGCGCGGGCAGGCGACCTGGCCCACGCCCTGGTCGAGGCGTTGAGTAGCGCCGGCTGGAAGGTGCGGAGCCGGGTCGAGATGCGCGACGATCGGCGCCTCGACCTCATCGCCTCCCGCCGAGGTGCCCGACTGGCCATCGAAATGAAGTCGATCTCGGAAGGCAGGCCGGACCGCCTGATCCCCCTTTGGTCGCAGGCCTGGTTACAGGCCCAGCATGCAGCTCCCCCAGGGCACATCCCCATGGCCGTGGTCGCCGCGCAGCGCATTCCGCCCAAGGCGGCAGAGGCGGTCCTCGACTTCGTCGCAACTGTCGCCCCCGAAGCCTCCGCCGGGGTGATGGACATGGCGGGCATGCGACGCTTCGTCGGGCCGCACTCCCAAGGACTCGACGCGGCTCCCGATCCGTCATATGGAGGGAAGTTCCGACCCCTGAAAGCCCGTGGACGGCTGTTCTCGGATCTCAACCAATGGATGCTCAAGGTCCTGCTCGCCCCCGGGATTCCCGAGCACATGCTCCGCGCGCCGCGCGGTCAATACCTCGGCGCCTCCGACCTGGCCGAGGCGGCTGAGGTCTCGATCATGAGTGCCTCCCGGTTGCTTCAGGACCTCCGACACGAGGGCCATCTCGACACGGAAGCCCCGTCCATTCGGCTCGTGCGAGTCGCGGAGCTCCTGGAGCGGTGGAAGGCGGCTGCCGCCGCTCGGCCTGTCGTGCAGGCGTCTTGGCGATCGGTCCTCCGGGGACATCCTGACGAGGTCTTGGATCGCTGGCTGAAGCAGGCGGAAGGCTGCGTGGCGCTCTTCGCCGCGGCCGGCGCGCACGGCGTGGGATTCGTTAAGGGGGTCCCGCCTCACGTCTACGAGCGGAACGGCTCCCCTGCCCAGCGCCCCGGTTGGAGAGGCTTCGTGCCTGCGGAGGCGGGTGCACCTCCGGATCTCATCGTGCGGCGAGCCGACGCGCCGAAGTCCGTCTTCCGTGGCATGGTGAGTGTCCGGGGACGCCCCGTCAGCGACGTGCTTCAGGTCTGGCTCGACGTAGCATCCGAGCCCGCGCGGGGCGCGGAGCAGGCCGATCTCATCTGGCGAAAGGTGCTGAAGCCTCTCGTCCGGGCCTCCTGAGATGCCCAACGATGACGCCCAGTTCGAGAGACTCGTGGGTGCGCTTCGCCCTTGGCTTCCAGAACTTGTCGTAGTTGGCGGCTGGGCCCATAGGATGCATTTCCGACACCCGTCGGCAGGTCGACCCACCTTCGGGCCGGTCACCACGCGGGATGCGGATGTCGCGTTCGCTTCGAACGCCCGCCTGCGGGGCGATATCGCGAAAGCGCTCTCAGACGCGGGATTCCGAGAGGAGCTCACGAGCGATCAGGTACCACCGATCGCGCAGTACCGACTCGGCGCCGACGACCAAGGCTTCTACGTCGAGTTCCTCGCGCCGCAGACCGGCAGCGGGATCCGGCGCGACGGTCGCGAGGACGCCACCGTGTACAAAGCGGGGGTCACGGCGCAGAGGCTCCGTCATCTGGAGGTGCTGCTCCTCGAGCCGTGGGAGGTCATCGTCGGCGGGGCGGGTTCGGCTTTCGTGCCGGACCCTGTCGCGGTACGAGTCGCGAATCCGGTGACGTTCATCGTGCAGAAGCTCCTGATCCACGGCGTGCGGCGAGCCGACAAGAAGGCGCAGGATCTACTGTACATCCACGATACGCTGCAACTGTTCGGCTCGCGGTTGAAGCCGTTCGGTCACCTCTGGAGGGATCACATCGCCCGATCGCTCACGCCGGCCCAACGACGGGCAGTGACCCGCTCCAACGCAGCGCTCTTCGAGCGAGTATCCGACGAGCTTCGAACGGCCGCCCGGATTCCATTGGATCGCACGCTTCGGCCGGAGGATATGCGCGCAGCATGCGCCGAGGGTCTGTCCCGTCTCCTTGCCGACGAGTAATGGAGTGTGCCAGCCGAACCTGTCGCTTCGCATTGTGCGTTTCTCCGATCGGGCACTCGGGGTCAACCGGAACCTTCCTCAACTACAGCAACTACCGCGCATGTCCCGTCGCCCCACCATTCTCCGACTCGATTCCAAGCGTACGCCGCTTGCCAGACTCGAATCGTTCATCCGAGAGCCCAGGAGGGATCGCGCGCTGCAGATCACCGGCCGCATCTGCGAGGAGTTGGAGCGCACGCCGGAGCCGGGGCCTTGGATCGCGGCGGCACGCACCCTCGCAGCAAGGGGAGACATCTCCACCAATGCTGTCTATCACCTCGTCGAGATGTTCCTCGATGGGATCACGGCTCACGCCGCCTCGAACGATCCCGAGATGCTGCGACTCTACGGCGAGATGGACCGGGTCAAGCGCGAGCACGGAATGGCGGAGGATGACGACTGGAGGGTGGACGAAGGTCCTGCGGAATGGCAGGCACTCAACTCGGCGTGGGACCGACGCGACGATGAGATCCGGGTGGCCACGCTCCGCAGGATGGGGCACGACGACATCGCCGACGTGCTGGAGCACGATCCCGAAGAGTTCGGTCGCCGGGAGGAGTCGGGTCGCTACGATCTGTGGGGTGCGAGAGAGGAGGAGGAGGAGTGAGCGGGCGCGTGACTCTGGTGGCAAGGACCTGCGCGAGATCAGGCTCGCGGACCTCCGGCGTCACGTCGTCGTCGTGGACCAGGAGCCGGTGCTGTTCGATGCGTCGGTGGCCGAGAACATCCGGTTCGCGGCGCCCCGAGGGGCTCGCGACCGCCGTCGGCGAGCGGGGCCGCGCCCTCTCGGCGGGGGAGCGCCAGCGCGTCTCGATTGCGCGGGCGATCCTCGCCGACCCCACCGTACTCGTGCTCGACGAGGCGACGTCGTCGCTCGACACGGCGACCGAGGCGGCGGTGGTGGAGGGGTATGGCCGGGTGATGGAGGGGCGGACGACGATCGTGATCACGCATCGGATGGCGCTCGCCGCGCGTGCGGACCGCGTGGTCGTCCTCGACCAGGGGCGCATCGTCCAAGAGCGGCGCGGTGGGTGAGCCCAGGCGTTACACGCTAGACACACCGCCGTTCGCAGGTCGCACCGGCCGCGGCGTGCGGGTCGCCGTGATCGACAGTGGGATCGCCGAGGGGCATCCGCACGTGGGAGTGGTCGCCGGGGTGATCGTCGTCGGCGGGGGCGACCCGCCCGACCCACTGGACCGCATAGGGCACGGGACCGCAGTGGCCGCAGCGATCCGTGAGAAGGCGCCGGAGGCGGAGCTCATCTCGGTGAAGGTGTTCCACGATCGGCTGGCGACGAACGCGGTGTCGCTCGCGAACGCGATCGAGCGGGCGGCGGAGGCGGGGGCGCGGGTGATCAACTTGAGTCTTGGGACGGCGAACCCGGAGCACGAGGCGGTGCTCGCGGGTGCGGTCGCGCGAGCGGCGGAGCGAGGGGCGATCGTCGTCGCGGCCCGCGAGGCGAACGGGGTGCGGTGGTTGCCGGGGGCGATCGCGGTGCCGGCGGTGGTCGGGGTAACGGCGGCGTGGGATGCGGGGGAGCGGGACGCGATCGAGGTCAGCGTCGCGGAAGGTGGCGTGATCACGATCGTGGCGTCGGCGTATCCGCGGCCGGTGCCTGGGGTGCCAGTGGAGCGGAACCTCGCGGGGGTGAGTTTCGCGGTGGC
>JANPCH010000111.1:0-1899 GCA_031430835.1 Gemmatimonadaceae bacterium
GCGTGATCGGCGAGCACCCGGTAGGAGGCCGACTCGGCATTCGCGTAGGCGTACGGCCGCCCCACGATCCCCGCCACCGTCTCCAACAACGGGATGAAGAGATCGGTGTGGTAGTTGTTCGAGACGCCCTGCAGCGCCGCCGCGATGCGCTCGAGGCCCGCTCCGGTGTCCACCGACGGCTTCGGCAGCGGCACCAGTGCCCCGTCCACCTGACGATCGAACTGCATGAAGACGAGGTTCCAGATCTCGAGGAAGCGCCCAGCCTCGGCCGCCTCGACGAAGGCCTCTTCGGAGAACTCGGTGCGGTCACGCTCGGTCCACTCCCCGTGGGCGCCCGCGGGGAACTCGAAGTCCTTCGTCAGGTGTGCGAGGTCGACGTAGATCTCGGTGCAGGGCCCGCAGGGGCCGGTGTCGGCCATCTGCCAGAAGTTGTCGCGCTCGCCGAGCCCATAGATCCAACTGTCCTTGAAACCAGCGACCTCGCGCCAGAGCTCTCGCGCCTCGGTGTCGTCGCGATAGACGGTCACACGCAGGTGCTGTTTGGGGAGCTTCAGCTCCTCGGTGACGAACTCCCAGGCGAAGCGGATCGCGTCGCGCTTGAAGTAGTCGCCGAAGGAGAAGTTCCCCAGCATCTCGAAGAAGGTGTGGTGGCGGGCGGTGTGACCGACCTGCTCCAGATCATTGTGCTTTCCGCCGGCCCGCACGCACTTCTGTGAGGTGGTGGCGCGCCGCTTCCCATCAGGAGGGGACTCCTGGCCCAGGAAGACCTTCTTGAACTGGACCATCCCCGCGTTGGTGAACAGCAGGGTCGGATCGTCCCCCGGAACGAGGGAGGACGAGGGGCGGACCACGTGCTGCTGGCGGGCGAAGTAGTCGAGGAACCGGCGGCGGATTTCGGCAGCGCGCATATCGTTGTATCATAAGCGCTTGCGGCCCGGTGACACAACGCCGCATCTGAAGGGTACGCACTGGGTAACGTCGGGATGCGCGAATCGTCTCACCGTTGGCCAACCCCCTACTCGAGCCCCTGACGTGAACCAGATGCGCAACCGGCACTACTTCGGCCTCGACATCATCGGCCTGCTCCTAGTGCCTTTCGTCGTGTTGTCGTTGCGGTTCGAGGGGTTCGTCTGGCCCGAAGGGTATTTCGAGACGGTCACGACCTTCGCGCTGATCACACTCCCGGTCCGGCTGGCTGTCGCTTGGTGGACGGGGCTCTACCGCTGCATCTGGAAGCACGCGAGCGTGGTCGAGCTCGAGCGCATCCTCACCGCGGGCCTCGTCGCGGCCGGCCTCAACTTCATGATCGGCATCGGGATGAAGGAGTGGCTCGCCCTGACGCCGTACCGGATGCCCTACTCCGCGCTCACGCTCGACGCGATGCTCTCGATCGCCGTCCTGGCCACGCCCCGACTGGCCGCTCGCTTTCTCCACGCGCGCCGCAAGCGGGACGGTGAGGGGGTCCGGACAATCGTGGTCGGCGCTGGTTCCGCCGGCCAGATGATCGCGCGTGAGGCCATCTCGAGCGACCGCGCGCACTACCAGGTGGTCGCCTTCGTTGACGACGACAAGCGGAAGCGGGGCCAGCTACTCAACGGCATCAAGGTCGAGGGGCGGATCGACGAGCTCCCGCGCCTGATCCGCGACTTCGGGGCGAAGGAAGTCATCATTGCGATGCCCTCAGCCCGTGGCAACCTCATCCGCCAGGTGGTCGAGCTCGCGTCACAGGCAGGGGCGCGCACCCGCACCGTTCCCAGTCTCGCCGACCTCGTCTCGGGCCGGATCGAGGTGACTGCGCTTCGCCCAGTCGAGATCCAGGACCTCCTGCGACGGGCTCCGATCACGACGAATGTCGCGGTCGTGAAGGGCCTGGCCGAGGGCCGCACCGTGCTCGTTACC
>JANPCH010000112.1:0-8065 GCA_031430835.1 Gemmatimonadaceae bacterium
CCAGTATCGCTCCTGTAGACGGCAGCCAGGGAACGGCTTTCACCACAGGGACACTGGGATCACAGGGGGCTACGGGGCAAGGACGGAACTGCAACTGCTCGGCACGAAGACACGAAGGACACGAAGGCAAGACAACGGCCAAATACTTGGAGGAACTGCGCGTTGCCGGGGACGGGTGGTTACCCCCGTTGTGCGGTTGCAGTTCTCGGCAGTCCTTCGTGCCCTTCGTGTGAGCTGTGTCCGTTCCCTGTGTCCCTGTGGTGAAAGCCGTTGCGGTTGACGATCTTTCCCGACACGATGCCCTCCGCCACGATTCCCCTCTCCGCCGACCCCCGCGAGCGCCTTCTGCTCGCCATCGCCGACCGGGTGGGGCCCGAACGCCTGACCGAGCTCCACTTCTTCCCCCCGATCCGCCAGGGCACCATCGAAACAGGGGTCGCCGTGATCGCCGCGGTATCGGAGTCTGCGGCTGAGGTACGGCACGAGGTCTTCAGCGCCCGTTACCGCTGGACGAGGAAGGGCCCTGATCGCGGCAAGTGGGAATCGGAGATCGTCGCCGAGGCCGACGCGCCGCTCATCACGGTCGAGTCGGTGGTCCGCGGCGTCCGCGAGCGGGCCAACGAAACCGCCGATCCGGACCGGATGACGGGCGATGCCGCGCGGATCCTGATCGAGGAGCTGCGGTGTCGGACAACGCCGTAGTCGAGCGCTTTGTCGCCTATCTCAAGCAGCACAATCTCCCGGTCACCGCCCCACGGCTCGCGATCGCCGAGGTGCTCCTCACGTCGGAGCGTCACCTCTCGGCCGAGGAAGTGGCCACCGAGGTCACCGCGCGGGGTCGGAAGGTCGGCACTGCGACCGTCTATCGGGCCCTCGACACCCTGCTCGAGAGCGGCCTGCTCGTCGAGCGGGACTTCGGCGAAGGCTTCCGCCGGTTCGAGCCGGCCCGCGACATCCCCCACCACGAACATCTCGTCTGCACGCAGTGCGGACGGGTCGAGGAGTTTCGCGATGAACGGTTGGAACGCATGACGACGCTGATCGCTGAATCCCGCGGCTTCGCTCGCCAGCGTCACCTGCTCGTGATCCACGGGGTCTGTCGCGAGTGCCAGCGGGGCGGGGCAGCCTGATGCCAGACGCCTCCGGCAACCTCGGTCTCCTGATCGCCTTCTCGGCGGGACTCCTCAGCTTCCTGAGTCCCTGCGTGCTGCCGCTGGTGCCGAGTTACATCACCTTCATCACCGGGATGACGCTGGAGGACCTCCAGCAGTCGCGGCGCGAGACGCTGCTGCACGCGGTGATGTTCGTAGTCGGCTTCTCGCTGATCTTCCTCGCCCTCGGGGCCGGCGCGACCGTCTTCGGTCAGTTGATGCTGCGTTACCGCGACGTGATCAGCCAGGTGGGCGGTGTCCTCATCATCGTCTTCGGCCTCTATCTGTTGGGCATCCTGAACCTCGGGTTCCTGGCGCGCGACACGCGGCTGCACCTCAAGAACAAGCCGTTGGGGTACTTCGGGACGTTGGTGGTGGGCATCGCCTTCGGCGCCGGATGGTCTCCCTGCATCGGTCCGATCCTCGGCGCGATCCTGACACTGGCGGCGAACGAGACGGAACTGCAGCGCGGGATGGTCCTTCTCGGTGCCTACTCGCTCGGGCTGGCGGTCCCCTTCCTCGCCGCCGCACTGATGGTCGAGCGGTTCTTGTCGGTCTTCGCCAAGCTGCGGCACCAGATGATCTGGGTGAATCGCATCGCGGGCGCCCTGCTCATCCTCGTCGGGATCCTGATGGTCACGAATCGCTTCACGCTGCTCGCGACGTGGCTGCAGGATTTCACGCCGGAGTTCATCAGGCGGCGGATCTAACCCGGCATCGTGTCGGGCCTCGCGACCGAACGAAGCCCCGCCGAGCCTGTTGCTCGGCGGGGCTTCGTGTTGGTTCGAGTGCGCTAGTTCACGCCCCTCCGACGCTCCCCTACGGCTTGGAGCCGCCGAGCAGGATACCGAACGAGAGCGCGAGCTGCTCACTACCGCCGAGCGCGAAGCGGGCCTCGGTGAACGCTGAGAGACTGCCCAATGGGAACTTCATCCCACCGAGCAGATTGATTCCGGTCTGGCTGTCGGAAATATCAGTGCCAAGGAACGAAAAGCTGGCACGTGCGTAGTTGATCCCGGCTCCAACGTAGAAGTTCCTCGCTTCGGGACCGACTGGGATCGCGAGACTCGGGTTCAACTCCCAGTACGAGCAACTATCCGCTCCAAGGCAGTCCATGAAGTAGAGATCGAACGAGGTGATGAGGAACGCCTTGGAGAGCGGGCCTGACTTCGAGAGCTTGCCAGCGAGGTCGAACTCTGCGCGCGCGCCGACGCCGAGGTCACTGTCCGAGCCCCAGTTGAGCTGGGCGCCGAACCGCTGCGCGTCGGCCGTGCTCGCTGCGACCAGCGCTACCGCGGCGACCAGCGCTGCCCGACGAAGTACTGAGATCATGCAACCTCCGAAGAGAGTGAGTTGACCTGCCTCGCCTGCCACTGTGGGTCACGTCCTACGGCCCCACGCGCCAACTTGCGAGATGTGTCCCGCTGCCGCTAGGGACGCATTCGCCGACTGCTCGGTAACTCGTACCCGTGACCTGCGGGGATGTCAAACGCGGGCGGGCCGAGGTCTCAGAACCGCACGGCCAGCCCGAACCCCGTCACCGACGGCGCGCCCTCGAGCTTCACCTGCATCGACCCCACGTGGGCCTGGAGGGTGCCGCGCGCATTTCCGAGTGCCAAGCCGTACCCGATCAGCATGCGCATACCCGAGGCCGAAGTACCGTTTCCCGAAAGCCGGCCGTAGCCGTAGCCGGGTGCGACGAAGGGTCGGATCACGAGCCCGCCCAACGGCACCCGCAGGCTCGCGGGAAGGCTCACAGCCGCTGAAATGGACGATCGACTCCCACCACCGAACCCGCCGAGCGAGACCGACGGTTGGACCGCGACGTCGTACTGCACGCCTCTCGTCTCGCCCTCCGTCCCCAGGCCGACAGCGAGCAGGGGGACGATCGCGCCCACCCCGAGGCTCCACCCACCGCAGTTCGAGCAGTCCTTCACGCTGGTCCGCACTGCATCGAGTGTAAAGGTGCGCGGTCCCCTCCCGAACCTGAGACCGAGCGCGAGGTTGGTCGTCTCGTCATCCCCCGGGCCGAACCGCCAGGTGCCGTAACCGAAAGTGACCGTCGGCGACGTGCCGATCCCGTCAGCACGCGAGAGTGGCGGCGTCGGTACGACCGCTCCGATCGGAGAGCGGATGAGACTCGTCCAGGCTGCGACGTCGTCGAGCGACTGCGCCCCCAGGAGCAGCTCGGGCACGGACAGAGCGAGGAACAGGCAGACCATCGGGCGTGCACGCATCAGGAGCTCCGGTCGGGGTGCGTTGCGACCCCAATGGCCGCCGGGCGATGGGTCTCCCATCGTCGGAGAACCATCGTTCCAATGCCGACGACGCGCAATCCGCGCGGCACCATCATAAATGGGTCGCGCCAGAACGCCATCCCCCATCGTCTCCCCCAAACGTGCGTTGCGGGAGGGGAACGCCCCTCCCAGCTTTCGACTCTAGCCCCCGTCCCCCCTCAGGAGTTCGCAGTATGCGCCTCACACACCGTCAGACCTTTATTCCCGCCCTTGCCTTGGCCCTCGCCGCGATGGCCTGCGGTGGCAGGGACACCGCAGCCGACCAAGCTGCACGCGACATCGAGCTGACCCCGACCACCGGGAACACTCCGGTCAACGACTCGCCTGCAGGCGGCACCTCGAAGGCCCCCGCTGCACCGACCAAGTCGACCCCGACCAAGGCGACGCCACGGCCCGCCCTCACTGGCGTGATCGCCGCTGGGAGCCTGTTGGCGGTCAGGAACGGCGCCCGCATCTGTACCAACACCCACAAGACCGGCGACCGCTTCGTCACCACCCTCGGCGGCGACGTGACCGGCACCAACGGCGCACGGATCCCCGCAGGCGCCCTCGTGACGCTCGTCGTCACCGAGTCGGCGATCAGCAAGAACTCCAAGGATCAGTGGAAACTCGCTTTCGATGTCGTGAACGTGACCGTGGCCGACCAGACCATCGACGTGGTCGGTGATGTCACGAACGTCGCGAAGATCGAAGCGGTCCGTTCGCAGAGCACCGGCCAGCAGGTCGGTAAGGTCGCGACCGGCGCCGCGATCGGCGCCGTTGCCGGACAAGTCCTCGGCAAGAATACGAAGAGCACCGTGATCGGCGCGGCGGTCGGTGCCGCAGCCGGTGGCGCGGTCGCCGCGGGCACCGCGGACTACGAAGGCTGCCTGCCGATCAACAACACCATCACGATCGCACTCACGGCGCCGTTGACCGTGAAGGTCTCCAACTGAGTTGTCGGTAGTCCGCAAGACGCAGCGCCCTCTCGCGGCCGCGCGCACCCCCCTCATCGGGGTGGTGCTCGCGGCCTCGATGGCGTGTTCCGGTGGCGGCACCGCGTCCGCGCCACCGGCCGAGGTATTCCCCGCCGCCGGCGTGGCCGCAGCCAATCCCGCCGCCGTCGAAACAGGGCTGGCCATCCTCCGTGAAGGCGGGAGCGCGGTCGACGCCGCCGTCGCGGTGCAAGTGATGTTGGGGCTCGTCGAGCCCCAGAGTTCGGGGATCGGCGGCGGCGCCTTCCTGATGTACTACGACGCCTCGACCCGCGGCATGACGATGTTCGACGGACGCGAGACCGCCCCCGCCGGCGCCTCGCCCACGATGCTCCTCGACGAGAATGGGAAGGAACTGCCTTTCAGCGAGGCGGTCGTCAGCGGGCGTGCAGTCGGAGTCCCCGGCGTGATGGCGATGCTCGGCGTCGCGCAACAGCGATTCGGTCGGCTCCCCTGGAATCGACTCTTCGGCGCCGCGATCCTCGCCGCCGACAGCGGGTTCCGCGTGCCGCCGCGCCTCGGACGCTTCGCGAACGGACGCGGTCCGCAGGTTGCGCAGCCCGACATCAAGCGCCTCTTCGCGAAACCGGACGGTTCGACGATCCGCGCCGGGGACCTGCACCGGAACCCCGCCTACGCGCGCACCCTGAGAGCCCTCGCGGACGATCCGCGCGCGTTGCTCAAGGGGGCGATCGGTGACTCGATCGTCGCGAACGTCCGCCGCGGGGCGCGCTCAAGCGCGATGACGCGCGAAGACCTCGTGCGCTATCGGCCGGTCGAGCGCGAACCTCTCTGCGGCCCCTTCCGCGGCTACCGCGTCTGCGTGCCACCCCCTCCCTCGAGCGGCGTCTCGCTCCTGCAACTCCTGGCGATACTCGACGCGAGCGACATCGCGTCGCGTCGCGCCGCCGACCCGCAGGCTTGGTATCTCTTCGCCGAGGCGAGCCGCCTGATGTACGCCGACCGCGACCAGTACATCGGCGACCCTGCGTTCGTCTCGGTGCCGGTCCGCGGCCTCCTCGATCCCGGCTACGTGCGCCAGCGAGCGGCGCTCATCGGGCAGCGCGCCGCTGGTGTCGCGCCAGTTGCCGGCACCCCGGATGGCGCCGAGCCCCACGGCGCCGACCGGACGAATGAGGCCGCCGGCACAAGCCATTTCGTCATCGTTGACGCGCGCGGCAATGTCGTCTCGATGACCACCACGGTCGAGTCGGTCTTCGGTTCGGGGCGCGTCGTCGGCGGCTTCATCCTGAACAACCAGATGACGGACTTCTCCTTCTCGCCCGAACTCGGCGGTGTTCCCGCCGCGAACGCGGTCGCCGGAGGGAAGCGACCGCGTTCCTCGATGGTCCCGGCGATCATCCTCGACAGCACGGGGCGGTTCGTTGGTGCCATCGGGTCCCCGGGCGGCTCGGCGATCCTCGCCTATGTCGGCAAGCTCGCAGTCGGTCTTCTCGCTTGGGGGATGCCGATGCAGGAGGCGATCGACCTGCCGAACATCTACGCCCGCGGAGCGCGGTTCGCCGGTGAGGCGAGTCGGCTCACACCTGCGGTACGCGATGGACTCGCCGAGCGCGGTGTCGTGGTGACCCCCGGTGACGGTGAGGACTCGGGGCTCCACGGTGTGATCCTGCGGACGGGCGCGATGCCCGATGGCGGGGCCGACTCGCGCCGCGACGGCCAGTGGCGCTTCCTGCGGCCCCGCACACCCTGAGCCCGACCTAACGACTTCCCGTCACTCGGAGGCGGAGGCCGACACGGGTCGTGTACTGCTGGACCTGCCGCGATTGCCCCGCGCTGAGCCCCTCGCCCGAACCCCAGAGCGTCGCTGCGTCCTGGATCACGAACAGGGCCGCACGGTCCCCGAGGGTGAAGCCGATGCCGTAACCGATCGAGAGTGCGAGCGCATTGCGCGTCTTCTGCTCATCGGCGCTGAGCACATCGGTGCCGGAGTAGTTCGCCCACTGCGCGAGTCCGAGCCCCACCTCGATGATCTGGTGCGCCCCCTGCATCTCGCGCGTGCGGAATGTCGCCAAGAGCTGCCGCAACTGGATCTCCCCGTCCGATCCGAGTGGCACCGCGCCTCCCGTCCGGCTGATCGGCAACGAGGCGATCGAACCGGTCAGGCCGAGCCCACCACTTCGAAGGCCGACGTCCACCGTCGCCCTGTACTGGATCGCCTCGCCGAGATTCCAGAACGTGCCACTCTGCCCATCGACTCGGCTCTGCGACTGCAGGAATCCGAAGGAGAGCGTTGCGGTGATCGGGCGCGACGACGACGAGGGGCTGGGCACGTGGATGATCTGCGCGCCGAGTGGCGCCGTCAGGAGCGCCGCGAATGCGAGCGCAGCGAAGATGCGAGGGGTGAGCACGACCGATAAGTTAGAGCGCGTCCCCGCATCCAGCATCCCAGAACCGCCGCTGGCTTTCCCAACCCCCCGCACCGTGCTCGACCCAAGAGTCACTGAGCAACGGAACCCCCGGAGCGCCGACCTCGACTTGGCGTCCCCGCTCGGCATCGTGGACCTGATGAACGCCGAGGATCGCACCGTCGCCGAGGCCGTCAGGGCGCAGCGTGAGCCGATCGCCCGAGCGATCGAGATCGCCGAAGCCGCCTTCCGCGCCGGACACCGGCTCTTCTACGTCGGCGCGGGGACCTCGGGCCGCCTCGGCGTGCTCGACGCCTCCGAGTGCCCGCCGACCTTTGGCAGCGACTCCTCGATGGTGCAGGGGATCATCGCCGGGGGGCACGCCGCGCTGGTGCGCTCGCAAGAGGGGGCCGAGGATCGTCCCGACGGCGCCCGTGCCGACCTTATGGTCGCAGGCGTCTCGGCCGGCGACTTCGTCCTCGGTATCGCTGCGAGTGGCACGACGCCGTATGTACGCGCCGCGCTCGAGTACGCGAAGACGCTCGGCGCGCGGACCGGCATTCTCGCCTGCTCTCCGCCGGCGCCCGAACTCGTCGCGATGGTGGACGTGGCGATCCTCCCGATCACCGGACCCGAAGTGCTCACCGGTTCCACTCGCCTCAAAGCCGGCACTGCGACCAAGATGGTCCTCAACACCATCACCACCGGCGCGATGGTGCGGCTCGGCAAGGCGTTCGGAAACCTGATGGTGGACCTGCAGGCGACGAATGAGAAGCTGCGGGATCGATCGGAGCGGCTCGTGATGACGGTCTGCGACATCGCCCGCGATGACGCACGTCGCGTGCTGGAGGCGGCTGGCGGCAGTGTGAAGGTCGCGATCGTGATGCAGAGCCTCTCACTTGGCCGCGACGCCGCGACCGCGAAGCTCGCCGAAGTCGGCGGCGTGATCCGTCGTCTCGTCGCCGCGCCTCCGGCAATTCGATGAACGCGAAGGTCCTTGTTGGGCTGATGAGCGGGACCTCGCTCGACGGCATCTCGGCGGCGGTGGTGCGATTCACGGAGGGAGACGACGGTCGGATCACCACGGAACTCCTCGCGCAGGTGAGCCGCCCGTACGACGACGCTACGCGAAAGCGGCTCGCCGCTGCGCTCGAGGGAGCCACACCGAGCGAGTACACGCGCCTCGACTTCGCGCTCGGCGGATGGCTTGCCGACGCCGCGGTGGCAGTGCTCGCCGAGGCCGGCGTCGCGCGCGAGGATGTCAGCGCGATCTG
>JANPCH010000113.1:0-6076 GCA_031430835.1 Gemmatimonadaceae bacterium
ACGACGCGCAACGAGAACCGAGGACCGTCAGTTTTCGGGCGGCGGCCCTCGCTCTCGGTGTCCTCCGGCTTCACCGACAGGAACCGCATCTGATCGCCGACGCCTTTGTGCACCCGGCGCGCGACCCCTTCGGGAAGGACAACCTCGTCGGCCGGGCCGGATCGGCGCGGCGTCCCGCCAAAATCAACGGCCGTTCGATCGTGCGCCCGAGTGCGCTGCTGTCGGGCGCGCCGAACGGAAACAGATTGGGATCGTCGACCGAGGCAACGGCAACGAACGCAACCCCTAGCGAGGCAGCGACGTGCGGATCCGACACCGCGACTTTCATCTGCTCCGGAGTGCCGAACACCGCCGAGTCCGCAGCCTTCGTCCGCACTCGGAGCCGTTCCAGCGCAGTTGCCGACCGGCGCGCGCCCGCCAACGCGGCAAGGGATGCCCCGCCCGAGACCGCGATCAAAAGCGCGAGCCCAATCAAGGCCCCGACCCGGCGCCGAACGTCCGACCGAGACCAGAACAACAACGCGACCCTATTCCGCCGCTGCGGCTCCGCCCAGTCACGCCTCAAGTGTCGCTCGCAGCCACTTGATCCGGCGAGGGTGCCACCACACCCTTGCCGCAGGTAGCCACACGACATCGCAGCGCATCCGCGCTCCGGGTCTGCGATCGCTTGCCGATGCACCGCCGGCGCCTTCCGTTTTGGTGATCAGGCCGCGCTCGCGTCGCTCATGGCCGCTGGTGTCGCTTGGCGCGCCTCGTTCGCTCGAGTGCGCGCGACGGAGTGCTTGCTCACCCGGCCTCGATTTTGCGAGAGTGCCTCAGATGCCAGATCCCGGCCCCAACCAGCGTCACAGATGTCGCGACGTGAGCGACTACGGCCCGACGAGTCGCCGGAGTCCAGGACTTCGCGTTGTAGGTGTTGGGTTCGATGAGGATGCCGACGATCCCTGCGACGCCGAACCCCGCACAGACCAGCGCCGGTCCGGGCACGCCTTCTCGCCCAGCCTGCCGAGCGGCCGCGAGCAGTGCGACCACCGGCATCGGCCAGGGTGCCGCGACCGCCGAACCCCATCCCACCAGGATTCCCGTCGACACCGAGAGTGGAATCCGTATGCCGAGCGGCTCGCCGGGCAGCGTCTCCCGGATTGCCACAACGCTGTTGTATCCAGTCGCGCAGGCGAACCCGAGCGCTGCAGCGCGAAGGGCGCGGTCGCGGCCATTGGTCATGTGCGTGGTCTCTCCACAACGATTGAGATTACTTCGGGTCGCCCCTCGCGACATTGAAACCGACTGCGGGGTCTCAGCCTCGATCCACCGATGGGGTGTTGCAAGATTCAACGCCTGCCGTGGCGTTCGAGCATGTCGCCGAGGCTCAGCCGACCCTCGTTATCTGCCGTGGCCGGGGCCCGCCGTGCGCTACTCGGCGTGCAGGATGTCCGCAGTACACAGTCGATGTGCTCGCCATGCCAAGACCGCGGTGAGACAGACCGCACCCACGACAATGAGTGCCACATACCGCGCGATCCAATCCGCTGGGATCACGCTGAGGACCACGACGTGGGCACCTTCGGCGATTGGCCGCCAGATCCAGTTACCGAGCGCGACTCCGATCGGCACACCTATCACTGTCGCGATGCCGACGACGGTCAGCGCATGAGAGGCGACGACCGCGCTGTTCGCCCGCGGAGTCATGCCCAGTGCACGCAGGGTCACGAGTTCACGGGAACGACGGCGGACACTTGTGGAGAGTGCGTGGCCGAAGGTTGCCAGCGAGAGGATCCCGAGAAATGCCGCGAGGTAGCGGGGCACGGTCACGACCTCGCCAAGATTGGTGACCGAAGCCGGCTTCAGCGCCTCCCTATTGCTGAACACTCGGAGGCCGGAAGCCGTCAGCTGTCGATCGGCACGGCGCGCGTCAACCTTGTCGTCCCACTCGAAGACAACTAAGTGCAGGTTCGCGGCGTCATGGGCGTTGCCGACTACGCGGTCGGCGCCGCTCATGGTGAGCGCGATTCCGGCGTCGTGTTCGAAGTCTCCCTCCGGGAACAGCACCGAACCAACGATGCGAAAGACTGCCGCTCCGGCCTTGCTTCGGAGTTCTATGCGGTCCCCGATGTCCTTGCCGAGCCGATCGAGCGTCGCTGGGCCCAGTGCGACTTCATCGGGCTGACGAGCGACGTGCCCGCGTATGACCGAGACCCCGCTGTCCCCGCGCCTGATGTCATAGGCGAGCGTCGTCAATTCTTCGGACGCATCAGCCGAGATACCAAACATGATGTGGATGCCGACAAGCACGGCCACTCGGCTGTCGTTCTCGAGCCGCGGTAGAGCTCGGTCATATACCTCGACGGACTCGCCGCTGTCGATGACCCGTGCGGCTCCTTGACCGCTGAGCGTTGGGTCGGTCTGCAATCGCATCATCGAGGCACTCACCATGAGCGCCGCGACGGCACCGGCCATCCCCACGGCCAGGACCATCAGCGCGCCACGGCTGGCTCGCCCCCCGCGCTCGACCTCACCGGCCAGGGCGTGGCGAACGCCGAGGACCATCGGCAGGGGCCGCGACAGCCGAAGGATCCGGGTGGGAAATGGCGCTCGGCTGGTCCGGGCCCGAGCGAACCAACGGGCGGTAAAGCCGACAATGAGCAGTCCGAATGCGACGGCGACTGCTCCCACTCCCAGGACGACAACCGCGTGGATCGTGAACGAGTTTGGTGCAGGATCGACGCTCAGGGCCAGACCAACCATGACCCGCGGTGTGACCAGCACACCGCCCAGAAGTCCGAGTCCCACCCCGACGAACAGCCACGGCGCGAATACGAACACCGCGGCCTCGGTGAGTTGACGGGTTGTCCAACCCAGCGCGGCGAGAACCCGGCGATCACCGAGACCGAGCCGCGTCGCCCGAGCCAGGGCCAGCGCAATGACGACTCCGCCCGCGAGCGCAGCAACCGCGGCCATGATCCTCAGTGCGGTCGCGATCGCGTTGAGGCCGCCGGTCGCATCATCGCCGGCGAAAAGTCGCGAACTGACGTCGACTTCCTCTGCACGTTTTCCGACCGCGTCGCCGACAGCTTGTCGGGAAGCATGCTGCGCGAGCCGAACCTGAACGCTGGCGTAGATCATCATCCGACCTTCGTAGCGTTCGACGAACGCGGGGCTCAGGTGAATGAGACCGTCCCACCGTGCGAAATCGGCAGGCGTGCGGGACAGGCCGACGGCGACAGCCTTCATCTTCGGCCCGTCCGGCGGGCCGGGATCACCGCCGTTGAACGCGACATCTACCCACTTCGCGGTCATCGACTCGAGGGCGACGGTTTCGCCGACGGAGACCCCGAGTTCGGCGGCGAGGTCCTCACTGATCGCAATTTCGTCGGACCGGTTGGCGTTGACCGCGCGACCCGTCGTGATCACAGGAGTGTTGACGGCCGCCGAGGCGCTCGCGGCGAGGGGAGCACGGGAGTAGAGGTTGTAGTCGGGGAAGTACTCCGTACCGACGGGACGCACGAACAGCTCAGCTTCGGCGGCCGCACGTTCCACACCATCGATGCGGGCGATAGCACCCGCCGCAGCCTCCGCGCTCCCGGTGTCGGAGAAGGAACCGGCCAGGTCGGCAGCGTTTGTCGCCGTCCGGAGCCGTTCGAATGCTGTCTCGGAACGTGCGGCAGCACCGAGCGACGCGACGACGGCCGCAACCGCCACCGCGACAACACCCGCCAGCGCGAGGTGCGAACTCCACTTGGATCGCCACTCGGTTCGCGCGTAAAGAAGACGCGAACCCCATCCCCGACGACGACCGCCCCTCACCGAGCCTCCACCAGGAGGGCGACCGGCAACACAACGTCGAGGACAACACACGCCGTGCCGACCAGATCCGAGCCCGGTCGCCGCAACGTCGTCCACGTGTCCACCTCCCCCAGGATCCCAAACACCAACATCGCCGACAGCAAACGCACCGCGTCGGTGCGTCCGCGCCGAGCGGCGGCGACGAGCGCGATCAGCATGAGAGGCGGGGCGCTAAGGGGTGATCCGATCGTCAATGCGTGCTGCGCTGCCGTGCCCGGAACGCTGACACCGGCGAAACGGGCACACCGGTCTCGATGGACCGAGTAAACGGCACCGACCACGCTGACCGCCAGAATCGACCGGACACACCATCGCATCGGAACACTTCACTACAAGATCAGCTCAGAACAAAGGGTGCTGGCACCTACCACCAAGGTGTGGCGGGCACTGTCTCATTGGCACATCGGTGCCGTCGAGGTGCAGCCCCCGGCAGCAGCTGCGGTCGTCACGGCACGCTTCACCGGCTGACGCGCACCGTCGCTACGCCGCGGCGGCGGCCGCCGCGATGACCTTGGCGACACGATCAGGGTGCTGGACGAGCAACATGTGTGTGCCTTCGGGCTCCTCGATGAACGTGACAGTGGGACAGCTCTCGAGGATCTTGCGCTCCTCGGGCTGGACGGCAACCTCGTCCTGAGCGCCGCGCACCGTCCACGCTTTCACGCCGGACGCGCACAGACGCGACGCGACCTCGCCATGGCGGTGCAGGTAGTCGAAGTACTCACGGACAGCGCGTCGCGTGTATCCCGGATCGTTGTTCTTCAAGTCGGCCACGAGTGCATCGGCGCGCGCTTCGGGCATGTTCTTCTTCATCGACCCGGGCATGCCCTTCATCGCGACCGCCCAGAGCGCTGGACCGATCAGCGGCACGCGTCCCACGTTCGCGAGCCCCCGGAAGAACTTGTCCTCGTCCGCGGCCGAGTAGCTAGGAGACAGCAGCACGATCGGGCCGGTGAAGGTCTTTGCCGCGGCCATCTCGAGCGCGACGTTGGCGCCCATGCTGTGCCCGACGACGACGTCCGCGCCGAGGCTCGCCGCGAGCTTGCCGGCGACGACGGCGTAGTTCTCGAGCGCCACGTCCGCCGGTGCGGGAGTGCGACCCATCCCGGGGATGGTCGCCGCGACGAGCCGGTACGACGCGAGCACGGGTTCCGCCATGACGTCCTCGTAGAACTCGCCTGTACACATGCCGCCCGGCAGCAGCAGCACCGAGCTCGCCGCGTCCGCCGGACCAGACTCGCGCATGTCCCAACCGTCGAGCGTCCGTCGACTGCTCATGTGCGTTCCTCCGCCTGGCCGACCGCCGACCGCCGACACTAACGAAGTGCCGCTTCCGGGAAGCTGCCGTCGTCGTCAGCCAGCGTGGAGACCAACTCCAGACGAACGTGCCCGAGCGACCGGACACGCGAACTGGCCTCTGACCTGGGCAAACGTTGTGATTCTGACAACGGGTGGACCTTTGGGGACGGCTTTCAAACCCTGACGACGCCGTAGAAACCCTTGCGGGACAGGGGTCACGAGCGTCGAGACGTTCTCGGAACACCACCGACGAAGCCCCGAATCG
This sequence comes from Gemmatimonadaceae bacterium, assembly GCA_031430835.1. Taxonomy (GTDB): domain Bacteria; phylum Gemmatimonadota; class Gemmatimonadetes; order Gemmatimonadales; family Gemmatimonadaceae; genus Pseudogemmatithrix. The sequence continues at coordinate 5,408 of JANPCH010000113.1, forward strand.
GGCTTCGGAGACATCCGGAGACGCGGTGCCGGAGGAAAGGGGACGGCTTTCAAACCCTGTGCAACGCCGGCTGCCGAGAGCCGCGATCGACCAGCTGATCCACCGGTACCGCGAGGGTGCATCGATCGACGATCTCGCCCGTCGGTACGGGGTCCACCGGACCACCGTCATCCACCACCTCGACCGAGCCGGCATCGCCCGACGGCGGGTCGTTCGCAAGATGACCGACGAGTCCGTGGCCCTGGCCGCAGCGCGGTACGAGGTAGGCGTGTCGCTCGCTGTCGTGGCAAGAGAGTTCGGTGTACACCAACGGACCCTCGCGAGGGAGCTCGGCCGAGCGGGAGCATCCATCCGACCCCGCCGGGGCTGGTGCCGCTGACGGCCACCCACCGCGCTGGGATTCGTCGAGCTTGACCCGGGCTGTCCCCTACCGGCCCGACCTGTGTTCAGTCCAGCTGCTGGAGTGCCCGGGTGGCACGTCGTTCAAGGCCGGCGTATCCATGAGCCGACGCTGCGGCGTGCGCTTTTGCGAGAAGGCTGCGAGCCCTCGCGACATCGCCCGCGGCGCCGCGCTCGACCAGCATCAGGCCCCACCAGAGCTCGGAGCGAGCGCCGAAGAACTTCGCGCCCAGCCGTTCACTCATCTCCGACGCCTGGAGGAAATAGATG
>JANPCH010000114.1:0-1508 GCA_031430835.1 Gemmatimonadaceae bacterium
ATTCTGGATCGCCTGCATCACGCGGGTGACGGGGATCCGATAGGCCAAGAGCTTGGCCGGGTCGAGATCGACCTGATACTGCTTCTCGTAGCCGCCGATCGTCGCCACCTCGGAGACTCCAGAGACCGACGTCAGTTGATAGCGGAGGTACCAGTCCTGGAGTGCGCGCAGGTCGGCGAGGCTCATCCTGCCGGTCGTGTCCTCGAGCGCATACTGATAGACCCAGCCGAGTCCGGTCGCGTCGGGGCCCAACGTGGGCGACACCGTCACGGGCAGCCGCCCCTTCAATCCGTTCAGGTACTCGAGCACGCGGCTGCGCGCCCAATAGAGATCGGTGCCGTCGTCGAAGATGACGTACACGAACGACACGCCGAAGTACGAGTAGCCGCGCACGACCCGTGCCCCGGGCACCTTGAGCATCTCGGCCGCGATCGGATACGTGACCTGGTCCTCGACGATACGCGGCGCCTGCTCGTTGTACTCCGTCTGGACGATGACCTGGACGTCACTGAGGTCGGGGAGGGCCTCGAGCGGTGTGTTGCGCAGGGCGATCACACCCGCGAGCACTGCGGCGATCGTGAGCAGCGCCACGAGGAACTTGTTCTGGACGGACCAGGCGATGACGCGTTTCAGCATCGGAAGTTCCTCACGGGTCACGCTTCAGTGCAGGCATGCTGGCCATCCCGGTGAGCGCGGATCCGAGATTGGATTCGGCGTCGATGAGGAAGGTCGCGGAGGCGACCACCGTCTCACCGACCTTGAGCCCCGACCTGACCTCGACCCGGTCGTCAGTCGCGATCCCGCGCACGATGTCGCGCGGCTCGAGCATCCCGTCGGCGCGTCGCACGAACACCAGGTCGCGCCGCCCACTGGAGAGCACCGCGGAACGAGGCACGTGCAGCACCGGCCCGCCGACCGAAAGGATGTGCACCGTCGCGTACATCCCCGGCTTGAGTTGGCCGGCTGCATTATCGAGGGCGACGCGGATCTGCACCGTCCGCGTCTCGGCACTTACCGTGGGTTGGAGGAAGACGATGCGCCCACGCCGGGTCTCCCCCGGTCGCGCGTCGAGCTCGATCTCGACCGATTGTCCGAGCCGAACGAGGGGCAGATCCCGCTCGAACACCTCGCCCTCCACCCAGACTACCGAGAGGTCGGCGAGCCGATAGAGCGCGTCCCCCGCCATGATCCGCTGCCCTTCTTGCACGAGCTTGTCGACGATCACGCCGGAGTAGGGCGCCCGGATCGTGAGCGACTTCGGGATCGCACCAGTTCGCTCGACCCGCTCCACCTCGTCCGCCGGCACATCCCAATTGAGCAGGCGTTGCCGCGCCGAGAGCAGGAGCGCTTGTGCGCTCCGCTGCGTTGCGGTGTCAGCGTCGGCGACGTCGCGGACGAGTTGCCGCGCCAGGACCAGCTCCTGCCCGGCGCTCACGAGCATCGGCGAGTAGGTGGAGAGCAACGGTTCACCGGCGCGGACCTCTTGCCCGGTGAAGTTGACGAAGAGC
>JANPCH010000115.1:0-90148 GCA_031430835.1 Gemmatimonadaceae bacterium
AGCGGCGGATCGGCGGGCACCCGGTAGGTGTCCTTCGCCTCGTTCAGGAGTGACTGCAGTTTCTCGTCGGTCATTGGTCCGTCCTTATGCGAAGTCTGCGAGGGCGACGCGAAGCTTCGCGCGCGCCTCGAACAGTCGTGCCTTGCTCGTCCCCTCGGCCACGCCCAGCATCCCACCGATCTCGCTGTGCGTGTAACCCTCCACGTCGTGCAGCAGCACCGTCATCCGCAATCCCTCAGGCAGAGCGTCGATCGCGGCATTCAGCCGTTCCTTCAGGTCGGGATCCGCCTCGCGGGCCGGCGCCGCGTGGTGATCATCCTCTCCCAACGACTCCTCGTGCGCCCGGATCCGCTTGACCTTCCGCATCTGATTGAGCGCGGTGGTCACGGCGATCCGGTGGAGCCAGGTGGTGAAGGCCGCATCGCCGCGGAACTTCGCCAGCTGGCTGAACGCCCGAACGAAGACATCCTGCGTGAGATCGCACGAGAGCTCCTCGTCTCCGCAGATCCGGAAGACCAACCGATGCACGCGTTTCGCGTGTCGGTCATAGAGCGTCCGGGCGGACATCCGGTCTCCCGCGATCGTGCGGGTGATCAGCGTCCACTCGTCCGGCCCCGCGTCCGGGACCTCAAGGGCGATGGCAGGGGTTGTCATCGGTGACGCGGAGTTGGACACAGGGTGGTTGGGAAGCGTTGGGGGCGCCAGAGGGGGCGGCTCCGCCGATTGGGGCCCCCCTGCTAGCATACGGCAACTCGCCTCTCGGAGCTTCCCCTGCCCCGCCTCCAGTTCCTTCCCGCCCTCGCCCTTGCCCTCGGCGCTTGTGGGACCGAGCAAGCCGACCCGGGGCCCAAGATGACGGGGCACGTCCTCGCCGACACCCGGAGCGGGATCGCGCTCGACTTGCCTCGAATCTGGCAGGGGCGCTACCAGCTCTCCGACAGTCTGTTGGGATCGCTCGCCGGCGTGGAGCGTGAACTCACGCTGCGCTTCATCAGGGCCGACTCGACGATCGAACCACAACCGATGCTCGTGATCCGCGTGGTCAGTGGCTCGGTGTGGAACGCCCTCGCGCCTGACAGCGCCTCGGCGCGGTACGGCACGATCGTGGCCCGCGATCCAGCGCGCGCTGTAGCGGTGCGTCCCGCCTCGACGAACCCGCTCACGCCCGGCACTGCCGACGCGCTTGGCTATGACTCGCTGATGATGGTCGTGATCCAGCGGCCGATGCGGGCGTCGCTCAGGCCGGAACCGAAACGCCGTTAGCGACTATTTCCGCAGCGAGAGGCCGACCGTTCCGCCGATCACCAACAGCATCGCGTCCGAGTCGAGCACGATCGTCGTGCGGACACCGACCGGGAGTGAGAGCTCCGGCTTGATCGGGACCTTGTAGCTCAGGCCGGCCGACAGGCCGAAGTCGGTGAAGTCCTCGAACATATGCAGATTGACACCCACATCGACGACCGTCTTCTCGTTGATCGGGAACCGCATCACGGGCCCGACGTGCGTGGCCGAGACGTCGCGGTAGAGCGTGAAGGGCGGGAAGTCCACTTCATAGTAGAAGTAGTAGATCCACCCCAGCTCGACCCCGAACTGGTAGCGCTTCGCGGAAGGGTGGAAGTAGCGCCCGACAATCCCGCTCGCGAAGAGCTCCTCATTCATCGAACCGTTACCGCCCCACGATTCGATATCCACTTTGGTGCGGCCGAGGACGCCAAGCACCTCGAAGGTGCGGGGGTGCGTCGGTTGCTGCGCACCGACTGAACCCGCCGTGGTCGCGACCAGCGCGACGCCTCCCAGGATTTGCATCCACGACCTGCCGCGCAGCGACGCCATCGGACTCTCTCAAGTTGAGGATGGAGTTCTAGCGTGCATCCCCTTCGAAAAACTGTCAAGCGAACCCTACACTCCCGCGCGATCCCGGCGAACCTGGATCTTCCGGCCCTTGATCGTACTGGCCGAGAGCGCGGCGACGATCGCGTCGGCGAGATCGACCGGAACTTCGACGATGCTGTGCCGATCCCAGATCTGGATCGCCCCGATCGCGGTGGAGTCGACGCCCATCTCGCCGGTGATCGCACCGACGAGGTCCCCCGGGCGGATCTTGAGCTTCCGCCCCGCGCCCACATAGATCTTCGCCGCTTCCCACCCCGGCGCGATCTTGGTGCCGCTCTTGGTGAAGCCCTTGGTGGCGGTCTTCGTATCGCTCTTGGCCGTTCCGGCTGCGCCGGCAGTTCCATCGGCCTTGTAGCGGCCTTCCTTCGTGTTCTTCTTGTACTTCGTGCTCTTCGTGTCAGAGCCTTTTGCAGTTGATGCAGGAGGGATCTCGGCCTCGGCCGCGTCCCCATCCGCCGCAGAGCCCTGCTTGACCGCCGCCGCTGCGATATCGAGCAGTTCGAACTCCTCGGCCAGCGAAGCGACGATCGCACGCCACGGGTCGAGATCCCCCGCGAGGATCACCTCACGCAACGCCCCCTGAGCGAGTTCGAGCTTCCTCGCCCGCAGGTCCGCCACCGTCGGCACCGCGAGCGTCTCAATCGTCCCGCCGGTGACCCGCTCGAAGTTGCGCAGCATCCGGTGCTCACGCGGCTCGGCCAGCGTGATCGCCGTTCCGGTGCGTCCGGCGCGCCCCGTTCGACCGATCCGGTGCACGTACCCATCGGCGGAGGCCGGCACGTCGTAGTTCACCACATGCGAGACGTGCTGCACATCGAGTCCTCGCGCCGCCACGTCGGTCGCGATCAGGAGGTCCGAGGTATTCGCGCGGAAGCGCTTCATCACCTTGTCGCGCTGCATCTGGTTCAGGCCGCCGTGCAGCGCCTCGGCGTGATAGCCGCGGCCATTCAGAGTCTCGGTGAGTTCGTCCACCTCGGTGCGCGTGCGGCAGAAGACGATCGCGCTCTGCGGCTGTTCCACGTCGAGGATCCGCCCCAGTGCCGCCATCTTGTGCGCCCGCGGCACGAGGTAGGCCACCTGCCGCACCTTCGCGCTCTTCCCCGCCTTCACGGCCTCGGCGTCGATCCGAATGATCTCCGGGTCGCGCAGATGCGTGCGTGCAATCGCCGAGATCCGCGGCGCGAGGGTCGCCGAGAAGAGCGCGACCTGCTTCTCGGCCGGCGTGGCGGCAAGGATCGCTTCCAGGTCCTCGGCGAACCCCATATCGAGCATCTCGTCGGCTTCGTCGAGCACCACCGTGCGCACCGAGGCGAGATGGATCGTCTTCCGCCGGATGTGGTCTAGCGCGCGTCCCGGGGTCGCGATCACCACGTCCACGCCGCGCTTGAGCGACTTGATCTGTGTCTCCATTGAGGCGCCGCCATAGATCGGCATCGCCACCGCGCCGAGTCCCTTCCCATAGCGATGGATCGCCTCGGCCACCTGCATCGCGAGTTCACGCGTGGGGACGAGCACGAGCGCGGCGGTGCGTTCGCGCGGTGGGGCGCTCGTGTTCAACCGATGCAACAACGGTAACGCGAACGCGGCGGTCTTTCCCGTGCCGGTGGCTGCCTGGGCCAGTACGTCACGGCCGGCCATCAACGGAGGGATCGCCGCGAGCTGGATCGGCGTCGGTTCCTCGTAGCCCAGTGCGACCAGCACCGAGAGGATCCGCTCGTCGAGCTCGAGAGAGGCGAAGCCAGTGCCTTCGCTTCCCCCTGGGAGTTCATCATCTCGGCGCGCGGTCATCACGAATGATACACTGGTCCGCCGCCGAGAATCGTTCAGGCGGCTCTGTGGGCCTCGGCGATCCGCCCCGTCGGTGCGACCGCTACGCCCGCGCCACGGGACGCGTGCCGTAGCGCTGAGTCGCAAAGCCGACGATGAGCCCAACGATCATCCCGGGGATCAGGATCTCCCAGAAGTAAGGCTGACCATTGTTCGCGGGCTGCGGTGCGAGCGCGATCGGTAGCGTGATCAGCGCGCTCGTGACGATTCCGAAGACGATCCCCGCATTGAGGTTGTTGACCTTGCGGGAGAAGAACCCGATGATGACGCCGGCGACCAGCCCCTTGCCGCAGGAGCCGATGACGATCGCTGCGATCTGGGGTGCGGTCTCCGGGGCGGAGACGAGAGCCGAAAGTCCATCGAGCACGCCGAGCCCGGCGCCGAGAGTGAGGCCGACCAATGGTTTGTTCATCGCGTGGGACCGGTGGAATGTGAGCGAGGCGATTGACCATCCGTGGATGCCCCGCATCCGACCATTAGCCGTCGTCGGACCCGTCCTTTAGATCCCGCGCCACAACAGTATCACCGTCCGGATGACGACGTACGCGACCACCAGGAGGATGGCCGTCTGGTGCCGCCGGCCGAAGCGCCCGAGACGTTCCATCGCGCCCTCGCGATGCGCAAGGACCGACTCCCCGTCGATCCACCGCCGAATGTCATCGGCGAGGGCGACGACGTTCGCGTAGCGTGCCGCAACGTCCTGCTTCGTAGCCTTGCCGGTGATCGAGAGGAGCGGCTTCGCGATCGGCTCGGGATGCAGTTCCATCAGTTCGCCGAGGATGATGCCGATCGCGTACACGTCGACCCGTTCGGTGACCGGAAGCGTCGCCGACTCCTGCTCCGGCGCCATATAGCCGGGAGTGCCCGCCGCACGCTCCGGTCCGTCGCTCATCACCGCGACCAACCGCGCGATCCCCCAGTCGAGCACAAGCACCTCGCCGAATCGTCCGATCATCACGTTCGCCGGCTTCAGGTCACAGTGCGCGACTCCCTGGCCGTGTGCGAACGCGATGGCGTCGGCGATCCGCAGCACGATCCGCAGCAGCTCGCCGCGCGTCGCGCCTCCCTCGGCGAACTCATCGAGGCGCTTCCCCTCGACCAGGCGCATCACGTAGAAGACACGACCATCCTCGAGGACGCCCGCGTCGTAGATCGGCACGATGCCCGGATGCGCGAGCCGAGCGAGAATGGCGAACTCGCGACGGAACAGCTCGGCGAAGCGCTCGGCCGGCGCGTCCACCGCGAGGATCTTCACAGCGACCTCGCGCCCCAGCACGAGGTCCTTCGCGCGACGGACGACCCCCATGCCGCCACGGCCGAGCTCGGCGCCGACCTCGTAGCGGCCGGCGATGAGCGTCGGCTCGCCGAGGAGCGCGCCGAGCCGTCTTACCGCCGCCTCGGGAAGCTCGCTCACGGTCGCACCGCACCGAGCAGCGACCGCACCTCGTCGCGATACTCCTCATCGTCTCCGGTGAGCGATCGCAGGGTCGCGAGCACGTGGTCGCGCATCCGTCGCCGCGCCCAACTGAGATGGTTCGTCACTTGTGTCACCGGCGCGCCGAACTCGAGGCCAAGCGCAGCGTAGGTCGGCCGCGACTCGTCCGGCGCATCGGTGAGGTCGTACCGCTCGAAGAGGCGCCATGCGACCTCCTTCGAGGAGTCCACGCACTCGGCGCGCAGCCGTTCGCTCGCGATCGCGAGCACGCTCTTCGCCCACTCCCGCTCGAAGAGGCGCTCGGCGTCGGCCGGCGCCCCCACGTCCTCCGTCTCGAGGGCGACGTGTTGGGCATCACCGCCTCGTTTGAGCCGCGCCGCGTCGCGGAAGGTCGTCTTCGTGAAGTCGTCAAGGCAGCGCCGGAGGAAGGCTCGGAACCGGCCGCGCCCAGCATCGTAGCGCGCGAACCATTCCTTCTCGATCGCGGCAGTGAAGAACTCCTGCGTCAGATCCTCCGCGTCCTCGCGCGAGAGCGACCAGCGAAGCGAGAGGAGTCGCGCGACCGGATCGCGGTACACCTGCGCGATGAGGTCGAGGGCGCGCGTGCGGTCTGCTGGGGCAGCCGACTCCAGCGCAGCGATCAGGGTATCGCGCGTCTCCGGCAGCCGCGCGCTCAGACAGACCCCCAGCTCACCCCGCGCGGCGCAGCTGCCGGAGTTCGCGGAACCCGATCATCCGCTGCGACTGCTCATCCCAGAGCGTCAGGCGCAGCGTGCGGAAAGCACTGCCGAGCGTGAGCACCGGAGCCTCGTGGAAGATCGGATTCTCCTCGTGCGCCCGCTTGAGCCGGTAGTTCGGGATCTTGGGGCCCAAGTGATGCACGTGGTGCAGGCCGATGTGGCCGGTGAACCAGTTGAGGATCGCCGGCAGCCGCAGGTGCGAGCTCCCGGTGATCGCGGCGGTCGCGTAGTCCCACTGCTTGCCGCGCTCCCAGTACGCTTCCTCGAACTGATGCTGCACGTAGAAGAGCCAGATCCCCGAGATCGCGGCGATGTAGTACGCGGGGAGGTAGAGGAGGAGGACCGACTGCCAGCCGAAGCCGACGAGCCCGATCAGAATGAGGCCGACGAGCGCCGCGTTCGTCATCCAGACGTTCCAGAGCTGCAACTTCCCGGTGGCCATGCTCGTGGCCCGAAAGCGCTGGAGCACCATCATATGGAAGGGGCCGCCGATGATGAAGAGGACGATCGGATTCCGGTAGAGGCGGTACTTGAAGCGGCCCATCGTGTCGAGCGCGCTGTATTCGGTGACGGTGAGTGTCGTGACGTCGCCGTTCCCACGGCGATCGAGATCGCCCGACGAGGCGTGGTGCAGCGCGTGCTCGCGGCGCCACTGGGCGAAGGGCGTGAAGGTCAGCACGCCGGTGATGAACCCCACCGCGTCATTCACCTTGGGCCACGGCAGGAAGCTCCCGTGGGCGCAGTCGTGCATGATGATGAAGGTGCGGATCAGCAGCCCGGCGGTCGGGAGGAGCAGGAGCACCGTCGCCCAGGGGGCGCGTCCCATCAGCCAGTAGCCCAGGGCAAGACAGCCAATCAGGAGTCCCAGGGTAACGACGACCTGACGCATCGAACGGATGACGTCAGAACCGGTGTACCGCGCAACGATCGCCCGCCATTCACTCGCCTCGAACCGGCGGATGGAGAGTCCTTTCTTGGGGGCGATGTCACTCATCAGGGGACCGTGACGTTGAGGAGACTTACTTCGAAGACGAGGATCGAGTGCTCGGGGATACCGGCGACGGAGCTGGCCGCGTAGCCGAGTGACGGGGGGATGATCAGCTGACGCACGCCGCCGATCCGCATCCCCCACACGCCAGTCCGCATTCCTTCGATGATGTTGGTCGCATTCGTGGTGAAGGTGATCGTGCCGCTGTCGAACTCGTTCGCGTTCCGGAGGGTGCCAACGTAGGCGACGGTCACCCTCTTGACCGTGTCGGCAGGTACGAGCAGGCCGCCGCCGACGGTGATGTCGCGGTAATAGAGGCCCGACGGCAGCCGCGTCGAGTTCGCGAGATCCACCCCGAGCGAGGCAGCGAAGTTCGTGCTGTCGATCCTGGGTACGAAGATCTCGTTGTCAGAGCATCCCGCAGCGACGATCAACGCGACAGCGGGCAGGATCAGGCGAACGGAACGGGACATCGGTCGAGAGCGAAGGGTGGCAGCGCGTGGAGCCTGAACAAGATACCCCAAAGCGGCCCCCTCAGGCCATCGATCGACCGAGGTCAGCAACCTCGTCGCCCGACCCTGGGGGCACGCGTTGTTGTCAGCTTGTGCCTTCGATTGTGTCGCTACCCTACATGCACAATATTACATGCATGCCGAAACGACCCTCCGTAAGCGGACGCGTGCGCGAACCGGCCCAGGTGTACTTGGAAGCCGACGATCGTGACCTCTTGGCCCGACTCGCGGCGGAGACCGGTCTCTCGAAGGCCGAGATCCTGCGTCGCGGTGTGCGCAGTTTCGCTCGAGAGCTGGCCTCGCCTGGGCCGATGCTGCGCTTCCTCGATGAGTTGGTAGCCACGTCGCCGAGGGAGGGTGGCGTCGCGGCCAGGCACGATGATGTCCTCGCCGAGGAGTACCTCGAGCGTCGGCCACCGCGTCGGTGAACACGCTCTTCCTCGACACAAGCGGGTGGTTCACCGCGCTCAGCGCGCGCGAGTCACGCCATCGAGCCGCCGCCGCGGCCTACCGTGAGCAGTTGGTCGGCGGTCACCTCTGCGTGACCACGAACCTCGTTGTCGCGGAGATGCAGCTGCTGATCGGACGCGTGCGTGGCACGGCCGCCGCGCTCGGGTTCCTCGACCGGCTATATGGCGACCCGTCGCATCAGGTCGTCTTCGTGGATCGTGATCTTGAACGGAGTGCCGCCGATCGCTGGCTGCGCCGGTCCTCGGACCAGAGACTGAGTCTCACCGACGCGGTGAGTTTCGAGGTGATGCGGGATCGCCGGATCTCCCGGGCGCTCACTCTCGACCGTCATTTCGTCGTGTCTGGATTCGAGCGCGTTCCAGACTGACCCTCAGCGCGGCCCGGCTGTTCCGAAGTACTGCGTGGTCACCCTTCCGCCTTCGAACGCGACCGTCGGTTCCTGGGCGACTGCAAGGGCGTTCACCACAAAGGGCAGTTCAGCGATGATGCCCGTCGAATCACAGATGCCTCCGCGGCGGCACGAACAGCGACCCGAAGAGCAGCCCCGCCACCAGCGCGAGCAGCGCCGAGAGCACCGCGACGAGCGTCTCCAATCCCAGCGTGTAGTCCTTTGCCATCACGGCCCCCAGCGCTCGGAACCCGACGCTTCCCGGCACGAGCAGCATGATCCCCGGCACGCGCACCAGTGACCCCGGCCGGTCGATCACCCTTCCGTAGAGGTTCGCCAGCGCCGCCATCACGAGACTCGCGACGAATACGCCGCCGGCGAAGGTCCCACCGGAGAGTCCCGGCGCGCCGCTCGCCACGCGCACGAGCACGTAACCGAGGATCGCACTCGCCATCACCAACGGTACGTCCCGGCGAGAGGCGCGAAAGAGGATCGCAAAGCTCATCGCAGCGATCACGGCGGACCCCACCTCCACCCAGGCAGGAAGTCCCATTCCCTGCGTCACCTCAGGCACCCACCCGAGGGCTCGCGTGAGCTGCGCGGCGGCGACGCTCCCGAAGGTGAGCTTGAGGAGCGTCATCATCGCACCGGCGAAGCGCGTGGTGCCGGTCACGAGTTGTTGCGTCGCGAGTTCGGTGACCGCCGTCGTCAGCGTGAGACCGGGCATCAACACGACGAGCGCCGCGACGATCACCGTCTGCAGGGAGATCGGCGCCACGAAGTGCGCGAAGGCCGTCGCGAGCGTGGTCGCGACGAGCGCCGCGACCGCTTCACTCGCCGCCGCGAAATGCGGTCGCGTCTTGCTCAGCAGTTGGAGCCATCCGATCAGCAGCCCCAAGACCAGCGCGACGCCAATGTCTATCCATCCCGTGCGCAACAGTCCCGCCACCGACGCCGCCGCGAGCCCGAAGGCCGCGACATTCGCCAACGTGCGCCGCGTCGAGGTCGGGCGGTCGAGGGTCGCCATCTGGGCCGACGCCGCGTCGATGTCGAGCTCCCCATCGATCACCTGCCCCGCGATCCGGTCGAGGATCACGAGTGCCTTGAGGTCGGTGTTCCCCGGCTCGAGGCGCAACACACGCGTCTGCGGCTGCACATTCGGCGCCGTGGCGTCGCCAAGTGAGAAGAGGAGGCTCGTCGGCGTGGAGAGGACCTCGCAGGCCACGCCGATGGCGCGCGCGACCGAGGCGACCGCGCCCTCGAGGCGCGACGCCGACACCCCCGCGACGTGCAGCCGCCGGCCGAGCTCGGCGAGGAAGCGGATCCGCGCGTCGAGGTCGTTCAGCGCTTGCCCGGCTTCAAGTGCTTCTCGAAGAAGGCCCACGTCAGGTTCCACGAATCGATCTGCGCCGGTGAATCATCGCGGAGCAGCGTCTCGCGATTCACCCGCCGGCTGAAGGTGTGCCCCTGACTCGCTGGTCCTGGCGCCGGGTCCACGTACACTTTCGTCTCTGCGAATTCCGGCTTCCGAGAACGGAGCGCGTCGACCATCTGCTGGTCCTCGACGAAGTCCACGTCGGTGTCGTTCGTCGCGACGTGCACGAGGATCGGCCGGAAGAGGGAGTCCACGTGGTAGAGCGGTGACCGCCTGATGTACTCAGCCCGGTTCTCGTGCGGGAGTCCCTGCAGCTCTCGTTGCGTGCTGAAGCTGCGCGCGTAACTCGGGCCCTTGTAGCCAAGTCGGAAGACCAGGTTCGTCACCGGCACGATCGCCGCGCCGGCGACGAAGCGCGACGCGTGACCGCGCATCAGGAGATGCGAGGTGATGAAGCCGCCGTGGCTCCACCCCATGATCCCGATCCGCGCGGGATCGACGTCGGGATGGCGGCCGAGGAAATCCACCGCATCCTCGACGTCATCCACTTCCTTGCCGCCGTAGTCGATCGCGTTGTAGAAGTCGGCGCCATAGCCGGTCGAGCCGCGATAGTCGGGCGCGACGACGACGTAGCCGCGCTGTGTCGCTTCGATGATGAACGGGAGGTAGTTCTGGTCCCAGTTTCCGTGCACGCCGCCGTGCACCCACACCATCGCGGCGTGGGCCTTCGGGCCGCGGGAGACGAGAGGCGCGAAGACCGCGACCGGGATGTCGTAGTCGCCGTAACGACTCTTGTAACTCGTCTTCTCGAATCGCATCACGCCCTTCGAGCGCGCCGCGAAGATGCTGTCAGTGCGGGCCTTGGCGGTGATCTGCGACTCGAAGTTCGCCTGCGGGTGATCCTCGTGGCGGTTGCTCACGTAGAGCGCCGCGGCGCGGGCCGAGTCCATCGGGACGGGGCGGCGCGTGGGCTGCTGGGCGGCGAGGGGAACGGCGACGAGGGAGAGGAGGATCAGCTGGCGCATGGAGTGAGTACGGGCTTCGGGTCAACTACCACGGCGATCACCACAGCGGGCACAGAGGACACGGAGAAGGGCACTTCAGAATGTACTTCCTCTGTGTCCTCTGTGTCCTCTGTGGTGAAAGCAGTTCCGCCGAACGCTAGCGGACGACGAACCTCGCCTCGACCACGATCTCCGATCTCACCGAGTTCGCGACGTAACACTCCTCGTGCGCCTTGTGATGCCACGCATCGAACTCCGACTGGCTCGGGCCCTTCCCGCCGAAGGTGACCACCGGATGCAGCGTCACGCGGGTCATCATCACTCTCCCGTCGATCCCCTTCTCGAGCACCCCCTCGGACGCATCCTCATATGACTCGGCGATGTAGCCCGCGCTCGAGACGTATGAGAGGAAGAAGAGCATATGACAGCTCGAGAGCGCGGCGACCAGCGCCTCCTCGGGGTCCACCGCGGCGGTGACGACGAACTCCTTCTTCACCACGTGCGGCGAGGCCGAAGCGGGAACGCTCACGCCGTCGTCGAAGTGCCAGCGGTGACCTCGCGAGTACTTCTGCCGCGCGAACTCGTCGCCGCCGCGGGTCCAGGCGATCCGGGCGTGATAGGTGCTCATCGCTCCCCCGTCGTGCGAGTCGTGTCGAGCAGGCGCTCGATCCGTGGCCGGACCCACTCCGGCGGCGTCTTCGGCGAATATCGCTTCACGATGCTCCCATCCCGCGCGACGAGGAACTTCGTGAAGTTCCAGGAGATCGGACCGAACCAGAGGAAGGTCGGCTGCGCCCGCTTGAGGAGCCGATACAGCGGATGCGTGCCGAACCCATTCACCTTCACCTTCTCGAAGAGCGGGAAGCTGACGCCATAGTGCGTCTCGCAGAATCCGCGGATCTCCTTCGCGCCTCCCGGCTCCTGCCCGCCGAACTGGTTGCAGGGGAAGCCGAGCACCTCGAAGCCGCGTGGGCCCAGCTCGCGATGCAACTGCTCGAGTCCTTCGTACTGCGGCGTCTTCCCGCATTGGCTCGCGACATTCACGACGAGCAGCACCTTCCCTTTCCACGGCGCGAGTGTCGTCGCGTCGCCTTCGAGCGTGCGCACTGGAATGTCGAAGAGGTTCATCGCGCGGTGAAGGGCTCGAGTGTCGGTCGTTTCGGCGAGATCCCATCTCCCGACGAACGACCGCGGGCGTGGCGCAGGACCCACGGAAGAAGATAGTCGCGAGCCCACAGCAGCTCGGCGCGCACTCGGCTCACGACCGTCGCCGGGTCGCGTGGAGGAAGAGGCGCGTCCCACGGATCTCTCACTCCGCTGATCCCGAGCTGATGGACGATCGCCGCGGCGATCCGAGTATGTCCAAGCGCATTCGCATGCAGCCGATCAGAACTCCAGATCCGCACATCAGTCGCCATCGGATGCCGAGCGAGGTCGATCAACGTCACTCCGAGCTCCTGGGCGAGCTCGCGGCACGCCTCATTGTACGACTCGATCCGTGGAGAGAGGCGCTTCGCGAAGGGGATGATCTCGGAAACGTCAGGGAGTGTGAGACTCACCACCGTCGCGCCACTCGCGCGCAGCGCGCCCCAGAGCGCGTGGAGGTCGGCGCGCACGCGCCCAACGTCGAAGCCCTTCTGGATCACGTCGTTGGTGCCAACGAACGCCGAGCAGAGGTCGGGCCGCATCGCGAGCGCTGGGGTGAGCTGTTCGTCGAGCACCTGTCGCGTGCGGCGACCGCGGATCGCGAGGTTCGCATAGAGCACCGACCCTTGCGCCCGCGCGAGATGCTCGGCCAACCGATCGGCCCAGCCGCGATAGCGGCCATTGCCATCAGGGTCGTCGAGTCCTTCGGTGGAGGAGTCGCCAAGGGCGACGTAGCGCAAGAAGGTCAGGGCGCCTTCATCACCGAATCGAGCTGTCTCTGTCGTGCCGCCGCCGAGTCAGCAACCTTGAGCGCACCCTGCACTCCGCGCGCGCCCGGGAGTTGCGAAGCGCCGATCGTGCTGTCGATGGTGCGTTGCTGAGCCGACGTGCGGGGCGGTCGCGGCGGCTCCTCCTTCTTGGAGCAGGCCGCGCCGATCACGCCGGACACAGTCATCGTGAGCAGGAGCAGGGTCGTACGGACTCGTGAGCGGCGCATCCTGACCTCGGTCGCGGTGGGATAACTCACTCCTTCCAATCCTCGCCCGGCATGATCCGTCGCATGAACACGTCGAAGAGCGGAACGCTGAATGCGGTATCTCCGTGACTCGGACTCCAGATCATCCCCTTCTTGATCAGCGATTCGCGAAGGGGCCCAAGAGACGAGACCTTCCGCGAGATCACATCGGCGATGTCCCCTGAACGGTGTGGTCCGGGCCCCAGCTCCGCCATTGCCCGGAGGTAGCGCCGCTCGGTCGGGCTCAGGCGATCGAACCGTACGCGGAAGAAGCTCTCGTCGAGCTCGGCGACGGCCGCTTCGCTCGCGCGAGACACGTCCGTCCCAGTGATCGGCGACTGCGACGCGGTATCCCAAGCATGCTTTCCCCACTCCTGCAGGAAGTAGGGATATCCCTCAGTTCGAACGAGGATCATCGCCAGACCTTCATCGGTGATCGCCACGCCCTCCGCGCGCAGCGGTGCACGGATCGCCAGCGAGGCAGGCTCGTCGCTGAGCGGGCCGATCACCGGAAAGGAGAAGAGACGCTCCGCGTAGGACTTGGCGCGGCCGATCTGCCCCGGCAGTTGCGGAAGACCGGCGCCGAGCAGCACGACGGGGAGCTCGCGCTGTGCCGTGCGATGCAGTGCGGTGATGAGCGACGCCAGTTGCTCCTCGTGCACGTACTGCAACTCGTCGATGAAGATCGCGAGCGCCGGAGCAACGCGATGCGCAGCTGTGGCGCGAGGATTGCCGGCAGGGATCGATCCTCAGGTGCCTCGATCCGCAACGTGTGGATCCCCGCGGCTTCCGCATCATCGCAGATGCGGTCGAGAAGAACGGTCTTTCCGACTCCCCGAAGTCCGACCAAGAGGAGACTTTTTGTTGGTCGACCCAGACGCACGCGCTCGAGCGCCACGCGAGCGGACTCGCGGAGCTCGTCTCGTCCAGTGAGTGCTGGCGGCGGTGCGCCAGCACCCGGCGCGGCATACTGCTGGAACGGTGGCGCTAGGGTGTCGAGTCCTGGAGTACCGCCCGATTGCTCAGGTACGGTGCGAACCCGATGCCCCAGTCAACGCCCCGAACCTCGACCGACAGCCGATTCCCATCCACGTGCACGATCACGAAATGGTAGGGATCCTCGCCTCGCTTCGCACTCGGACGCACGAGTTGCTGCAACCGCACAGAGTCTCTCCGTCCGGCGGCGGCATAGGAACGAAGGTTGGGCACGCCGCTGAAGGAATAGAGAGGCGCTCCACCACCCCCGGTCACGAGCTGGTCCATTCGCCGAGGGGCGCCGGTCGAGTCGCGGAAGCGTTCGACCCAATGCTCGAACAGATGGTCATGACCGGTGGCGATGAGTCGCACGCCGGTCCGCCGGAAGAGCGGCATCCACTTCTCACGGAGGATCGCCGTCGGTTCCTCGATGGTCGACCCACCGTGCGGACCGGACGAGAAGACCGGATGGTGGAAGAACGCGACGATGTTGGTGTACCGGCGTCGGTCCAGTCCTGCGAGCTGGCCACTCGCCCAACGGAATTGCACCGAGTCATCGGCGATGTTCGAGTCGAGTGCGAGTACGAAGGTGTTGCCGTATCCAAACGCGTAGGTCGGATAGCCGGTGAGCCGGCGCGTTGCACCATCGGGCGGGATGAGCTGCCCCATCGCCTGGAGGTAGTTCGCAAGTCCGGCGCGGCGGCCCTCGCTCTCGACGGTCGGTGAACCGGTCACGTCGTGATTTCCGGGCGCGAGAAAGTAGGGGAGCCCGGCGTCGGTCGTGATGCGGTTGATCAGACTCACGAAACTGACGTTCCACTGCCGCGCGTCGCGCCCATTCACCACCGCGTCGCCGGTCTGGAGTACGAACCGGATCGGCGAGGGGCCCGAATCAGCGGACGCGATCGCGCGGAGCATCTCATCGACCACCATCTGGTGCTCGTACTGCACCTCGACGCCGTCACGGCGACCGCGCGTATCTCCGTACACGATGAAGGAGAACCGCGTGACGTTCTCGCTCTCCCGTTCAGGCGGGATCGGACGGCGCGGTGCGGCGATCGCGACGACCGGACCCGCTGGTGTGGAAGCCGGGACCTGTGCGCCGACGCAGCCAGGCAGGACCGCGACGAGCGCGGCCAGAGTGATTCTGCGGCGACGTACCGAGGCAGCGACAACGAGCACGAGAAGTGGCTCCGGAGGGGATTCCAGAAGGTATCCGTGCACGCGCGGGTGTGGCTACCTTAGGCCTCGATGACTCTTCCCGCACTCGACCTCCCCCCCTGGGCCACGACCTACGACGAGCCCGGCCGCGTCTATCCGACCGACGAGGACCGGATGAGTCTCGCGATCCAGCTCTCCCGGGAGAACGTCGAGCGCACGACGGGAGGCCCTTTCGGTGCGGCGATCTTCGAGCGCGACTCGCACCGCCTCGTGGCGATCGGCGTCAACTCGGTCGTGCGCCTGACCAACTGCACACTGCACGCCGAGATGGTCGCCTTCCAGTTCGCGGCGCATCGCGTTGGGCGTTTCACCCTCGCCGGTGAAGGCATCCCGGCACACGAGCTCGTGACCTCGTGCGAGCCCTGCGCGATGTGCCTTGGTGCGGTCCTTTGGAGTGGCGTGAAGCGCGTGGTGTGCGGTGCGCACCGCGACGACGCGAGCGCGGTCGATTTCGACGAAGGACCGGTCTTTCCTGAGTCGTGGGAGTACCTCGCGGCTCGCGAGGTCACGATCGTTCGCGGCGTCCGACGCGCCGAGGCGCGCGCGGTACTCGAGTTCTACCGGGGCCGCGGCCCCATCTACAACGGATAGCTGGCACCTATGCCCACCGACAAACTCCGCCGCGCCAATCGCGCCTTCGTCGCCTCGCACGCCGGTGAACGCGCCGACCGCCAGCCGGTGCACACCGTCTATGGCGGCGCGCAACTCTTCCGCCCTGACATCGCAGCGAAGCTCGGCGAGGCGGCGCGGAACACGATGACGGCCTTCGCCTTCGATCCCGCCTCGCTCGCCGAGGCACTTGGATGGGAGCGCGCCTCGCCGCTCACGCGAACCATCCACCAACGGATCACCGAGCGCCTTCGCACCGAGCCGGTCGAGGATTTCCGGATCGACTTCGAGGACGGGTACGGCAATCGCACCGACGCCGAAGAGGATGGCCACGCCCGCGCCGTCGGCGAGGCGCTCGCGCGGGGAATGAGGGAGGGGACCCTCCCCTTCGCGGTCGGCCTTCGGATCAAGCCCCTCAACGAAGAGCTACGTGCGCGCTCGGAGCGCACCTTGGCGCTCGTGCTCGAGTCCCTACTCGGCGCGAGCCGCAAGAAGCTCCCCGACCGCTTCGTGATCACACTGCCCAAGATCACGGTGGTCGAGCAGGTCTCTCACTTCGTCACATCACTCGCGAAGCTCGAGCGGAAGCACAAGCTCAGGAGGGGGACACTCAAGTTCGAGATCATGGTCGAGACGCCTCAGAACATCATCGGCTTGGATGGGCGTTGCCCACTGCCGGAGATGATCGAGGCCGGCGAGGGGCGCATCACCGGCGCGCACTTCGGGACCTACGACTACACGGCCGGCGTCGGCATCACCGCCGACCACCAGCACATGCGGCATCCCGCCTGCGATTTTGCGAAGGCGGTGATGCAGGTTGCACTCGCCGGCACCGGCGTCTGGCTCAGCGACGGTTCGACCACGGTCCTTCCCGTCCCGCCGATCAGAGCGACCGATCGCGAACTCACCCCGGCCGAACAAGCCGAGAACCGCACCCGCGTGCATTTGGCGTGGCGCAAACACTATGATGACGTGACGCACTCCCTCACCGGCGGATTCTACCAGGGATGGGACCTGCACCCCGCGCAGCTCGTGACGCGCTACGCCGCGCTCTTCCACTTCTTCCTTGCGGGGATGGCCCCGGCCGCGGCGCGACTCAAGAACTTCGTCGAGAAGGCAGCGCAGGCCACGCTCGTCGGCGATGTGTTCGACGACGCTGCGACCGGTCAGGGGTTGCTCAACTATTTCCTTCGCGCGATCAACTGCGGCGCGACGACGGAGGAAGAGGTGCTCGCGCAGACCGGGCTCTCGCTCGAGGAACTCCGTGGCCGCTCCTTCCCCGCGATCCTCAAGCGCCGCACCGGGCGCTGATCGCTAGCGCAACGGAGAGCCTGCCTCGATCCACCGCTTGAGCACTTCCCGCTCTGCTTCAGTCATCGCGCTGCGATTAGCGAAGGGCATCGTCCGCTGCACCACCGCGCGCTCGAGGATCCGCGCCGAGAGTGCGCGGATCTGCTGTGGCGTGTCGAAGGCGATGCCGTTGGGCGCGGCGCGGAAGAGCGGATCGGTGGGCACCGACGAATGACACGATGCGCAGCGTGTCGCGATCACCACGCGCGCTTCGGCGAACCCTACAGCGTTCGCGGAACCGGCCACCGGCACCGTTGCGGCGCTCGCCTGGCCGCGCACGATGAGCATCGCCGCCGCGAGTGCCGCCACGGCGGGCACCACCGCCCATTCCTTCCGAATCCCGAACACTGGCTTCCCGATCATCACGTGCCGCGCCAACGCGCCGGCGATCGAGATGAACAGGAGGACTGCCCATCCGAACCGCCCCGAGTACGTCTCCGGGAAGTGACTGCTCACCATCAGGAAGAGCAGCGGGAAGGTCATATAGCTGTTGTGCATCGACCGCACCTTCGCCTGCGCGCCGAGTGTGTGGTCGGGCTCCACGCCGCGCGCGGTCGCGTCCACCATCTTCTGTTGTGAGGGGATAATCACCCTCCACACGTTCGCGACCATCAGGCTACCGAGCAGCGTACCGATGTGGATCGCGGCGGCACGGCCACTCAGGGAACGGAAAGCGACGAAGGTGATCGCGCCGAGCGCCGCGAACGAGAGGAGTGCCGCGGGCCAGCCCAAGCGGCCGAGGGCGGACTTCCAGAGCTGGTCGTAGGCGAACCAGGCGAGTACGAGGAAGAAGATCGAATAGCCGAGCGCACCGACCAGCGTGAGCGAGGAGATCGAGGCGTCGAGCAGGTAGGCGCCGCCAGTGAGGTAGTAGACCACCGCGAGCAACACCATCCCGCTCGCCCAACTGAGTGTCGCCTCCCACTTCACCCAGTGCAGCGTCGCCGGGAGTTCACCGGGGCCCAGGCGCCGCTTCTGCATGTGGTAGAAGCCGCCGCTGTGCACCATCCAGAGGTCGCCGTCCACACGCTTGTCCCTTCCCGCTTTCGGCGCCTCGAGGTGACTGTCGAGCCAGACGAAGAAGAACGATGACCCGATCCACCCGATGCCGACGACGACGTGCAGCACGCGGATGACGAGGTTCGTCCACTCCAGCGTCGCTGACATTCGTTCCTCAGCTCCCGCGGTAGGTGGTGTAGCTATACGGCCCGAGGAGAAGGGGCACGTGATGATGTGCGCTCGTGTCGCGCACCTCGAACTCCACCATCACGCTCGGATGGAAGGCGGCGACACCACGCGACTCGAAGTACGCGCCAGTCGCGAAGCGAAGGCGATAGGTGCCGACTTGCTTCGGGGTGCCGCCGGAGAGCATCTCCTTCACCCGGCCGTCGGCGTCGGTGAGGGTCTCGCCCGCGGCGAGCCACTGCGTTCCCATCTGTCGCTCGAGCGTGACCCGTACGCCCGCAGCCGGGATCCCCGCCCAAGTATCGAGCACGTGCGTGCTGATCATCAGCCAGTCTCCAGCAGTCGGGTGAGCCTGAGTTGCGTGATCTTCCTTAGCTCTTCGGCCGCGACGGTGAGTTCCGTCGCGGGGTCGTTCTTCATCCGCGCGCGCGCATCGGCGAGCAGTTCGGATCCCGAACGCCCACTCGCGCACACGAGGTAGATGTGTCCGAACCTCGCCTCGTACTCCAGGTTCACCCACGCCAGCTCGGCGCGCGCGAAGTCGCCCGCGCTGAGTACGCCGGCCTGTTCGCTCATCGACGGCCCGCCGGCACGCTCACCGATCCGTGGATGCGCGGCGAAGGCCTCGTGCCAGTCGGCGGGGCCGAGCGAGCGCCACTTCTCGTCCGCGGTCGCATGTACGGCCGCATCATCAGCGAAGGGGCGCGCCGCGACCATCGCATCCGCCCAGCGTGCTGCGGCGCAGCACTCAAGGATGGCGGCACGCGCGGCACTCGGGCTCAGGGCGTTCAATTCCTTCACTCCGCGCACGGAGTTCCCGGCAACCGGAGCCGTGCGATGCCGCCGTCAGGGTAGATGCTGAGTCGCACGTGTGTCGCTTCGGCGGTGCCAGTCAGTTCCTTCTCGAAAACATGCCGCGCGTGTGGCTGCAGCGCACACTTCGCGAGGAGCGTCGTCCAGCTCGCCTTGGCGATGCCGTCGTCGGTGCTCACGCAGCTCTCCACCGAGCACCATCCCGGGGCGTTGCCCTTGAAGTGGTCGGTGTCGATCTCCACGCAACGCACGATGCCGCGCCGTGCGAGACGCACCACCGCCCACTCATTCCCGGGAATGCGACGGCGCTTGGTCTCCCAGCCGTCGCCCATATGCGTCGCGCGGCCGGGCCCGAGCATCTTGTTCGCGTCACCATAGAAGGCGTCGCTCTGCGTGAGCACCCGGGCGCCGAGTTCCAGCGCGGCGAGGTCTATGGAATCAGTTGAGCGTAGCAATGTCGGCCAGTCGGGCATCGCTTCGCCGTGGACGCGCAGGCGCGCCACACCGCCGTCAGGATAGATGTGGAACTTGAGGTGTGTCCAACGCTCCGCGCTCGTGATCGCGAAGGACGTCTTCGTGTTCCCCGCGAGTGGTGAACGCGGAAGGATCTCGGACCACTTCGCTGCGGCGAGTGCCGCAGCATCTGGCACGCCTTCCAGCGTCGCCCCTTCGAGCGAGCAGTGCTCGGGGTAGTTGCCGGTGAAGAAGGCGGTATCGACCACCACGCCCCGCACGATGCCCGCGAGCCCGAGGCGGATCACACACCAGTCGCTCCCCGCGTCGCGACGACGGCGCGTCTCCCAGCCGTCCATCCACTTGCCGCGGTCGGTGTACGCGCCCTCGCGCCAGACGGGATCCTCGGCCTTGAGAAGGTTCTCCTTCTCGGCGAAGAACTCGTCGTTGGCCATCAGCACTGCGCCGCCAAGACGTTCGGCGGCGAGGTCGGGGAATCGCGTGAAGTCCATCGTCACTTCGGTCAGGCCCCTCTTCCCGAAAGGATCCTCCCACCGGGCGCGCCAACGGCGGCTCCGTCGCGATAGACGCACGCGCCCCGCACGAATGTAGCACGCACCGTTCCGGCGAGCGCCTCGCCGAGATAGGGAGTCACCTTGTGCCGGTGCTCGAGGCGCGCCGCCTCGACCGTCCACTCGGCCGCGGGATCGAAGGCCACCAAGTCGGCGTCGCACCCCACTGCGATCTTCCCCTTCTGTGGCAGGCCGGCGAGACGGGCCGGCCCCTCGCACATCAGTCGGCAGACGTCGAGCAGCGTCGCGCCGCGGCGCTGGGCGCCCGTCCAGACCACGGAGAGCGCGAGTTGCAGCGACGCGATCCCACCCCAGGCGGCGATGAAGTCCCCCGACTCGGGCATCTTCATTGCCGGCGGGCAGGGGGAATGGTCGCTCGCGACCAAGTCGATATTGCCATCGCGGAGCGACCGCCAAAGCACCTCGCGCACGACGCCCCCGCGGATCGGCGGAGCGCACTTGAACTCGGTGCGACCATCCTCGATCCCCTCGGCGACGAAGTACAGATAGTGCGGGCAGGTCTCGACGGTGATGCGCACGCCGCTGCGCCGCGCCCGCGCGATGGCCGAGAGGGCGCTCGTGGTCGCCAGGTGCACGATGTGTACGCGCGCCTTGTATTCCGTGGCGAGTGCGATGAGCAGCCCGATCGCCTCTTCTTCGGCGCGTGCGGGCCGCGTCGCGAGGTAGTTCGCGTATCGCCGACGCCCTTCGGCCGAGTCGTCCGCCGGTGGGAGCAGGAACTCGGGCGACTCCGCGTGGACGAGCAACGGCGCGTCGAGGCGCGCGAGGATCGGCATCGCCATTCGCAGGTCTGCCTCGGTCACATTCTCGAACTCATCGACGCCAGAGGGACTCAGGAACGCCTTGAACCCGCAGACGCCGCCGGCCCAGAGCTTCTCGAGTTCTTTCGAGTTGCCGGGCACCACTCCGCCCCAGAAGCCGACATCGACGCGGAGCCCCGCAGCGAGCGCGGCCTTCTCCTTCTTCCGCCGTCCGCCCTCGGCCGTCGTCGCGGGAATCGAGTTCAAGGGCATGTCGATGAGCGTCGTTACGCCTCCCGCCGCCGCTGCGCGTGTCGCGGTCGCGAAGCCCTCCCACTCGGTGCGCCCCGGTTCGTTCACGTGCACGTGCGTGTCCACGACGCCTGGCATCAGCACCCCGCCGTCGATGTACTCGGCCTTCGCGTCGGGTGGTGTCTCGTCGAAGCGTCCCACGCGGGTGATCACGCCGTCCTCCACGTGCACCGACGCCGGCCGCAATCCGTCGGGCAGCACCACGCGCTCCGAGCGGAAGACCTGTTTCACGCGGTGTCCATCCAGAAGCGCGCGAGGAGGTTCTTCGCGACCTGAGTCCGGTACTCGGCGGTGGATCGCACGTCGTCGATCGGACGGATCTCCTGGCCGAGCACCTGCTGCGCCCGTGCGAGCAGGTGCAGCCCGTCTCCCGAAACGCCGCCGGCGAGCGCGGCTTCGGTGCGTGCGAGTCGCACGACAGTCGGGGCCACCGAGCCGAGGGCGAGCTTCGGCGCGGCGCCCGCGCGCCTAACGCCCGCCATCACGATCTTCGAGATCGCCTGCGCCGCGCGCGTACCAACCTTTCGAAACCACTGCTTCCCTTCCACGGCGGGTATCTCGAGTGCAACGATGAGTTCGTCGGCGCGCCTCACGCTGGTGCGGTAGCCGGTGTAGTACTCATTGAAGAGTACACGCCGTTCACCATCCACGCTGGCCAGCACGACGGTCGCCTCGGCGACAGCGAGCACGGGAAGCGTGTCCCCGGCGGGTGAGGCGTTGGCGACATTGCCTCCGAGGGTGCCACGCGCCTGGATCTGTGGGCCGCCGATCTCCCGCGCCGCCGCGACGAGCATCGGAAGGCGCTGTTTGACGAGGCGCGAGCCGATGATCTCACGGTAGGTGGCGAGCGCGCCGATCGAGAGCGTGTCACCCTTGAGCGCGATCTTGCGAAGGGCGCCGAGCCGCGAGAGGTCGATGAAGCGCTGCTCCTTGACGATGCCGAAGTTGAGCCCGACGTACACGTCGGTGCAGCCGGCGATCGGTGTTGGCGCCTCGGTGGCGCGCATCAGCTTGAGCGCCGTGGCAAGCGTCTTCGGTTCGAGGAGTTCGAGGGTGGAGAGCGCCGTCCTCACGCGATCCTCGCTTTCAGGATCGAGCGGTAGATCGCCTCGTAGCCGGTGCAGCGGCAAAGGTTTCCCGCGAGGCCAACGCGCATCTGTTCGCGGTTCGCGTTCTTCGGCAGGCACATCGCGGCGAGGATCATTCCGGGCGTGCAGATGCCGCACTGTGCCCCACCCTCCTGCGCGAAGGCCTGCTGGAGCGGGTGTGTTCCGCCCAGGCCTTCGATCGTGAGGATCTCGGTGCCTCGCGCCTGCGCGGCGGGCACGAGACAGGAGCAGACCGGCTCGCCGTCGATGAGCACCGTGCAGGCGCCGCATTCTCCTTCGCCGCAACCTTCTTTGGTGCCGGTGAGTCCGCACTCTTCTCGTAGAACGTCAAGAAGCCGTTTCATCGGCGGGGTGTCCACGTCGACGGGTGCGCCATTCAGCGTGAACTTCACGCGGCGCCCCCCGCGCGCGCGGCGGTCATCACGCGCTCGGGTACCGCCGGGATCTCGCGCAGGTCGAGCCCGATGTGCCGGATCGCATTCACGATCGCCGGCGCCGGTCCATCGGCGGGGATCTCTCCCACCCCCTTCGCGCCATAGGGTCCGTGCGGGAATGGATTGTCAACGATCACCGTGTCGAGCAATGGCGTGTCGAGCGTGGTCGGGATCGTATAGTTGGTGAGTGTCGCGTTCGCCATCGCGCCGTCCTTCATCACGACCTGTTCGATCAGCGCGTAGCCGACTCCCTGCACCGTGCCCCCTTCGACCTGGCCCAAGGCGAGGGCTGGGTGGATCGCGCGCCCGAACTCGTGCACGATGGTCATCTTCTCTGTGCGCACTTCATAGGTGTCGGGGTCAAGCACCACCTCGGCGACGTCGCAGGCCCAGGAGTAGGTCGCGTAGGCATCGCCCTTGTAGTTGTCCTCGTCCCATTCGATGCCCGGCGGCGGCTCGTACTTCTTCGTGACCTTGAGGTGGCCTTTCCTCCTGTGATGTTCGCCGGGCGACGCGGCGCCGATCTGCTGGCGCATCTCGATCGCGCATCGTTCGAGGATCCGCCCGACGACCATACAGGTGCGCGACGCGACGGTCGGGCCGCTGTCGGGAACGAGCGCGGTGTCGGGCATCGCGACCTCGACGCTTTCGTACGGGATCCCCAGCGCGTCGGCGACGATCTGCGAATGCATCGTGCGTGTACCCTGCCCGATCTCGGCGCTCGCGACGAGGATCCTGACGCCGGTTGGTGTTGTCTCGAGCGAGCATTCGGAGGCGAGTCGCACCTCGCCGGCGCCGGTGAAGCCCGAACCGTGGAAGAAGAGCGACATCCCGATCCCCTTGTTCGTTCCGGCGAAGGCGGCGCGCTTTCGCGTCCAGCCGCTCTTCCTGATCGCCGCGCGCAGCACGAGTTCGGCCGAGCAGTCGTCGCCCATCACCTGGCCGGTGGCGGTGGCGTCGCCGGGGCGCAGCGCGTTCTTGAGGCGGAGCTTCGCCGGATCCATCCCCAGCGCGGCCGCGATGCGATCGATCTGGAGTTCCATCGCGAACTGCGTCTGCGGCGCACCGAACCCGCGGAAGGCGCCATTGGGATTCGTGTTGGTGAACACCGCGCGGCCATTGATCCGCGTGTGCGCGCAGCGATAGGGTCCCGCCGCGTGGATGCAGCCGCGCGAGAGCACCACCGGACTCAGTGTGACATAGGCGCCGCCGTCGAGCAAGACGTCGATCTCCATCGCGACGATCTTCCCATCCTGCTTGACGCCGGTGCGATGCCGCACGACCGACGGGTGGCGCTTCGTCGTCGCGAGCATATCCTCGGCGCGGTCATAGACGAGCTTCACTGGGCGCTTGGCCTTAAGCGCGAGGAGCGCGGCGTGGCCGGCGATGAGCGAGGGAAATTCTTCTTTTCCGCCGAATCCTCCTCCCGGTTCCGTTTGGATCACGCGCACGAGATGCTTCGGCAGCCCCAGCAGTGCGACTAATGCCTTGTGCACGTAGTAGGGGCACTGAAGCGAGCCGTGGATGGTGATGCCACCATTCTCCGGCACGGCGATGACGCCATTCGTCTCGATGTAGAGGTGCTCCTGGTGTCCGGTGCGGTACTCGCCTTCGACGATCAAGTCGGCCTGCGCGAAGCCCTTCTCCAGATTCCCCTTCGCGATCAGGAGGTGCTTGTGTTCCTGCGTCGACGCCTCGGCGTCGAGGAGTGGCTCGGTGCGCCCGTAGTCGATTGTGACGTTTGCGTTGAGCAGCCGTTCGCGATCTTCGTGTGCGAGGAGCACCACGGCTTCGGCGATGTGGCGGACTTCCGATTCGACCAGGAAGGGCTGGTCCTGCGCGATCAGGTCAACGATGTTGCGGCCATTCGCGGGCACATCGCGCCAATCCACGACGATGAAATCGGGTCCGAGTGCGTGGCGCACCCCGGTGACGCGGCCAGAGGGGATCGTCGCACGGATCGTTCGGCTGTGGAGCATCCCGGGGAAGGTGACGTCATCCACGTAGCGCGACCGGCCCGCAACTTTGTCGGGCCCATCCTTACGCAAGACGTTCGTGCCGACGACTCCCATAGATGAGAATGTCGCGCGGCGGGGGGAGGGCGGCAACCGCGAGAACGCCGAGCGGCGCGAGGCGCGGCCGGGGGGGGTTGGGGTCCGTCTCGGCCAGCTTTCGAGATCACTTCGGAATTGAGAGTGAAGTCAATTGTGGCGTCCTACGACCCTAAGGCTCCTCCGCGCCTCCCGGCCGCTTCAGCCACTTGAGCCAGTTCACCACCACGTACAGATCCGATTCCGCCTGCGGTGGACTCTTGATGAGCACGAACTCCCGCTCGCCCGGAAAGACGTCCCAGCCGACGGTGATGCCCGTGGTCGAATAGGTGTTTGCGAAGAGCGAGTCGCGTCGCGCCACCGTCATCTCCGGCCGCTCGGCGAGCGACGCGGCCATGATCCGCGTCGGGCTGCGATAGTAGAGCGTGCGGCCGTCCGACGACCATTTGGCGCGCACGCCGCCGCCCACCGAAATCGCGACGCGCGCACCGGGTCCCGGGATCGGCCTGAGGTAGACTTCCGCCTGCCCCGTCTCGTCCGACTGGTACGCCATCCAGCGCCCATCGGGCGAGATGACCGGATCGGTCTCGTTCGCCGGCCCGACGACGAAGGGGCGCATCGACTCGAGGGAGTCCGTCGGCGCGAGGAAGATGTCGCGCGGTCCGGTCAGTGTGCGGATCGCCGAGAGGCCGCGCGCTGGCCCGGGCGCGATCTCGGCGAGCCTTGGCATCCGTACCAGCACCGCCTCCGCGCCACTCCCGTCCCAGGGCCGCGAGACGATCCGCGTCTCCTCTCCCTGTCCGGCGACGTAGAGTATCCGCGACCCATCGGGCGACCACTCCCCGCGATAGCTGTTGCCATCGGTCGTGAGGCGCGAGAAGGCGCCGCTCGCGATCTCGTGCACCCAGAGGTCGCCGTTGTTGAACGCGCCGTTGCTGATGGTCACGACGACGCGCTTCCCATCTGGGGAGACCGCCGGGTCGGAGTACAGTGCGGGCGCCGCACGGAGGGGCCGCTCCCGTCCCTGCCGGTCCACGACGGTGAGGGTCGCGGCCACCGATGCGACCCCTGACTGGTAGGCCATCCACCCATTGCGAGCGAGCGCGACATCCCACGTCGCCAGCCCACCGGCGCGGATCCCGTCGAGCACACGCGCCGGCACGCCCGTCACCTTCCGCGTGCGAAGGGCGAAGTCCACCGCGTAGAGGACGCCCGGTACACGGAGAAAGACCAAGTGCCCGGGTGCGACGAAGTACGGCCGCGCACCTTCGAGATCGAGTTCCTCCACCTTCCCATCGGCCAGCGCGACCACGGCCAGACGCGCTGAATCGGCTTTGAGGATCACGAAGAGCGCGTGCGTGCCGCCGGGCAGGATGTGGGGATGGAGCAACGAGATCTCGCCTCGGGACGAGTCGGGCGAGAGCAACGGTCGTGGCTCGGCACCCTCGGCGGTCGTGACCCAGAGTTCATTCTGTTGCGCGAACACGATCCGGTCGCCGCTCCCCCAGCTGCTGCTGCCGATCTGCGCCCGGCCGCGCGCGGTCGCGACCGTCGCGGGCGCGCCCCCTCCCACCGGCACCTTGACCAGCGATCCATCGGCGATGGTGAAGAGCAGCCATTCCCCATCGGGAGAGAAGGAGAGTCCCCCCGCTCCCTCGGTGCCTCGCACCTCGGTGAATGTCGTCTCGTCGGCGCGGCGCAGGTAGATCGACCGCGCGCGTCGATCCGGTGCACGGCCGACGAACGCGAGGTATCGCCCATCGGGTGACAGCGCAAAGCGGCTCTGATTTCGCCCGACCTCCGCGACAACGACGCTGTCGGGCAGAGCGAGCGAGAAACGGCCGAGCGTCGTTCTCGCCTCCGCCGCTGCGCGCGCGCGATTCGCATCCGCGGAACTCCACGCGATCATCGCGACGGCGAGCGCCGCCACGCCCCACGCGATTCCCTCTCGCACGCCCACGCGCCGGCGCGCAGCACCCGGCGCGACGCCCGGCGCCACCGCCTGCGTCGTGAGCGTCGGCATCGTCACCGGCCGCGTCCCATTCAGCGCCGCAGCGAAATCGGCCGCCGAGGAGAAACGGTCGGCGGGGATCTTGGCGAGCGCCGTCATCAGCGCCGCCTCCACCATCTCCGACACGTTCGGTCGCGTCGCCCGCACACTGCTCGGCCGCTCGGTGATCACCTTCGCGATCACCGCCTGCACCGTGCTCCCGGTGTGCGGCGGATCGCCGACGAGCATCTCGTAGAGCACCGCGCCCAGCGAGTAGATGTCGGTCCGAGCGTCGAGCACGTGGTCGCCGGTCGCCTGCTCCGGACTCATGTACTGCGGCGTGCCGAGGGAGAGCCCCGTTTGCGTGATCCGCGCCCCGCCCGCCTTCGAGACGGCGAGCGCGATCCCGAAATCCATCACGAGGGGCTGGCCCTCGTGCATAAGGATGTTCTCGGGTTTCAAGTCCCGATGGATCACGTTGTGCCGGTGCGCGTAGTCGAGTGCGCCGGCGATCGCGAGCGCGATCCGCACCGCGTCGTCCACCGGGAGTTGCCGTTCGCGTTGGAGCCGCGTGCGCAGCGTCTCCCCTTCGATGTACGGCATCACGTAGTAGAGAAACGCTCCCTGCCCACTCGCGTCGGTCGCCTGCCCGCTATCGAAGAGCGGGAGGAGGTTCGGGTGATGGAGGTTCGCGGTGACCTCGATCTCCGACATGAAGCGTTCGGAGCCGAGCACCGCGCCGAGCTCGGGGTTCAGGACCTTGAGCGCGACCTGGCGATTGTGCTTGACGTCGCGGGCGAGGTAGACCGTCGCCATCCCGCCGGCGCCGATCTGCCGTTCGATCGCGTAGCGGCCGTCGAGGGCGGCGTTGAGCTGTTCGAGGGTGTGCACGGGGGGGGAAGGTGCCGCGCGCGCGAGTTCACCGCAATCGGCGCATCGCCCCCACCGCGAGCGTCAGCGTCACGATCGCCACGATCAGGGTGAGCGCCGGGTAACCGAGCGCCTGCACGACAACGCCCGACAACGCGGCGGCTGTAGCACCAGCGAGTCCCATCACGAGGTCGGAGAGGCCCTGCGTCGCCGGACGCATCTCGGCTGCGATCGCTGCGCTGAGCAGCGCCGACCCCGAGACCATCGTTGCCGACCAGCCGAGTCCCAGTGCGAAGAGTCCGATGGCGAGTCGTGTGGTGTCGTGTCCGGCCGTGCCCGCGACCCCGCACGCGACGAGGAGCAGCGCAAGCCCAACCAAGATCACCTGGCTCTGTCCGAACCGGTCGCTCATCCATCCCATCAGCGGTGCGAAGGCGTACATCCCGGCGATGTGTACGCTGATCACGATGCCGACGATGCGGATGGTGTCGGCCGATGTGTGGCCACCGGCCATGATGTGCACGGGAGTCATCGCCATCACGGCGACCATGACGGTGTGGCCCACCGCGGTCGCGGCGATGCCGAGCCTCGCGTCGGGGGTGGCGCGCACCGCGGCGACGGCGTCGCGGAGGGCGCCCGCCTTGCGCGCCGCCGGCATCGCTTCCGGTCGCATGAAGAGGAACAGGAACGCCGCGACCAGGGAGAAGAGCGCGATCGAGAACACGAACGGCGCGCCGAGCGTGGGGATGCCATAAGGGTCCAACAATCTCGCCGCGACGGGCGCGAGGTTCGGACCGAGGACGCCGCCGATCGTGGTCGCCCAGACGATCAGCGAGAGATGTCGCCCGACACGTTCCTTCGGCGCGTGATCGACCGCGGCGAACCGCGCCTGAAGACTCGCCGCCGATGCTCCGCCGAAGAGGAAGAATCCGATGAAGAGGAGCGGGACCGATCGCAGCATCGCCGAGGCGACCACGAGAGAACCGCCGAGCGCGGCCGTGAGGTAGAGCGCCGTGAGGCTGGGGGCGCGGCCACGGCGCTGCACGATCCGCGACGCCGGCACCGCGAGCAGCGCCGCTCCCATCACGACCGCGCTCTGCGCGAGGCCCGAGACACCAACGCTGACCATCTCGGCGGCGAGCAGGGCGCCGACGGACATCCCGACGGCGACGCCCACGCCGCCCAGGATCTGACTGACGAAGAGGAGGCGGAGCGTCCGCCGTTGGATGACGTCTAGTACCTCCAACTCCTCAAGTCCGCCCCCGCCGGCGCTGTCGTGAGCATCCGTTCTACCGCCCAGGGCAGCACCATCTGCGGATAGCGGAGGCGCGAGTAGGCGTTGGAACGGGTGTGGTCGCCGTTCCAGCAGTGCTCGTCGCGGTCGCCGTAGTCCACCACCGCGTCGGCCGGCGGGTCGGCCCGCTTCAAGAACTTCTCCACCTCATAGACCGCGTTGTTGAGGTAGTAGTTGTCCATGTCGCCGACGTAGATGCGCAGCTTGCCGCGGAGCTTGGGGCCGAGGGACTTCCAGTCGCGCTTGAGGATATGGGAGAGGTCGTAGTTCTCTCTCCAGTACGCCGCGACCGCGGTGTCGATGACTCCCGTGCGCTTGTCCCAGATCGGCTTGGGGTAGCCGTCACTGCCGACCGGGGAGTAGACCGACTCCCACACATCCCACTGGTCGCCCGAGCGTGAGTGGGTGCCGAGCGCGAGTTCTCTGTGATTCGTCTGCTCGAGGGTGGTGGAGACGTGCCCTAAGTAGTTGCGCTGTCCGGGGCGTGGGACGCGCTTGAAGGAGCCTTCTATATAGTAGGCGTTCCGGTCCTTGTAGATGTCGACTACGGTGTATCTGCTGAAGTCGATGGGATCAGGGCAGGCGATCCAGGCGCCGTTGAAGAAGTCGGGATAGAACATCTGCACCGCCATCGCTTCCCATCCGCCGGTGGAACCACCGTAGGTGAAGCGGGCCCATCCTTCGCCCAAGCCGCGGAAGCGCCGCTCGATCTCGGGGACGAGTTCGAAGTTGATGGCGTCACCGTAGGGTCCGTTGTTGGCCGAGTTGACGGCGTACGAATCGTCATAGAACGGCGTCGGGTGCTGGATCTCGACCAAGAGCACGCGCGGAAAGCCGGGGCCGGTCCAGTCCTTGTAGAACTGATGGCCGAGGTCCTGCTGGATGCGGTTGTAGCCGGCGAGGTGGAAACGCTCGGAGTAGTCGGGCTTGAGATCGGGGTCAGGTGGCTCCGGACGGAAGCCGTCCACGCCGCTGGGGAAGTGGCCGTGGTTGATGACGAGCGGGTAGCGGGCCTGCGGGTGCGAGTCGAAGCCTTCGGGGAGGAGCACCCAAGCGGCGAGGTACATATCGGTGCCCCAGAACTTGGAGAGCCGCTCGCTGCGGATCTTCACGTATTTGACGTACTTAGTTTCCTTTTGAGAATAATCTGGGATCGGGGGGATCTCGTCGGTGAGTTCGAGCTGGATGCGCGAGTTCGCAGAGATCGTAACGCTGATCGGTTTGGAATAGAGGTTGCCGGGTTTGGAGTTCATCTGCTGGCCTTCGCCTTTGTCTGGCGGCAGCAGGACGGTGTGGCCGTCGGATCGCGTGAACTTCTCGTAGCGGTTGAGGAGGGCTTGGACGCGGTAGCGGCCCGGCTTGAGGTCGCGCAGTGACGCGAGCGGGTAGCCGAACGAGTTCGCCGCGTCGAGCGAACGGAGAGTGCCGGGGATCCAGGAGGTGACGTCTGTACCGAATACCTGAGCCGTCGAGGCCGCGTCGGAGAGTTGGGTGCGCGGGGTGCCGGTCGTGTCGGTCGTGTCGGTCGAGACGTAGACGAGCAGGCGCCCGTCGAGCGGTCCACGAACGGGACCTCGCCCAACGGTGACTGACAGGCTCGGTTGCGCGGTGATCGCCGGAACGTAGGCGAGCAAGAGGGCGATGTGGCCAAGGATCCTTCGCATCTGACGCTCCAGTTGGCGGACCGCCTCGATGGGCGGACCTAGATTACTCAACGTCCTGGGCAAAATTACTCAAGACGATGAACAACGCGAGCAGGGAGCCGACGATGGACGCGATGGCCGAGCGCAGGGCCGCGCTCGCGAAGAAGCTGGACAACACGCTGATGGAACAGTTGATGGCGTTCAGCCGCGCCGAGTTCGGCGACGGGTGGGAAGCCCGAATGGCGCGCGCCCTGCTCCTACCTGGCGCGCCGCCATTCGAGCAGGCGGAGCTCGACCTCATCGTGCCCTGGTCGCTCCTCGTGTACCCGGCGGCCGAGAACGGGCTCAGTGTCGGTGACCGGTACCTGATCGACCACATCCACGAGCTCACGAGCGAACTTCGGGAGTTGCTCAGGGCGCAGCTCCGCGCTTCTTGCTCGCTCTGGCAGGTGGAACGCGTCGATCGCGGCAAGGGGGCCGAGCTCCGCGACCTCCTCACCCAGGAGCGGTACTACGTCCACGAGAGACTCGGCACCCAGCACCTCACCACCGACCTCGCACTGCTCGCGCGGGTGGTGACGGTGAACGGCATCTCCTTCATCGCCGGCGTGCATCCACAGCCGCTCCGAAGTAGCGACGTGTTCGGGATCGTGGATGCCGCGCGAAAGCATTTCCGTGTGCGCACTCGACCGGTGAAGGCATCGCAGCTCGCGAATCCGGAGTTCCAGGAGTGGTTGATCCAGCAGTGGCGGGCGTTCGTGTTCGCGGCGATCGCTCCGCCCGCGCTGCACAACACCGATGGCGATCCGTTGGTGGAGACGGTGGACCACTTCGCGTACGAGGTGGCGCGGGAGAGCGAACTCCTCTCGGCACTGCACCGGATTCCCGGCGCGGAGGCGCCGAGAGAGGAGGAGGGTGCGACAGTGGTCGTGGTGACTCGCGCGGGGAAGCGAGGGAGCTCGATGGCAGGTCAGCCCGTGATCGTGGGGTTCCTCCGACTCGGTGGTGGCCGACTCCGCGCCGAAACCAACTCAGGGAAGCGCGCCAATGCCGTGCGGAAGGGGGTGGAGAAGGTCGCGCGGAATCTCCTCCGTCACACGCTGCGCGAGGAGTCGAGCAGTGTGCAGATGATGCAGGAGATCGCCGCGCGCGCGGCGCGTGGCAAGGCGCCCGCGCCCCGACCGCCGCAGCCGGCGGAGATGCTCGAAATAGTTCGGGAGTTCAAGCGGCAGCACTACGCGCGGTGGATGGACGAGCGGATCCCGGCGCTCGGCGGGGTGACGCCGCGTGCGGCGGCGCGGTCGAAGACGAAGCGGGAGCAGTTGGAGCACCTGCTGCGGGATTTCGAACGGAACGAAGCGGGGTTGCCGGAAGGGGAGCGCGCGGATATCGGCGCGATCCGACGGGAGTTGGGGATGTAGGGGCGATGGGGTGGTACGGCCGGCGGCGGCGGCGGTCCGCGAGCGTTACGTGGTGCCGACGTCCGGGAGGGCGTGCTCCCGGGCGTGAACCTCGACAAGCAGGACCGTGTGGCCGTCGGATTGCGTGAACTCTTTGTAGCGGTTGAGGAGGGCTTGGATGCGGTAGCGGCCGGGCTTGAGGTCGCGGAGCTGTTGCGAAAGAAATTGGGGATGTAAGCGCCGTTCCCGAAGGGTGCTCCACCCTAGTTGAACGACCGCGTGTCCACGTAGAGTGTCGTCCTAACAACGGAACGAAGAGGTAGTAGCGCGCACGGGACATGATTGTGCTCGTCCCGGGAAAAAAATGTCCGCAAGCGCGTCTCGAACGGTCCCAACCCCGAGTTCGTCGACGGTCCCCTTCTCGCGGAAGAGGTCGAGGACGTCGAGCGCCTGCTGGCGTTCGCGCTCGCTAAAGTCCAGCCACGTGAGGGATGACACTTACAGAGCGTGGCGCAAAATGCAGGCTTGTGCCAGTGTCTCGTCCGAGTCTCTCAGTGGTTTCCTCCGACTTCCTCCGGTGAAGAACCAGTACTTCGGCGATGTCAACGACTTTCGGAAGTACGGCCTTCTTCGGATCCTTGCGGCGATTGGGGGACTGCGTGTTGGCGTGTTGTGGCTGCTGATGCCGGACGATGGTCGCTCAGATGGCGAGTTCCGGCGCTATCTCGCGCAGCCGGCTCGCTGGCGGCATTTCGATGTTGAGCTCTTCGATCACCTCTCCCGGCTGATTGATACCAACGCGACACGGTCGGTCGACCACGCTGCCGATTGGGATCTCTTCCCCGCTGCGCGTTTTTTCGCGGAGGTCGTCCCCGTTGGCCGCCACGCGCGGAGGTTCCTCCTCGGCCTGGCAAAGACCGAGGAGACGCAGCGGTACGCGACGTCGCGCTGACGTCCATCGCGGAACTCTGGGATCGGTCGAGGGAGCGCGTTCGATTTCCTACCCTGTGCGACGGAGCGGTTCCAGCTCCGCGATCTGCCGCGCCGCCTTCGACCTGAGGGCGTGCCAGAGATCCCAGTCCAACTGAAGCCCCAGCCAGAACGACGCGCTCATTCCCGTGACCTGCGCGAGGCGCAACGCCGTGTCCGCCGAGACTCCACGCTTCCCGCGCACGATCTCGTTGAGCCGAGGGAAGGAGACACCGAGACGGACCGCGAAGGCCGACTGAGTCACGCCGAGCGGCTTCAGGAACTCCTCGAGCAGCATCTCCCCCGGGTGGATTGGCGGCGAGTGGGTCGGCAGGCGGCGAGCGTCACTGCGGCGCGGCGCGGAGAGGCGCCGAGTGGTAGTCCGTGATCTCGACCTGGTCGGCATCGCTGCCCTCCCACCGGAAACAGATCCGGTACTGTTTGTTGACTCGAATGCTGTACTGGCCCGCTCGGGCAGGCCCGGCGCGCTTGTGGACTGTCGACCCCGTTGAAGATGTGCTCGGTCACGTCGTCCAAGAAGGACCGTATCACGGGTGGCGTTATAACGGGAGGTGTTATTGCCAGACGGGCGGTCTGGTCCAACGACGGTACGACATCACCGGTCGTGGCACGGACCATTCCCTCGCTGGCGCCACCCCCACGCCGCGGCTTAGACTCTCCCCTATGCCCCTACACCGCCCTGCCGTTCGCGCGCTCGCACTCCTTCTCGCAGCTGCGCCCCTCACCGCCCAAGTCGCCTCGGCGCCTGCGGGCAAGCCCTACCAGTTCACGATCGAGGACTACGCCCGCGCCGAGCGGTTTCTGAACGCGACCGCCGGCCCCCTTGTCGCCGGCATCGCGGGACGCCCCACCTGGCTGGATGGCACGACCGGTCGCTTCTGGTACCGCACCGCGAACCTCGGCGGCGGGGCCTTCTGGATGGTGGATCCGGTGAAGAAGACGCGCACATCGGTCTTCGATCACGCTCGGCTCGCGACGGCGCTGGGCAGCGCGACGAACACGACGGTGGACGGCGATCGGCTTCCCTTCCAGACCATCGACCTGACCTCCGACGGCGGATCGATCACCGTGAGCGTGCGCGGTGCGCGCTGGAGGTGCGACCTCAAGGTGTACACCTGCGCCGACGCCGGTCGCCCCGCCGCGCCGCCCCCGAACTCACGCCTCACCCCCGACGGGCAGTGGGCAGTCTTCATCCGCGACGGCAATCTCTGGAGCAAGGTGATGGCCACCGGCCAGGAGATGCAGGTCACCAAGGACGGCATCAAGGACTTCGGCTACGCCACCGACAACGCCGGCTGGGTACACTCGGCGAATCCGGTCGTGACCTTCTCGCCCGACTCGCGGCAGATCGCGACCGTCCAGCACGACGGACGCGGCGTGCGTGAGATGACCCTCGTCGGCACGAACCCCGGCGCCCCGCGCGTCGAACAGTGGAAGTATCCCTTCCCCGGCGATTCGGTGATCTTCCGCATCTCGCGCGTGATCATCGAGCCCGCCGCGCCTGGGGGCCCCAAGGTCGTGCGACTCCAGATGCCCCCCGACCAGCACCGCTCCACGGTGAGCGACCACGTGAACTGCGGCGGCACGATCTGCGACGCGCAGTGGTATCCCGATGGTTCGCACTTGGCCTTCATCTCAAGCTCGCGCGACCACAAGCAGGCCTGGCTCCGCATCGCCAACGCCACCACCGGCGAAGTGCGCACGGTGCTGCACGAGACGAGCCCCACACAACTCGGCGACGCCTCGCACCCCGAGGACATCTGGCGCGTGCTCCCGGCGACCAATGAGTTCATCTGGTGGTCCGATCGCGACGACTGGACGCACCTCTACCTCCACGACCTCACCACCGGCGCACTCAGGAGCCGGATCACCACCGGCGTCGGCAATGTTTCCGCCATTCTCAAGATCGACGAGAAGGCACGGCAGATCTGGTTCACCGCGAATGGCCGCGAGGCGGGACGCGATCCCTACTTCCAACACTTCTATAGGATCGGCTTCGACGGGAAGGGACTAACTCTCCTCACCCCCGAGGCCGCGAACCACACCGTCTCACTCTCCCCCGACGCGCGTTACTTCACCGACACCTACTCGACGCCCGACACTCCGCCGGTCACTGTGCTTCGCGATCGGAATGGCCGCGTGGTGCAGACGCTCGAGCGCGCCGAGATCAAGGCACTCGTTGCCTCCGGCTGGCGTGCTCCGGTGCCGGTCACCGTGAAGGCGCGCGACGGGAAGACCGACATCTATGGTTTGATGTACCTCCCCGCGCAGCTCGATTCGACGAAGAAGTATCCGATCATCAATCACATCTATCCGGGACCGCAAGCGGGAAGCGTCGGGCCCCGCTCCTTCGTCCCCGCCCGCGGCGACAACCAGTCGCTCGCCGAGCTGGGCTTCATCGTCGTCGAGCTCGATGGGATGGGCACACCGGGCCGATCGAAGACCTTCCGCGACTACTACTACGGTCGGATGGGGGACAACACGATCCCCGATCAGGTCGCGGGGATGAAGGAGCTCGCGCAGCGCTTCCCCTTCATTGACATAGACAAGGTCGGCATCTGGGGACACTCGGGGGGCGGCTTCGCGACGGCCTCGGCGATGTTGCGCGCGCCGGACTTCTTCAAGGTCGGGATCTCAGAGAGCGGCAATCACGACAACCGCACCTACGAGGACGATTGGGGGGAGCGCTACCAGGGCTTGCTCGTCCGCGAAGGGAATAGCGACAACTACGCAGCCGAGGCGAACCAGACGTACGCGAAGGACCTGAAGGGGAAGCTCTTCCTGATCCACGGGATGATGGACGACAACGTGCCGCCGACGAACACGACACTCGTCGCCGATGCGCTGATGAAGGCGGGGAAGGACTTCGACATGCTGATGCTGCCGCAGGCGCGGCACGGGTTCGGCGCGGATGGCCCGTACATCATGCGGCGGCGGTGGGATTATTTCATCGTCAACTTGCAGGGCAACCTTCCGCCGAAAGAGTACCGGATAGGCGTGCCTCGCGTAGTTCCCTAACTGCAACGGCGTTCACCACAGAGGCACAGAGGGCCACGGAGCACTACGAAAGACTGGGGAAACTGCGCGTCGCCGGACGAGCGCAGTTCCCCCAGATCTTTCTGTTGCCGTTCTCAGCGGTTCTCTGTGCCTCTGTGGTGAATGCAGTTGCCGTCCGGGATCAGGGCACCCGAACGAACCTCACTCCCCGCACGCGACCATCATTCACCGTGAACGAAGCGACCTTCCCCCGCTTGTCGCGGGTGAAGAGCACGGCGGTGCCGGCGGCGGTGAAAGCGTCGCGGCCGGCGGGTAGGAGGGTGGCGTCTTCCATCTTCCGCTGTGTGCGGACAAGCGTGGAGTCGCGCGGCACGAGCTCGTAGCGCACGTCGAGTTCGGCGCTGTAGTAGCTGCCGGCGAATGCGGCGAGCGCAGCGGGCGTCGTGACGGCAGCGTCCTGGCGGATGAAGCGGGTCGTGCGGAGCGCCTTGGGTTCGACGGCGATCTGCATGCTTCCATCGGGTCCGGCACGCAGCGCGACCCAGCCGGGATTCGTGCCGAGTACTCCCGTGGTGTCGCTGCCGAGGGCGATTGTCTGGCCATTCGCGCGAATCGTGTCGCCGGCGAGACTCACTCGAAGGACGAAGTGGCTTACGGTGTCGCGGTAGGTGCCGACCCATTTCTCGAGTGCGGCGCGCGAGGCGACGTGCGGTTGCGCGCGGACATTCACCTCGGGACGGGGAAGCTTCTCCTCGAGCAGCACCGTCGCGACCGAGCGCAGGAGAGCGCCAGGGTTGCTGTTCGCGAGGTTGCAGAGCACGGCGATCGCGAGGGCGTGTGCGGGATAGCGCTCGACGGCCGAGCGATAGCCGGCGTCGGCACCGTTGTGGCCGATGGCTTCCTGCCCGCGCCAACGAGCCAGGACGAGGCCGTAGCCGTAGTTCGTCGGCGTGCCGTCATTGAGCGCGGCACTCGTCGCTGCGGCGCGCCAGAGTGCGGGCGAACCGAACCTGGGCGTGTCCAGATTGGCTTCCCACGTGAGCAGATCTTCGGCGGTCGTGAAGAGGGACGTCGCGCCGTAGGTGTCGAAGACGGGGATCGAGATGCTCCACCCGCCGCCGCTGCGTGGCTCGTACGCCGAGGTGCGGCCGGGGACGATCATCGTATGGTCGTCGTGGAAGTGCGTGTCGCGCATCCCGAGTGGCGCGAAGATCCGCTCCTCGGCGAACTCGCGCAGCGATTTGCCAGAGACACGCTTCACGATCACAGCGAGCAGGGTGTAACCCGTGTTCGAGTAGACGTATTCGTCGCCGGGCTTGAAGTTGAGCCCGCGCTGCCGCGAGATGATGTCGAGCACATCTCCTTCAGTGATGACGTCGTCCCCGCGCCAGCCGGCGTAGCGGAGGAGATTCCATTGGTCGCGCAGTCCGCTCGTGTGATGGATGAGCTGGCGGACCGTGAGCTTCACGCCGTAGTCGTGGAGTTCAGAAACGTGTTTCCGCACGTCGTCGTCGAGACTGAGCTTCCCCTCCTCCGCCAGTAGCGCGACCGAGATCGCGGTGAACTGCTTGGAGATCGAAGCGACGTGGAAGATGCTCGTCGGCGCGATCGCGATGCGGTTCTGCAGGTCCGCCATCCCATAGCCGCGCACATACACCGGGCGACCACGCTGCGAGATGCCGACGGCGCAGCCTGGGGACTCGGTGCGATCGAACCGCGCGAAGACCGAGTCGACGCGGAGGCGTTCGGTGGCGGTGAGTTGGGCGCTCGCGGCTCTGGGGGCGAGCGCGAGTGCGGCGATGATCGCAACGCGGAATTGGGCTGAGGACATCAGCAGAAACTACTGTTTCTGTGGGACTTAGGCACCATTGACGGGAATATGGGAATATTGCTATTGTGTTGGACATGAAGACCACGATCGATTTGCCCGACGATCTGTACCGTCAGGTCAAAGCGAAGGCCGCAATCGAGGGGCGCGCGGTTCGGGAGGTGACGGTCGAGCTCTACAAGAGATGGCTGGTCGACGAACCAGGCACCGACCAACGCTCCAGCGCCCTTGCGTGGCTGGAAGAATGGGTTCGACTCGGCGCAGAACTCACCGCCAACGCTCCGCCGGGACCCACCGTGCGTGAGATCCTCGAGGCTGATCGCAGCCGGCTCGACCGCAGGTGAGCGCGCTGACGGTCGACGCGAACGTGTGGGTCGCGGCATTCGAACCGCGCGACAGTCATCATTTCATCAGTGTGGCATTCCTCACGTCCGTCTCCCGCAGAGGCGTGGTCCTCAGGGCACCGGAGCTGCTCCTTGTAGAGGTGGCGTCGGCGCTCGCGCGGCGTCTCGGCGACACCGAAGCTGGCCGCAGGGGCCTGTGGAGCGTGAACTCCCACCCCGCATTGCGTCTCGATCCGCTGACAGGGCCTCGCGTGCTCCGGGCCGCGGCCTTGAGTGCGCACCTCAGGATCCGCGGCGCAGACGCGATTTACGCGGCGACGGCGGACGCATTCAAAGCCCCGCTGATCTCGTGGGATGAGGAGCTGGTCGCGCGGGCCGGGGCGATGACGCCGGCGCAGTTCTTGGATCGCCGAGTGGCGGCCGGCGCCTAGTTGCTAGGCTGCGCGGAATCGCTCGTACCGATCCTCAAGGAACTCGGGATTCGGTCTTAAAGACTCCGTGCGAGGCACGACGATGCGGCGGCCATCCATTCCTTTGAGTCCGTGCTCGAGCATCGGCCCGTCGATCTCGTGGAGGATGTCCTCACGTACGTGGATCAACAGGTCTGGAGCGATCCCGAGAATGTGCGCGTCATAGGCCGAGTGGTGGATCTTGCAGAGTGAGAGCCCATTGGGCACCTCAGGCAAGCCGCGGTCGTCGTGATCCGGAATGATGTGCGCGGCGTCCAGGAGTTGCTCGTGCCCGAGGTGGCACATCGCGCAGCGTCGTCGGTAGGCGCCGAGCACCAGCTCGCGAAAGCGGTCCTGATGCAGGCGCTTCTTCACCGCAACCGTCTGGTAGGCCCGCCGCGGCGCCAGTCCCGCGACGTCGGCCGATCCCGGTTCCGCGACGGAAAGGGGGACATCGAGCTCGATGCGAAAGGTGTGAGTCCGCGTATCGTCGCCGGTGACGAGTGCCGGGAACATCGGTCGATAGAGACCCTTCGTCACGCCGTAGAGGTAGATGAGCGGGCGACCGAACTCGAGCGCACGCCGGACCGCGACGTTGGTCCACTCAGTGGGATCCGTACCTTCGTACTTGTACCCGAACCACGGGCGGTCGTCGGCCGCCACCTCGTCGTCGTAGGCTGGCGTGCGTCCCTGCACGCGGGGCGCGGTCTTGATCGTGAGCGCGGCGCCCAGTTCCTCCTTCAGTTGCCGCGGTCGCCAGATCCCACGGCGTGAATTCCAGAGGTCGATGTGCTCTCCCTCGAACTCGAATCCCTTGTTGAGCTCGGTCGCCCGCACGAGACCGTCACCGCTGGAGCGGAGTTCGGCGAGCCTCGCGAACGCCGCCATCCTGAGCTGCATGTCCCGGTCGAATTGCACGAGGGGAACGTGACCACGTCGAGCGCGGCGCGCCAGGCAGCCTACTCTTGCATCTCGCTCGGCGCCGAGCGCACCCTGTGGCGATGCCAGTCGCGCCGACGTACTTCACCGCCGAGATGGCACGAGCCCTCCCAGACGACGGGAATCGCTACGAAGTCGTGTGGGGGGAGCTGCTCGTGAATCCCTCCCCGGTGTTCGATCACCAGGCGGCGGTCGGCAACGTCTTCCTGCGCCTGACCGACTTCTGCCAGAGGACTGGCTACGGCCGCGCGATGTTGAGTCCCGCCGATATCTCGTGGAGCGAGGACACGCTCGTCCAGCCTGATGTGTTCGTGATGGCTTCCGACGAGGCTGCAACACGAAACTGGAGGAAGATCCGCACGCTCCTGCTCGTCGTCGAGGGGCTGAGTCCCTCGACCGCGAAGCACGATCGCTTCCAGAAGCGGAAGCTGTGTCAGGCCCACGGCGTCGGCACACTCTGGCTCGTCGATCCGGCGAAGCGCGTCGTGGAGGTCTGGACGCCCGAGCGTCTCTTCCCCGCGGTCGAGACCGAACGCCTCCGCTGGCACCCCACCGGCGCCGCCAAGCCGCTGATCATTGGTATCGACGCGCTGTTCGCCTGACCTGACGCCTGACCCCGGCGCGCGAGCGGAAGTACATTCGCCGCGCCCACTTCGCGACTCGACACACCGTTCCTCACGGAGCCACTACGTGATGACCTCACGCCCTCTCGCCGTCCTCCTCGGCGTCATCCTCCTCGTTGGCGGCGCGAGTGCGCAGCAGGCGGCGACGACTCCGGTCACCGAAGCGAACTATCGCCTCGCCGCGCGGTTCGCGCCCGCGAAGATGCGGCGGCTCGTCTATTCGACGTCCCTTGCACCGCGATGGATCAAGGGGAGCGAACGCTTCTGGTATGAGTGGGAGTCGAGCGAAGGGAAGCGGTTCATGATCGTGGACCCCGTCGCCGCGACCAAGCGGCAGCTCTTCGACAATGACCGGATAGCGGCCGAGCTCTCACGCCTCACGAAGGACCCCTGGGACGGGAAGCACCTCCCGATCCGGACGATCAAGTTCATCGACGCCGGCACACTGCAGTTCGAGGTGCTTTCGTCGCAGGACACGGTGTTGGCCGACGCCGATGCCGAGCGCGGCAATACGCAGCAGGGTGGGCAGGGACAGGCGGCGCGGCGGCCGCGCCCGACGAAGAAGGTCTGGCACTTCCGCTACGACATCGCGACCCAGCGCTTGACCGAGATCCCCGATTGGCGCGCGCCGAACGATCATCCGAACTGGGCGAGCGTCTCGCCCGACGGCGAGACGATTCTTTACGGACTCAAGCACAACCTCTACAAGATGGGCAAGACCGACTACCAGAAGGTGCTCGACGCGCGGCGCGGCAAGACGGGCGCGGCGGCCGACAGCGCCGACTGGAAGGTGGAGATCGCTGGCACCCAGCTGACGACCAACGGCGAGAAGGACTACAGCTGGATGTCGGCCGAGATGGGGAGCAGCGAGGACGAGGTGGAGAAGGCGAAGGACCGCCGCAAGGGCGCGAACATCAGCTGGGCACGTGACTCGAAGCGCTTCACGGCGCAGCGCGCCGACCGCCGCAAGGTCGGCGACCTCTGGGTGATCCGGTCCGTCGGCAACAAGCGCCCGCAGCTCGAGACCTACAAGTACGACCTGCCGGGTGAGAAGGAGGTGAGCCAGCCCGAGATTGGCGTCTACGATCTCGCGGCGAACACGATGGCGATGGTCCAGGTCGCAAGCTTCAAGGACCAGACGATCGGATTGTTCACTGGCCGGCAGTTCACCTATCCGGATCTGGACGAACCCCAGCGCGCGCTCTGGCTTGGCGAGGGAAGCGACAAGGTCTGGTTCTGGCGCCGCAGCCGCGACCAGCACAAGGTGGACGTACTCGTCGCCGACGCGGCGACCGGCACGGTGAAGGTCGTGATCGAGGAGCGGCTCAACACCTACGTCGAGCACCAGCGCTTGGAGCTCCTCAAGTCGGGAGACCTGCTCTGGTGGAGCGAGCGCGACGGATGGGCACACCTCTATCGCTACGGCGCCGACGGAACGCTCAAGAACCGGCTCACCGAGGGCCCTTGGCATGTCGGCGGGATCGAGAGCGTGGATGAGACGCGGGGGGTCGTCTACTTCAACGCGCACGGGAAGGAGCGGGGGGAAGATCCCTACCTCGAGCACACC
This sequence comes from Gemmatimonadaceae bacterium, assembly GCA_031430835.1. Classification (GTDB taxonomy): domain Bacteria; phylum Gemmatimonadota; class Gemmatimonadetes; order Gemmatimonadales; family Gemmatimonadaceae; genus Pseudogemmatithrix. Next base: position 41,574 of record JANPCH010000115.1, read on the forward strand.
TATCGCGTGGCTTTGGATGGATCGGCGATGGCGCTGCTCAACCCCGGCGACTCCGACCACCGCACGACCTTCGGCGAGTCGAACCGGTTCGCGGTGAACAACGCCTCGCGCGTGAACACCGTGCCGGTCGCGGCGCTCCACAATGCGACGACGGGACGGAAGATCCTCGACTTGGAGACGGCCGACCTCTCCAAGCTGCGCGAGGCGGGCTTCAAGTTCCCCGAGCCCTTCACGGTGAAGGCCGCTGACGGCGTGACCGACCTCTTCGGCGTGATGTACAAGCCGTTCGACTTCGACTCGACCAAGCGCTACCCGCTGGTCCAGTACGTCTATCCGGGGCCGCAGACGGAGTCGGTCGCGAAGCAGTTCTCCACCGCCGCCACCGAGGTCGCGTTGGCGCAGTTCGGGATGGTGGTGATCACGATCGGCAACCGTGGCGGCCACCCCGACCGGTCGAAGTGGTATCACAACTTCGGCTATGGCGACCTACGCGACTACGGGCTCGAGGACAAGAAGACCGCGGCCGAGCAGCTGGGAGATCGCTACCGGTGGCTCGACCTGGAGCGGGTCGGGATCTACGGCCACTCCGGCGGCGGATTCATGAGCACCGCGGCGATGCTCGTCTATCCCGACTTCTTCAAGGTCGCGGTGTCATCCTCAGGCAATCACGAGAACGACGTCTACAATCTGAACTGGTCGGAGAAACATCATGGCGTGAAGGAGACGGTGAAGGGGGACACGATCACCTTCGAGTACGCAATCGAGAAGAACTCGGAGCTCGCGAAGAACCTGAAGGGCCACCTGATGCTCACGACCGGCGACGTGGACAACAACGTCCACCCGGCGAACACCTTCCGGATGGCTGAGGCGCTGATCAAGGCGAACAAGCGATTCGACTTCTTCATCTTCCCCGGCCAGCGGCACGGCTATGGGACGATGGGGGAGTATTGGTTCTGGCTGCGGTCGGAGTACTTCGTGCGGCACCTGCTCGGGGATGATCGGTGGGATGCGAATGTGACCGAGCTGAATCTCGAGCGCGCTCCCTAGGGGAAGAGGGGTGGCGCCTTCCGTCGCTTGGTCGCCTGCTCGAACGCGTACGCGATCGCGAGCAGCTTGGGCTCACTGCACGCTTGGCCGGCGAAGCTCACGCCATAGGGCGAGGGCTTGGGTTCGAACCCGGCGGGGAAGGCGTTCGCGCCCTGCGCTTGTCCTCCGCTTGCTGGCACGAAGGTGAAAGGCACGAACACGACTGGATAGCCGGCGCGGGCGGAGATGTTCGCGCTCGCGACTCCCGGGAAAAGCAGGGCGTCGACCTGATGACGATTGACCGCGGCGTCGAGGCCGTTGGTTGCACTGAGCAGGACGTCCTTCCGGCGATCGGCCTCGTACTTCGCGCGGTCGCCAGCGACGCTCATCTCGTCGGAGACGTCGAGGTTCGCCTGTCCGTACTTGATCGCGCCGGCGCGTTGGTGGATGATGTTCCACTGCCGGAGTTCGGTGAGCGTCTTGACCGGTGCGCGGTCGCCGAGCGAGGTGAGCCACGCGTTGAAGTCGCGCTTCATCCCGTACTTGAATGAGATGGAGCAGTTGGCGTCGAGTCCCTTGGCCTGGTTCAGCCCGCTGCAGACGCTCCAGTTAAGGAAATTCATCGCCGAGTCGGGCTCGGTGACGCTGGGGATGTCGGCGGGATCGACGATGATCGCGCCCTGCGCCTTGAGGATGGTGATCACGCTGTCCATCACCGCGCGTTGGCCGTCGCCCAAGCCGCCGCGTGGCGGTGTGCCGGTGCGGTCGAAGAAGAAGGCGCGGGGGATGCCGATCCGCGCGCCGGCGAGGGCCTTCGCGTCGAGGAGAGCGGTGTAGTCGTTCTTCGCGGGCGGAGTGCAGGCCTTGGTGGCCGCATCATTCGGATCGGCGGCGGTCCCCTCCATCGCGCCAAACATGATCGCCGCGTCCGTCACCGTGCGGGCCATCGGCCCGGGTGTGTCCTGATCGGCGGTGATCGGGATGACGCCGTAGCGACTCACGCGCCCGACCGTCGGCTTGATGCCGACGAGATAGTTCGAGATCGAAGGACTCAGGATCGACCCCGAGGTCTCGGTGCCGACGTTGGCCGCCCAGAAACTCACGTTGGTGCCGACGCCCGAGCTCGAACCACCTGTGGACAGCACGGGGCGTCCGTCGAAGTTGTTCTCGCGCGGGTCGCGCCGCGGGTCCCAGGGATTCATCCCGTAGCCGGTGAGGGCGTTGTAGTTGGCCGGCATCCCGCTCGTGACGAAGTTGGCGAGTTCGGTGAGTTGGGTCTTGGCGATGATGATCGCACCGCTCGCCTTGAGGCGCGCGGTGAGGGTCGCGTCATACGGTGGGACCAGGTCGGCGAATGCGAGCGCGCCGCCGGTGGTGCGCATCGTCACGTCGTGGATGTTGTCCTTGAGGGCGACGGGGATCCCGTGCAGCGGTCCCAGGATCACTCCGCGCGCGCGCAGCCGGTCCAGTGAGTCGGCGATCTGCAGCGCCTTGGGATTCACCGTCACGACGGCATTGAGCTGGTCCTCGTAGGTCGCGATGCGCTCGAGGTACTGTCGCACGATCTCGCGCGAGGTGACCTGCTTGCGCTCCATCGCGGTGCGCATCTCGGCGATGCTCTTCTCGACGACGGAGAACTGGGCTTGGATGGCGATCGCGATGAGGAGCATTGGTGTCCGTTCTAGTAGATGGTGAGGTCGCGCGCCGAGAGGACGGGGCGCGTGAGGCCGGCACGGGCAAGCTCGGCGAGGAGGCTCGCGTCGTCGGTACCGCTGTAGAGCTGATGATACAGCACGAGGAGCTTGGGTGCGGCGCGGTTGGCGAGCGGCCCGAGCTCCTCGGTCGAGGTGTGGGCGCGGGCGTGATAGCGTTGCCACTCGGGCGTGCGCGTACGGAGGCCATCGGCGGAGATGACCTCGTGTACGAGCAGGTCACAGCCGTTGCAGGCGGTGACGACGGCGTCGCTCGCACGGGTATCGCCGGAGATGACGATCGAACGATCGGCCGAGTCGAAGCGGTAGCCGTAGCTCGCGGCCCAGTCGCCGTGCGGCACGGCGAAGGCGCGGACCTTCACGTTGCCGTCGTCGAAGAGCACACCCGGCGCGGTGATCTCGTGCACGTTGACCTTGTAGCCGTTCTCATTGGCCGGCTCGAGGCCATCGAGGCGGTTGCGGATGTCTTCGTTGTAGGCGGCCAGCAGGTGATCGACCATCGCCTTTGTGCCGGGCGGGCCGTAGAGCTCGAGTGGCACGTCGCGTTCCAGGACCCACGACGTGAAGATGACATCGGGCAGGCCGAGCGTGTGATCGGAATGCAGGTGCGTGAGGAAGAGGACGCGGAGGTTTCGAGGCGTGAGCGCGGTGAGATCGAGGGTGCGCGCGGCGGCGGCGGCGCGGCGCACGACGCCGGGTCCGGCATCGACGAGATAACTCTTGCCGTTGCGGACGACCGCGACCGCCGGTCCGCTCCGGTCGGGGTCGGCGTTGGGCGTGCCAGTGCCAAGCATCACGAGTTGGGTGAGTTGCACGGGCTGCGTGGGCTGTGCGAACGCGGGGAGCGCGACGAGCGCGAGCCCCGCCCCGAAACGTCCCACTTTCGAGATCGCTTTCACAACCGAAGTGATCTCGGAAGTCGGGTGATGCGGACCTCTCGGCGCCCGCGTCGCCGTCCGCGAACTCACTGCTGTGGCCTCAACTTCCGCTCGAAGTACTCGGCGATCGCCGCATTCACGCGCGTCTGGTTCGCGTGCCGCATGAAGTGGTGCGTGTCGTCGGGGATCACGATCTCCTCGAACTCGACGCCCTGCGCGCGCAAGCGCTGCACGAGATCGGTCGTCTGGTTGAACCGCACATTCCGGTCGTCGTCGGCGTGGATGAGGAGCACCGGCGACTTCCAAGTCTTCACCGCCGAAACCGGCGAGGACTGCCACGCCACGTCGGCGGCCCGCTGGAGGTCCTCGCCCACCCGCTCATAGCGCCACGTTGTTCCGCCGAAGCGCGCACCACCATCACTCGTGAAGTCGTGCACGCCGTGGATGTCCACTCCGGCGGCGAAGAGGTCGGAGTCCCGGCCGAGCGCGAGCGCGGTGAGGAAACCGCCGTACGATCCACCATACACCCCGATGCGACGGGGATCGACGTTGAACAGCCCGCGCAGCCACTCGCCGGCCGCCTTCACATCCATGTACTCGCTGGCGCCCGAGGCGCCAGCTTTCGGCGGCCGATGGAAGTCGTGCCCGTAGCCGATCCCCAGCCGGTAGTTCACCGCAAGCACGATGAATCCACGGCTCGCGAGGTACTGGTTCATCAGGTAGGCGTTGAAGTAGTAGTCGCCGTAGTGGTAGCCGAGGAGCATCTGCCGCGGCGGACCGCCGTGGACGTACACGATCGCGGGCTTGCGGGTCGGTCCACCGACGGGCGGCTCGAAGAGTGATGCGTGGATCTTGAGACCGTCGGGCGAATCGAAGACGACCTGCTTGGGCGTCACGAACCGCGCGGCGGGGAAGTCCACTGGTACTACGCTCTCGCCGATGAGGCGGCGCCGACTGCCGTCGATCACGAATGGAACTGGCGGCTGCTGCGCCGTCGCCCCGAACGCCACGATGCGGCCGCTCGCGAGCGTCACCGGCGCCCACTCGAGCCCGCTTCCCGGGGTAACCACCTCCGAGCCTGGGCGATCGACCGCGACTCGCACGACGTGTCGGCGATCACGGTCTTCGGGCGCGGCGCCCAGGTTCCCTGAGTAGAGCAGGAACTTCCCGTCACGCGAGAGAGAGATGTGTTCGGCCATGTGATCCTCCGGCGAGAGGAGGGTCGGCGCCTCGGTGCCCATCGCCAACATCGAGTACAGATGCGGCCAGCCATCGTGGTAGCTCAGGAAGGTGATGCGATTGCCGAAGGCCCAGTGGAGGTTCACACCGCCGTCGGTGGAAGGAACGGAGCCCCTGAGCGAGACCTCGCTCTTCCACCGCTCGCGCGCAACGTCGGTCACGAGGTCGTAGGTCCAGATGCTCCACGGCGAGGGCGAGAGTGCGAGCACGCTCGCTGGGGCACCGCCGCTCCCCGCCCGACGAGCAAAGACGAGTCGCGACCCATCGGTGGACCAACGCGGTGACCAGTCCCTATTGGTGCTGGGTGCGATCCACTTGATCGGGGTGATCGTATCGCGATAGATACCGATGAAGGCGTGATCGCCGCGCGAACTCACGAACGCGATGCTATTCCCGTCAGGGGAGAACTCAGCGCCACCATTGCTGCCTCGCAGGGTGAAGAGTCGCCTGGCTGGCGAACGACCATCGATCGGCACCGACCAGAGCTGACCGCCGCGCTCGAAGACGATCGCATCGCTCCTCGGCGAGAAGATCGGGTTCAGTCCGTCGCCGAGTGAGACCGCTTGACCGCCGGCAAAGGGAGCGATCCACATCTCGACGCGCGGCGCGATTGGCGTGCCGAGGGGATTGACCGGCAGTGCGTCGTCGAAGTTCGAACTGAAGTCCCCGCCGCGCACATACACGACCCACTTGCCGTCGGGGGAGATCGAGAGCGCGGTGAGTTCCTGGCCATCGTCGACCACGTAGCTGGTGAGTCGCCGTGCCACGAAAGCCGGTCCTTCGGCGACGTAGACGTTGCGCAGGCCCCGCTCATTCACCGTCCAGGCGATCCGTTCACCCGCGGCCGACGTCGTGAGGTTCGCGGGGTAGGGCGCCCCCATGACCTGGGTGAGGGAGAAGGGCGACTGGGCGGCGAGCGGGAGTGCGGCGCAGAGAATGAGCAGGAGCGAACGGATCGAACGCATCGAGACCTCGGTAGGGGCGACAGGGAGCGGCGCAATCGTAGCGCTCGTGAGCGACGCGCGCGAGGCGCGCCGCTAGCCGCGTTGCACGCGCCCCAGCATATTCGGCGTACCAATGGACGACCTCCGCCCCCGGCTCGAGAAAGCCCTCGCCGGCCTCTACACATTCGAACGTGAACTTGGCGGCGGCGGGATGTCCCGTACCTACGTCGCCCGGGAAAAGGCCCTCGACCGCCGGGTGGTGGTGAAGGTGCTCGCCCCCGAGCTCCTCGCCGGCATCTCGGTCGAGCGCTTCCGGCGCGAGATCCTCCTCGCCGCCCAGCTTCAGCATCCGCACGTGGTGCCGGTGCTCACCGCCGGCGACGTCGAAGGGCTCCCCTGGTTCACGATGCCCTACGTGGACGGCGATTCCCTCCGCCAGCGGCTCGGGCAGGGACCGCTCGGGATCAGTGAGATCGTCGGGATCCTCCGCGACGTCTCGCGCGCCCTCGCCTATGCCCACGCCCACGGGGTGATCCACCGCGACATCAAGCCCGACAACGTCCTTCTCTCGGCCGGCAGCGCGACCGTCACCGACTTCGGGATCGCAAAGGCACTGAACGCGGCGCGGTCGAGTGGTGATGTACACCACCGGACCGCACTCACTGTCGCCGGCACTTCGATCGGCACACCGACGTATATGGCGCCAGAGCAGGCGGCCGGGGATCCTTACAGCGACCATCGCGCCGACTTCTACGCCTTCGGCGTGATGGCGTTCGAGATGCTCTGCGGGAATCCGCCATTCCACGGACTGCCGCCGGCCAAGCTCCTCGCCGCGCAACTCGGCGAGACCCCGAAGGACATCCGCGGGCTGCGACTCGATGTTCCCGAATCGCTCGCACAGCTCGTGATGCAGTGCCTCGCCAAGGAGCCGCTCTCGCGGCCTCAGATGGCGAGCGACCTGGTGCGGGTGCTCGACACGATCACATCGAGTGGGGCGACGGCCTCGGCACCGGCGATCCTCGCGGGTGGGCGCATCAGGTTCGGTCGTGCGCTCGGGCTCTGGGGCGGCGCGACCGCGCTCGTCGTGCTCACTGCGTGGGCCGCGACCGATGTGATCGGCCTGCCCGACTGGGTCTTCCCCGGCTCGCTGGCGGTGATGCTCCTCGGGCTCCCGGTGATCATCACGACTTGGTGGGTACAGCGCGTGGTGCACCGCACCTACACCGCGACCCCGCATTTCACGCCGGGCGGCAACACCGCGCCGCACCCGCAGGGGACGATGGCGACGCTCGCGATCAAGGCGAGCCCGCATCTCTCGTGGCGCCGCGCTTGGCTCGGCGGAAGGCTCGCCGTTGGTGGGTTCGCCGCGTTCGTGCTCGCATTCATGGTGATGCGGGCGATGGGCGTGGGGCCCTTCGGATCGTTGCAGGGTCGCGGCCTCCTCGGCGAACGCGAGACGCTCGTCGTCGCCGATTTCGTGAGCCCGGCCAGCGACTCCACCCTCGGCGCAACGGTGGCCGAAGCGCTGCGGACCGACCTCGCGCAATCGCGTTCGCTGCAGGTGCTCACGCGGGCGAACGTTCGCGAGATCCTCCGCCTGATGCGGCGCCCGATCGATAGCAAGGTGGAGTTCGATCTCGCGCGCGAGATCGCGACGCGTGAGGGGGCGAAGGCGGTGCTCGATGGCAGCATCGAGCGGCTGGGACAGAGCTACGTCGTCTCGGCGCGACTCGTCGCGGCGCTCGACGGTACCGAGCTCGCGACCTTTCGCGAAGAAGCCAGAAGCGAGGACGCGCTGCTCGAGGCCCTTGGGCGGCTCACCCGCGACGTTCGGAACGAGACCGGCGAATCGTTCAAGTCGATCCGGCGAAGCACCACGCTCGAACGGGTGACGACGCCGTCGCTCGCCGCCCTTCGCAAGTACGTCGAAGGCTCGACGATCGCTGATGAGAAGGGGGATTCCGATCGCGGCCTCGTGCTATTGCAGGAAGCGGTGACGCTCGACACCGCCTTCGCGATGGCGTGGCGGAAGATCGCGGTGCTCCTCGGAAATGAGGGCCGCGAACGGGCGCGCTCACTCGACGCCATCTCGAAGGCTTACGCGCACCGCGACCGCCTCTCCGAGCTGGAGCGGCTTAGCACCGAGGGCTACTACTTCACGCGCGGGCCGGCGCCCGACCGTGACCGCGCACTCTCGGCGTACGACGCGGTGATCGCCCTCGACTCGACTTCGACCTCGGCGCTCAACAACGCCGCCGTGATCCTGACCGAGCGGCGCGACTACGTGCGCTCCAATGCGCTCTACAAGAAGGTGACCGAGTTGCCGCGGTCATTCGGGGGCGCCTTCACGAACTTGATGCGCGGCCAGATCTTCGTCGGCGACACGGTCGGGCTCAGGGAGACCCGCGATGCGTTCTACAAGCGGTACCCCGAGAGCGGCGACCTGTGGGAAGGCGATGCCTACCTCGCGTGGGGTCGCGGGGACCTCGACGCAGCGGACTCGATCGGGCGCGCGGTCTTCGCGCGCGGCAAGACCCTCCGACAGCTCACGAACTCGAGCGGCGGCGTCAGTGACGTCGCGGTGCTCCAAGGGAAGCCCGCCGAATCGCTGCGGTGGGCGACCCGTCGGTCGGAGGTCCTGCTCCGCGCCCAAGACACCCCGGGCAACCGGCTCAACTTCGCGATGGATACCGCGTGGTACCTCGCGTATGTGCTCGAACGCCCCGCCGAGGCGCGCGCGGTGATGGAACGGGGCCTGCGTCGCACGCCGATCGCACAGATCCCGCCCGCCGAGCGCCCCTGGGTCGAGCTCACGCAGTTCGCGCTCGAGGCGCGTGATGTCGCACTCGCGCGCACAAGCGTCGAGGGCTACGAACGCGACCAGCTCTCCACCTTCCCGGAACCCGAGGCGCGCCGGGCGGCGTTCCGCGGCTGGCTGGCCTTTGCGGAAGGGAAGTACGACGCCGCGGTCGTTGGATTCACCGAGGCCGATAACCGTTCGGCGGTGCACCCGCACTTCGCCGCCATCTACATCGCCCGGGCGCACGACCTCGCGGGCCGTACGGACTCGGCGATCGTGTACTTCGAGAAGTTCGCAACGATGGGGGACCCCGACACGTTCCGCACCGCGTCCTATCTTGCCGGAACGTTCAAGCGACTCGGCGAGCTCTACGAGGCGCTGGGAGAGCGCGAAAAGGCGATCACGAACTATGCGAAGTTCGTGGAGCTCTGGAAGGACGCTGAGCCGGTATTGCAGCCGAAGGTCCGAGAGGTGACAGTCAAGTTGGAGCGGCTCCGGGCAAGTCGCGGCGGCTGACCGCCAGACGGTTCAGCGGCTCCACACCACGATCGCCCCGCACCCGCTGACGTCGCCGGAAAGGAACTCCCCGGGCACACGCGACGCCGAGGTGTAGACCTCGATCCGCTTCGCGGTCATCAGGGCGCCGCGGAGCTCCCATCCGTCGGCGATGGTGAGCTTGACTCCATCCACCCACACGTTGGGCACGCAGCGCGACATGAATTGGCCGCGCATCGTCGGCATCATACTCGAGCCGCTCCCCGCGTCAACCGTGACGCCGGGGAATTGATACCAGAACGCGGCAGACATCGACGCGCTCTGCAGCTGCGTCCCCTCGACGAAATAGCCGAAGCCGAGCTTCCGGCGCCGCTCGTACTCAGCGACCACCCGGTCGGGCCCGAGGCCGATCACCGACATCGTCGGCAGGAGGGCCGCGATCCTCGCGGCGTCGATCATCTCGGTGCTCTCCGCGCCAGGTCGGAGCGCGACGACGCGAAAGGTTGGCGCGAGTCCGATCGCGCGGACCACGAGCGTCTGTGAGCCCGCCGGGAGATTCACCAAGTTCACCACACCCGATTCGCCAGTAGTAGCCGAGATCGCGGTACCGCGGATGCCGACGATCGCGCCCTTCACACCGCGCCCCTGGGAGTTGCGGACCGTCACGCGAAGCCGCGCGCTCCCGGGTGTGAGCCGCAGAATCGTCGAGTCCCCTTCGGCCACGACTTCAACATGGCGGGCTGCGGTGTCGCGCAAGCTGAGCGCGAAGTCGCGTCGCGCGATCGGGCCCGGCGTGATCTCGAGGTGGAGCGGTCCGGTGACTTGCGTCTCACGGCTCGCGACGAGTGTGAGCGCGATGTCCGTCGGCACACCACAGAGGAGGTAGCGACCTGTCGAATCGGTGCGTGCGCTCACCGCGCGTTCGACTTGGTTGGCGCGTCCCTGCCCGACGACGATCTCGTACCAATGCGCTCGCGCCTCGGCGTCTGCCAGCGGAGCGTCGTCCTCCGCCGCGCGGACCAGACCGAAGAGCACCGTCGTGGCCTCTTCGATCGCCGCGCCGCAGAGACGCTGGTGCACGACCGCGAGTGAGGGCGTCGCGAGGGGCAACGTGACAGTGGTCTCCTCACCGATCTCGATCAGGTAGCTCGGGAGACTCACCTGCAGCGAGTCGAACTTCGGATGGGTGAAGCTGACGACGTGGGGTCCCGGTTCGAGCCCGCGGAGCGTGAATCGACCGCGGCGGTCGGAGCGAGCGGTCGCCATCGAACCACTCACGACGATGCTCGCGCCCTCGAGTACAGCGCCGGTGAAGAGCGAATCGAAGACGGTGCCGCGCACGATCCCCTGGGCGCCGAGCGCTGGCGCCAAGACCACGAGTGCGAATGTCGCCGCCCGAATGATTCGCATCGGCACGACGATACGGGAGCGGAGGCCCGTCAGCAAGAAGGCGCGCCGGCAGTACCCGGCGCGCCCCTTCCGCCTTCCACCTTTCACCTGCAGCTAACGAACCAGCGGCTTGAACTTGATCCGGTGCGGTTGGTCGGCATCGGCGCCCTTCCGCCGTCTCAGATCCTCGATGTAGGCCCCGTAGTTCCCTTCGAACCACACGACCTCCGAGTCCCCTTCGAACGCAAGGATGTGCGTCGCGAGCCGGTCGAGGAACCACCGGTCGTGCGAGATCACCACCGCACAGCCGGAGTAGTCCACGAGCGCCTCTTCGAGCGCGCGCAACGTATCCACGTCGAGGTCGTTGGTCGGTTCGTCGAGGAGCAGGAGGTTGCCGCCGCTCATAACCGTCTTCGCCAGATGCAGGCGATTCCGTTCGCCACCGGAGAGGATCCCGACCTTCTTCTGCTGATCGGTTCCCTTGAAGTTGAAGCTCGAGAGGTAGGCGCGGGTGTTCATCTCCTTCTTGCCCACGAGGATGATCTCATTGCCGCCCGAGATCTCCTCCCACGCGCTCTTGTTCGCGTCGAGTGTTCGCGACTGATCCACGTAGGCGAGCTTGACCGTCTCGCCGACGATGAGCTTGCCTCCGTCGGGACCCTCCTGCCCGGTGATCATCCGGAAGAGGGTCGTCTTGCCCGCGCCGTTGGGGCCGATCACGCCGACGATCCCGCCGCGCGGCAACGAGAAGTCGAGTCCGTCGATGAGCAGCTTGTCGCCGTAGCCCTTCTTCAAGCCCTTCGCGATCACGACGTCGTTCCCGAGCCGCGGCGCCGGCGGGATGATGATCTCGTTGTTGGCGATCTTCTCGTTCTGGGCTTCGCTCGCCAGTTCCTCATACTTCTGCAGGCGCGACTTGCTCTTGGCCTGCCGAGCGCGGGGAGACATCCGTACCCACTCGAGCTCGCGTTCGAGCGAGCGCTGGCGCGCCGAGGCGATCTTCTCCTCCTGCGCCATTCGCGTCCGCTTCTGGTCGAGCCAGCCGGAGTAGTTCCCCTCGTACGGCACGCCGCGCCCGCGATCCAGCTCGAGGATCCACTTGGCGACATTGTCGAGGAAGTACCGGTCGTGCGTGATCGCGACGACGGTGCCGGGGAAACTCTCCAGGAAATGCTCGAGCCACGCCACCGACTCGGCGTCGAGGTGATTGGTCGGTTCGTCGAGGAGGAGCATGTCGGGCTCTTCGAGCAGCACGCGGCAGAGCGCGACGCGCCGCTTCTCACCGCCAGAGAGAGTCTTCACTCCGGCATCGGCTGGTGGCAACCGCAATGCGTCCATCGCCACCTCGATCTTGTTGTCGAGGTTCCAGAGGTCGTGGGCGTCGATCTGCTCCTGCACCTTCCCCTGCTCCTCGATGAGCTTGGCCATCTCATCGTCGGTCATCGGTTCGCTGAACCGCGCGGCGATCGCCTCGTAGCGCTTGAGGAGGTCGCGCTGGAACTTGACCGCGAGCTCGACGTTGCCGCGCACATCGAGCGACTCGTCGAGCTTCGGCTCCTGCGGGAGGTAGGAGATCTTCGTGCCCTTGTGCGGCCACGCCTCCCCTTGGAAGTCGGTGTCCACGCCGGCCATTATCTTGAGCAGCGAGGACTTCCCCGCGCCGTTGGGGCCGAGGACGCCGATCTTCGCGCCGGGATAGAAGGAGAGCCAGATGTCGTCGAGGATGATCCGCGAGGGCGGGATCACCTTCTTCAACGCCTTCATTACATAGATGAATTGGGGAGCCACTGAAATGCAGGTGGAAGGCGGAAGGTGGAAGGGGCGCGCCGGTGACTGCTCGGCGCGCCGGCGTGCCGCGGAATTCGTCGGGGAAAGCTAGCTAGCCGCGCAACTCGCCCTCTCGCTGTCGTGACCTTTCACCTTCCCCCTTCCACCTTTCACCTGCAGTCCTACTGGACGGAAGCACCAGTCAGGAGAGCGAGAAAGCGAGCATCCTCGAACTGCGGCCCCACGCTGTTCCCATACCGCACCACCACCATCCGCCGCGATGGGATCACGTAGAGTCGCTGCTTGAAGGCGCCGGCCGCAGTGACCATCCCCTCCAGGCCCGGCACCTTCTCCATCCCGCCGAAGTTGCGCTGGAGGAGTGCGATCTCCTGCTTCTGCGATGCCGGCGCCTCGACGTTGAGCCACCAGGTGAGACCGTACGCGGGATTCGCTGCGGAGCCCTTGAAGAGATCGGCCAGCAGCTCGGCCGGGATCAGCTGCGTCCCCTTCCAGAGTCCGTTGAGCCGGATGAACTCGCCGAACTTCGCCCACTCGCGCGCGGTGAGGTATGCACCGTGCGGCAACTGCGGCTCGCCCTGCGGCATCCCGCGCCAGAATCCGGTCTTGATCTCGAGTGGACCGAGCACGCGGCGCTGGAGATACGAACCGACCGTCTCGCCACGCGCCTTCAGCTTCCGTTTCATCACTTCGCCGAAGAGCTGGAAGGCGTTGGGGCCGTATTGGAACCTCATCCCCGGTGCGGCGGTGAGCTGCGCGGTGACCGCCTCGGCGTAGCTCGGTGGATTGAGCTGCGGTCCTCCCTCGATGCCGCTGGTGAGTGAGAGGAGTTGGCGGATCGTGATCGCGGAGCGCTCCGGGTCGCTCGTCCACTCGGGAAGCGTTCGGGCCACAAGTTCGTCCCACGCGAGCAACGAGTCCTGCACCGCGGCCGCCGCCATCACACCAACGAAGCTCTTGGTCCCGCTCGCCAGAAGATGCGTTCGCGCCGGCGAACCGTTGTTCGGGTAGTCCTCGAAGACGATCCGGCCGTCGATCATCACGAGCACCGCGTCGCCGCGCTCGGTCTTCGAATACTCAGCGGCGCGCCTGAAGGCTGCGGTGTCCGGCCGCTGGGCATCGGCAGGTATCGAGAGCAACGACAACAGCATCACCACAGGAGAAGCAGGGACCACACGGAACCACAGGGGCATCGAGGACTCGTCTGGAGGCAGATGGAAGATGGAAGGTGGAAGGCGAAAGGTGAACGACGGGGGGTGCCAATCGGAGGCGTCGGCGCGCCGGGCAGTTATCGGCGCGCCCCTCACATCTCCCATCTCACATCGGTATCCTGAATGATGGATTTCTCCGACATCGCCACTCGGCTCGGCTCGAGTCCCCTCACCGCCTTCCCCCTCGTGTTCGTCGCCGGCGTCCTCACGAGTCTGACGCCCTGCATCTACCCGATGATCCCGATCACTGCGGCGATCGTCGGAGGACAGGCCGTCGGCGCCGAGGCGCCACCCAAGTGGCGGACCTTCGTGCTGACGATGTCATATGTCGCGGGGCTCGCGCTCTTCTATGCGATCCTGGGACTCATCGCCGGCCTCACCGGCACGCTCTTCGGCGCGATCAGCACGAATCCCTGGCTCTACTTCGCGATGGCGAACGTCCTCGTGATCGCCGCGCTCGCGATGCTCGACGTGATCCCGGTGCGGCTCCCGGCGGCGCTCGTGCAACGGGCCGCCACCGCCGGCACGGGTGGGCGCGCTGCCGGCGCGTTCGTGATGGGGTCGATGTCGGGGCTCGTCGCCGCCCCCTGCGGCGCGCCGGTGATGGCCGCCATTCTCACCTGGGTGGGCACCAAGGGGAGCCCGATCCTCGGTTTCGGGTATCTACTGGTGTTCTCGCTCGGGATGTGCACCCTGCTCGTGGTGGTGGGTCTTTCGAGTGGCTTCGTCGCGCGGCTACCGCGCGCTGGCGCCTGGATGCTCTGGGTGAAGCGGCTCTTCGCCCTCCTGATGCTCGGCGTCGCCGAGTACTATCTCGTCGAAATGGGCAGGCTCCTCATATGATCGCTCGCGCGGCCCTCACCGTTCTCCTTCTCGCAACGCCCCTCGTCGCCCAAGAGAGTGGGATCGCGCTCGGCGCGAGGGCTCCCGACGCCGCCGTGGAGACCCTCGACGGACAGGGCGCGGCGCTCGCAAGGACCTCTGCGGGCAGACCGGCTGTCCTCTACTTCTGGGCGACCTGGTGCGGCAACTGCCGTGAACTCGAGCCGGCGATGGCCGCCGCCTTCAAGGCGCACGGTTCGCACGTCGCCTTCGTCGGTATCGCGGTCAGCGCGAACCAGTCCGTCGAGCGCGTGAGACGTTACACCGCCGAGCACTATCTCGGGTTCACGCACTTCTACGACCGCCGCGGGAATGGCGTCGAGGCGTACGACGTGCCGGCGACGAGCTACGTCGTCGTGCTCAACGCGGCAGGTGTCGTCGTCTACACCGGCGTCGGTGGCAAGCAGGACCTCGAGGCCGCCATCCAGAAGGCACTCCGACAGCGGTGACTCGCTGAAGGCGCGTCACGACGCGCTGCCCTTCAGCTCGGCCGAGAAGAGGAGCTTCGGCTTTTGCGGGTCCCTGGTGTGGTACACGCGCAGGGTGTGCACGGTGAAGGGCTCCGTCTCTCGCACCGCGAGCATCGCCTTGAGGTTCGCCGCGGTCAACGTCGGGTAGAGGTTCAAGGTGCAGTGCGGCGTGAAGGGATAGCGGCTCTGGAAGAAGGAGAGTCCGCACTCCTTGAGTCGTTCGTGCAATGTGCGGAGCGGGCCGTGCGGGTCGAGCCGGAGAGAGACGATCTCCCGCTGGACGAATCGCTCTGGCGCACCGAAGCGGAGCGTGAGGGGCGCGAAGGTGTCAGTGACCGAGAAGATCCTCTCCTTCAGCACCGCGAGCGGCGTGTCGGAGGGCGCGGGACCGGCGCCCGACGATCCGATCAACGTGACGTGGGGCGGAAGGAAGTTCCCCATCTTCGGATCGAAGCGGAGTTGCAGCGCGTGGATGCGCTTCGCGAGCTCCCCTTCGAGTTCGGTGGTGATGAAGATCCCGTCTACCGCCACGCGAACCTCGCGCCGACCACCGCGCCCTCGGCATCGGCACCCAGCAGGAGATGGTCGAACCGGTTCCCGGGCCGCGTCGCGTGCCAGCGGGTCACCGCAAGGCCGGTCGCGGTCCCGATCGCCGCCCCCATCGCCACGTCGCTCAGCCAGTGAGCGTCCACGTGCATCCGGGCGTAGGCGGTCATCAACGCGAGAGAGAATGTCGTCACGCCAACGAGTCGCGTGTGCGTGGAGCCACGTCGAGCGAGTTCACTCGTCACCGCGCTCGCGAAGGCAAAGGCCGCGGTGCTGTGCCCAGAGGGGAACGACTCGTAGTCGCCGTTGGTGTAGCGGAACCCGCGGCCGAACTCGACATCCCACGCGTCGGTTGGCGACACCCGCGGCCGCGCTCGCCCGAAGCTCCCCTTCAGCACTTTCGTGACGACGCCGCTGATCGTGATCGCCTCGAGCCCCCGCAGCCCCGTGGCCGCGGCGGTCGGATTGTCCCAGTACCGCCCACCCAGCCAGAGCGCGGCGCCGAGCGTCACCACGCCCGGCTGCCCCCACGCATTCCCCAGTCCGGCCACCGCATCCATCGTCCTGCTTCCCTGCCAAGATGCGGATCGCAACTCACCCCGCACCGGTTGGTCCGTGCGCTGGGCGAGGAACGCCACGCCCGCTCCTAGCACCAGGATGCCGAGGTCCCCGCGCGTCACGACCGGCGCCGGACGCACCGAATCTCCCTGCGCACCCAACATCGCAGGCGCCACCGCGACGAAGACGAGGGTAAGTACCGACCTGCGAAGTCTGCTCACGCCTCGTAGTTTAGCCCGGCGCCGACGATTGGAGGGCGGCCCGCACGGGCGGCCCCCTCACACCTCACCCCTCCCACCTTGCAGATCAGGGATTTTCACTCCCACGACGACCGTAGTCGCTGCGTCGAACTGCAGCGCCTCACCTGGGGCGTCTCCTTCACCGAGTGCGTCCCCGCCGCGATGCTCCTCGTCGCACAGAAACTCGGCGGCGTTGTCGCCGGGGCCTTCGACGACCACGGCACGTTGATGGGTTTCGTCTTCGGCGTGACCGGCCTCAAGGACGGCAAGCTCGTGCATTGGTCCGACATGCTCGCTGTGCGACCCGAGGCCCAGGGCCAGCACCTCGGGGAGCGGCTCAAGGAATACCAGCGCGACAAGTGTCGGGCGATGGGCATCGCGACGATCTATTGGACGTTCGATCCGCTGGTCGCGCGCAATGCGCACTTGAACCTCGACCGGATGGGCTCGCGGGTCGATGAGTACGTCGTCGCGATGTACGGCGAAGGCACCAACTCCCCGCTGCAAGGCGATATGCCGACCGACCGTTTCGTGATCACCTGGGCGGTAGACCCGACCGAAGTCGCGAAGCCGCTCGACGCGCTCCCGACAACGCTCCCGCTCGTCGTCGACCGCGGTGCGCGCGAAGGACCACTCGTGGACGCGCCAGCCGTCGGCGTGCGCGTGCCGCGCGACATCACTGCCCTCGCCGCTACCGATCTCCCCGCCGCCCGTCGGTGGCGTGCCGCGACGCGCCGCGCCTTCTCGCACTACCTTCCGCGCGGCTACCACGTCCGTGGTTTCGTCGCCGACGCTGAGGGTGGCACCTATCTCCTCGTGGCGCGCGACGACGGCCACCGTCCCGTAACACCAGCGCGATGATCCAACTCGACCGCATCGTCCTTCGCGAGATCCGACTCCCGCTGCGCGAACCCTTCCGCATCTCCTCGGGAGAGCTGCGCGAGCGCCGCATCATCCTTTGCGAACTCTTCGCCGCCGACGGCACGACCGCGTGGAGCGAGTGCGTCGTTGACGACGCCCCCAACTATTCCTCCGAGACCATCGACACCGCCTGGCCGACGATCGTGCGCTTCCTCGCGCCGCGACTCCTCGGCAACGAAATCGAGATGCCCGGCGAGGTGCACGACATCCTTGAGCACGACATCCGCGGCCACCTAATGGCGAAGGCCGCACTCGAGATGGGATGCTGGGCGATCGAGTCGGTACGCTCAGGGATCCCTCTCGCGCGACTCATCGGCGGCACGCGGGACCGGATCGCGACCGGGATCTCCCTCGGCATCCAGCGCGATGTCCACGCACTGATCGCCAAGGCAAGCGAGTCGCTCGCCGCCGGTTACCAGAAGGTCAAGATCAAGATCGGTCCCGGCCGAGACGTCGATTGGATACGCGCGGTGCGCACCGCGGTCGGCGACGACGCGCACCTGATGGCCGACGCCAACAATGCCTACACCCTCGCCGATGTCGACCGGCTCGCCGCGCTCGATGACTTGGGTCTGATGATGATCGAGCAGCCCCTCGCCCACGACGACTTGGTGCGGCACGCTGAGTTGCAGCGTCGATTGCGCACACCGATCTGTCTCGACGAATCGATCACCTCGCTGGACCGAGCGCAGGATATGGTGACGCTGGGCGCGGGGCGGATCATCAACATCAAGCCTGGGCGCGTCGGCGGCTTCTCACAGGCGATCGCGATCCACGACTACTGCGAGAGTGTCGGCGTGCCGGTCTGGTGCGGCGGGATGCTGGAGAGCGGGATCGGCCGCGCCTACAACGTCGCGCTCGCTTCACTCCCCGGCTTCACGCTGCCAGGGGACCTCTCACCGAGTGCTCGGTATTGGGTGCAGGACATCGTCACACCTGAGTGGTCGATGGACAAGGAGGGGATGGTCAACGTGCCACTCTCGAAGCCCGGGATCGGCGTCGAGGTGGACCGCGCGCGCATCGAGCAGCTCACGGTTCGGACCGAGGAGCTGCGCGCGCGATGAGCTTCACGGCAGCCGAGAAACAGGCGCTGATCTCGCTGCGGCGCGAGTTGCACCAGCACCCCGAGCTGGCGTGGGAAGAGCGCGCGACTCACGCACGACTGCTCAAGGCACTCGGTGCTGCCGGCATCACGCAGGTCGAGACGGTGGCGGTCACCGGGATCGTCGCTCGGATCCCCGGAACGCGCGCGAGCGCACCCACCGTCGCACTCCGCGGGGACATCGACGCGTTGCCGATCACCGAGGAGACCGGACTTCCGTTCGCATCCGTCACACCCGGCGTGATGCACGCCTGCGGTCACGACATGCACGCGACCTGGGCGGTCGGCGCCGCGATGCTCCTCGCGCACAAACCGGCGGCCGGCGAGGTGCGCATCGTGCTGCAACCGGCCGAGGAGGTAGGAGAGGGAGCGGCGCGGATGCTCGCGAGCGGGGCGCTCGATGACGTGAAAGTGATGTTCGGCGGTCACGTGGATTGGCGATTCAAGGTCGGTGAGGTCGTCGCGAGCGCCGGTCCCCTCGCCGCGAGCACCGACACCTTCGAGATCACCTTCACCGGGAAGGGCGGGCACGGCGCGCGGCCGCAGGATGCGATCGACCCGATCATCGGCCTGAGCGCCTTCGTGATGGAAGCGCAGACGATCGTCTCGCGGATCCTGGACCCCGCAGCGCCGGGTGTTGTCACGGTGGGTTCGGTGACGGCGGGGAACGCGTCGAACGTGATCCCCGAACGGGCGCGCTGTTCAGGGACGATCCGGGCGACGACGCCGGTAACACGCGCCCTCCTCTGCCACGAGGTGGAGCGGATCGCGAACGCGGTGGCGGCAGTGCACCGGCTCGCCGCGTCAGTGCGAATCACCGAAGGCACGCCACCACTCGTCAACACGGCTCAGGGTTCGGCGTGGGCGCAGCAGGCCGTGCGCGCGACCCTCGGCGAAAGCGCGCTCAGGTCGCTCCCGACCACGAATATGGGCGGCGAGGATTTCTCCTACTATCTCGAGAAGATGGAAGGATGCTTCATGCGGATCGGCACCTTCAGCGAGGGGCGGTCGGCGGCGGGGGTGCACACGCCGCGATTCGATCCCGACGAGGAGGCGATCTTCGTCGGCGCGCGGGTGTTGGCGGAGTGCGCGCGCGTCGCGAGCGCCGGCTAGCGCGCCTCTAGCGGGTGACCGCGAATCGCAGGCTGATGCCGGTCCTTCCCTTGCTGACGTCCACGACGTCGAGGATCCGGCCTCCTGCCTGGGCCACCGATTCCTCCACCTGCGACTGCGCGACGAAGTGCATCTCGTATGGGATGCGACCCCGGAGACGCTGCCAGAACCGCCGCACATACTCGCGCTTGAAGCGATAGAACCACGCCGCGATGGTGCCGGGCTCGATCCGGCGTCCGATGCGCACCTGAAAGATGGCGCTGCCTCCAGGCCGGATCAGTCGCACGAACTCGCGGATGTAGGCGAGCGCGGGATCGGGCGGGACGTGCTGGAGCGTGATGTTGCTGTAGACCAAGTCGAAGGATCCGTCGGCGAAGGCCTTCAAGTCAGGCACGTCGTTGACCTGATACCGCACCCGATCCCCGTGGCGGTTGTGCCGCTTCGCCTCGTCGATCATCGAGCTCGAGATATCCACGCCGGTCGTGCGCACGAAGTGGTCGGCGAGCGCCTGGGTGAGTCGGCCGACGCCGCATCCGAAGTCGAACGCGTCGCCGAACTTGAGGGCGAGGTCGGCCTCCCTCGCGTACGCGAGGATCGCGTCGATCTCGACGCGCCCGCGCCCGAAGAACTTCTCGGGATCCCACTTCCTGCCTCGAAGGTCGTGGACGGTGAGCACCGCGTACATCGGATCGTCGCGGCCGGCCGCTTCGAAGGTCTCCTTGACGTGCTTGAGGCTCATGCGCACGAAGGTAGCACCCTTGCTCCGCGCCCGCCGACCGACCATATCACCGTATGCTCTCCATCAACCTCAAGGGCAAGCGCGCCCTCATTGCCGGCGTCGCCGACGACGGCGGATTCGGATTCGCCACCGCCAAGGCGATGATCGAGGCCGGCGCTACCGTCTGTGTCGCGACCTGGCCACCGGCGCTCAACATCTTCCTCAACCTGCTCGAACGCGGGAAGATGGATGAGTCACGCAAGCTCACCGACGGCTCGCTGCTCAACTTCGAGAAGATCTACCCGCTCGACGCTGCCTTCGACCGGCTTGAGGATGCGCCGGCCGAGATCCGTGAGAACAAGCGCTACAAGGATACCGGGGATTTCTCGATCGCCGGGATGGCCGCCCGCATTAAGGCCGACTTCGGCGACCAACCGCTCGACATCGTCGTGCACTCGCTCGCGAACGCCCCCGAGGTGAAGAAGCCCCTGCTCGAGGTCTCGCGTGGGGGCTATCTCGCAGCGATCGGCACGAGCGCCTACTCGCTGATCGGGATGATGCAGCACCTCGGTCCGCTTCTCCGCCCGAACGCGGCGGTCGCCTCGCTCACGTACATGGCGAGCGAGCGGGTGATCCCCGGATACGGCGGCGGGATGTCCACGGCCAAGGCCGCGCTCGAGAGTGACACGCGCGTGCTCGCGTATGAGGCGGGACGGAAGTGGGGAGCGCGCGTGAACACCGTGAGCGCCGGGCCCTTCGCCTCACGCGCCGCGAGCGCGATCGGCATCATCGGCGCGATGGTGAAGTACTGCGAGAAGAACTCGGCGTTGCCGCAGGCGCTCGATGCCAGTGAGGTCGGCAATGCGATGGCGTTCCTCTGTTCACCGCTCGCGAGCGGGATCACCGGGACCACGGTGTACGTGGACAAGGGGTATCACTCGATGGGGATGGCGGTGGACGGGGCGAGCGTCCCAATCTTCCCCAACTGAAGATGAAGGGGCCGGCGCGGCGAAGTTCCCGCCGCGCCCCTTTCACCTTTCACCTTTCACCTGCCGTTCGAACATCGCAACGGCATTCGCTCCGCCGTTGTATTCTCGAACTCCAACGCGATCATAGCCGAGCCGCTCGTGGAATCGGATCGAGTCCGGATTCGGCGGCTTGAGGTTCACCTCGAGCGTCACCCGCGGCCACTTGCCCTGCGCGAAGCGGTGGAGGTCGTCGTAGAGCAGCGCGCCCACTCCCCTCCCCCGCACCCGCTCGGCGACGACCACCCGGTCCAGGTAGAGGAACGAGTCATAGCGCGCGGTGAACCACGTGTAGTTCTCGCTCCAGTACCCACCGCCCGACGCGAGACACATCACGAACCCCGCCACGCCTTCCGCATCCTCGGCAACGCGGAAGTACGCGACATTGGCGACCAGCCACGCGAAGTAGTCCGGCGGTAGCGCGTTCACGTTCGGCACCGCGGCGTCATTGATCGCGACAACCGCCGTGTGGTCGGCCGGAAGCGCGTCGCGAATATGGGCCGAGTCGCGCCTCACCTGAACCGAAGAAGGGAGGTTGGAGGGCCGCCCGAACGGGCGGCCCCCTCACATCTCTCATCTCCCATCAGCATTACGCCGTCACCGTTGCCCTCGGCGGCTCCTCCGCTTTCGGAACCACCGGCTCCTGTTTCGCCCGCCTGGCCTCCCGATTGAACCGCTCCAGGTCCTCCGCGAAGAGCTTCTGCATCCTGTCCGTCTGCACCTTGAGCAGCTTCTCGAGCTCCGTGTAGACGGCGAGCGACTGATCAGTCGGCCGGTACGGTCCTGACGACACCACGCCGGCCAGCCCCGCGATCTTGTTGTTGAGCTTCACCGGGAAGTTGAGCGGGTCCTGGTTGCTCTGGTTCTTCACCTGGTAGATCTCGGCTTCGACCACCGCGAGTGCGGCGGCGAGGGCGTCGGCACTCTTCCGGAGGCGTGGCGCCTTCGTCGCACGATCCTCGAGTTGCGCCTTCACGTTGCGGATCATCTTCACCGCGTCGTTGGCCTCGCTCGTCTTGTCGCGCACCTTGATCAGGAACTCGAACTGCGCGACGAGATCGGCCGCGGTCGCCGTCGTGCGCGGGTCGTCGAGCAAGTCGAACTTCGCCGGGAGCGGCGCGCTCGTTCCCACTGTGAGCCGCGCGGTGTACGTTCCCGCCGGCGCGACGGGTCCGCGAGTGCTGCCGGCCCACAGGATCATCCCCTGGAAGGTACTCGCGTCGGGATAGCGCATGTCCCACGTGAAGGAGTTGAGTCCCGCCGCATTCGCCGGGCGCGGAGCGGCGCCCGGTCCACCTGGTCCGCCCGGCCCACCCTGCGGCGGCGCAGCGGGAGTGCCCGCAGGCGGCGTAGCACCCGGTGCCGCGGCAGGGGGAGCCGGCGGCGCCGACTCGTACGTCTTGATCACGCGACCGTCGGGTGCGAGGAACTCGAGTTTGAGTTTCTCCCCGGCGGTCTTCAGGTGATAGAAGACCGTCACCCCACTCGGCGGATTCTGCCCAGGCCGTGAGACGCCGATCCCGGTGTTCGCTCCTCCGCCTCCCCCACCGCCACCGCCGCCGAAGCCACCACCGCCCCAATCGATCCGGTATGCATCGCGCGGCTCGAAGAGATGCGCCGCCGCGGCGAGTACTCGGGCGCTCGCCTGCCGGAGCGCCGAGATGTCGTCCATCACCCAGAAGGACCTTCCGTGCGTCCCCACGATAAGGTCGCCGTCCTTGATCACGAGATCATGCACCGGCACCGGTGGCAAGTTCCGCTGCAATCGTTGCCAGTTGGCGCCGTCGTCGAACGACACCCAGACGCCGCGCTCGGTGCCAGCGTAGAGCAGGCCACGCCGCTCGGGATCCTGGCGGATCACGCGCGTGAAGTCATCCGCCGCGATCCCATTCACGATCTTGGTCCAGTTCGCGCCGTAGTCGGTCGTCTTCCACAGTGACGGAGAGAAATCGTCAAGCTGGAACCGATTCGCCGCGACGTACGCCGTGCCTTCGGCGAAGGTCGAGGACTCGACCATCGAGATGCGCGCGAAGTCGCCGATCCCGCGCGGCGTGACGTTCGTCCACGTCCTCCCCCCATCACGCGTGAGCTGCACGAATCCATCGTCGGTCCCGACCCAGATCACCTGCCCCGACTGGAACGACTCGGCGATCGTGAAGATCGTCCCGTAGGTCTCAACGCCCGTCTGGTCCTTCGTGATCGGGCCGCCCGATGCGCCGAGTGTCTTCGGGTCGTTGCGCGCGAGCGCCGGGGAGACGATCTCGAAGCTCTGCCCGTCGTTCGTCGACTTGAAGAGATGACTCCCGCCGACGTAGAGCACCGTCGGATTGTGCATCGAGACGACGATCGGGAAGGTCCACTGGAATTTGTACTGGATGTCGATTGATGAATGCCCCATCGGGTTCATCGGCCACGCATTGATGTTCCGTTCGAGGCCATTGCGCATGTCCTTGCGCGTCAGGTAGCCCGAGTAACTCCCCGCATAGACGATGTCGGGGTTCACCGGGTGCGCGGTCACGTAGCCCGACTCACCGCCGCCGGCGTCGGACCAGTCGCGGATCGAACTGCCTCCCTCGGTGCGGCTCGGGCCGCAGAGCGTCGAGTTGTCCTGCTGCGCACCGCAGACCTTGTACGGAAAGTGGTTCGTGACCGACACGTGGTACATCTGCGCCGTTGCGAACTCCTGGTCGCTCCACGTCTGCCCGCCGTTGAAACTCACGTTCGCGCCTCCGTCATTCGCCTCGACCATCCGCATCGGGTCGTTGGGCGCGATCCACATATCGTGGTTGTCGCCGTGCGGCACCGAGATCTGCGTGCGGAAGGTCTTCCCGCCATCGGTGCTCTTGAAGAAGGAAACGTTCAAGCCATACACGACATTCGTGTCCTTCGGGTCGGCGTAGAGCTTCGAGTAGTACCAGGCGCGCTGACGGAGCGAGCGGTCGCGATTGAGCCACTCCCACGTCGCGCCGCCATCGTCGGAGCGGTACACGCCCCCCGAGTCATTCTCGATGATCGCCCACACCCGCTGCGGTTTTGCGGGGGAGACCGCGATCCCGACCTTCCCCCACAGCCCCTTCGGCAGTCCGGGGTTGGCGGTGATCTCCTTCCACGTCGCACCGCCGTCGGTCGTCTTCATCAAGCCGCCGCCGGGGCCACCGGAGTTCATCATCCACGACCGCCGATAGGCGTGCCAGAAGGCGGCGTACAGCGTGTTCGGGTCGCTCGGATCCATGATGAGGTCCGAGATGCCCGTGGAGTCGTTGCGAAAGAGGATCTTCGCCCACGTCTTCCCGCCGTCGGTCGTCTTGAAGACGCCGCGCTCGGGGTTGTTCCCGAATGCGTGTCCCAGCGCGCCGACGTACGCGATGTCGGGATTCGTCGGATGCACGCGCACGCGGGCGATGTGCTGCGTCTCCTTCAATCCCATCAGCGCCCAGGTGCGGCCGCCGTCGGTCGTCTTCCAGAGGCCGTCGCCGTGCGATGTATTGCCGCGGATGTCGGTCTCGCCACCGCCCACATAGACGATGTCTGGGTTCGACTCGGCCACGCCGATCGCGCCGATAGTGCCACCGAAGTAGCGGTCGGTCGCTGGATGCCAGTTCGATCCGCCATCGGTGGTCTTCCAGACCCCGCCGCCGGTGGTGCCCATCCAGTACTCCATCGGACGGCTGGTCGAACCGGCGACAGCGACCGAGCGCCCTCCACGCGCGGGACCGAGTTCACGCCAACGCAGGGCGTTGAGTGCGGAGGGATCGACGCCCTGCGCGAAGCTCGCGCTGGGGAGTTCGATGATCAGGACGGCGATGAGCGTGATCAGCTTGCGAACGGACACGTGGAACAGCCTCCGCAGGGGTGGAAAGTACCAAGGAGCGACGTTCGCTCGTGAAGGGTCGCGACGCAAGGGTGTGGCCGTCATAGATTCTCCTCCGTAGTGGTTCAGGTCGCCCCCACCCGAGGTCCTGTTCGATGCCGCGTTCGATGCTTCGCTGTTCCGCGCTCCTGCTCACCCTTGGCGCCTGTGGCGGCACGGCCGATGAGGCTGCGCCGCCGCCGCCCGCGCCGCGCGATCCCAACACGCCCCTTGCCGTCGCAAGCAGCGGACTCGCGACCCCCGAGTCGGTGGTCTGGGATTCGACACGCAACGTCTGGTACGTCTCGAACATCAACGGCAGCGGGACGGCGAAGGACGACAATGGGTACATCGTCCGGTTGGGACCCGACGGTCAGAAGCTCGATTCCCTTCCCTTCATCGCCGGCGCCGACGACGACATCGCGCTGAACGCACCCAAGGGCCTGGCGCTGCAGGGCGACACGCTCTGGGTCGCCGACATCGATGCGCTCCGCGGATTCAACGTCGTCACCGGCACGGTGGTCGCGACGGTGAGCCTCTCGTCGTTGGGCGCGACCTTCCTGAACGATGTCGCGGTCGGGAGCGAAGGCGAGGTCTACATCACCGACAGCGGCATCGCATTCGCCGTCGACGGTTCGCTGTCGCACCCCGGCGCGAGCCGTGTTTTCGTCGTGCGGAATCGCAGCGCGTCCACGGCGGTCGTCTTGCCGAGACAGTCGGCAGCGAATGGGATCACCTGGGACCGCGCGCGCAATGCGTGGCTGATCATCGGCTTCAACTCCCCCAACGTCTTCTCCTGGGTCCGGGGCGCGAAGGAGGCCACCGTGCTCGGCACCGGCCCCGGCGGCGGCGATGGGATCGAAGTGCTCGCGGACGGGCGCGCGATCTACACGAACTGGGCCGACTCGTCCCTCACCTTCTTCTCCGGTGGCGAATCGACCACGATGCGGAAGGGGCTCAATGCCCCCGCCGACCTGGGCTACGACCGCGTGCGCGGGATCGTGGCCGTACCGCTCTTCAACGACAACCGCGTGGAGTTCTGGCCGGTCGAGCCAGCGGTCCGCACGCCCTAGTCGGCCGCCGTGATCGCGGACGGCGCTGACCGCGTCGCCATCCGGCCGAGCAACCGCTGCAGCCGGAGGAATGGACGGGAGCATCCTAGGGGCAGGTGATCCGCGTCGCGGTGAATGCCACTGGATTCCCGTCGCGGTCGTTGGCGAGGCCGCGCAACTCGTCGGCGCCGCGGCGAACGACCCGGATCGTCTCGGGGAAGAGCACGGCCCGTCGGCCCTCGGAGAGCGGAATGAAAGCGACTAGGAGCGTGTCGCGGTGCATCGCGACCACGCGCGGATTCACGAGGACGCTGTCGACCGCCGCCGTGGTGCGGGTACGCCAGCACCCTTCGAGCGCCGACGCATTGAACAGGCCGCCAAGCGCGTTCCCTTCGCGGTCGATCACGATGCGCGGGCGCAGGGCGGCGGTACCGGCTGAATTCGCGGCTGCCTCGCGGGTGGGCTCGGCCGCTGCACGACGCGGCTGTGCCCGCGCCAAGGTGGAATCGCGAGGAGGTTCGGCGACACCGGTCACTACGACCTCAGAGAGGCGCAGCTCGGAGTTCTGCAGGCGGCGGAGGCGTTCCGCCCTCGACGAGTCGTCCACCGCACGTGAGGCCACCATCGCCTTGCGCAGGGAGTCCTCGGATCTGGTGATCTCGGCGACCGCGGACGCAAGCTGATCCACCGGCGCCGAGGCATCGGGGCGCGCCTGCGCTCGCGCCGGAGCGGGAGGCGTGGCTTCTCGCTGGCGGTCCTGCGCGCCGGTCCCTGCGGCGATGGTCCCTGCGACGCCGACCGTCGCGGACCGCGCAGGTGCTGGGCGCGCAGGTGCGGGCGCCGGCGTCTCCGGCGCCGCCACTGTTCCGGCCACGGCCGGTGAGTCGGCGAGCACGCTCGACGGTGCACTCTTGGCCACCGGGAGCTCCCCGATATCGGCGAACCGCGTCCGCGCGGCGTACGCCGTGCCCGCCACCAGCGCGAGCCCCGCCGCCATCCGCATCCAGGGCCGCACGCTGAACCGCGACGTCTTCGCCGTCGCGTGACCCGCCTTCGATCCCGCAGGGATCACGCCATCGGGCACCACATCGAGCGCGCCGACGATCCGCGAACTCGCCGCAACGAGTCCACGCGCCTCGGCAGCGACGGCGCCCCACTCGGGATCCGTCTCCACTAGCTGCTCTACGCGCGCGGCCTCAGCGGCATCGAGCTCGCCGTCCAGCCAGGCATGGATCATCCCTTCGTCAGGACGCGGCACTTGAACCTCCACGGCGCTCGGCCTCGAGCGCCTCGTATGTCTCAGCGAGGCGCCGGCGCGCCCGCGACAAGGTCGTTCCCACCGAACTCCTCTCGATCTGCAGCACCGACGCGATCTCGCCGTAGTCCAGCCCTTCTTCCTTGAGCAGGAGCGCCTGCCGATCCCGTTCGCCCAGTGAATTGAGCGCCCGCCGCGCGAGCGCGGCCACCTGCGCCCGCTCCAGCGTCTGCTCCATCACCTCTTCCGCCGACGGCTCCGCGGCCTCCCGCTGCTCCGACGCGAGGAGCTCCAGGTGCCGCCGGTGGCGCGCGTCCCTTCGCGCTCCATCGCGCACCAGGTTGTGCGCCACCGCGAAGACCCACGACCGCTCATTCACGATCGTCTCCTGGCGCAGGGCCCGGACGAACGTCTCCTGCGCCACTTCCTCAGCCCAGTCGCGGTCACCCAGGCGTCGGGTGAGGTACCGCACGAGGGTCTCGTGGTAGGTGCGGAAGAGGCGTTCGGCCTGGTCCATGACTGAACTTCACCAGTCCCGGGTGATCTCGGCGAGCGTCCCGGCGTCGAACTCCTTGCCGCCGTCGCCCGCGAGCACGATCGTGACTGCGCGGCCATGCACCTCCACGCGTTCACCAAGCGCGAATACTTCCTTCAGTTCGCCGATCCGCTCGATCAGCGCGAAGTAGGCCGGCGAGAAGGGGAGCACACGGACCGTGCGGGCACCCTTCGCCGCCGGACGTGAGTCCATCCACACGCCATCCTGCATCGCGAAGGTCCGCGAACCGGCGCGGCGCATGCCCGAAGCCGCCATCACCGCATCCGCCCCACTGACCGAGTGCGCATCGCGCATCTCGGCGGCGGTCTTCGCCGCCTCGAACTCCGAGCGCGCAGGCGCGGCACTCGGAGATGCGTTCCCGCTCGCGATCGCGCCTGCCACGCCGGTCACGGTGACCTCGCTCAAGCGAAGCTGGCGATCGTCGGAGCGCATGCGGCGGACCGAGGACGTCGAGTCCATCGCGTTCGATGGCTGTGCACGCTGTCCTTGCGCCACGACGTTCATCCCTGGCTCGAGCACGAGGTACGAGGTGAGCTCGGTGGGGATCCCCCACCGCTCGCCGAGTTCGCGCATCTCGGAGTCGAGCTCCCGCGAGGGGCCGTTCTTCCGGCGTTCGGCGCTGAGCCACCCTACCCGCTGTGTCGCCCAGAGCCGTCCGACGAAGGCGTCGGCGGTGCGACGCTCCGGAAACCGCGCGTCAGCTTCCCAGGTCACGCGGCCATCGGGCGTATCGCCGATGATCGTAACCCGCAGCGGGCGATCGCTCCCGCCGCGATCACGCCGATCCTCGGACTGCCAGGCGCGGCGGTCCACTTCGTAGCGCACCAGGAGGGTAAGCTCCTGTCCCGCGAACAGATCCAACCTTCCGGCTGGCTGCAGTCCATGGAATCGGACCCCGTCGGCGCGCAGCCGCAGGTTCGTCGCCACCGGGCGCGTCAGCCGCTCCGCCACCACGCCGACCACGCGCTCCACATCCTCCTCCGGTCGCACGAAGTGGGCGGTGCCTGCACCGTCGAGCGCCACCTGTTCGAGGAGCTGCGCATTCACGTCGGCACCGACGCCGAAGGTGAAGACGCGCCGCTCCCCACGCAACTCACTTGCCCGCGCGGCGAGCCGTTCGGCACGACGCTCACCTACTGTCGGCGCACCGTCGGTGAGGAAGAGCACCAACGCGAGCCGGCCACGCGACTCATCGACCTCGAGCGCGCGTTCCAATGCCCCACCGATGTTCGTGCCACCGTTGGCGCGGAGCCCCTCGATCCACCGCTCGGCGCTCGCGCGTGACTCGCGCGTCACCGCGCTCCAGCCGTCGCGGAACTCCTCGACGTCGTTCGAGAATGCGATCAACCGAAAGCGATCGTTCGGGCCGAGTGAGCCGAGGAACTGACGCCCCGCAGCCTTGGCCTGAGTCATCTTGACGCCCGCCATCGAACCGGAGACGTCGATCACGAAGGTGATGTCGCGCGAGGTCGCGCTGCGCACCACCGTCGGCGGTGTGAGGGTGATCATCGCATAGCCATCGTTGACCGATGGCGCGTGCGTGAGCACGCCGATCGCGGCGCGACCCGCATCCCGCACCGGCACGAGCAGTGTCACGGTGCCATTCGCATCGCGGACGTGCGCCAGGCGCCGCGAGCCATCGCGCTCAAGCTCGACGCGGTGAGTCGGCGACCAGACCACGCCGAACCCTTCGCCAGCGGGCCAGCGCAGCGAGAGATCGGTGCCACGCCCCGCAGTGCCGCTCCCTCGCGGCGCCGGCACGTCGATCCGCAACGCATCCCCCTCACGCTCGGCGACCGCTCGAAACCGCACGACGACGGTGCGGGTCTCCCCCGGCTGGATCGGGAAGATCCGCGTGCGGAAGAGGCCCATCCCCATCCATTCGACCAACGCGGGGTCCTTCTTGCGACGCACGATCTCCTCGTACACGCCGCGCGCGCGGTTGGCGTCGAGTGCCTCACCGGTCACCAGCTCGCCGTCGATCTCGAGGGCGAGGTCCTCGAATGCCGCATTGCGCGGCAAAGGCAGGATGTAGTCCGCCTCTCCGATCGCGTGGCCGTGATTCGTCCACCGCTCGGTGACCTCATAGCGCAGTACGCGGCCATCGAGCACGACCTTCACTTCGCGTCCGGTGCGCTCGACGATTTCGCGATTCGCGCAGGGTGGCGGCGGGCAGGGCGCGGCGATGCACATGATCTGGCCGCAGGGAATGGGGCGCTCGCGAATCTCGTCCTGAGCCCAGAGGTCCGGAGCGAGGAGCGAAGGGAGCGCGATGAGGAGCAAGCGGTTCGAGCGAAACACGGGTTCTCCGAGGTCGGTGACACCTAGGAGACGTCGGCGGCTCCCCTACTTGCACACCTCATCTTTGCGCTTCGGAACCCGTTGTCAGGTAAGCACTTACATCAATAATAACTGCTCACACCGAAGACACGAAGCACACGAAGACTGCATCGGCACCCGCCACACGAAGGCACGAAGACACGAGGGAAGTACAAGATGAACTACAAGAACTGAGGGAACGATAGCGACGCCGACCAGTCGCGGAGTCCCCCCAAGATTTGCGGTTGCTGTTCCTTCGTGTCTTCGTTCAATCAGTAGTCGTTGCCGTCTTCGTGTGCTTCGTGTCTTCGTGGTGAGCAGTGGTTATTGCAGTTCAGGTCGACGGATCTTCTTCCTTCGAGACCGCGCCCATGGTCCGCGTCGGAGTCCGCTCGATGACGCGCACCGCGAGGAGGTTCTGGTCGGCCCGATGGACCGTATTCATCAGGTTCTCCGCCGGTTGCCGCGACGCCCATCCCAACGAGAAGGGCACCGGTGCGGTGCGCAGCGCCGCTGCCTGCATGCGTTGCGCGACCATCATCGTCTGCGCCTCGCTCGCCCCGCGGAGCAGGATCACGAACTCGTCGCCACCGACGCGGATCACCGGCTCCTCGGCGCGCACCTGCCGCATCAGGAAGCGGCTCATCCGGATGAGGGTGTTGTCGCCCATCTGGTGCCCGTGCGTGTCGTTGTACGTCTTGAAGTGATCGATGTCGATGAAGAGCGTGCCCCAAGGCGTCTCGGAAGGACTGAGCACCGTATCCATATCGGCGAGGTAGCGCCGGTTGAAGCACCCGGTGAGCGGGTCGCGCATCGACTGCTGGCGCAGCTCCTCCTCCATCGCCTTCCGCTGTGTGATGTCCACCAACAGGCCGTGGTAGAGCATCTCGCCGCTCGCGTCGTCGCGCACGCAGAAGACCGAGTCGAGCACCGTGAGCAATCCACCGTCCGGGCGCACCAGCTGCACCTCGAAGTCGCGGACCGACCCCTCGCGCTCGATGATCTCCAGTTCGGCGATCCGTCGCGCCGGGTCGACCACCAGTTCATTCGCACCATACGCCTGAAGGTCCATCAACGACCGCACACCGAGCAGCGCGAAGAAGGCGGGATTCGCGTCGAGGATGTCACCCCGCTCGTTCGTGATGTAGATCGCCTCGCGCAGGTTCTGCACGAGGCCCCGGAGGGCGTCGGCGTCGCTGAGGGAGCGAAAGGTCACGCGGTCTCCGCCACCGTCACCGAGGCCTTCTCGTCCACCACCGCGACCCGCCGTTCCCACTGGCGCATCATCGCGGAGAAGGCCGTCGCCGCTTCGAGCTCGAAGTCCGGGCCGGCTCCCTTCTCGATGTGCTGCAGCACTTTCTCCGACTCCCACGCTTCCCGGTAGGGGCGGTTGGTCCGCAGCGCGTCATAGACGTCGCAGACGTGCACGAGCTTGCTCGCGGCGTGCACGCCGCGTTCGAAATGTCGCTTCGGATAGCCCTGCCCGTTGATCATGATGTGGTGTTCGTAGGCGACCGCGGCAGCGAGATCCAGATCCCGGTCACTTTCATAGATGATCTTCGCGCCGTCAATGGGATGCCGGCGCATGATGTCCCATTCCTCGTCCGTCAGTTTCCCCGGCTTGGTGAGGACCTCCTTCGGGATCCGCACCTTGCCGAGGTCGTGCAGGAGCCCCGCCACGCCGAACGCCCGCACATCCTTCGCCCCCATCCCCATCCACTCGGCCAGCGCCATCGTCAGCACGCTGACGTTCAAGCTATGCGTGGTAGTGTACTGGTCGAACTCCTTCAATTGCAGGAGGGGGATCACGATGTTCTTGTCCCCGTGCATCGCCACCGAGAGGGATCGCACCACCGACTCCGCCTCGATAAGGGGCAGCGCGCCGTTGAGCTGGACCTCGTTGTTGATGTACCGGATCGCGTCGGCCTCATCCCCCAGCGAGTAGGTCACCGTCGCAGTCGGCATCGAGACATCCTCGACCGGCCGCACCTGCTCATCCGACCCCTTCACCCCGATCGCGCCGAACTTGATCGTCGACCGGCGCTCTGGACTCCGGCCCGCACTGTCCACCGCCTGCAGGGTGAGACGCGCCAGCACCTCCTCAAGGAAGACCTCGAACTCATCGCGCGTCGTGCCGCGAACGAACTCGAGGCGCTGGACTCCGGCGTTGGCGAGCCGGACGCCCCAACCCCAGTCTCCCAACTCCCGCATCGCCAGCTCTCCGTAGATGACGTCCTGGCCCAGGAAGGAGAAACGGGGACGGGGGTCGGTCTCCTGCAGCCGGAGCAGCGTCTCGAACGCGGCGTCGATCGTCTTCTCCCGCTGCGGATGCCCATCGCCATACAGGGACATCGTCGCCAGCGACTGGGCGAAGCCGGTGAGGAACTTGATCGGTTCGCTCACCCCTGCACCCCGCGCGGTGCGACGGCGGCCCGGATCTCAGCGTCAGAGCTCGCCGCCGCGAGCGAGAGGGCTTCCTTGGCCGATTTGTCCTCACGCCAATGCACCGCGAGCCCCTCGAGAGCGGCCAGGAGTTCGGGGGTCTTCGGCGCGAGTGCTGGGCGCTTGAGCACCTTGCCCATCCTCACCACGCGATTGGCCAGCCAGGGCGCCGTCTCCGGCCCCTTGTAGCTCGCGACGGCACGGACCCCAAGGGCTCGCAGCTCGGGATTGACGGTCGCATCGTCGGCCCGCACCCGTAGCATCGCCGCCGCGTCGCGGGGACAGCTGTTCACGGCCGCGCCAAGCCCGAGCCGAAGCGTCGCCTCATCGGCATCGGCCAGAGCGCGCACGATGGCCGCGTCTCGGCGTTCGGGATTCCGGAGCTGCTGCCGCAGCGCTTCGCGCCGCACGAGTGCGTCGGGGTGGGTGAGCCACTGAGCCGAATCGAAGCCCGACTGCCACTCCGGATTCCGCCCGAGCAATGCGATGAGGGGCCGTACGAGGGTCCATCGCATCCCGGCAAGGCGCTCGCGGATGATGGGTCCCGCTGCCTCGCCGACCGACCCGAGCAGCTCGATCAACCGCTCCTGCCCCTTCTCGTCGTCCGCCTCGTCCAACGCGTCGAGGATCGGCTCGATCGCTGCCGTTCCCATCCGCTTCACCATCCGCTGCAGCGTGTGGAAGGGAAGCGGCTCGAGCGCAAGCTGCAGCCGCAAGTGCTGCGGCGTGGCGACGTGCCGCCAGAGGTGTTCGCGCATCCACATCGCGGGCGCGTTGTCCACGAGGTTGAGCAGGGGGGCGATGTCGGGGCGGGACACCATCGAGTCAACGGACCTCCAGACCTGATCCCCAAGTGTCTCGATCTCGAGTCCCATCGCCAGCAACCGTTCTGGCTCGATCGGGAAGGAGTGCTCGGCGCTTTGGAAGACCGGGGCCTCCTTCGCCATCTTGTCGAGCGCGAGCCGATACCCATCGGGATTCGGGTCGTCGAGTTTCCATCCCTCGATCAGCTTCGACACCTGGTCCCGCAGCGCTCCATCGGCCTGTGACCGCGCCTGCACCGTGCCGGTGTCGGCGTGCACCGCCATCTTCGAGAGCATCCGCACCATCGAGTGCGAGATCGTCTGGCCCGAGGTGTCGGCCGCGGCCTTCACGAGGTCCACGACGGCATCCACCGCCATCCCCTGCGCCGCATCGGTGACGAACTTCCGTCGTTGACGGACGTCCCCGCCCATCTTGAGCACCCGCCCCAGCGCCTCGGGGGAGAGTGTGCTGACGAGTTGACTCACCCGCTTGCTCAGCGCCGCCGCGTCCTTGCCCCCTTTCGCCTTCACCTCTTCGGCGATCTGGAGCAGGTAGCCCACAACGACCTGGTCGTAGGCCGCGTCGCGCTTCGTGTCCTCGATCGCCTGCGCGACGAGCTTCGGATCCACCGAACTCGCATCGTCCTGATCCACCTGCACGCCGAGTTCGGTCACGAGTGCGGCGCGCGCGAGGCCGATCCAGAGTTGCGCCGAGCGATTCCCCGAGCCGTGCGCGTGCATCGAGCCCTCGCCCCCCTCGGCGTCGCGCGGCGAACCGTCATCCTCGATCAGCTGCAACTGCGCGAAGGTCATCGGGAAGAGCCGGACGTGCGGCCACTGCGTCAGCACCTCCGGACCTTCGAGACCGATCGGTCGCGGCAACCGCCCCGCATCGACCGAGACGATCGAGAGCATCGAGGTCAGCTCGTCCTCGGTGATCCCGCGCGAGAACTTGAGCGCGCCCAGGTGATGCCGATGGAGTCGCGTCGCCAGTTCGCGGAGCACCGGATTGCTGTCATCGGTCGCGACGCCTTCGATGATCAACTGATTGCGCGCCACGCCGAGGGAGAGGGTCTCGCGCTCCTTGAGTAAGGCCTCGAGCCGGCGATTCACCTCGCTCGACGTGTTCTCGAGGAGCGGGTGACCGGCGGGGTAGATGGCGTTCTTGTGGAGCCCGATGGAGAGCTCGAGAAGGAAGTCCGAGAGCTCCTTCGAGAGCGCCGCCGATTCGCCGCCTGTCGTCAAACGCGCCATTGGCGCAATCTAGGATAGCGGCGGAACTCCGGAAGACGTATCTCTGGGGACGTGGCCGACCGAACAACCCTCGAAGCCGTCGCCCGGTGCGTGGTCCCCCACGCCTTCGAGAGCGCCGCCCGCGGCGATCGCCTGATCGGCCGGCTCGGTGAGTTCATCGCTTCGCTCCCCACGCGCCGCCGCCGCGAGTTCGAGTGGGCCTTGGCCGTCCTCGGCAGCCGCCTCGCACCACTGCTCGTGCTACGCGCGCCGATCCCCATCCGCCGCCGCACGCCGGAGTCGGGAGCGAAGGTGATCCACGGCTGGCTCGAGTCGCGGTTCCCGATCTGCCGCACCATCGCGCAGGGCGTGAGGAAGGTGATCCTCTTCGTCGAGTACTCGACGCCAGCGGCGCACAATGAGATCGGCTACCACGGGCCGTATCATCCGCGCGGGCCGACGGTGCGGTGGGAGGGCGCGCTGCCGGGCGAGCCGCGCGATGACGAGCCCGTCGCACGCGCCCAACTCCCCGAGAGCGCGCACCGCCCTCCGCCGTCCGCCGCCACCCTTCAGCCGTTCGCCATTGGCGACTGGAAGTCACTCAAGGCCGATGTCGTTGTGATCGGATCGGGGGCCGGTGGAGCCGTCGCCGCCGCACGGCTCGCCGAGGC
Source organism: Gemmatimonadaceae bacterium (assembly GCA_031430835.1). GTDB lineage: Bacteria > Gemmatimonadota > Gemmatimonadetes > Gemmatimonadales > Gemmatimonadaceae > Pseudogemmatithrix. The sequence continues at coordinate 76,808 of JANPCH010000115.1, forward strand.
CGGTCACGACGTGCTCATCGTCGAGGCCGGCGCTCTCAGGAACGGGGCAGACTTCGACGAGAACGAGGCGCATCTCTATCGCGCCCTCTACGCCGAACAGGGCCACCGCGCGACCGACGATCAGGCTGTGTCGATCGTGCAAGGCGTCGGTGTCGGGGGCGGCACCGCCGTCAACTGGATGGTGATGCTCCGCACCCCCGACTGGGTGCTCGATGAGTGGGCGACCTACCACGGCACCGAGGGGATGCGCGCCGCCGATCTCGCCCCCTGGTTCGACCTCGTCGAAGTCGAGACGCACACCGCCACCGTGCCCGACGACGCGCACTCTCCGAGTAACCGCATCATCCTCGGCGGTGCGCGAGCGCTTGGCTGGTCGGCGTTCCCTGCGCGGATCAATGCCGTCGGCTGCGTGCGAACGGGATTCTGCGGCTACGGTTGCCGCGTGGGCGCCAAGCAGGATGGGCTGCAGACCTATCTGCCGCGCGCCCAACGCGCCGAAGCGCGGCTACTCCCGCACGCGCGCGCCGTACGGATCGACTTCGTCGACCGCGTGGGCTCATTCCCCAAGAAACGCGTCACGCTGCGCCACACGCCTCCCGGCCACGTCGCAGCCGACATCACCGTCGAGGCACCGGTCGTGGTCCTCGCCGGTGGCGCGATCGAGACGCCCGCGCTGCTGCAACGCTCGGCGCTCGACGGCGACGCCACCGGCAAGTACCTGCGCCTCCATCCCACAACCGGCGTGATGGGGCTCTACGAGCACGAGATGTACGGCGCGGGTGGCATCCCATTGAGTGCGGTCTGCGACGAGTTCCTCGCGCGCGATCCCACCGGTTACGGGAGTTGGATCGAGTGCCCACCGATCCATCCCGCGCTCACTGCCGCCTCCATCCCCGGGTTCGGAGACCTCCATCGCGACACGATGCTGAGCTTCGTGAACCTGGGCGCCCTGATCGTTCTCACGCGCGACGGTGCGCGGCGTGGCGTCTCGAACGGCGACGTGCGCGCCCGCGACGACGGCACCGTCTCGATCCGCTACGCACTGGATCCCACCGACGCCGCCCATATGGAAGCTGGGCTGGTCGCCGCCGCACGCCTTCACTTCGCCGCCGGCGCCACCGAAGTGCGTTCGCCGCACTCTCGCCCGGTGATCCTTACCTCAGCGCGCGACGTCGAGCAGCTCCGGCATCGCCGGGTGGGCGCGAACGAGATCGCACTCTTCTCCGCCCACGTGAATGGCACCGTCCGGATGGGCGTGGATCGCCGAAGCGCCAGCACCGACCCCCACGGCGAGGTCTTCGGCGCGCCCGGCGTCTTCGTCGCCGACGGTTCCCTGCTCCCCACCGCGCTCGGCGTCAATCCGCAGGAGACGATCATGGTGCTCGCGAGTGTGGTGGCCGAGCGGATTTCGGCGCGTCGGAGGCCCGGCTAGTTTTCAGGGCGTGACCCCCACTAACGCCGCGCCGGCCTCGCTGGAGCTTCAGAAGCTCGCGATAGATACAGTCAGGACCCTCTCGATGGACGCCGTGCAGAAGGCCGAGTCCGGACATCCCGGCACGCCGATGGCATTGGCTCCGCTCGCGTACGCACTCTACACGCGCCACGTGAAGCACAACCCGGCTGATCCGCGCTGGCCCGACCGCGACCGCGTGGTGCTCTCCGCTGGCCACGCGTCGATGCTCCTCTACTCGACGCTTTATCTCACGGGCTACGACCTCTCGCTCGACGAGATCAAGAACTTCCGTCAGTGGGGGAGCAAGACGCCCGGGCATCCTGAGTACGGCCACACACCGGGGATCGAGACGACGACCGGTCCGCTCGGGCAAGGGATGGCGAACGCGGTCGGGATGGCGGTGGCCGAGGCGCATATGGCGGCCCTGTTCAATCGCGAGGGGCATCAGGTGCTCGACCACCACACCTGGTTCATCGCCGGTGATGGTTGCCTGATGGAAGGGATCTCGCACGAGGCGGCGAGTTTCGCGGGGCACCAGAAACTCGGCAAGCTGATCGGCTTCTTCGACGACAATCGGATCACGATCGATGGGCGCACCGATCTTTCCTGTTCTGACGATGTGGCGAAGCGGTTCGAGGCGTATGGTTGGCAGGTACTCCGCATCGCCGATGTGAATGACCAGGCGCAGATCGACAAGGCGATCGCCGCGGCCAAGGCCGATGCGTCTCGCCCGACGCTGATCGTTACGCGCACCATCATCGGCTACGGTTCACCCAACCGCGCCGACACCGCCAAGGCGCACGGTGAGGCCCTCGGCAAGGATGAGGTGCTGCTCACGAAGCAGGCGTATGGTTGGCCGAGCACCGAGCCCTTCTTCGTGCCGCCCGAATCTCTCGAGCATTGGCGCTACGCAACGGAACGTGGGGTGAACCTCCAGGCCGAGTGGATGCGGCGGTTCGCCGAGTACGCGCGCGGCTTCCCGAGCGAAGCGAAGGAGTTGGGGCGGCGCTGGCATGGCGATCTGCCGGCAGGCTGGGAGAAGACGATCCCTGAGTTCGACGCGACGAATGGGAATGTCGCGACCCGTGCGGCGTCAGGGGTCGTGCTCAATGCCGTGGCACCCGCAATCCCGGAGTTGATAGGTGGTTCTGCCGACCTCGCCGGGTCCAATCTCACGAACATCAAGGGCAGCAGCACATTCAACGCGACACAGCGCGGCGGGCGCAATTTCAACTTCGGCGTCCGCGAGCACGCGATGGGCGCGGTGATGAATGGGATGGCGCTGCACGGTGGGATCATCCCGTACGGCGGGACCTTCCTGGTCTTCGCCGACTATATGCGGCCCGCCATTCGCCTCGCCGCGCTGATGCGCCAGCAGGTGATCTACGTGTTCACGCACGACTCCATCGGACTTGGCGAGGATGGGCCGACGCATCAGCCGGTGGAGCATCTCTCCTCTTTGAGATGCATCCCGAACTTGCTCGTGCTCCGGCCGGCGGATGCTTCGGAAACCGCCGAAGCGTGGCGGATCGCGTTGAAGCACCGGACTGGACCTGTGGCGCTCGTGCTAACGCGACAGAAGCTGCCGTTCATTGACCGCGCGACGCACGGCGCGGCGAGTGGAGTGGCGAAGGGCGCCTACGTTCTGAAGGACGCGCCCACTGGCCAGACACCCAAGGCGGTGATCATCGCATCCGGCTCAGAGATCGAGATCGCACTCAAGGCGCAGGTCGAGCTGCTCAAGGCCGATGTGCCGACGCGTGTGGTATCAATGGCGTCGATGGAGCTCTTCGCCGCGCAGCCTGCGGCGTATCAGGAGGAAGTGCTGCTCAAGGGTGTGCGGCGATTGGCGGTGGAGGCGGCGCACCCGCAGTCGTGGTACCGCTGGGTCGGGCCGGAAGGGAAGATCGTCGGGATCGAGACGTTCGGGGCCAGTGCGCCGTATCAACGGATCTATGAGGAGTCCGGCATTCGAGTGAGCGAGGTGGTGAAAGCCGTAAGGAGCTGACGCGAACAGCGTCAGGGCCTGATTGCGACGCGCACGATAGAATCAAGCCTCGGGAAAGCCGTCCTTAGATAGCGATTCCCCTCCGCCGAGATCCTCCCCTGATCCGGCCCCGGACCGAATGGCGCACCTTCACCGTATCCCGAATAGAGCTGCGCGACCACATCCATCCCGCGCACGACCTCGCCGATCGGTGCGAAGCCCATTGCATCGAGCTGGGCGTTGTCGGCGAGATTCACGAAGAGCTGCGTCGTCCGCGTGTTGGGGCCGGCGGTCGCGAAGACGACCGTGCCCCGACGGTTTCCCATCCGCACCGGATCGTCGGCGATCGGCAAACGATCGAACGCCGAGTTGACCGCGGGCACTCCCGACATCCCGAACTGCGCGATGAAGGTCGGCAGTACGCGGAAGAATCGCGCCCCTTCGAAGAATCCGTGCTGCGCGAGATAATGCATCCTGTCGGCACCGAGCGGGGCCCAGGCGCGCCGCACGCGGATCTCGACCTCGCCCTTGCTGGTCGTTAGGACGACCGTGAAAGAGTCGGGGGCTGGCGCGGCCAGTGTGGCCGAGTCAGGAGAGGCGAGGCTGGGGTCAGCGGCGACTTGAGCGCCGTCGCCGGCGCAAGCGCCGAGGAGAATCGCTGCGGCGATGAGGACGTGACGTCGATTCATACGACATGAAGCTAGCGCTCGCGTGCCTCGGCGTCGCTCGCCGTCTGCCTACCGCCCTCTCCCCCCTCAAAAATCATCGATGTTCCCGATGTTCCCGAATCGCGGATTCACCACCGAGTTGAAGATCGACCCGAACCGGTACTGGAGCCCGATGAAGGTGAAATACCGGTAGTTCGTCTGCATCGATCGGAGCTGCTGCAGCACCTGCGACGGCGTCTGTCCGCCCGACGGCAGGTAGAGTTGGTTCCGCACGCGGGAGATCTGTCCGCCGATATCGAACGAGATGCCCTTGCCGAGGTTGACGTCGATGTTGCCCCGAAGTCCGGCGTTGTAGTACTTCAGCTCATCGAGATACTGCGATCCGAAGAGCGTGACATTCGCCTCACCCCACGTCTGCTTCGCGCCGAACGTCGCGTCGAGCGTGTGGACCGGACGCGTCTCCTCGGTCTTGAAATAGATCGTCTCCTCATTGTAGTTGAGGTCGCGCACACCGACGGTGTACAGCACGGTGAACTTCCGGCGCGTGAACTCCGAGTACGGGTAGTAGTCCCATTCGACCGCCGCACTCACCTGCGTCGCGAGGGCCAGGTTGTTGTAGACCGTGCTTGAGACGATCCCGCGACCGCCGACCGACAAGTGCTCGCTGACGCTCTTGACTGCCGACGCGGCGGCGTTCGAACTCCGGCGCACCGCGATATCGGTGACCGAGATCAGGGGGGCGGGCGGCGTTCCGGTGTCGTAGGTCACCTTCGACCGCGACTGTTCCGTGTTGATGTTCGCGCGGATCTTCCACGCCGCCGTCGTCCGGTTCGCGCTGAGATCCAGATTGAGGTTGCGCACCGATCGAGCCGACTCGCCATTGAGGAATGCGTTCCCCGAGACACTGTACGTCCAGAAGTTCCACCGGTCCTTCGCCAACCCCGCCGTCGCACGCTCCCCACCGGAGGGTGCGGCGTACAAAACGGTGAGGCGACTCCCCAGCGGACTCTTCGCAGCGTGTGGCAGCAGCAACTGTCCGAACACGCGCAGGAGTGAGCGGCGGATGTCGTCGCCGGTGTCATTGGGCTGCGACGTGAACTCGAGCGTGTCGACCTGTCCCTGGAACGCCCGCTGTCCGATCGCCACGACCACGTAGCGCGACCCGCCCGACCCGGTCTGCTGCGCGGTCACGAGGATGTGGAAGTCAGCATCGAGCCGGTCGCGCATCCAGTTGACCCACGTCAACTCCGTCTTGATGAAGTCGGAATCGCAGCCGCGTTCGTTGCAGTCGAGGTAGGCGCGAAGGGCGGCGTTCTGCGTGGTGTCGGCGGGAACGGGCGGCGGCGACTCCTGTGCCGGCGCAGCCCCTGCGACGAGGGTCAGGAGCAGCATCGCGCGGACGAACAGCGACCGGATCGGCATCAGATGACTCGGGCAGGGGGAAGCGCCGGGGACTCGCTCCATACGTCAGCGGCGGAGCCGGCGTTCCACTCGCCGGCACTCCCCCTTCGATGGCGGCCGGGGGGAAAGCGTTGCTTCGCCCCGACTCTACCCCATCGAGACCCGGAGCCGACCCCGACCGCGGGAGCCTTTTGCCGGCCGCACGATGATGTCAACATCCCTTCCCAGCCGAGTCAGGAACTCCAACAGGCGCTGAGTGGAGAATCCACCGAACCCCCCGCGGAGGAGATGCGAGACCTTCGGCTGGTCGATCCCCATCAGGGCGCCGGCCGCCGCCTGAGTCAGCCGGCGCACCTTGATCGCGTCGTCGATCATCATCACGAGCGATGACTTCTCCCGCTCGAGCTCTGGGTTCGGCAGGCTGAGGTCCGCGAACACGTTGCCGGAACTGCGGGTGATCTTGATCTCGCGTTGCCTGGCCACATCATCCTCGCTGCGGTGGTGAGACTGCAACGCGCTGGCGCCGCACTCGGTGCCACCGCTCGCGGATCAGGGCTCGATCGCGCCGTTGCATCACCCCTCCGCGATTCGACTTCTTCTTGAAGACGTGGAAGACGAGTATCACTGGCTCGAACTCGGTCGAATAGATCACGCGGTACGTGTCACCGGCGAAGTCGTCCCGAAGCTCTGTCAGCCCCGAGGACTCCCCACGTGCGGAGACGGGTTGTGGTGAGTATGACTGTTTTGGCATGTCAGCGCAAGAGGATTGCGCGCCAACCATCGGATCTCAGAGGCACCCCCCCCAGCATCTCTCGTCCGCAATCCGTACCATCCTCGTGCGCCGCGGTTTGCCCTCCCCCGCCCCGCACGCGACATTCAGAAAACCGCCCCTCTCCTCGCTTCGCTCGAGCCCTCCGATGCCAAACCGCCGAGAGTTTCTCGCCACCGCCGGCCTGACCGCGAGCGCGCTCGCCCTCGCCTCCCGCCGCTTGGACGCCGCGGAGACGAGGTCGCCGATCCTCACACCGGCAACCGAACCCGACCCCGCGGTGAAGGTCCTCCTCCTCGAGGCTCTCACCGCCGCCAAGCTTGCCGGCGCCAGTTGGGCCGACGCTCGTGTGCAGCGCGCACGCCGCCAGAACCTCGGCACCCGCGAGCAGCAGGTCACGAACGTCTCCGACACCGATTCGATCGGCTGCGGCGTTCGAGTCCTGGTCGACGGCACCTGGGGCTTCTCGGCGACCCACTCACTCACGAAGGAGGGCGTGGCTCGCGCCGCAAAGCAGGCGGTCGCCCTCGCCAAGGCAAACCGCGTCGCCCGCGACCGATTCGTGCGGCTCGCTCCCTCCGAGGCACATCCGAACGCGAGCTGGAAGTCGAGCTACACCATCGACCCCTGGTCCGTCCCGGTCGAGGAGAAGGTCGCGCTGCTCTTCGCCGCCAACGCCGCCGCGCAAGCGGTGAAGAACATCCGCTTCGTCAACTCGAACCTCTCCTTCGTCAAGGAAGAACGCTCCTACGCGAACTCCGACGGCTCGATGATCGCACAGGACGTAGTCCGCAGTTGGGTCACGATGAGCGTCACCGCCATCTCCGACGACCGCACCGAGGTCGCGACTCGCGGCCCCGAAGTCATCCAGCCGATGGGACGGGGTTGGGAGTACGTGCTCGAGAATGACATCGTCACCAATGCGCCGATCTGGGCCGAGCAGGCGAGAGAGAAACTCACCGCACGCTCGGTCGATGTCGGCCGCTGGGACCTGATCCTCCATCCCTCGCAGCTCTTCCTCACGATCCACGAGTCGATCGGCCACTCGACCGAACTCGACCGCGCCTTCGGTTACGAGGCCAACCTCGCCGGCACGTCGTTCCTCGCGCCCCCTATGGACGTGCTTGGCAAGCTCCGACTTGGCCCCGATCACCTGACCATCCGCGGCGACCGCTCGCAGCCGAACGGACTCGCGACGATCGGCTATGACGATGACGGCGTGAAGCCGGAGGAGTTCGACATCATCAAGAACGGCATCTTCTGGGATTACCAGACGACCCGCGAGCAGGCAGAGTGGCTGCGCCCCTGGTACGAGAAGAACAAGATGCCGGTGCGGTCGCACGGCTGTTCGTATGCGCAGGGATGGAGCGACGTCGCCTTCCAGCGGATGCCGAACGTCTCGATCGTCCCCGACCAGAAGGTGGACCGCTCTCTCAACGACCTCGTCGCCTCGACCGACAAGGGGATCGTGATGATCGGCCGCGCCTCCTACTCGATCGACCAGCAGCGCTACAACGGCCAGTTCGGCGCGCAGGTCTGCTACGAGGTGAAGGGTGGGAAGATCATCGGCCAACTGAAGGACGTCGCCTACGTGATGCGCACTCCCGACTTCTGGAACTCGATCGACCTGATCGGCGGCAAGTCGGCCTACGAACTCGGCGCGACCTTCAACGACGGCAAGGGACAGCCGGGCCAGTCGAACGCGGTGAGTCACGGCTGCCCGCCCTGCCTCTTCCGCAACATCAACGTCCTCAACACGGGGCGCGCGCTGTGACCACGAGCCGAGCGGCCCCCGAGTCCCCGAAGCGGTTGTTCGCGCTGCGCGACGCCGAGCGCCACGGTGTGCTCGACGAACCGGTGGTGCTCTCCCGCGCTGAGTGCGAGGACATCGTCCAGCGCGCGCTCAAGCTCTCCAAGGCCGACGCCTGCCGTGTTTCGGTTGGGAGCACCTACCAGACCAACGTCCGCTTTGCCGACAACCAGATGTCCACCTCGGGCATTTCCGACGACGCGAGCATCACGATCAGCCCGGTGTTCGGGAAGAAGCGCGCAAGTGTCTCGACCAACGACGTCTCTCCCGAAGGACTCGCTCGTGCGGTCGCGCAGGCCGAGTCACTCGCCAAGCTGGCGCCTGACGATCCGGAACTGATGCCTGAGTTGGGGCCGCAGGAATACCAGACGATCCCCGCCTGGTTCGACTCCACCGCGCAGCTCAGCGCCGATGATCGTGCGAAGGCCGCGCTCGCGACACTGGAACCGGCGCGCCGCTCGAAGGACTTCACCGTCGCCGGCTTCATCGACTGCAATGCGAGCGCTTCGGCGATCGGCAACAGCGCTGGCCTGTTCGCCTACCACCGCAGCACCGGCGCCAACTACACTCTCACCGTGCGCACCACCGACGGCACGGGCTCTGGCTGGGTCGGCGCAGACGAGAATGATTGGAACCGGATCGACTTCGCCAGCGTCGCCGAGCGGGCGAGCGCCAAGGCGCGCGCGTCGCGGAATCCGGCGGCGATCGAGCCCGGACGCTACACGGTGATCTTCGAGCCGCAGGCGGTGGTCGATCTCATCGGGTCGGTGCGCGGCGCGATGAACGCGCGCTCGGCCGACGAGGGGCGCTCCCCCTTCAGCAAGCCCGGCGGCGGCTCCAAGCTCAACGAGCGAATCCTCGATTCACGCGTCACGCTCATCACTGATCCCGCTGACCCGCAGGTGCTCGGCTCCCCGTTCGACGCCGAAGGGCTCCCGCAGTCGCGGCAGGTCTGGGTGGAGAACGGCGTCTTGAAGCAACTCGCCTACTCGCGCTTCTGGGCGCAGAAGCAGGGGAAGGTCGCCACGGGCGGTGGCGGCGGTGGGTTCGGCGGCGGCGGTGGTGGCAGCGGGCTCAAGATGCTCGGCGGTGACTCTTCGATGGAGCAGTTGATCGCGGGCACCGAGCGAGCGGTGCTGGTGACGCGGCTCTGGTACCTCCGCTCGATCGACAATCGCACGATGGTCGTCACCGGTCTCACCCGTGACGGCACCTTTCTGGTCGAGAACGGGAAGGTCTCGCGCTCGATCAAGAACTTCCGCTTCAATGACTCCCCACTCTTTCTGCTGAACAACCTCGAGGCGATCGGCGTCGCGGTGCGCACCGGTGAGGGTGGGAGCGTGGTGCCGGCTCTCCGTTCGCGCGACTTCAACTTCACGAGCCTGTCGGACGCGGTGTGAGTACGTCGCGCAATCGCTGGGCCAGCTGGTCAGACGACCGGCTTCTCCTCCTGCGGCTCAAGGACCTCGATCTCAAGCTCGAGGACTCCTGGGTGCAGTATCCATTGGAGGAACTCTACGGCGAGCTCGCCCAGCGGGGCATCCGACTCAAGCCGCACGTCTGGGTCTCCGACGAGTGGTTCTCCCCCGACAAGGTCTCGGGTTTCGCGGTGCCATTCTATCTGTTGCACCCGCGCCTGATGAAACTCGAGCGGTCCCAGCTCATCGAGGTCGAGGGAGGCTCGCACCACGAGTGCATGAAGATCCTCCGACACGAGTGCGGGCACGCGGTGCAGCACGGCTATGCGCTGCACCGGCGGCGCGAATGGCAGCGCCTCTTCGGCAATTCCACGAAGAAGTACCCCGATGCCTATCGCCCGAATCCGGCGAGCAAGCGTTACGTGCAACACCTGCGCCGGTGGTACGCGCAGAGCCACCCCGATGAGGATTTCGCCGAGACCTTCGCGGTGTGGCTCAAGCCGCGCAGCGATTGGCGGCGCCGCTATGCGGGGTGGCCGGCGATGCAGAAGCTCGAGTACGTGGATCGCTTGATGGCGGAACTCGCGGGCGTCGCACCGGTGGCACGCAATCGGACGGTGGTCGATCCATTGCGGAAGCTCAACCGCACGCTGTTCGAGCACTACACCTATCGCCAGGCGGTCTACTCGGTCGAGTATCCGAAGACGTACGACGAGGATCTACAGCGGCTCTTCTCCGACAATCCTCGGCACAGCGCCAAGCCGACGGCGGCGGCCTTCCTCCGGCAGCATCGCGGGGATATCCGGCGCATCGTCTCGCGCTGGACGGGTGAGTACCAGTTCTCGCTCGACCAGGTGCTCACCGACATGATCGGTCGCTGTCGCGAGCTCAAGCTCCGCGTCATCGGGGACGAGCGTCAGCTCCTCACCGACTTCCTCGTCCTGCTCACCGCGCGCACGATGGGCTTCCTCGTCGGCCAGGGCCGGCGCGACTGGATCGCCGTATGAAGCGCCTGCGCGTGCTCGTGTTGACGCACCCGGATCTCGTGCCGCCAGAGGAGGAGGGCGTGCTCACGCCGCGCGAGGCCTTCGAGGTGAAGACCGAGTACGACGTCATCTCCACTCTTCGCGAAGTCGGTCACGAGGTGCACGTCCTCGGAGTGCAGTGGGAGCTGAAGCCGATCCGTGAGGCGGTAGAGTCCCTAAAGCCAGACATCGTCTTCAATCTCCTCGAGGAGTTCCACGGCGAGACGACCTACGACCAGAACGTCGTGAGTCATCTCGAGCTGATGAAGGTCCCCTACACCGGCTGCAATCCGCGCGGCCTGATGCTCTCACGCGGCAAGGCGCTCTCCAAGAAACTGCTCTCCTACCATCGCATCCGCGTTCCCGACTTCGCTGTCTTCCCACTCGGGCGAAAGGTGCGGCGTCCGGCGAAGCTCCAGTTCCCGCTCATCGTGAAGTCGCTCATCGAGCACTCGTCGCTTGGCATCTCGCAAGCCTCGGTCGTGGATTCGGACGAGAAGCTCGTCGAGCGGGTGCGGTTCGTGCACGAGCGGATCGGCACCGACGCGATCGCCGAGCGTTTCATAGACGGGCGCGAACTCTACGTGAGCATGCTCGGCAACGACCGGCTCGTGGCGTTCACGCCCTGGGAACTCGTCGTCGAGAAGGGCGACCCTGATCAACCCCTGATCGCCACCGCGAAGCTCAAGCACGATCCCGACTATCAACACAAGAAGGGCGTCGTGATCCGCGCGGCCGAGCAGGTGCATCCGGGGGTCGAGGAGCGACTGCTGCACGACAGCAAGCGCATCTACCGGATTTTGGAGCTCACCGGCTACGCGCGCATCGATTTCCGCCTCGACGACGAGGGGCGCTGCTGGTTCCTCGAGGCGAACCCGAATCCCGACATCGCCCGGGTGGAGGAGTTCGCGCAGGCGGCGGAGTTCGATGGGACGCCCTATCCGAACCTGTTGGAGCGGATCCTGAGGCTAGGACTGCGACAGCACGAGTAGGTCAGGCTGGCTTGGCAACGGTCTTCGTCACGCCTCGACCGTCGCGGCCTTGGGATAACTTATCGGCGATGCCCGACTCGAACGACCAAGTCCCCCGCGACGGCCTCCTCGGCCTCTCCTACCGCCAGATCATCGCCTCCCTCGCGCTGATCAACGCCATCGTCGCGACCTACCTCCACCTTTGGAAGCTCGGCCTCGCCGGAAGCCTCGCCTGCGGCGCCGGTGGTGGCTGCACCATCGTCCAGTTCAGCCGCTGGAGCTGGTTCCTCGGCGTTGACGTCGCCCTGATCGGCGCGATCGGGTACTCGCTCATCCTCGCCGTCGCGCTCTTCGGCAACGCCGAGTCGCGCGCCGACGCCCGTGGTCCTGCGCTCGCCCTCGCCGCACTCGTCTACCCCGCCTTCGTCTTCACGCTGCGGCTCAAGTACGCCGAGTTCATCGTGCTGAAGACCTTCTGCCCCTGGTGTGCGATCTCGGCCGTTTCGATCTCGGTGCTGTCGGTGATCGTCGCGCTGGAGCTCCGGCGCACACGGCTCCTGAGGACCGTCGGATGAACGCCCCCGTACTGCTCACGCACTTCGCCGGCGGGAAACGACTCCCGGCGCATTCCACCCGCACTTCGCCCGTCTACGACCCTGCGACTGGGACCGTGAGCGCGACGCTCCCGCTCGCCGATGCCGCTGACATCCGCGCCGTGCTCGATGACGCCGCGCGAGCGGCACCCGCGTGGGGCGCGCGCTCCGCCTCAGACCGCGCCTCGGTGCTCTTCCGGTTCCGCGAACTCTGCCTCGCGAATCGCGACCGCATCGCACGCGTCATCTCGTCGGAGCACGGCAAGGTCTTCGCCGATGCGAAGGGCGAGCTCCAGCGCGGGCTCGAGGTCGTGGAGTTCGCCTGTGGCATTCCGCACCTGGTGAAGGGGGAGTTCTCCGACGGCGTCTCAGCCGGCATCGACATGCACTCGCTTCGTCAGCCACTCGGCGTCGTCGCGGCGATCACGCCATTCAACTTCCCGGCGATGGTGCCCCTTTGGATGGTGGCGCCGGCCCTCGCCTGCGGGAATGCGGTGGTGCTCAAGCCCTCGGAGCGCGACCCTTCCTGCGGTTTGCTGCTCGCCGAGTTGTGGACCGAGGCGGGAGGGCCGGAGGGCACATTCAACGTGCTGAACGGCGACAAGGAAGCGGTGGATGCACTACTCAGCGATCCCGTCGTTCAAGCCGTGAGCTTCGTCGGTTCCACTCCAGTCGCGAAGCACGTCTATTCGACGGCCGCTTCGAACGGGAAGCGCGTCCAGTCAATGGGCGGCGCGAAGAACCATCTCGTCGTGCTCCCCGACGCCGACCTGGCGCAGGTGACCGATGCGTTGATGGGCTCTGCCTACGGTTCTGCGGGCGAGCGTTGTATGGCGATCTCGGTCGCCGTCGTCGTCGGCAGCGAGACCGCCGACGCCCTCGTGCCACGCCTCGCCGAGCGCGTGAAGGCACTGCGCATCGCTGCGCCTGATGCCGCCGGCGATCCCGAGATGGGGCCGCTCGTGACTGCCGCACACCGCGACCGCGTCCGTGGTTACATCGAGGCCGGCGTCGCCGAGGGCGCGACGCTCGTGGTGGATGGCCGCGCGCACGCTGTCACGAAGCAGCCGGGCTTCTACCTCGGCGGCTCCCTCTTCGACCGCGTGACGAGCACGATGAGGATCTACCGCGAGGAGATCTTCGGCCCCGTGCTCTGCGTGGTCCGTGTTGCCTCGGCTGACGAGGCGCTGACGCTGTGCGACGCGCATCAGTTCGGCAACGGTGTCGCGATCTTCACCCGCTCGGG
>JANPCH010000116.1:0-1531 GCA_031430835.1 Gemmatimonadaceae bacterium
CCAACCGTGAGTTGCTACGGGACGACGACCGAAGGCGGACGGCGATCCCAAACGGAGATACCGGCAGGAACCACGAACGAGAGCCCAGGTGTCGCGGAGGTGGTCTGCGGCGTTTGGTTGGCGGCAGTAGGAAATTGTGGCGCGACCGACGGCGGGTAGACGATGAGCGTCACCGCAGAGCCCGCAACCCGGGTTCCCGGACGCGCCTCGATGTCCTTCCGTCCGCCCGGGCCAGCGGTTGAGAAGGCAGTGTCACCGACCATTACGTATGGGTCGTACGCGATGATGGGCGCTCCGCTACCTGCATCCCGCACGTTCACCCGCCAGCGACCGATCGCGACGTTCGCATAGAGAGAAGCGGTGCGCGCCGGCACGATCTGGTCCGTCACGGCCGGCACCGTACCTCCCTGCACGTAACGCCGGATATCAATCGGGCTGGCGGTCGCGTTGATCACGCGAATCGACGCCTGCACGCCGGGATCGGCGGCGGTCTCCTCGAAGAAGTCCACCCGCATCGTAGCCGCGCGCGCGTCGCCCCACATGATCGCCGTGTAGAGCCGACCGGCCACCAGGTCCACCGTGTCTTGGACGAGAACCCTCGACGCGAGGGCCTGCAGCGTATCATCGAGGAAGACGCGGAAGATGCGACCAGTTCCCGCGCGCGCTGCCTTGTACTGCACCTGCGTGGAGTTGACGGCGCTGTCGGCCTTGCCGGGGCCGTTCCGATACGTCATCCGGAAGTGCGCGTTGTTCTCCAACTGGTCGATCCAGCGGAAGTCGAATCCGAAGGCGCCGGACGTGTCGGGGACGGCGTTGATGAAGCGCACGCCAGCCGTGGGGATGTTCTCGGTCGAAATGGTCTCGTCGGGCTTGCACGCGCTGATGCTTCCGGCCGCGAGGCAGAACGCCGAGAGGAGAAAAACACGTCTCATTAAGAACTCCGTGGAGGTAAAGGCGACGAACGTGCCGTCAGGGCCAGATGATCCGAAGATTCACTACTCCCGTATCCGTTGGAACCGGATCGTCGCTGCCAAGCCCAAATCCAAGCAATCCGCGGCTCGCGACGAAGGCAAAGCCGCCCACACCGAGAGCGCCTGCCGCGATCGTGCGTCCTCGCGAGAGACGACGCTCGGCGATCGAGCGTACGAATCCTTCCTCGGCCCGAACGATCTCATTACTCCAGACTTGGACGCCGCCGTCGGAAACGCGAACCGTGTGGACCGAGACCATGAACGCGCCACCCGAATGTTCGAGCAGGCGACCCTCGATGACCTCGACTCCTGAACCCATCTGTCCGGCCAATCCGACGCGACCAACGTCATTGATGCGCAAGGCGACGTTCGAGCCGATCTCGGGCGAAACATCCGCGCTGATGGGGTGCAACGAATAACACCCCGCCAGCACGAATGCACACAGGACACCGGCGATCCGTCTCACGACTCGATCACCAACCGTAGGTGCTCGCTCCTGATGCGGAGCCGAATACGTTGCCCGGTCCGGTGCCATACAGGTCTGCAAGCCCCTTCCCGCG
>JANPCH010000117.1:0-5613 GCA_031430835.1 Gemmatimonadaceae bacterium
GAAACGCTGCTCGACCCTCGCGTCGAATCGCGCGAAGTTCAGCTCGTTCAGCTCCCGAAGGTCCGAGCGGTACTGGGTGTCCACCTGATTGAACCACTCCACCAGTTCGTTGGCGATCTGCTCGCCGAGGCGGTCATAGAAGTGCTTGGACAGCCTGGCGGTCACCGGCATCGTGGCTCCTTGAAGGCGAGCCACAGGATGCAACATACGCTCGGCGGGCCGAGTACCGAAAGTCCGCGAAGGGGGCCAAGGCCACGCTTTTCCTGAGACGCTGGACGCGACTCGCCGCGACCAGCACCTTTGCAACGTCCACCGAGCCACAACCGCGCGCTCCCCGATCACCCGGGACGGCACCCCGCTTGCCCATCCTCGAACGACTCACCGCCGCCCTCGCCGACCGCTACCGCATCGAGCGTGAACTCGGCCAGGGCGGGATGGCGACCGTCTACCTCGCCGAGGACCTCAAGCACAAGCGCAAGGTCGCGCTCAAGGTCTTGAAGCCCGAACTCGCCGCCGTCCTCGGCGCCGACCGGTTCGTCCAGGAGATCACGACCACCGCGGCGCTGCAGCATCCGCACATCCTGCCACTCTTCGACTCGGGCACCGCCGACGGGTTCCTGTACTACGTGATGCCGTACATCGAGGGCGAGACGCTCCGCGGGAAGCTCAACCGCGAGACCCAGCTCGGCGTGGACGAGGCGGTGCGGATCGCCAGCGACGTCGCGAGCGCGTTGCATTACGCGCACACGCACGGCGTGATCCACCGCGACATCAAGCCAGAGAACATCCTGCTGCACGACGGCCGGCCGATGGTCGCCGACTTCGGGATCGCGCTCGCCGTCAGCGCGGCCGCGGGCGGTCGGATGACCGAAACGGGCTTGAGCCTGGGCACGCCGCACTACATGAGCCCCGAGCAGGCGACCGCGGAGAAGGACATCTCGGCGCGGTCCGACGTCTACTCGCTCGCCTCCGTGCTCTACGAGATGCTCGCCGGCCAACCGCCACACTTGGGCGGCAGTGCGCAGCAGATCATCATGAAGATCATCACCGAGCAGGCGCAGGCGGTGACGGCGCTGCGGAAGTCGGTGCCGCCGAACGTCTCCGCCGCCGTCGCGAAGGCCCTCGAGAAGCTGCCGGCCGACCGGTTCGGCTCGGCCGAAGAGTTCGCCGCCGCACTCGCGAATCCGGGTTTCTCGCTGGCAGTGACGCGCGCGGTGAGAGCGCGCTCCGCGGCACGGCAGGCGAACCGGCTCACCCTGGCGCTCGGCGTGGCGCTGGCCGCCGTGAGCGCGCTCGCCACTTGGGTGCTCGTGCGCCCTGCCCCGGTCCAGCCGGTGGCGCGGTACAACGTCCGACTGCCGGCGGGTCAGGAGATCGGCGGGTTCTTCTCACGCATCGCCCTGTCTCCGGACGGATCCCGCCTCGCCTACACGGTCGGTGTGGGATCAGGCGTCAACCTCTGGCTGCGCGAACGAGATCAGCTCGAGGGCACGCTGCTCGCCGGAACAGCTGGTGCGGGGCCGCCCTTCTTCTCGCCCGACGGGAGTCGAGTGGGGTTCTTCGCTGGCGGTCGGTTGCATGCGATGTCGCTCCGCGGTGGCCCGCCGGTGATCGTGGCGGACTCGCTCGTCGGCGGGGCCGGGGCGGCCTGGAGTAGCGACGGGTTCATCTACAGCGATGGGATTGCACAGACGCTGGTGCGCGTTCCCGCCTCCGGTGGGCGACCTCCCGAGTCGTTCACCCGACTCGACTCCGCTCGCGGCGAGGTGGAGCACCGCTTCCCCGAGGCGCTGCCGAACGGCCGCGGCGTCCTCTTCATCGTCGTGCGCATTGGCGGTGCTACAACGATGGACATCGCCGTCGCCTCGACCGAGACCGGAGCTCACGTGGTGCTGCTGCGTGGCGTATTCGTCCGCTACGCCCAATCGGGGCATCTGCTCTATGTGACGGCCGATGGTTCGCTGATGGCCGTCCGGTTCGATCAGGACGCTATGGCGCTCACCGGCGAGCCGGTGGCGCTCGCCAGCGGGATCACGCTGCGGACCGCCAGCGCGCCAGACCTCACGCTCGCCGACGACGGCACGCTGATGTATACCGTTGGGGGGAGTGCGTTGAACGGCGGCGAGCCGGTCTGGGTGGGGCGCGATGGCCGCGCCGAGGCGGTGACGCCCGACTGGACCCGCAACGCCCTGACCGTGGCACTCTCTCCCGATGGGACTCAGCTGGCGGCGGCGATCTCCGATCAGTCCGATTCCCATCTGTGGGTGCGCCGGCTGGCCCGGGAGGGCACGGCGTCCAAGCTCACCTTCAGCGGGTCAACCAACTATCGGCCCACCTGGCTCCCCGATGGCCGAAGCGTCCTCTTCGTGACGAACTTCAGGAGCGAGCGTGACATCTACTCCCGACGAGCCGATGGGACGGCCGAAGCGGCACTCGTGTTGGATCTTCCGGGTCAGCTGCAGGAAGCGCAGGTGACGAAGGACGGCGGCTGGTTGGTCTATCGCCTCGGTGGCGGTGGATCGGGCAACCTCTTCGCACGGCGGATGTCCGGCGACACCACGCCGGTCACGTTGGCCGACTCCGAGTTCCCCGAGACCGGACCGACGGTGTCACCGAACGGTCGCTGGCTCGCCTATGCGTCGACCGAGACCGGACGGCACGAGGTCTACGTGCGGCCCTTCCCAGCGGTGAGCGGGGGCAAGTGGTTGATCTCCGTGGGCGGCGGAAGCGAGCCGCTCTGGTCACGCGATGGCCGCGAACTCTTCTACCGGAATGGCAAGAACGAGATGGTGGCGGTCGCGGTGTCGGCCGGCAGCGTCGCCCCACCCACAGGAGCGCAGCGGGTGCTCTTCTCGGCGACGCCGTACGTGTCGGACTTCAACCACCGGTTGTACGACGTGAGCCCTGATGGACGGCGGTTCGTGATGCTCAGGATGGAAGCGGGCACCGGAGGGGCATCCGAGGCGCAGTTGATCGTCGTGCAGAACTTCTTCGAAGAGCTCAAGCGGTTGGTGCCGCGGCGATGACGAACGGTCCTGCCGTGCGGCGGTTCACCGCGTGACCGCCGTCAGCGAACGTCTCGCGGCCGCCCTCGCCGACCGCTACCGCATCGAGCGCGAGCTCGGCCAAGGCGGGATGGCCACCGTCTTCCTCGCGCACGACGTCAAGCACGACCGCAAGGTCGCGCTCAAGGTCTTGAAGCCCGAGCTCGCCGCGGTGCTCGGCGCCGAGCGCTTCGTGGTCGAGATCAAGACCACCGCGGCGCTGCAGCATCCACACATCCTGCCGCTCTTCGATTCGGGCACCGCCGACGGGTTCCTCTTCTACGTGATGCCCTACGTCGAGGGGGAGACGCTCCGCGGGAAGCTCAACCGCGAGACGCAGCTCGGGATCGATGAAGCGGTGCGGATCGCGACCGACGTCGCCAGCGCGCTGCACTACGCGCACCAGCACGGCGTGATCCACCGCGACATCAAGCCGGAGAACATCCTCCTGCACGACGGGCGGCCGATGGTCGCCGACTTCGGGATCGCCTTGGCAGTCTCGGCCGCTGCAGGTGGTCGCATGACCGAAACGGGTTTGAGTCTCGGCACGCCGCACTACATGAGCCCCGAGCAGGCAACGGCCGAGAAGGACATCTCCGCCCGTTCGGATGTCTATTCGCTGGCCTCGGTCCTCTATGAGATGCTCACCGGTCAGCCACCGCACCTCGGTGGCTCGGCGCAGCAGATCATCATGAAGATCATCACCGAGGCGCCACCGGCGGTGACGCAGTTGCGGAAGTCGGTGCCGCAGAACGTGGCCGCGGCAGTGGCGAAGGCGCTCGAGAAACTTCCGGCCGATCGCTTCGAGAGCGCGGCGAAGTTCGCCGAAGCGCTGGGGAACGCGGCCTTCACGACGCAGCGCGCGGATGCAGATGGAACGCTAGCGGGCATCGGCGGCGCGCGGTCTCGGCGGATCATCGCGTCGCTCGGGGCGGTGGCTCTGGTCGCGACGACCCTCGCGGCCTGGGGCTGGCTCCGCTCAGAACCCGAGCCGCGGCCGGCCCGCCTCGATCTCGCGCTCGGCACGATCGTGCCCTTCATCAGTGACGTCACCATCTCGCCCGACGGGTCGATGCTCGCCGTGGCCGGGACGATCGGTACCGAGCAGGCGATCTACCTGCGCCGCATCGGGGAGAGCGACTTCCAGAAGATCCTCGGCACCGATGGAGGCATCCGCCCGAGCTTCTCTCCCGACAATGAGTGGATCGTATTCCGTAAGCTTGTCGATAACTCGTTGATCAAGGTGGCAGTCACCGGCGGGCAGGCGTTCACGCTGGTGAGGAGCACTGCGCCGGGCGCGCTCGAGGCCCACTGGGGTACCGAGGACCAAATCGTCTTCTCCAGCCCCCAGGGCGTCCATACGGTGCCGGCCGGTGGCGGTCCAGCCCAGCCGTGGGCGAAGGCCGGCGGACGACAACCGTTCCTCCTGCCCGACGGCTCGGGGATCCTTCACAGTTTGGCGGGCAACGTCTCGGTGCTGGACTTCGCGACCGACTCGTCAACGGTCCTGATCCCACAGGCGCGGCACGCCAGCTATGTCGCGACCGGACACCTGCTCTACGTTGCGGAGGACGGCGGGCTCTTCGCCGTTCCCTTCGACCTCGACCGTCACCGCCTCACTGGATCGGCAGTCCGGGTCCTCGACCGCGTCGCCGCGAGCAATGTGCTCCGGGGATACTCGGTCTCGCACGATGGGGTACTGGTCCACCACGAGGGAACCGGCAATCTCGCTGCAGGGGGCGGCGAGACCGTTCTCCAGGTGATGGACTTCGCCGGCCGAGCCGACACCCTGCGGCTGCCCGCTGGCCGGCGCTTGTGGCCGCGCTTTGCGCCGAACGGTCGCGGCATCGTCTTCGAGTACGTGGACCCATCTAGGAACGGTTCGTCGGACATCTACACCTTCGATCTGGTGACCGGGACGAGTACCCAGCTCACCTTCGACAAGGACGACGACCACGACCAGCCGATCTGGTCGCCCGACGGGAAGCGGATCCTCTTCACCAAGGACAGCGTCGGGGAGGACCTCTACACCAAACCCGCCGACAACAGTGCCGCCGAGGAGCTCGTGCTGACGCTGCCCGGGAATCAGCGCGCCACCGCCTGGCTCGACGACGGGACCATCGTCTTCGAGTCAGCCGGCGCGAACGGCGCTGATCTGCTCACCTATTCGCCCACCGACAAGGGAAAGGCGCGCCCCTACCTGGAGGCGCCATGGTATGAGGGACTCCTCGCCGTGTCGCCGGACAGGAAGCTCGCCGCGTTCGTCTCCAACGAGACGGGGTCGAACGAAGTCTGGCTCCGGACCTGGCCGGTGGCGGAGGGAAAGTGGCGACTGTCGTCCGGCGGTGGCGGTGGCACTGGCGGGGGCGCGGGAGCGCCCCGCTGGTCGCGCGACGGTCGCTACGTCTACTATTGGCGGGCTGGCGCACCGATCGACACACTCTTCCGCGCCCGGGTGGACCGCGCACCCGGCGTCGTGGTCAGGTCCGCCGAACGTGTCCTGACGCTCAACACGATTGACATCACCAGTTGGGATCTCCACCCCGACGGCAATCGATTCGTTGTTGCG
>JANPCH010000118.1:0-74948 GCA_031430835.1 Gemmatimonadaceae bacterium
TCGGGATTCCGCACCTTCGAGCCGCGAGTGGATACCGACCCGGCCTTCGCGACCGAGTTCCAGGCAGCCTACGACGACCGGAATCTCTATGTGTTCGTGCGGATGTTCGATCCGCACCCCGACAGCATCATGCGCGCACTCTCTCGGCGCGATGTGCGTGGCCCGTCGGACCAGATCAAACTCCTGATCGACTCCTACGACGACAAGCGTTCCGGATACGAGTTCGCGGTGAATCCCGACGGCGTCAAGCGCGACTACTCGATGGCGAATGACCAGGACGAGGACGAGTCCTGGGACGGGATCTGGGAGGTCGCGACGGTGATCGACTCACTCGGCTGGACCGCCGAGTTCCGGATCCCACTTTCCCAGATGCGCTACGCGAATGCGAACGAGCACACCTTCGGATTCGGCATCTGGCGCGACATCGAGCGACTGAAGGAACGTTCGGCGTGGCCACTCTGGTCGCCGCGGGTGCGCGGGATCTCGTCGCAGTTGGGACGGCTCACCGGGATGCGCGGGCTCTCTACAGCGCGGCGGATCGAGGCGACCCCGTACCTGGTGAGCAAGAATCGGCGTGACCCGGCCACGGCGGTCGACCGGCTGCAGGAGTTCACCGTCGGCGCCGACCTCAAGGTGGGACTCACACCGAACATCACGCTCGACGCGACCGTGAATCCCGACTTCGGACAGGTCGAGGCCGACCCCGCCGTGGTGAATCTCACGAACTTCGAGACCTTCTTCTCCGAGCGGCGCCCCTTCTTCGTCGAAGGGAGCGGCTTCTACCAGTTCGCGCTCAACTGCTACATCGTCGTCGACTGCGGGACGAACGAGGGCCTGTTCTACTCTCGGCGCATCGGGCGTTCGCCGTCCCTCAGCGGACTCTACGGCAACGCGTCAACGCCCACCGCAACGCCGATCGCTGCGGCGATGAAGCTCACCGGGCGTACCGCCGGCGGACTGTCGTTCGGCGTGCTCGATGCGATGACCCAGCAGGTCGGCGGCGTGGGAGGACAGACCGTCGAACCGCGGACGAACTACGCGGTGGTCCGGGCGAACCAAGACCTGCGCGATGGGCAGATGGGCTTCAGCCTCATCGGCACCGCAGTGAATCGATCGTTGGATGCGCTGACCGATCCCTACCTGCACCAGAGTGCGTACGCGGCCGGCGCGACCTTTCGGAACAAGTTCAATGCGGGGAACTACGAGGTCGCGGCGCAGCTCGCGGCGTCGCTCGTGCAAGGGACATCGGCCGCGATCCTCGCGACGCAACAGAGTCCGCAGCACTACTATCAGATGCCGGGGGACGAACTCACGGTGGATCCGACGGCCACCTCGCTCAGCGGATTCGCCGGACAGTTGAAGGTCGGCAAGTACGGCGGCGGCGTGACCCGATTCGAGTCGAGCGTCGTGCACCAGTCGGCCGGGTTCGAGGTGAACGACTTGGGATTCCTCAATCGGTCGGATCTCACCAACTGGAGCACCTGGGCCGCGCTGAGCGACCAGGAGGCGAAGTGGATCTACCGCTGGGCCCAGCTCAACGGCAACTACTGGATGAGCTTCAACACGTCGGGCGTGCAGTGGGACCACGGACTCAACGTGAATGGACATATGGGACTCACCAACAACTGGGATGTCCACCTCGGCGGCAACCTCGCGAACTTCGGCGCGGTGTCAAGCGATCGGGCGACACGCGGCGGGCCGCTCATCGGCCTGAGCCCGAACGCGAGTATGTGGGGCGGCGTCAACTCCGACCGCCGGAAGCGGATCTCGGGCGGGATGTGGGTGAACGCCGGGAAGGGGGACGAAGGGAAGTCAGGGTACTGGGGCCTCGACCCCTACCTCAACTTCCGCCCCTCGACCCGGACGACACTCGGCGTCGGCTTCGGATACAGCGAGAGCGCGAACGACGACCAGTGGTACGGCAACTATACGGATATCGGCGGCACGCACTACTCGTTCGCACGGATCGAGCAGACGACGGTCAACATGAACACGCGGCTCAACTACACCGCGACGCGCGACCTCTCGTTCGAGTTCTACGTGGCGCCCTTCGTCTCGCACTGGACGTACAGCGATGTCCGGGAGCTGAGCAATGATCCGGAGTCGCCGGACTACGATGCGCGGTTCGTGCCGTACGTCGCGCCACTGGGTGCGCGTCCGCTCACGTCGAAGGTGCTGGACCTCCGTGGAAACGCGGTGATTCGGTGGGAGTACCGGCCCGGGTCCACGCTCTTCGTGGTGTGGCAGCACGGCAAGAGTGATTTCACCAACTCATTCAGCGATCAGTCGTGGACGAAGGACTTCGGCGATCTGTTCGACCTGCGGCCGGACAACACGTTCGTCGTGAAGGTCGCGTACTGGCTGAACCGGTGACGGCAACAGCTTTCACCACAGGGGCACTCGGAACAGCAGGGAACGACAGAACTGCACCTGCTCACCACGAAGACGCGAAGCACACGAAGAACTGACGCGAAGCACGGCACGAACTTGGGGGAACGACGGCGTGACGAGCCGTCGTTCCTCCCGTTCGTGCCGTTGCACTTCTTCGTGGCTTCGTGCCTTCGTGTGAACGGCCCTTGTAGTTCCCTGTGGACCCTGTGCCCCTGTGGTGAAGGCAGTTGCCGTTGAGATCAGAGCACGACGTTGAGCAGCCGGTCAGGCACGAGGATGACCTTCCTCGGCTCACCGGTGATGAACTTCCCGATGGAAGGATCCCCCTTCGCCGCGAGAAGGGCCTGCTCCTGCGTGAGACCCTTGGCGACGATGACCTTGCCGCGCGTCTTGCCACCGACCTGCACCACCAACTCGATCGTGTCGCTCGCCAACATCGCCGGATCGAACGCCGGCCAACGCGCGTCGAACACACTCCCTTGGCCGCCCAACATCTCCCACAGCTCCTCGGCGACGTGCGGCGCGAAGGGGGAGACGAGCTGCACCACCGGCGCGACCTCGGCCTTGTGCGGCGTGCGCTCCGAGCGGCGCAGCGTGTTCATGTACTCCATCATCGCCGCGATCGCCGTGTTGTAGCTGAGCGCCGGGATGTCCTCACCGACCTTCTTGATCGTCGCGTGCAGCTTCCGCATCACCTCGGCATCCGGTTCGCCGATCGAGGTGCAGTCGCGCGCCGACGCCCAGAGACGATCCAAGAACCGCTTCACGCCGCTGATCCCCGCGTCGCGGAAATCGCCCCCCTCCTCGAAGGGGCCGAGGAACATCAGGTACGTGCGGAAGGAATCGGCGCCCCACTCGCGGATGTAGTCGTCGGGGTTCACCACGTTCCCCTTCGACTTCGACATCTTCGCGCCGTCGCGGATGATGAGGCCGTGGGCGCGGAACTTCGTGAAGGGCTCCTCGAAGTCGACGAGCCCCGCCTCCTTCAGCACCATCGTGATGAAGCGCGAGTAGAGGAGGTGGAGCACCGCGTGTTCGTTGCCACCGATGTAGGTCGTGACGGGGAGCCACTTCTTCGTGAGGGCCTTGTCGAAGGCGACGTCGGCGCGCGGCACGCTCGGATAGCGCAGGAAGTACCAGGCGCTGTCGAGGAAGGTGTCGCTCACGTCGGTCTCGCGGCGCGCCTGATTGCCGCACTGCGGGCAAGGGACGCGATACCACTCCTCGTGGCGCGCGAGGGGGGAGATGCCCGAATCGTCGGGCTTGAAGTCGGCGATGTTCGGCAGCACCACCGGGAGGTCCTTCTCGGGGACCGGCACCGTGCCGCACGTATCGCAATAGATGATCGGGATCGGCGGGCCCCAGTAGCGCTGGCGTGAGATGCACCAGTCGTGGAGCCGGTAGTTCGTGACCGCCTCTCCCGCGTGCCGATCGGTGAGCCACGCGGTGATCGCTCGGGTCGCGTCGGTGACCGCCATCCCGTCGAAGCGGCCCGAGTTCACGAGCCTGCCGTCACCGAGGTACGCCGCGGGAACTTTCTTCCCTCCGACGCCGGTCGGCGCGGTGAGCGGCGTCTTCGCCGTCTCCCCCTCGCCAGCGACCACGCGCACGATCGGAAGATCGAAGACGCTCGCGAACTCGAAGTCGCGCTCGTCGTGCCCCGGCACCGCCATGATCGCGCCGGTGCCGTACTCCATCAGCACGTAGTCGGCGATCCAGACCGGGATCAGCTCGCCGGTCGCGGGATTCGTCGCGTAGCTGCCCGTGAACTCGCCGGTCTTCTCCTTGTTGGTCTTCCGCGTGATGAGGTCCTGCTTCGACGCGAGTGCACGGTACTCGCGGACGAGCGATTCCTGCTGCGGAGTCGTGAGCGCGTCCACCAACGGATGCTCGGGTGCGAGCACGAGATAGGTCGCGCCGAAGATCGTGTCGGGGCGCGTGGTGAAGACTTCGATCGTGGTCGCGACGGCGCGCGACTCGGTCGTGACCGCAACGGCTGAGCTTCCCGCATCGGCGAGGGCGTCGAGCACGAGGAAGCGAAGCCGGGCGCCATCCGAACGGCCGATCCAGTTCCGCTGCGCCTGCTTCGTCGTCTCGCTCCAGTCGAGCGTCTCGAGGTTCTTGAGAAGTCTCGCAGCATAGCTCGAGATCTTGAAGAACCACTGCTCGAGGAAGCGTTGCTCGACCAGGGCGCCGCACCGTTCGCAGCGACCCCCCTCGACCTGTTCGTTCGCAAGCACCGTCTTGTCGCTCGGACACCAGTTCACCGCCGCCGCCTTCTTGTAGGCGAGGCCCCGCTCGTGGAGCTTGAGGAAGACCCACTGGGTCCACTTGTAGTAGGCGGGATCGGTGGTGTCGAGCGAGTGCGTCCAGTCGACCATCAGCCCCGCACTGTCGAGCTGGCGACGGAAGTTCGCGATATTGCTCGGGATCAACTCCATCGGGTGCTTCCCGACCTTCAGCGCGAAGTTCTCAGAGTGGATGCCGAACGCGTCGTAGCCGAGCGGTTCGAAGACGGTGTGGCCTTGCAGGCGCTGGAATCGCGCATAGATATCACATCCGGTGAACGCGAAGAGGTTCCCGACGTGCAATCCCTCGGCGGAGGGATAGGGGAACATCATCAGGGCGTAGAATGGACTCGCGCCATTCGCGAGGTCGGCCTGATGGGTGCCGCGCTCGGCCCACACGCGGCGCCAACGCGACTCGACCGCGGACGGGTCGTAGCCGCGAGGCTCGTCGGTGGGAAGCGAGGAGACGGGCGGAACGGATGAAGTCATCTTCTATTCGGAAGGGAATCTGAGCAATCTAGTCCGGCCCGAAGCGGTGCGCACACACGTCATCGACCGACTCACCAGCTGGCTCGGCTTCGGTGGCGCGGCGGTGTTCGTGGTACTCCTCGGACTCGGCTGGCCGGCGATAAGCGCGGTGGCTGGGGGCGGGCGACTCTGGCTGCTGATTGGCTTGGCCCTCTCCCTGGCGACGGCCTCCGCCGCGCTCGTTTTCCGCTATCTCATCTCGCCGATCGTTGGCAATCAGATCAGTGGCCTCGCCGACGTGGCTGTCGCGATCGCAGCCGGGGATCTTTCCCGCACTCCCGAGGCGGCATCGCAGGGGGGACAGCTCGGCCGCCTCGCCCGCGCGATGGTGAGGATGAGCGAGGAGCTCGCGCAACTCGGCGGACTGATCAGCCAGAATGCACAGGAGACGTCGCGTCACTCGACCGAGATCACCGGCGGCACCGAGCATATGGCCGAGGCCGCAGCCGGGATCGCCGAGACAGCGAGCACGTTGAGTCAACAGGCATCGGCGATGGCCGATACGATCCGGTTGCTGTCGCTCGACGCGGGGCGATTGAATACGCTCGCGGGAAGTGTCTCGACCGGCGCGGCGGACGGCATCGCGCGCAATCAGCGGCTCAAGTCGCTCGCCTCCGAGAGTCACGACCGGCTCGACGAGAGCGCACGGCGGCTCGATGCGCTGGTGAGTGATGTGCAGGCGAGTGCGCGGGCGACCGATTCACTCTCGAACGCCTCGGACCAGATCCGCGGCTTCGTGAGCCTTGTGCAGAAGATCGCGCGGCAGTCCAAGCTCCTTGCCCTGAATGCGGCGATGGAAGCGGCCCGGGCTGGGGAACAGGGCGAAGGATTCACGGTGGTCGCGAACGAGGTGCGGCGTCTCGCACAGAGCGCCGCCGACGCCGCCGAGAAGACCGATCAACTGATGCAGGGCCTGATCGCGCAGATGGAGATGGCACGCGACGCGAGCGCGCGATCCCTCACCGCCGTGGAGACGGTCCGGACCGCGACCTCACACGGACGCCAGGCGTTCACACAGGTGGAGGTAGCGGTCGCGGCGGCGGACGAATGGGTGGGCACGATGGCCAGCACCGCCAACGCAGGGAACGCGCTCGCGACCGAGATCACGGCGAAGCTCGACTCCTTGAGCGCCGGCACGCAGAACTTCGCGAACGCGATGCACGACGTGGCGGCGGCGAGCCAGGAACAGAGTGCCAGTACGCAGGAGATCGCGGCGGCGGCGAATGCGTTGGTCGCGGCCGCGGAGAAGGTCAGTGGCGCGGCCAGGCAGATCGGAGGGAAGCAGATGTAGCAACTGCAGGTGAAAGGAGGAAGGGGGAAGGGGCGCGCCGGGTGCTGCTGGCGCGCCTTTGTCATTCACTGAGTTCGTCGTTTCGTTTCCCCTTCCACCTTTCTCCTGCAGTTCAACGCTTCGGGTAGAGCGGAGCGCACAGCTCCACCCTCGCGCCGCGCTCATCGCACACCGCGAAGTCCGCGCCCTCATACAGCGTCGCCCCCGCATAGCGCCCATCCTTCGCCACCGCGTAGAACTGGATGTCGAAGTTCGGGCGGCCGCGCGAATCCAGCAGCCGCGCCTCGGTCGTCGCGACGATGCGTTCCAGCGTCTTCATCGTCGCCTGCGCCGGTGAGAGTCCCTGCCGCATGAACTCCACCGTGAGGAAGGCGCCGCAGGCCTTGATGTTCGCCTCGCCGCGACCGGTCGAGCCGGCCGCCCCGACCGCATTGTCGCAGTACTGACCGGCGCCGACGATCGGCGAGTCACCGACTCGGCCGGGGATCTTCCACGCCATCCCGCTGGTGCTCGTCACCGAGGAGAGGTCACCGGCCGCGTTCACCGCGTTCATGTTGATCGTGCCGGTCGTGAACTTGAGCGCGACGTCGCCTTCGCGGTCGAGCCAGAAGTCGTTCGGGTTCAGGCGCGCCTTCCAACGCAGCCAGTCCTGCCGCGAGCGTTCGGTGAGGAGGTTCATCGGCTTGAAGCCCATCTCGACCGCGAAGCGGCGCGCACCAGCGCCAACGAGCATCACGTGATCGGTGTAGTCCATCACCGCCTTGGCGACGAGACTCGGCGTGGCGATGTCCTCGATGCAGCCGACCGCGCCAGCCCGTTTCGTGGGGCCGTGCATGCAACTCGCGTCGAGTTGGACGACACCATCGGCGTTGGGCAGCCCGCCGTAGCCGACGCTCTGATCATCCGGGTCGAGTTCGGTGATGTTCACGCCGGCGATGATGGCGTCGAGGGTGTCCGCGCCCTTCTGGATCTGGTCGTAGGCAACGCGCACACCGCGGATGCCGTTGCTGGAGCCGACGACGACGGTCTTGCCGCGGGACGGCTGGGATGCGGGAGGGCGAGCCGCAGACTGCGCCTCGGTGCGCTGGGTGATGAGCGCAGCGGCCGCGGCGGCGGCGGATGCGGAAAGGAAAACTCTGCGGGAGGGCATTCGGGATCCGGGATGCGGGACTCCGGCGAACCTACAGCGCCCCCGACCGATGCGGAATCCGGGATGCGGGGAGCTGGGCGGTACGGGGTACGGGAATTGGATGCGGGATGCGGGAGGGGGGGAGCTGATGCGGGAGCGTCAGGGCGCGAACTTCCGCTTCTCTGTCGCAACGGTTTGCCGGCTGGTCCGGATCATCGTCAGCAGCAGTCGACGGATGGAGATCAACCGATTGATGCGGGCGGCGGGGTCGACTAGGGACGACGTCTCGTACCAGACGATGCACTCTCGCGTGGAGCCAAGCGCGTACTCGTAGAACTTCCGCCGGTCGGCCACCGTCCCTCTCGAATATCCCTCCGCGATATTCGCGGCGATCGACCCCGCCGCCCGCATCAGCTGTCCGGCAACATCCCGCATCAGCGGCTCCCCCCGCATCCTCCCCGCGTCCACCCTCGCCTCCCGCATCGCCTCGATCCCGAGTCGATACGCCTGCACCCGATCGAGGGGGTCTCCACCGGCCGCAGTCGCATTCATGCACGCGAAGTTGCGCCTCCCCCCTCCCGCATCCCGCATCCAATTCCCGCACCCCGTACCGCCTAGCTCCCCGCATCCCGGATCCCGCATCGCCGCTCGGTCGGCGAGCTAGCTTTCAACGACGATGCCAGCCCACGACCTCTCCAGCATCCCCTTCTTCGACGGCGTTCCCGGCGAGTTGCTCTGGCACCTGAACAAGGCCGGTGAATCCCGCACCTACGCCGCGAACGAACTCCTCTTCAAGGCCGGCGAGAACCGCCAAGCCTTCTGGGTGATCCTCGAGGGCACCCTCGCGATCGAATCCCCGCACGGCACCGACCGCATCCGCATCGCGACCCTCGGCCCCGGCGAGATCCTCGGCGAGAGCGTCCTCCTCGACGAACCAACGCACGCGACCGACGGCCGCGCGCTCCAGAAGACGGTCACGCTCCGCTTCGGCCGCGACACCCTTGACCAACTGCTCAAGGACAAGCCCGCACTCCACGCCGCCCTGATCTCCCGCGCCGCGCGCGCGATCCGTGACCGGCTCCGGGCCGCCGATGCGTCGCTCACCGGCCAAGGCCGCCTCCTCGGTTTCTCCGGCGCCACGCGCAAGGAGCGCGACCTCCTCGGCGAACGAGATGTGCCCGACGCCGCACTCTATGGCATCCAGACCCTCCGCGCGATCGAGAACTTCCCGATCACCGGCGTCACGCTCCGCGATTTCCCCGAGCTGATCGTCGCCCACGCACAGGTGAAGGAGGCGGCGGCGAGTGCGAACCACGAGCTCGGCGACCTCCCGACCGAGATCCACGACGCGATCGTCGCCGCCTGCCACGAGATCATCGGCGGCCGGCACCACGAGCATTTCCGCGTCGATATGATCCAGGGGGGCGCCGGCACCTCGACGAACATGAATGCGAACGAGGTCATCGCGAACCGCGCGCTCGAACTCCTCGGCGAGCCGCGCGGCAAATACGATCGCGTGCATCCCAACGAGCACGTGAACCTCGCGCAGAGCACGAACGACGTCTACCCGACCGCGCTCCGCCTTTCCCTGCACCACGCGATCGGCGGCCTGCAGGCGCAGATGCGTCTCCTGGTCGCGGCGCTGCTCGCGAAGGGAACGGAGTTCGCGCCGCACATCAAGATGGGTCGCACGCAGCTGCAGGACGCGGTGCCGATGACCCTGGGCCAGGAGTTCAACGCCTTCGGCCACACGATCGCCGAGGATGTGGATCGGCTCGAAGAGGCGAAGGCGCTGATGCGCGAGATCAACATGGGCGCGACGGCGATCGGCACCGGCATCACCGCGCCGGGCGGCTACGCCGAGAAGGTGCGGGCCAAGCTGAGCGAAGTGACGGGGCTCCAGCTCATCACCGCTCCCGACCTCGTCGAGGCGACGAGCGACACCGGCGCATTCGTGCAGATCTCTGGAGTGCTCAAGCGCTGCGCCGTGAAGCTCTCTAAAGTCTGCAACGACTTGCGGCTCCTCTCGAGCGGCCCGCGCGCCGGCTTCGGCGAGATCAGTCTCCCGGCGATGCAACCGGGGTCGAGCATCATGCCGGGGAAGGTGAACCCGGTGATCCCCGAGGCGGTGAATCAGGTCTGCTTCGACGTGATCGGCGGCGACGTGACGGTGACGATGGCTGCTGAGGCGGGACAACTCCAGCTCAACGTCTTCGAGCCGATCATCGCGTTCCGTCTGCTGCGCAACATCAGTGCACTTCGCAATGCCTGTGCCGTGCTGCGCGAGAAGTGCATCGTCGGGATCGAGGCCCATCCCGCCCAGATGCGGATGTTCGTCGAGCGGTCGATCGGGATCGTGACCGCCCTCGTCCCCGAACTGGGGTATGAGGCGTGTACGAAGCTGGCCAAGGAGGCGCTCGACTCCGGGCGCGGGGTGATGGAGCTGATCCTGGAGCAGAAGCTGCTCACGCGGCAGCAGGTCGAGGACTTGCTCGATCCCAAGAAGATGGCGGGCGGACGATAGAAGGCAGACGGCGGACGGCGGTGCGGCATCTGGAGGGAAGCGAGGAGACAGTGTCATTCCTTTCACCTTCCCCCTTCCCCCTTTTCCCTGGTGTTCTATGGCTGGAACGAAGTTGGATGGCGCAGGCGCCCAAAAGATGAAGACCATCGAAGAGGCGCTGCTCACCGTGCAGAAGCTGCACGGGTTGGTCGAGCGCACCGCGATCGAGGTGAAGAACCAACGTGCGGCAGGAGTGCTGCCGCAGCAGGTCAAGCGACTCGCGACCCCCCTCCAGGGCCAGCTCAAGGGCCAGTTCGGGATGATCGCCGACCAGGTCTCGGGGCTGATCCTCGCCACCGGGCGAGGCGGCGGGGACCAGCTCAAGGTACGGGCGATGCGAGAGTACGTGGCACAGATCCGACAGGCGCTGGAGATCACCGCGAACAAGGTCAAGGAGCAGCACGCGGTGCCGGTCGAGGGCGCACCCGACTGAGTCGCGCCGGTCCGGCGCGCGCCCGACGTCAAAGAAGCGCGAATCTCGCCTTGCCCCTCCCTCGGGGCACGGGTAATTTCACGTCGCTTGTGCGCTCCGGTGCAAGCGTCGGGGAGCGCCCTCCAGCGCTTCCCCTTCCCCCAGCCTCCCGACCGATGTCGATGCTGCGCCTGCGTCAGGCAGCACCTGCGCTCCTTGTTGCAGCGTGCCTCGTGGCGCTCTCCGCGTGTGGCGGAACGGAGTATCCGAACTCCACGTTCATCCGCAACACCGACCTCAACACCGCGACCGACGAGCTCTGGGACCTCCTCCTTTTCTGGGGGACGATCGTCTTCGTCGTCGTCGAGGCAGCGCTGATCATCACGATCATCCGCTTCCGGAAGCGGCCCGGCGGCCCGGCAGCACGCCAGATCCACGGCAACGCCGCTCTCGAGATCGCCTGGACCGCCATTCCGGCCGTCATCCTCGTCCTGATCGCCGTGCCGACGGTCCGGACGATCTTCCAGACGCAGGCCCCGGCCCCCGCCGGCTCGATCCGGATCGAAGTGATCGGCCACCAGTGGTGGTGGGAGTTCCGCTACCCCGACCTGGGGATCACCACCGCGAACGAGCTCTACATCCCGGTCGGTCGCACGGCGAGCTTCGAACTCACATCGAAGGATGTGCTCCACGCCTTCTGGATCCCGGCGATGGGCGGGAAGCGCGACCTCATCACCAACAAGAAGAACTACATCTGGTTCACCCCCGATTCGAGCCTCGGCTCGAATGCCTACAACGGCTTCTGCACCGAGTACTGCGGGTCGAGTCACGCGAACATGCGGATCCGGCTCTACGCGGTGCAGCCCGACGAGTTCGAGAGCTGGGCACGACACCAGGCGCGCCCGGCGGTCTTCCCCGCCGCCGCGACGGACACCGCACCAGCGGGTTACTCCTTCCCGATCGACCGCCTGCCGGTGCACGTCGCGCCGCAGACGCCGATCCCGGCGGGACTCACGTATGACGACGACCTCCTTGCGCAGGGTGATGCGACGCGCGGGGCGACCGCCTTCCTCGCCGGCCAGTGCTACACCTGCCACACCGTCGCTGGCAACCCGAACGCGATCGGCGTCATCGGCCCGAATCTCACGCACATCGGCTCGCGCAACACGATCGCGAGTGGCCTCTTCCCGAATGACGCGCCGCATATGGCGCGGTGGATCAAGAACGCGCGGGTCATGAAGCCCGGCGTCCTGATGACCACGATCGGCAAGGGCGAGTACGACCCCATCCTCAAGCGCACCGCCACGCAGGGCACGCTGACCGACCAGCAGATCGCTGATGTCGTCGCGTACCTGATGGCGCTCAAGTAGCCCGGAGACGCGACCAATGGCATCCATCGCTGCCCCGACGAGCGCCACCAGCGCCTACGCCTCGGGCGAGGACACCGGCATCTGGAGTTGGATCACGACGGTCGATCACAAGCGGATCGGCACGCTCTATCTCTGGACCGCGCTCACCTTCTTCCTGATCGGCGGGTTCGAGGCGGTCCTGATCCGCACCCAGCTGATGCGCCCGAACATGGGCTTCGTCTCGGCCGATACGTACAACCAGCTCTTCACGATGCACGGCACGACGATGGTGTTCCTCGCCATCATGCCCCTCTCGGCCGCCTTCTTCAACTTCCTGATCCCGCTCCAGATCGGCGCGCGCGACGTCGCCTTCCCCCGCCTGAACGCCTTCTCGTACTGGGTCTATCTGCTGGGCGGCATCTTCATCACGCTGCCGATCCTGTTCAAGGTCGCGCCCGACGCCGGCTGGTTCGGCTACGCCCCGCTGACGACGACGCAGTTCGCGCCGGGGATGAACATCGACTTCTGGGTGCTTGGCCTCCAGATCCTTGGAATCAGCTCGCTTGCTGCAGCATTCAACTTCATCACGACGATCATCAACATGCGTGCTCCGGGGATGACCCTGATGCGCATGCCGATGTTCACCTGGATGTCGTTCGTGGTGCAGTTCCTCCTCGTGCTCGCGTTCCCGCCGATCACGATCGCGCTCTTCTTCCTGCTGATGGACCGCTTCTTCGGCACGACGTTCTACGCGATCGCCGCCGGTGCCGACCCGCTGCTCTGGCAGCACCTCTTCTGGGTCTTCGGGCACCCCGAGGTCTACATCCTGATCCTCCCCGCCTTCGGGCTCGTCTCCGAAGTGCTGCCGACCTTCTCGAAGAAGCCGCTCTTCGGCTACAACGTGATGGTCTACTCGGGGATCATGATCGGCTTCCTCGGCTTCGGCGTCTGGGCCCACCATATGTTCGCGGTGGGGATGGGCGCGGTCGCCGACTCGATCTTCTCGATGATGACGATGCTCATCGCGATCCCGACCGGCGTGAAGATCTTCAATTGGATCGCGACGATGTGGGCCGGCGAGATCCGGTTCACCGTGCCGATGAAGTTCGCGATCTCGCTCATCGCGATGTTCACGATCGGCGGGATCTCCGGCGTGATGCACTCCTCACCGCCGGCCGATCTCCAGCAGACCGACACCTACTTCATCGTCGCGCATTTCCACTATGTGCTCTTCGGTGGGTCGATCATGGGGATCTTCGCCGGCATCTACCACTACTTCCCGAAGATGACCGGCCGCCTGATGGACGAGCGGATCGGCAACTGGCACTTCTGGCTCACCTTCATCGGCTTCAACCTCACCTTCTTCCCGATGCACTTCGCGGGGATGCTGGGGATGCCGCGGCGCGTCTACACCTACGACGCCGGCCAGGGTTGGGACGCCTTCAACATGATGTCCACCGTCGGCACGTACATCCTGTTCGTGGCGACGATCTTCTTCATCTGGAACTTCCTGCGGAGCCGCACCCGCGGCGCCGTCGC
The DNA here is from genome assembly GCA_031430835.1 of Gemmatimonadaceae bacterium. GTDB lineage: Bacteria > Gemmatimonadota > Gemmatimonadetes > Gemmatimonadales > Gemmatimonadaceae > Pseudogemmatithrix. Next base: position 13,491 of record JANPCH010000118.1, read on the forward strand.
CGGAAACGACCCGTGGGGCGCGGGGACGCTCGAGTGGTCGATCCCCTCGCCGCCGCCCGAGTACAACTTCGCGCAGATCCCCGAGGTCTCCTCGCGTTATCCGCTCTGGGACCTGAAGGACCCGGCGAAGACCGCGGGAATCGAACACTCGCACGCCGACCTGATGACCATCACCGACGCGCACGCCGTCCCGGTGCACGAAGAGACGGAGCGCAAGACGGCGAAGGAACTCGGGATCCCGATGCCCTTCCCGACCGCGAAGCCCCTCGTCGCGGCGCTCACGATGTTCCTGATGTTCAGCGGACTCTTGTTCCTCAGGAACGGGATGCCGACCGTCTTCCTCATCGTCACGATCGGTGGCGCCGCCGCGTTCATCGCCACGCTCTACGCCTGGCTCACCAGCCCCCTCGAGTAACCGGAGACGACTGACCGTGGCCTCCCACGCTGCCGCCGCACAGGGTGCCGCTCCCGGTCACGACGACGGGCACGCGCATCACCACTACACGACGACCGGCCTCGAGCACCGGAAGATCGCCATCTGGGCGTTCATCGGGTCGGAGTGCATGCTCTTCGCGTCGCTCATCGCGACATACCTGATCTACAAGGGGCGTTCGATCGTCGGCCCCTTCCCGCACACCGAATGGGTGAGCGAGACGGGCAAGGTCTTCCCGCCGATCCTCGACATCCCGGTCACGTCGGTCTCGACCTTCGTGCTCCTGATGAGCTCGTTCGCGATGGTGCTGGGCCTGCAGGCGGTGCAGCTCAAGGGATCGCCGCTCCCCGACGGCGCGAACTGGTGGACGCGCATCCAGCGCAACTCGCAGCTCTGGATCGGGATGACCGCGCTCCTCGGCGCGACCTTCCTCGGCTTCCAGGCCTATGAGTTCACCTCGTTCGTGCACGAGGGGCTCACCGTCCGGACCAATCTCTTCGGTTCGACGTTCTTTACGCTCACCAGCTTCCACGGTGCGCACGTGACCGTGGGCGTGCTCTGGCTGATGACCCTGCTCTGGATCGACCGCACCCGGGGCTTGGGGCCGAAGGACGAACTCATCGTCGACATCGCCGCGCTCTACTGGCACTTCGTGGACGTGGTCTGGATCGCGATCTTCACGCTCGTCTACCTCATCCGCTAAGCGCCGAGGCCACTGATGACGCACGACGCCAAGCACGCCGAGCACGCGCACCCGACGGGGAATCTCTACCTGCGGGTGGCGATCATCCTCACGCTGATCACGATCGGCGAGGTGTGGGCCTATTACATCCCCGCCCTCGTCGCCTCACCGCTCTTCAATCCCTCGCTGATCGCGCTCTCGGCGGTCAAGTTCGCGATCGTCGTGCTCTTCTACATGCACCTCAAGTACGACCACCGGCTCTTCCGGGCGCTGTTCACGGGACCGCTGATCATCGCAATGGGGACGATCATGGCACTGCTGTTCCTCTTCCAACAGCTCAGCATTCGGTTCTAAGAACGGCAGAGGGGAGTTGGGAGAAGGGAGAGGTATGAGAAGACGGCGCGGGGGTGGGTCCGAGACTCGGATCCACCCCCGCATGCCTGTTGGCCCTCCCTCACTTCTCCCCTCTCCCATCCCCCATCTGCAGTTCAGCTCTGTCCGTCCAACGCCTTCACCATCCGCGCGCCGAGCCCGGGATGTGCCTTCCACAGGTACCGTCCCATCAACCCCGCCGCCAAGAGATTCGCCGCGCCGATCTGGTACCACGCGAGATTGCCGAGGATCGATCCTTCCGAGAGGAAGACGGTGAGGCCGTAGAATCCCATCTCGAAGACGGCGAAGAGCAGCAGCAGTCCGGCGAGCACACCCGGCACGCGGTCCGAAGCGCTGACGAGCGCCGCCGCGATCAGTCCGATCACCACGAAGGCCGCGATGTGGAAGATCGTGTAGGCGAGGACATAGCCGTAGGGTGACCAGTCGATCCCCTTGCCCAGCACGCTGAACAGGGCGCGCCCCAACAGTTCCGGCGTCGCGAGTGCCTGCCCGGTCGCGAGATCGACGATCAGGAACCAGAAGGCGACCCCGCCCGCGCCGAGCAGCCCAGCGATGATCCCCTCGCGAACGATCCGTGGACCACGTGCCATCGTTCCTCCCCCGCTGAGTGATGTCGACTCCCATAGATTGCGGCCCACCGACTCCCAGCGCCAGCACCGATGCCTCTCATCTTCCTCCACCCCAACGTCGATCTTCGCGCCGGTGGATTCACCGTGCACTGGAGCACGGTCATCGGCCTCGCGGCGCTGTTGATCCTGTGGGGTTGGCGTGCGCGGGCGCACCGCGGTTCCGAGCGGCTCACCACGCTCCAGGCGTTCTGCTTCCCCGCCGGACTCCTCGTGATGTTCCTCGCCCTCAACGGGCCGCTTCACGACATCAGCGACTTCTATCTCTTCTCGGGTCATATGGTGCAGCACCTCGTGCTCACGATCGGGGTGCCACCCCTTCTCCTCCTCGGTACGCCGGGCTGGATGCTGCGTCCAGCGCTCGAGGTGCCAGCGGTCGCGGCGGTCGCCCGTTTCATCACGGTGCCGCGCGTCTCCTTCGCGCTGTTCAATCTCGTCCTCGCGGGGTGGCACCTCCCACCGCTCTACAACGCGGCGATGTACTGGCACGAGGTGCATATCGGGCAACACCTGATGTTCCTCGTCACGGCGGTGCTCGTGTGGTGGCCGCTCCTGAGCCCACTCCCCGAACTCCCGCGCCTCAGTTACCCGGGGCAGATGCTGTACGCGTTCCTCCTCACGCTGCCGATGACGATCGTCTCGATCTTCATCGTGTATGCCGACCACGTGCTCTATCCCGCCTACGCCGCCGCCCCGCGCCTCTGGGGACTCTCCCCCCTCGCTGACCAGCGGCTCGGCGGGCTCATCATGTGGATCCCGGGCGGCCTGTTCTTCTACCTGCTGATGACCATCATCTTCTTTCGGTGGACGGCGTCGGCGCGTGATGATCGAGCAGGAGCACAAGTCGGTGCACAACGGCAGACGGCGGACAGCGATACATAGGACGGCGACGAGCAGACGGCGGAGCGCCTCCCGAGCAAATCCCGAAGAGAATCGAGTGGTCCTGCGTCACCGCAGGGCCACCGGTTCGTCTTTATCCTGCTGTCGTGGTACCCTTTGGGTCCCTCCCGATGCACCGCCGACTTCCCCTCCGCCTCCTCGCTGTGTTCGCGCTATCCGCTCTGGCGGCGAGCGTTGCAGGGGCGCAGGCGAAACCGGCGGCGGGCACGGTGACCGCGCCGAAGCCGTTGGCGCGAACTCCCGTCGCCATTCGGGCGAATCGGTTGGCGATCGTCGCGCGAAACCCGTCGACCGCCGACGCCCTCCGCACCGATCTGGCGTCGCTCATCAAGATCTCGACCGCCAGCGGTAAGTGGGGCGTGATGGTCGTCTCCCTCTCGACCGGCGACACGCTATTCGCGCATGATGCCGACGCGGCGCTGAATCCAGCATCAACGATGAAGCTCTTCACCTCGGCGGTCGCGCTCGAGCGCCTCGGGCCCGCGCACCAGTTCGAGACCGAGGTCCTGCGAGATGGTGCGCTCGGCCCCGATGGCGCGCTGGACGGCAATCTCATCCTCAAGGGCGCCGGCGATCCCTCCCTGGCGCCGCGCTACGCGCGCTGGAATGGAGGCGTGAAGCCGATGGATGCGCTCGCCGAACAGGTGGTGCGTGCCGGCGTGAAGCGCGTGCGCGGCGACGTGATCGGCGATGCGAGCGCCTTCGATGGCCCGCGCGTCCCCGACGGATGGCGCACGCGCAACCTGCAAGCGGGGTACTCGGCGCGGGTCTCAGCCCTCTCCTTCAACGAGAATCTTGCGCACATCCGCGTGCGCGCCGGGGCGAAGGGAGCGATCGTGGACTTCGCTCAGCCAGTGAGCGGGCTCGCGATCAAGTCCACCGTGAGCGTGCGGCCGAATAGCCGCGGCGCGACGATCCGCGTCTGGCAGGACACGCTGAATGACTACTTCCGAGTGAGCGGATGGATCGGCGCGCTGAGCGCGTCACGCGTCTATCAGGTGGTGGTGGAGCAGCCGGAGCGGTTCGGGGCGGCGGCCTTCCGCGCGGCCATCGAGGCGCGCGGGATCGTGGTCGATGGCGCGGTCCGGATCGGGTCGGCCGCGTCGGGCGCTGAGCGCGTGACCTCGCTCGCCTCGGCCCCGCTGGCTCAGCTCGTCGCGACGATGAATGGGGAGAGCAACAACCACTTCGCCGAGTTGCTCTTCCGGAATGCGGCGCGGAGCGGTGGTGGCGTTGGGTCGGCGCAGGAGGCGAACGAGTCGCTCCAATCCTTCCTCGCCGACCGCGTCGGGACGCAACCCCAGGCAGTGTTCGCGGCCGACGGCAGTGGCCTCTCGACGTTGGACCGCGTGACGCCCCGTTCGATGGTGCAACTCCTCGGCTACTCGGCGGCGGCGCCCTGGGGCGCGGTGCTCGACGCCTCGCTCCCCGTGGCGGGCCGGACCGAGACCCTCCGCACGCGGATGCGCCGGACTGCCGCGCAGGGGAACCTGCGCGGCAAGACCGGCACGACCAACGATGTCGTCTCGCTCGGTGGCTACGTGACGTCGCGCAACGGCGAGGCGCTCGCCTTCTCGTTCATCTACAACGGCCGTGACCTCTGGCGCGCCCGCGCCGCGATCGACGCGATGGGTGTGACACTGGCGAGTTTCGCGCGCTGACGACGAGCTGACGCGTACTAGCTGAGGAGCGGCGGATCGCCCTCAGGGTCGGTCGCCGCGGTGGCATCGAGCAGCCGGACCGCGGTGTCCACGTCTCCCCGCCGCACCACGAGTCGAACCGGGTGCAGCATATCGAGGAAGGGGAGCATCCCACCTGCATTGTCCTTCAATAGCATCGACGCGATCCCATTGGCGTCGAGCACCGCCCGTGCGAACTCCGCTTCGACACTGTTCTGGAAGGTACGGACCACGAACGCGTTCTCTGGCATCGCTTCCTCCTTCCGGTTGGGGTGTGACGGTACGGTAGTTCTCGGACCTGAGAGGGGCCACCCCCTCTGCTCCTTATACCCCGCTGTCGCGTGAAACCGGTTGTTCCGGCGAGGAACAAGGGCGACGGCGTTCACCACAGGGTACTCAGGGAACTGCCACGGCGGATCACGAAGGACACGAAGAACTGAACGAAGAACACGAAGCAGGCAACGACAAACGCTGGGGGAACGACAACGCCTGCCGAGAAGCTGTCGTTCCCCCAAGTCATTGCAGTACTTCGTGTCCTTCGTGGCCCTTCTTCGTGACCTTCGTGATCCGCCGTTGCGGTAGCCGTTGCAGCTAGGAAACGGACTCGTCGATGACCACGCCGCGCTTCCGCAGCTCCGCCACGTACTGCGCCCCCGGCACGCACTCGTCGGAGGTATGCACGCCAGCCGGCTTCACCGCCCCGGTCACCTGCAGCTGCCCGGTGATCGAGAGCGAGTACCCGGTGGTCCGCATCATCGCGCTGATCCCGTGCGCGGCGTCGAACCGGTCCACGAGTTCGAAGGTGTGCGTTTGCGGCTTCCCACCCTGCAGGCCCTTCACCACCACCCGGAGCGCCACGAGGTCGGGGCTCTCCTTCTTGGTGAGTCGCGGCTGCATCTGAGCGATCGCGACGTCGCGCGGAATGATCTTCGTTCCCTTCACGTCGACCGGCTCATTCTCCAGCAGCCCCAGGTCGCGGATCGCCTCCATGATCCTGGCGTGCCCCGGATACCGGAGCGTCTTGTACTCCATCGTTGGGATCTTCCCCTCGTAGCGGTGTGCCATCGTCGAGAGGCCACCGGCGGTATGGAACGCTTCGAGCTCGCCGACCGGCGCCGCGAACTGCACCGGCTCGATCTCCGAGAGCGCCTTCACCTGCACCCGCTTCCCGCCCCGCACCACCCAGGAGAGGGTCGTGTAGTAGTCGAGTACGCCCTCGATCGAGTAGACGATCTGGTACTTGAGCGGCCCTTCTGGGCTCTGCGGCAAGCCGCCGACATAGATGCGGACCGATTCCGTGGTCTCGAGCCGGTCGATCCCCAGTTGCGCGAGGATGTTCACCATCCCCGGTGCGAGGCCACAGTCGGGGATCACCGTGACTCCCTTCGCGGCGGCCTTCGCATTCAGCTGCTTCTGGAGTTGCACGATCTCGGTGTTCCCGCCCAGGTCGCAAAAATGCGCTCCAGACGCGATCGCGGCCTCGGTCATCGGGAGATTGAAGTAGTAGGGGATCGCACACATCACTCCCTGCACTCCGCTCATCGTCCGCTGCACCGCGGCCGGGTCCTTCACGTCGAGCTGGACCGGCGTGAGCTTCCCGCCTCCGAGGTAGGACTGGAGGAAGGCCGGGAGCTTGTCCACCGCGCGGTCGGCGAGACGGACCTCGGTGATTGCGGGATTCTGCAACAGGTCGTATGCACAAGCGGACCCTTGCAGGCCGGCGCCAAGGACGAGTAACCGCATCTGGAACTCCGATCGGGGGTGACAAACGGCGGACAGCCCCGGAATTTACCCGGACAGGACCCCGAAATTCACCCCACGATGACAACCGATTGGCAGGCCCACCTGATCGAGTCCGAGGAAGGGATCACCGCCCTCCTGGCACGGGTGCGTACCGTCGCCGTCCTGGGGATCAAGACCCCCGAGGGGCGGCCGCCGGCCTACTACGTGCCCGAGTACGCACAGCGCGCTGGACTCCGGATAATCCCCGTCCCGGTCTTCTATCCTGAGATCAGCGAGATGCTCGGGGAGCCGGTCTTCCGCTCGGTCTCGGCGATCGGCGAACCGGTGGACCTGGTGAATGTCTTTCGTCGGCCGAAGGACATCCCCGCCCACTTGGACGACCTCCTCGCGGCGCGTCCACGCGCCGTCTGGTTCCAGTTGGGGATCCGGAACGACGAGGCCGCCGAGCGACTCGCCCGCGCGGGGATCGATGTGGTGCAGGACCATTGTCTGCTGATCGAACTGGAGCAGCGCGGTCGCTAGCCGATCCGTCGGGCGAAGTAGGCCGCGACACCGGCCACCGTGAGCCGCGCTTCCTTCACATAGGGCATCGCGACCGGCCAGGCGTGTGGAAGGTCGTTCCACACCTCGCACTCCACCGCGATCCCGGCGGTACGCGCCTTCTCCACCACGCGCAGCGAATCGTCGAGGAGGATCTCGGTGTCCCCGACGTGCACGAGCAACGAGGGGAGGCCCGCGAAGTCGCCGTAGAAGGGCGAGATGTACGGATGCTCGAGTGGCGCCGAGCCGGCGTAGAGCCGCGCCGCCGCGCCACAGAGGTGCGCGGGGAGCATCGCGTCGGCGTCAGCGTTCTCGCGCATCGAGTCGCCAGTGCCCGCGAGGTCGGTCCACGGAGAGAAGAGAGCGGCCGCGGCGGGCACCGGCTCACGCGCGTCGCGGAGCGCCATCATGGCCGCGAGTGCGAGCCCGCCCCCCGCCGAATCGCCGGCGATCCCGACAGCGTGCGGATCCATCCCCTGCGCCCAGAAGGCGCGCAGCGCCGCGACCGCGTCATCGAGGGCTGCGGGGAACTTGTGCTCTGGCGCGAGGCGGTAGTCGAGGGCCAGCACGCGGGCCCGCGACCGCACGGCGAGGTGCGCGGTGAGCGCGCGATGCGTGCGCGGCGAGCACGCGAAGTACCCGCCGCCGTGGAGATAGAGGATCGTGCGGCGCGGCGCGACATCAGCGGGAATGAGCCACTCCCCCTGGAGGAGCGGCTCGGTCGATCGCTCCACCCGCAGTCCCCGCGGCAGGAAGCCGGGGAGCTTCGCCACCAGCTCCATCCGCTTCCGCGCCCGCTGGAGGTCGAACGACTCGCCCGAGAAGGGGCGCTTCATCGTCGCTCGCGTGACCGCAGCGAGGATCCTCGCGCTGAGACTCGGCATCAGCGCTCCACCACGAGCGCCCCTTCGGCGGCATCGAACCACCAGCGCGTGCCGCGCAGCAGGGCGCGCGCGGCCTGACGTTGGATCGGGATCGGTGCGACGCCAGGGCGCGGCACCAGCGAAAGGCCCGGAAAGGTCAACACGATGGGAACGTACGTCACCGCCCCGCCCCGGCGCACCCCCGCCTCGCCAACGGTCATCGTCCCCGTGCGTTCGTCAAAGCTGAAGCCGAGCCGCCAGAGGAGGTCGAAGCCGACGCGCGCCTCACTGGAGGTAAGCGTGGTGTCCACACTGAGCGAAAGACCGCGAAGGGGGATTCCGCCGACGGCCGACGGCGGGTCACTCGCTCGGCGGACGATCACCCCGATCACAGTCGGATCGAGCGTCGCGGTGAACGCTCGCCCATCGCGGCCCGTCAACGCGAAGCGACCGACCGTGCGCCCATCCTCGGCGAACTCGAATGGCACCGTCACCGCACGCAGAGGGTTGGCGTCGCTGCGGTAGGGCGCCATCTGCGCGATCGCGCGCGCGACCGCGCCCTTGTCGGCGCCAAAGCGCTGCGCCTCCTCGAAGAGCACCTGCGCGATCGCGAATCGGCCACGCGAGGCGAGGTACCTCCCGAGGGCGCCACGCGCCGACGGCTGGCGCGGCTTCGCCGCGACCGCAGCGTACAGCGCATCCTCGGCGGCTCGCAGACGCCCACGGGCGAGGAGGGAGTCGGCGCGCGAGGGGCGCGCCTCTTCGAGGGTGGCGCGCGCAACAGCCTCGCGCGACTGTCCCCCGAGCGGCGTCACGCCGCCCACCAGGAGCAGGAGCGCCACGCCACCCAACCTCACGGCGTGCGGATCGTCGCCAGGATCTCCACGAACGGATCGTACCGCACCGCCTGCGGCGGCCGCGGGACTTTCTCGCGTAGGCGAACCTCGACCCGCTGATTCGCCGGAACCGTCAGCTGCACGAGCCGCTTCACGCCGTCCGGATCCTCGAGTTCAACCCCGAGGTTGAAGCGATAGGCCGGCGAGGTCGTGCCCTGCAACAGGAGGAAGGTGAGCGTCTCGGCCGCTGGATCGTGGCGCCAGCTGATCTCGAGCTTCGGGAAACCGGGGCGACGGAGCCACTGGTCGAAGAACCAGCCGAGGTCGCGTCGCGATGCTCGCTCCATCGCGATCCGCAGATCGGAGGTGAGGGCGTTGCGATGCTTCCCCGCCGCGTAGTAGGCGCGGATCCCTTCGAAGAACGCGCTGTCCCCCACCTCGCGGCGCAGCATATGGAGGATGAAACCTCCCTTCTGGTAGCTGTTCTCGTTGAGCAGCTTCAGCAGGTCGGTCTGGGTCGTGTCCAGCACCGGCCGTGCGGCGACGACGGCGGAGTTCATGACCTGCCGACGGATCCCCTCCCGCTCCGCGCGAAAGGCGCTGTCGCCGAAGGCGTACTCGGTGTAGAGCGCCGCGAAGTAGGTCGCGAAGCCCTCGGAGAGCCAGAGGTGGCCCCACTCGCGCTCAGTCACCGCATCGCCGAACCACTGGTGCGCCGTCTCGTGTGCGATGAGCCCCACGCCGACGCCGTGCGGCGTGCGGAAGAGGGCGTCGGCGTAGAATATCGCTCCCGCATTCTCCATCCCGCCGAAGCGGGTCGAGCTCTGGACGTGCGCGAGCCGCTCGTACGGGAAGGGCCCGATCACCCGCGTGAAGAAGTTCACGATGTCATCAGCGCGGGCGAAGTTCCCCGGCATCGCGCGCACCTGCTCGGGCGCGGTGAAGACCGACTGCGGTATGCCGGTGGTCGTGAGCCTCGTCTCAACGAGTGGGGCCGCGGCGATCACCATCAGGTAGGTCGGGATCGGAGATGCATTGCTCACCGTGACGACCCGACGACCGGCCGGTGCGTGGACCACGAACTCGACCAGCGCCTTGTCCGAAGGATGATCGATCGAGGCGAGCCAGTGCCGGGCGCGGTCGGGCCAGTTGTCGCCGAAGGCGCGCCAGCGCTTCGCACTGTCCACGCTGATCACGAGTCCGTCAGTCGGCGCGCCCGCATAGCGCAGCGTGACGCAAACGGAATCGCGCGACGGCGGCATCGCCGCAGCCGCGGCCGCGACCTCGCCGCTGCCCGGGAGCGTCACGCTCACCTTCCGCCCGTCGTGCGTGAAGGGCGCATCGGCCGATTGCGTTCCGCATCCGATCGAGGCCGTGCTCACCTGCATCGGTGCGAGGAGGTCGAGCTCGAGCGCGCGAACCGTAGCGAACCGCGTCGCTTCGATCCGCGCCGTGACCTCGATCCGCTTGCCGGTATCGGGGAGCGTGACCTCGAAGCGGTAGCGCTGCACATCCACCCCGCTCTGCTGCGCGTGGAGGGCGGACGCCGCGGAGAGTGCGAGGGCCGCGAGCCCGAGTCTCGCGGTCGGCGTCAGCGGCTCGCGTCCCTGAACGCCTGAGCGAACTCCGGCGCCGTCTGGTACCGGTCCTCGGGCGCGCGAGCCATTCCCTTCAGCAGGACCTTGTCCACGCCCTCGGGGAGATCGGGGCGCCGCGTTCGGGCCGGGATCGGATCCGACCGGAGCCGCGCGATCATCATCTCCTGCTGGTTCTTCCCCTCGAACGGGAGCTTTCCCGTGAGCATCTCGTACGTCATCAGCGTCAGCGAGTAGATGTCGGTGCGCGGGTCGAGGGTCTTGCCGCGCAACTGCTCGGGGCTCATGAACTCCGGCGTGCCGAGGATGATCCCGGTCGCCGTGAGCTTCTGCAGCTCCCCACCCGCCTTCCGCTCCTTCGCAAGGCCGAAGTCCATCACCACCGCGTACTCGATTCCATCGGCGCGCTTGCAGACCATGATGTTCTCGGGCTTCAGGTCCCGATGGATGATCGTCAGCTTGTGCGCGATGTGCAGTCCGTCGGCGATCTCGCCGATGAACTTCACCGCATCCTCGATCGAGGTCTTCCCGACGCGATAGTTGCGGTCGGAGAGGATCTCTCCCTCGACATACGGCATCACGACGTAGACGAGGCCATCCTCGGTCTCCCCCATCCGCACGATGTGGCACACGTTGGGATGGGCGAGGCGGATGCCGAGCGCAGCCTCGCGGCGGAGGCGCGCCATCGCGTTCTCGTCCTTCGAGAGTGCGGGCGAGAGGATCTTGATCGCGTAGCGCTCCTGCGTGGCGACGTCGTGCGCGAGGTACACGTATGACATCCCCCCCTCGCCGACCTTCCGCACGATGTGGTAGCGCCGGTCGAGGACCTTCCCGGCCATATTCGCGTGGTGCGAGGCGCCGCTGGCGGTCGCGGGGCCGTCCTTCCCACGGGCCGAGGTCGCGCGACCACCTGGAGGTGGAGCCGCCGGGGCGGCGGGCTTCGGCGGAGGCGCGGCCGGCGTCGCAGGAGCGGCGGCCGGCGCCGCGCCCGCCAGCTGCGTCAGCTTCGAGCCATCGCGCGTGCAGAAGCGCGCTCCATCGGGATAGAGTGTGCCGCAGGTCGGGCAACGCATGCTCACGCCGACGCTCCATCGCCGAGCAGAGCGCGCAGGCCGTCGTACTCGATGTTCCCGCCGCTCAGGATGCAGACCGTCTTCCCCTTCGGCTTCACCAGTCCGGCGTGCAGCGCGGCGACGGTGATCGCGCCGCTCGGTTCGGCCACGAGCTTCATCCGGTCGAGGAGCAGGCGCATCGCCGAGGGGAGAAGGGAATCGGGAACGGTCACGACCTCATCAAGGAATGCGCTGAGATGGTGGAAGTTCCGCGTCCCGATCCGTACCGCGAGGAGGCCATCCGCCAGCCCATCGGCGTTCGACGCGATCGTCACCGGCTCACCGGCTTCGCGCGCCTTCGAATACTTCGGCGATCCCTCCGGCTCGACTCCGATCACCCGCGCCTTCGGGACGAGCAACTTGATCGCCGCCGAGACGCCGGAGCTGAGTCCTCCACCGCCGATCGGCACGAGCACCGTCCCGACATCGGGGAGGTCCTCGCCGATCTCGAGTCCCAGCGTGCCCTGTCCAGCGATGATCGTGTTGTCGTCGAAGGGGGGCACCATCGTCAGCCCCTCGGTGCGCTGGATCTCCGTCGCCCTGGCCATCCGCTCGGCGGTGGTGACGCCCTGATAGAAGCAACGAGCGCCGAGCCGCACGGCGCCGTCCTTCTTCGCGCGAGGCACCGTGGTCGGCATCACGATCGTGGCCGCCACACCGTAGAGCTTCGCCGCGAGGGCGACCGCCTGGCCGTGGTTCCCCGAGCTCGCGGTGATCACCCCGCGCCCACGCGCTTCTGGGGAAAGCCTGGAGAGGAAGGTGTAGGCCCCGCGGAACTTGAAGGCGCCGCCCCGCTGCAGCATCTCCGGTTTCACGAACACCGGCACACCGACCCGTTCGGAGAGCAGGTCGGCTGCGAGGAGCGGAGTGCGCACCGCCACTCCCTTGATCGCCCGGGCAGCGGCCCGCAGGTCGTCGAGCGTGACGAGGACCGTCTCGGTCGCGGGCTGCGAGGCCGTCGCGCTCATCGGGTGAAGTGGCTCAGGCGGTCAGCGCGCCGCTGGCCAGCGCTGCACGGACTCGCCGCGCGCCTGCAGATCCATATCGACGAGTGAGACCGCGAGCGAGCGCTCCCCATCGGGCCGCCCACCGACGGTGAAGCGCACCGTCAGCGTGAGGGGCGAGCGGATCAGGTCAAATCGGCGCGCGGTGGCCCGAGGGATCTTCCAGAGGTCGCTCGCATCGTAGGTCATCCCTGCGTCGGGCATGCACCAGAAGACCGGCCGCGTGAAGCAGGCGACCGTAAGCTGGCTCCGTCCCTCGCGCGCCGTCGGCAGGCGGATCGCGTCGACCGAGAACTGGAGGATCTCGGCGTCGGCGTCATAGCGCACGGCGCGCACCGGGAGTTGAACAACGAAGGAGCGCTTGGTCGAGCGGAAGTACTCCTGCTCGCGGCGCTGGTACGCCGCGAACGCCTGGGCGCGGCGCGCCTCGAACTCCTGCGAACTCTCGTACGGATCGCGCACTACTTCCGGCGGGGGGGAGTCCATCACCCGCACCGCGTCGCGGGCGAGACCCAAGAGCACGTCAGTGAACTGCGCCGAGGTCATCGACTCGACTCGGTCGGCGAGCGCGACACCTTCGCCGGCATCGCGGGTGATCATCCGCACGCCGCTTGGGAGGTCGGCGCTCCGGGCCGGAGCGACCTCAGTCGGTGCCGGGCGGGGATCCGCCGATACCGGCGTCCGGCGCACCGGCGTACTCACCGGCACCCGCTTGGTCGGTGTCCTCGTCGCCTTCGTCGGGGCCGGCGCGCTCTTGGTCGGCGTCGTCGTGCCTTTGGTCGGCGTGGTCGCTGGAACGGCCGGTGGCGGATTCGCGGCCGCGACGCGCGCGGCCGCAGTGCCCGGCTCGGCATCGGTGCAGAATGGCTGGGCCGTCGGGGCATCCACCGCGTCCGCAGCCGAGACGATCACGAAGCACTTCACCGGCGAGAGCGTCGCGTGCGAGGCGTTGGCGGCCCACGCGTTCGCCGAGGCAAACGCGATGTTGATCGAGGCTCCACTCGTCGCCGAGAAGCTCAGATCTCGCAGGTCGGCGGCATAGAGATTGGTGCGATCGTGGTGTGTGCGCTGGAGCTGCGACAGGCGCGTGAGGTCGCGGCGCACCGACTCGGCGACGCGCCCCTTCTCACCCGTGAGCGCGGGTCTTTGGGCTTGCAGAACTGTTGAACCGACTGCGAGTGCCGCCGCGGCGGCAAGGAACGCGACAGTCGGGGCGAAGCGTGCGGTCAAAGCGGGTCTCCAAGGACCAGGGCGCGAGTGGCCGTAATCTGCCGTCCCGCCAGCACTTCCGCAACGCAGAAGACGGCGGACGGCAGAGACCGGACGGCGGGTGCTACGGGCGCATTCTGGGGGTCGCGCAGGAGGATGTGGGGACGGGATTCGGAAGGCCGTAGTGGGACTCGATCAAGCGGGCCGAGGAGCCATCGAGGACGAGGGTGTAAAGGCCGTCGTACTCGTGATCGCAGAGGTCTGACCTGGTCGGGCCGCCGAGTGCGGCGACGTAGGGCATGATCGTGTTCGAGTGGCCCACGACGAGGATGGTCTTGCCCGGGTGTCTTCGGACCATCTCGGCCAGTGCGGCGGCGTGGATGGGTGCAGGACCGAGGGGGACGATCTCGGGAGTGAGTCCGAACTTCTCCGCAACGGGGCGCGCGGTCTCTCGGGTGCGACTCGTGGGGGTGTGCATCACAACGTCGATCTTTGCGTCGGCCAGCGCGATCACCAGCGCCCGCGCGCGCGCGACTCCCGTCTCGGTGAGCGGCGGGTCATTCGCCGGCTGCGCCGCCTTCTCGGCGTGGCGGACGATGATCACGACCGTCGGAGCGGCAGGTTTCTGCGCGGCGACGGATTCAGGGGCGAGTACGGAAGCGAGAGCGACCGCGAGCGCTGAGAGGAGGCGGAAAGTGCGCGGCATCAGGCGAGTTGGGAGCGGAAGGTGAAGAAGACGGCGCCGAGGAGGAACAACGAGGCCCAGAGGAAGTCGCGGTTCAATGGAGCCTTCATGTAGAACACCGCGAAGGGGATGAAGACGCCGATCGCGATGATCTCCTGCAGCATCTTGAGCTGGCCGAGTGACATCGTGGTGTAGCCGATGCGATTGGCCGGCACCTGGAGAAGGTACTCGAAGAGCGCGATCCCCCAACTGGCGAGCGCGGCGACGTACCAGGCGCGGGTGTTGAGGTTCTTGAGGTGCCCGTACCAGGCGAACGTCATGAAGAGATTCGACGCGACGAGCAGCAGCGTCGTGCGCAGGATGATCGACATCCGCGGAGCTTAGGCTCGCCTGCGTCTCCCCGCCAGCAGTGCGGGCAACACCAGCATCGCGCCGATCGTCCCGGCGACCGTTCCACCGGCGGTGGCAAGTGCGATCGAGCCGAAGAGCGTGTCGGAGCCTGTCCCGACCGCGAGCGGGATGAGTGACGCCAGCGTCGTGAGCGTCACCATCATGATCATCCCCGAACGGTCGAGCGCCGCGCGATAGACTCGGGCTCCGTTGAGCCGATTCCCCGCTTTGCGCCGCCGCTCGAGTGCGTCGTCCACCAGCAGGATGCTCTGGTTCACCGCGAGGCCTACGACGAGGATCACGCCGACCGCGGCCTCACGCGTGAACGAGGCCCCCGCCATCCAGAAAGCAGCCATCACGCCGGCCAGTGCGATCGGCAACGAGAGGAAGACCATCCACGACCCCCACACCGAATCGAAGACCATCGCGACCGAGAGGATCACAAGGATCACTCCGATCGCGAACACGAGCCAGAGCCCCTTCTGGCTCGTGTCCTGCAGTCGGAAGAAGTCGTTCGCGTCCACCACCGAGTAGCCTGGCGGCACGCTGATGCTCTTCGTGAAGGCGGTGTGCGTGCGGTTCGCGAGCCGTTGAGGCCCGCGGAACTCGTAGCCGACGACGCGCAGGTACTGCTGGTCCTCGCGGGTGATCGTGCTCAACACCTCGCGTTCGCCGACATCGGAGAGGTCGCCGACCCGCACCGCGCTGTTCCCCGTCCCCGTGGGGATGAGCGCCTCACGCAGTTCGTCCAGCGACCGGTCGCGCGCCCCCTTCGCCTTCACCGAGACGGGGATCTCCTCGCCGTTGATCTCGATCCGCTGGCCACCGACCGAACC
The DNA here is from genome assembly GCA_031430835.1 of Gemmatimonadaceae bacterium. Classification (GTDB taxonomy): domain Bacteria; phylum Gemmatimonadota; class Gemmatimonadetes; order Gemmatimonadales; family Gemmatimonadaceae; genus Pseudogemmatithrix. The sequence goes on from JANPCH010000118.1 coordinate 29,017, forward strand.
GCGCACCTCACGCTGCACTGCGCTCGCGAACTGCTGTGCAGTGACACCGTAGCGCGCGAGCGCATCGCGATCAGGCTCCAGCGTCACTGCGAAGGCGCGGTCCCCACCGAAGAACGACGCACTCATCACAGTCGCGTTCCGCACCCGCGCGATCCTCTCGAGCCGCGCGCGGATATCCTCGGCCAACGCGGCCACCGCCGCGTAGGAGAAGCCCATCACGCGAATGCGGAAGGCGCTCGACGAGCCGATCCCGCCGCCCGAACTGAACGCCTGGCCCTGCCCCGCCACGTAGATGCTGGCGCCGCCGATGAAGACCGCGCGCGACGTCAGCTCCTCCTGGAGCTGGAGGGGCATCGCCGAGTCGTCGTAGGCGCGCTTGAAGAGCACCTGCATCCCCGCCGCAGAGGAGCCGCGACTGTTCGCGATCACCTCTTCGACGCCTTCGCGCCCGACGACGATCCGCTCCATCTCGCGCATCGCGGCGTCGAGACTCGCCGGGTCGGACCCGCGGGGGAAGGAGATGCTCACCTGCAGCGTCGTCCGCTGCCCACCGAAGTTCCCGAACGAGAATCTCGGGACCTTCTTGACGAATCCCCAGGTGAGGCCGCCGAGGACGATCACCGTGATCCCGATCGTCACCCACCGCCACCGGAGCGTCTTCCGCACCATCCAGGCATAGATCCGCTGGGCGCGCGGCCAGTGCGACTCCTCGAGCCCGTGGCCCGACGCGAGTGCGGGGATCATCACGACGGCCGAGAGGATCGAGCAGAAGAGCGCGAGCGTGAAGGCCGCGGCGAAGGGGAAGAAGGCCGCGCGCGCATTCCCCTGCAGGTAGAGGAAGGGGAAGAGCACCACCGCAGTCGTGAGCGTCGAACCGAGCACGGCAGGCACCATCCGCGCGGCGACATCGGCGCGGCCCATCGGGGTGTCGGGGGCGGTGCGCAGGCGCTCGACGATCACAAGTCCGTTCTGCACGAGTACGCCGATCCCCATCCCGAGTCCCGCGAGGGTGAGGAGGTTCGCCGGGATGTCGAGAAGGAAGAGTCCAAGCGCCGTACCGGCGATCGCGATCGCCGCGCTCCCCATCACCAGCGCGACCGCGCGCCAGTTCCGCAGGGCGACGATGAGCACGAGCATCACCGCCGCGAACGCGATCGCTCCTCGACGGACGAGGTCGGTCAGTTGGGTGTTGAGCTCGATCGAATCGTCCGACGTGATCCGGTATCGAAGTCCCGGCGGAAGATTGGGGCCAAGTTCCTTGAGCGCCGCACGTACCGCGCTAGCGGTCTTGATCGCGTCGGAGCTCGACTCGCGGATCACCGTGAAAGAGAGCGCCGTATTCCCATTCACCCGGAAGAACTGCCCGCGCATGTCCTCCTCTGGGCGGATCTCGGCCAGGTCACCGAGCCGGAAGACCTGATTCCCCTTCCCGCGGATCGGGAGGTCGGCGAGTTCCTCGATCGCGTTGGGCTGGTCGCGGAGCACGACCTCGCGCTTCGAGGCGCCCATCCGTTCGGTGCCCAGCGCCGCGACCACGCGCGCCGAGCCGATCGCGTCGCTGAGTGCCGTGGGACTGATGCCGAGCTGGCGGAGGAGTCGCGCATCATACGAAACGCTCGCGCCGAAGTCGGTGCCGCCATTGACCGCCGCGCCGGAGACCCCCGGCACCGCACTGATCCGCGGCGTGATCTGCTCGTCGGCGATCCGCTGCAGCGCGCCGGGCGTGTAGGGCCCCGAGAGGAGCACGCGCATCAGTGGCGGCTCTTCCAGCGCCTCCGGAACGAAGTTCCCCACGGTCGGCGGCACCACACCGATCGGGTATTCCTTGCGCAACAACTCAAGCCGCTCGAGGATCTGGAGGCGCGTAAGTTGCACGTCGACGTCCTGCTGCAACTCCACCGTCACCGACGATTGTCCGTCGCGCGATTCGCTACTCGTCTTTCGCACGCCTCGCACCGCCTGCGCCGCAGTCTCGATCGGCGAGGAGAGGTACATCTCCACGAGTTCGGACGAGGCGCCGGGCCACTGCGCGCTGATCCTCAGTCTCGGAAGCTCCACCGTCGTGGACGTCGCGAGCGCGAGACGCTGGAAGCTCACGACGCCGCCGAGCAGCACCACGGCAGTGATCGCCCACACCACCGCCGGCCGGGACACCGCCCAGCGGATCACGGGACAGCCCCGGTGAGCGTCTTCCGTTCGGCGCGCTTCTCCAGCTCCGAGTACGCGACCGGCAGGAGGAAGAAGGTCACGATCTGCGCCGAGATCGCGCCGCCGATCACCGCCGCCGCGAGGGGTTGGTAAAGCGCCCCACCACTCCCGATCCCCAGGATGAGCGGCAGCACGCCAAGGATCGTCGTGAGCGAGGTCATCGTGATCGCACGAAGTCGCTGCCGGCCACCAAGCAGGACCGCGTCGTGGATCGAATGGCCGAGCTCACGAAAGCGGCGGATCGCGTCGAGCTTCACCACCGCTTCGTTGTCGGCCATGCCGATCATCACCACGATGCCGATCATCGAGACGGCGTTGATGCTCTGCCCGGTGAGCCAGAGGAGCACGAAGCCGCCGGCGGCCGAGAGTGGCACGGTGATCATCACGACGAGCGGGATCGTGAAGGAGGCGAACTCTCCCGCCAGCACGAGGAAGACCAACGCCGCCGAGAGGAAGGCGACCAGGGTGAGTTGCTCGGTCGTGCGCTTCTGTTCCTGATCGGCGCCGGTGATCGCCCAGGTGAGACCGGCGGGCGGCGTGAGGTCGTCGAGCACGCGCTGCACGTCGCGCGAGGCGCGTGCGGTGCCGCCCTTCTCGATCAGCGCTTCGACCACGCTCACCGGTCGCTGGTCCACCCGCACCACCTCGATCGGCGCTCGCACTTCCTTCCAGCGAACGAGCTGGCTCAGCGGCACGCCCTGCACCGGTGTCTGCAGCGCGACCATCAGGTCCTCGTTCGAGTTGCCGGCGAATCTCACGCGGATCTTCGTGCGACGGTCGGTCTCGCGGAGCTCGCTCGCCTCGACCCCACCGAGGCCACCCTGCAGCGCGCGCTGCACCGCCTGCACGCTGATCCCTCGCTCGGCCAGCCGTGTGCGTTCGAGTTCGACCTCGATCTGCGGCTGGGTCGTGCTGTAGGCGTCGCGCACGTCGCTGAGCGTGGTGAGCACGGCGAGTCGGCGGCGCACCGAGTCGGCCCATTGCTGCGACTCGGTGAGGGTGCGAGCGCTCACTTCGACGCGGACCAGTCGTCCCTCGCGGCCGATCAGGGAACCGAACTCCGACTGTCCCGCGAGGTCCAGCGCGAGCGCACCTGCCGCGAGATCGGGCAACGCCGCGCGGAGCTGCTGCGCGAACGCCGCGGCATCAGCACCATCAGGAACCGGCACGAGCAGTTGCCCCGTCGCCGAGGTCCCTGGTTCGGCACCCGCCAACACCTCTTCGTCCGTGGCGATGCCGACGCGAGTGTAGATCCCCCGCGACCCGAGGGCCTTCGCTGCGGACTCGACCCGCCCCGCCTGCCGCGTCGTCTCCTCGATCGAAGTCCCCTCAGGGAGCTGCAGCGCCGCGACCACGATCCCCTCATCCACCTGCGGCAGGATCTCCTTCGGCAGGTCGCGAACGGTGAGGACCATCATTGCCACGAGCGCGAGCCCCAGGCCCAGCATCGCCAGGGGATTCTTGAGCGACCACTCCATCCCTCGCTCGTAGAGGTCTGCGGCGCGGCGGCCGAATGAGTCCAGACGCGCGAGAAAGCCTGACGAGCTGATGGGCGACGTGAGATGGGAGATATGAGGAACGGCGGTTCCCCCTATCACCTCCTCGGAAGTGCTCCGTGTCCTCTGTGCCTCTGTGGTGGAAGTCGTTGTCGTTGCCGTCCCCCTCTTCCTCCGCCCAACGAGCATGACCGGCATGAGAGTGAGAGCCAGGACGAGACTCCCTCCCACCGAGAGCACGACCGCCAGACTCAGATCCCTGAACAACGCCGCTGCGAGCCCCTTCACGAAGATGATCGGCCCGAACACGAGCAGCGTCGTGAGTGTCCCAGCGAAGAGCGGCCCCGCGACCTCGTCCGTCGCCGCGATCGTCGCCGCCTCGTCCGACTCGCCGGTCTCCTCGCGCCGCCGTCCCGCCGCGTCGGCGACGACGATCGCGTTGTCCACCAGCAGACCCACGCCGAGCGCGAGCCCGCCGAGTGAGAGCACGTTCACCGTGACGTCGAACATCTGCAGGAAGACCAGCGCGACCAACACTGATAAGGGGAGGATCACCGCGATCGCGATCGAGCTCCGCCAGTCCCGCAGGAAGAGGAGGATCATCACCAGAGAGAGGAGCCCCCCGAGGAGGATCTCCTGTCCCAGGTTGGAGAGCGCGTCTACCACGAAGTCGGCCTGTGCTGCGACGACGTGCAGTCCGATGTCAGGGAACTCCGTCTGTAGCTGGTCGATCACCTCGCGCATCTTCGCGGTGACCGCGACGGTGTTGGAGCCCGCGTCCTTGTAGACCACAAGTCCGACCGCCGCGCCACCGTCGAGTCGCGTGAGCGTGCGCGGTTCGGCGACTGTGGAGGTGATCGTCGCGATGTCGCTCAGCCGATAGCCGGCGCTCACCGGGCCGATCGGCGTATCGGCGATCTCACTCAGCACGCGGAACTCCGTCATCGCCCGCACCGAGAAGCGAAACTGGCCGCGGCGGATCGTCCCGCCGGCGCCGTTCGCGTTCGCCGCCTGCACCGCCGTCGCGACGTCATTCGTCGAGAGGCCGAGCGAGCGCATCTTCGCGGGATCCACGTCGATCCGCACCTCGTCCTCAGGAGCACCCGTCACCGCGACACTCGCCACGCCGCCGATCTGTTCCAAGCGTCGCGCGTGGACGTCGAGCGCAGTGCGGCCGAGCAATCGGAGATCGTTCAATCCGGTGACGCCGATCACCGCGATCGGTCGTTCACCGGGATCGCTCGTGAGCAGCGTCGGCCTTTCAGCGGCGTCGGGAAGTCGCCCGCGCGCCTGATCCAATCGTTCACGCACCGTGAGCACGGTCGTTTGCATGTTCGTACCCCACGCGAACCGCGCCGTCGTCACCGCTTCGCCATTCCGGCTCACCGTGCGGAGCTCGACGATCCCCGGCGTGGCGGCGATCGCCGCTTCGATCGGCTCGGCGATGAACCGCGACACTTCCTCGGCCGCCGCGCCCACGTAGAGCGTTCGGATCGTCAGCACCGGCAGCGTCACGTCGGGGAGGAGCGTGACCGGGAGCCGCGTGAGGGAGACGGCTCCGAGGAGGACGATGGCGAGCGTGGCCGCCACCGTCGTCACCGGACGACGGATCGCGCTGGAGGAGAGCGACACGGGCTTGGCCGCTGCCGGCGGTCAGTCCTGCGAGCCCGGGCCCCGCTCGCGCGACGCGACCACGCGCACCGGCGCGTCGTGCGTCAACGTGAGGTGCCCGTCGACGATCACCTTGTCCCCCGGGTTCACGGGGATGATCCCCGAGACCGAATCGGGGAGGACCTCGGTCTCGCGGCCATTCGAGCGGCCGGGAAGGATGTAGGTCCACTGCGCGCGTCCTCCCTTGATCACGAAGACCAGGGGGCGACCATCGCGCTCGATGATCGCGCGCGTCGGGACGAGGCGCCGGTTCGCGAGCCGAGAGGCCTCGAGCCGCACGTCGGCATACATCCCGGGCCGGAGCGAGCCACTCCCATTCGTGCGCACGAAGGCACGCCCCGCGCGCGTCGTGCTGTCCACCAGCGGCAGCACTGCTACCACGCGGCCATCGAAGGCCTGTCCCGCGAGCGCCGCGCTCGTGATCACCGCCTCACCGCCGATCTTGATCAGCGGGAGGTCGTGTTCAAGAACCGCCGCCTCGATCCGCAGGTGCTCTAGGTCCACGATCGTCGTGATCTCAGCGCCTGCCGCGAGGCGGTCGCCGGGCACGATGTTGATGCGATCAACGACGCCGGAGAAGGGCGCGGTGATCGTCGCCCGCTCGCGCTCGAACTTCGCCCGGTCGAGCCGCACACGCGCGGCGGCGAGTCCGGAGCGGGTGACCGACGCATCGAGCCGTTCCTTCGAGGGCATCTTCCCCGTCGCCATCGAATCGGGAAGGTAGTTCTCCTGGTGCGTGAGGCTCGCGACATCCACTGCCACTTGCGCCTCGGCCACCGCGAGGTCGAAGGGACGCGGGTCGAGCTCGACCAGCACCTGCCCCTTCCGCACGCGGTCGCCGGGGCGCACCAGCACGCGCGCGACCGGCCCACCGACTTCGGCCCTGAGCCGTCCTTCGGAATCCGACCGCACCTGTCCCGTCGTGTTCACCGAGAGGACCAGATCCCCATCGCGCACATCCTCGGCGACCACCGGGAGACTCACCGAGGCCGAACCCCCCGTGTTGCCGCTGTCGGCGGCGGCGGTGGAGTCGGCTACGCTGCTCGCGCCTGCGGCCGCGTCGGCCTTGTCGCACGCGGCAACGACGAGGGCAGCGAAAGGGAGTGCAAGGAAGAGGCGGCGGACCGGCATCAGGTGTGGCGTGAGGGGGTGTGGCTCACTGAAGGTGCGTCTGGTTTGTCTCTCGGCGCCAGCGAAGGGTTGCCCTCGCTAGCGATCCATCTTTACCCGCGCGAGCACCAATCCTCCGCTCGCTTCGTCGGTGCGCGGAACCAAGAGCTGGCCATTCGGCAGCATTCCCACCGGCAGGTTCATCCCTCGCACCGTGCCCACGTACGCGCCGTCTGGCGCGAACACGTCGAGAACCGGTTCCTTCGCAGCGAACGGCGTGCGCTGCACCCAGATCGTCCCGTCGCCGAGGAGCGCAACGTCGTGCACCGCCGGATAGACCGGCGCGAGGCCGAAGCCCTTCATCACATCCTCGACCGGCGTGATACAGGGCGGGCGATCGCCTCCGAAGGAGACCTTGTATCCCTCGGGGTATTGCACCCGCACATCCTCCACGGTTGGCGCGCGCGGCGCGATGCTCCGCCGGATGCTCGCGATGAGGCGTGGCCCTTCGTAGAGCGAGAGCGAATACGCGGGCCCCTGATTCACGATCACCCGCGGCCCATTCACCGCCCAGCTGATCGTCGGCGAGAAGAGCGGCGTACTCTGGCTCAGTCCGATGCACTTGAACTTCACCGGCCCGCCCGATGGGATCGTGACCTGATGCAGCGGCGGGCCGATCGAATCCGAGTAGAATCCGATCTTGAGTCCGCTGTCGGAGAAGATGAACCGCTGGAACCAGAGTCCCCCTGAGCGGAAGGCAAGATCGTTGGCGCGTTCGAGCGCACCCTCGAGCCGGCGGTCCGAGATCGGGTCGAGCGTCGGCCCCCACCGCACGAGAGAGCGCTTCATCAGGTCGAGCACGACGAGCGTGTCGCCTGAGCTCACCAGGAGCGCCGGAAGCTGCATCTCTCCCGGCCCACCCCCCTGCCGCCCGATCGTGCGCTCGAGCTTCCCGTCGCGCCCGAATCGCAGGATCGACGGGTCCCGGGTGAGCACGTACACCCGCCCCGCGCGGTCGGTGAGCACCGCACGACCCCAGAGTCGTGTGAAGAGGTAGGGCTCACCGAGCGTGTCGCGAAGGACATCCACCTCGGTGAATCGCCAGAGGAGCGTGGTGTCGGCGGCGGCCGAAGTGATCAGGCGGATCCCCGCCGAATCCGCGCGAGTGACGCCGGGCTGCGTGACATCGCCGCGACTGCACGCAGCCATCGCCATTGCCGCGACCGCGAGGAAGAGGCGGATTCTCATCGCACGATCCGCGCGATCACGATGGTCGGCACGTCATTCTCGTCGAGCACGCGCATCGCGATGCGGTCGCGGTACACGCGGAAGAGTGACATGTCGCGCCGTCGAAAAGGGGTCGTGAGGACCGCGAGCCGCCGACCGCGCGCATCCCAGACGTCGAGCTCGAGTGGCCCGGTCGGGGATTCGCGCAGCACCCAGAGCCGACCTTCATCATCGGACTCGATGCGACGAATCGCGGGACGCGCCTTCGGCATCATCGACTTGCTCCAGGGTTCTACCGCACCGCCCCTGGCACGGATCGTGGAATCGACCACCTCGAGCGCCGAGTCGCGCTCAAACCTAGAGAGCGGGATGGTCGCCGGCCCGCCCCGCACTTCGACCTCCGCGGCCGTCGCGCCGAGCGCGAACCGGCGGAACAGATACTCGTCATTGCGCCCGCACCAGAGCGCCCCACTCGGCGCGAAGGCGAGCCTCACCTCAGGATAGAAGGGGATCGAGCTGAAACCATTTCGAAAGCGGATGTAACCCTTGCCGAGTGGCCGCGATTCGCAACCCGCCGGCCGATCCACGGTGTCGATGGTAGCCCCGGAAAGGGTCCGCCTGATCAGGGCCGGAACCGCCTCGTCCGTTCCGCGTCGTACGCTCCAGTCCTCGGCGACCCGCGCCGCGCTGTCGATCCCGGCGATCCACCAGTAGCCGTAGCCACCGAAGTTCACGAGCACGCGCCCTGCCTCGCTCCCATCGGGATTGTAGAGCTGGAATCCACCGTTGGAGTGGTCGCGGAGCACCATCCGCCCATCGGGCGCGCGTTGGATGCCGTTGGCCTGCGTGATCTCACCGGGGCCTTTCCCTTTCCGGCCCAGTTCCCGCACCGACTTTCCGTCGGCGGCGATGAGTCGCAGCGACTGCACCTGAGCGTCGAGCACCCACACTTGCCCCTTCGCATCGAGTTGCAGGTCGCGAATCTCGTTGAACGAGGTGAGTCCCTCCTCCGCGCCGCCGACGCGCGCGATCTCCTGCAGGCGCCATCGCGCCTGCGCCCCCGCATCCGGGTGGAGCAACGCGCTCACGAGAAGCGCCGCCGCACCTGAGCGACCGAACGTCCTGAGCTTCATCATGCCCCTAGATGCTCCGCGGAGTGATCGTCCGCAATACGCCTAATGCTCTTCTAATGTGTCGCCGCAACCTGCAATGAAGCAGGGGCGCCGAGCAGTACCCGGCGCCCCCCTCACATCTCCCATCTCCCCTCTGTCGTTCTATGGCATCCTGTGCCGCTGCAGGTAGAGCAGGTCATCCTCATCGGCCTTGGTCGTGTAAACCGTGCCATTGCCGAACCCAACGAGCGTGATCCCCTTGTCGAGCCGCACCTGGTACGCCGCGGCGCCCTGCGCATTCACGACATCGTAGAGCGTGCCAACGGCGCCGGCCGGCTCAGTGCGGCGGATCCAGAGTTCGCCGTTCGAACGCGCCCAGACACTCGCCGCGCCGGAGCGGAACGGCGGCTTCGTCTCGGGCCAATCGGTCAGCGGCGGGGGTGGCGGCCCTGCAGGGCCACCGACACTCGCCGAGGTCTGCGGCGCACCCCGTCCGTCAGCGGTCACCGTCATCCGGAGACCCGACGCGTTGTTCCGCACGCGCAGCGCCTCCTCCTCCTTCTTGTCGGCCTCGGTCATCCGAAGCGGCGTGTAACGGAACGCGGCCGTTGAGCTCTTGGTCCCGTTCGGCATCACGAAATCCACTCGGAATGGATTCGTCCGAGCGATCGCGACGCGCCCATCGGGGAAGACCGTCCACTCGTCTCGCGGAAGAAGCGGGTTGGGCGGAGACATCTGGACGTTCTGATTCCCCGCACTACCGGAGACGCGCACGTTCGGCGGGGCGACTTTCACCATCGCGATCGTGTCGTTCTTCTGCGTCACGCGGTCGTACCTCAGGATCGGCGCCGAGTCGGCCGGCTGCGGGCGGCCATCGGGACCTTGGCCGAATGACGGCGGTTCGTAGTAAAGCCGCCCGCGACCGTCCGCCACTCGCGACGGTGCGAAGCCGATCCGGATGCCACCACCCGGACCCGTCGCGCCTCCGCTCTCGATCCGGAAACTCGTTCCCGGCTTCGCGTCGGGTCCGATGACGAGGTAGCGCGAGTTCCCGGGATCGAAGAGGAAGGTCGTGTCGCCGGCGATCCCGAAGAGCCGGAACGGCAACGCGAACTCCCCGGGCCCGCTCCCCTCGCGGCCGATCTTCGTCGCGCTGCCGGCGGCGAGGTCGACCAACTGGAGGACCTTGTCGCGCGCGTCGGCGACAAGTACTCGGCCAGTGCTCAGTTCGCGAAGGCCAGAGACCTGCGAGAACGGCTCCGCGAACGTCGCGTCGGGAGCTGGGAGCGCCCGGGGCTGCTGCGCCAGCAGGAGCGCCGGTGCGAACGCGAGGGCGAATGCCGCAGTGCGGATCGGTCGTTGCATGGGCTGTATCCGTGAGATTTTTGTGGGACGCGACGAGGCGCGACCCTTTCGGGATCGCTCATTCTAAGTCACCGGGTGCGGTCGGAGGGTTTCCCAACGCGAAGCGGCCCGGCCCCACACCACGTGGGACCGGGCCGCTCGCCGTCTGCCATCCTCCCTCTACCGTCGGTCCATATGCGTCTGCCGATGGACGGTGCGGCAATGAGTAGTGCGATCGCGACAACCGCCCCCTCGCGTGCCGCGATCGCCGTTCGTCCCGTCATCCCCTCGGGGTTCCCTGCGCTTCCTGTGTCCCCTGTGGTGAATGCCGTTGCTTGCGCAGTTCCCGTTACTCCCCAGCCCCCAGCTCCATCTGCGGCTCCGGCGCACTCGGTCCCTCGGCCGAATCTCCCTCGACGACATCGTCCTTGTCGTCGCTGACCACCCGCGCGATCGCCGCGACCACATCCCCCATCTCGAGGTCCTTGAGTCGCACGCCCTGCGCCACGCGCCCCGTCTCGCGGATGTCCTTCACCGCGCAGCGGAGCGACTGCCCGCCACGCGTGATGAGCATCAGCCCATCGTCGGGGAGCACTTCGAGGAGGCCGACCACGTCGCCGGTGCGGTCGGTGCGTCGCACCGTGAGGATCCCCTTCCCGCCGCGCCCCTGCACGCGGTACTCGTCGATCTTGGTCAGCTTGCCCAGCGCGAGCTCGGTGACCACGAGCAGCGAAGCGTCGCGCTTGACCACGACCATCCCGACCACCTTGTCGCCATCGCTGAGCGCGATCCCGCGCACGCCGGTGGTGTCGCGGCCCATCGACCGCGCTTCCTGCTCGTGGAACCGGATCGAGAGCCCGTGCTTCGTGACGAGCACGACGTCGTTCGTCCCCGTCGTGATCTGGACATCGACCAGTTCATCCCCGTCGTCGAGCTTGATCCCCTTGATCCCGGTCGAACGGACGTTCGAGTAGTCGGCCAGACTCGTCTTCTTCACCGTGCCCAGCTTGGTGCAGAACATCAGGAACTCGCTCTCGGTGAAGGCCTTCACCGGCACGATCGCCCGCACCGTCGTATCGGGCGTGACGTTGATCAGGTTGATGATCGGCTTCCCCTTGGTCGCGCGCGCGCCCTCGGGGATCTCGTGGACCTTGAGCCAGAAGCAGCGCCCGTCCTGCGTGAAGACGAGCAGGTAGTCGTGCGTCTGCGCGAGGAAGAGGTGCTCGACGAAGTCGTCGACTCGGAGCTCCGTCCCCTTCGTCCCCACCCCGCCGCGGCGCTGCTTGCGATAGGTGGAGATGCTGGTCCGCTTGATGTAGCCGGCGTGGGAGATCGTGACCACGACCTCCTCGTTCGCGATCAGGTCCTCCACCGAGAACTCCCCTTCGTCGCCCACGATCTCGGTCCGCCGCTCGTCGCCGAAGCTCTCGACCAGCGCCTGTAACTCGTCCTTGAGGACCGTCATCCGCTTGGGCTTCGAGGCGAGGAGGATCTCCAGCTCCTTGATCGTGGTGCGGACCTCCTTCAGCTCCTCCTCGAGCTTCTCGATCTCGAGTCCGGTGAGCTTGGAGAGGCGCATCTCGAGGATCGCCTTCGCCTGCAGCTCGCTCAGCTCGAACCGCGTCATCAACTGCGCCTGCGCGCCGGCCACATCGTCGGCGGCGCGGATCACCTTGATCACCGCGTCGATGTTGTCGACCGCGATCTTGAGCCCCTCGAGGATATGGGCCCGGTCCTTCGCTTTCGTGAGGTCGAACTGCGTGCGCCGGACGATCACCTCGTGCCGGTGCGTGATGTAGTGCAACAGCGCCTCGCGCATCCCCATCACCCGCGGGACGAGGCGCCGGCTCACCGGATCGGGCACCAGCGCGAGCATGATCACGCCGAAGGTGCTCTGCATCGAGGTGTGCTTGTAGAGCTGGTTCAGCACCACCCGCGGGATCGCGTCGCGCTTGAGCTCGATCACGATCCGCGTTTGCGCATCCGACTCGTCGCGCAGGTCGGAGATGCCGTCGAGCTTCTTCGCCCGCACCAGCTCGGCAATGCTCAAGACCAGGTTCGCGCGATTCACCTGATACGGGAGCTCGGTGACGACGATCTGCGACTTGCTCGAGCTCTCCTTCTCCTCGATCACCGCGCGGGCGCGCATCACGACCTTGCCGCGCCCCGTCTCGAGATAGTCCTTGATCCCCGCGCGGCCGTAGATGAAGCTGCCGGTCGGGAAGTCCGGGCCCTTGATCATCCCGTGGATCGCGTCGGCGTCGAGACTCGGGTCGTCGACCAGCGCGATCACCGCCGCCGCGACCTCACGGAGATTGTGCGGCGGGATGTTCGTCGCCATCCCGACGGCGATGCCGGCCGAGCCGTTGACGAGGAGGTTCGGCAGCGCTGAGGGAAGGACGGTCGGCTCTTCCAGCCGATCATCGAAGTTCGGCGCGAAGTCGACGGTGCCCTTCTCGATGTCGGTCAGCATCGCGACCGCGATCTTCGTCAGCCGAGACTCGGTGTACCGGTACGCCGCCGCCGGGTCGCCGTCGATCGAGCCGAAGTTCCCCTGCCCGTCCACCAGCGGGTAGCGCAACGAGAAGTCCTGCACCATCCGCACGAGCGCGTCGTACACCGACTGGTCGCCGTGTGGGTGGTACTTGCCGAGCACATCGCCGACGACCGTCGCCGACTTCTTGTAGGGTCGCCCCGGCACCAGCCCGAGTTCGTTCATCGCGTAGAGCACCCGACGGTGCACCGGCTTCAGCCCGTCGCGCACATCCGGCAGTGCGCGGCTCACGATGACGCTCATCGAGTAGTTGATGAACGACTCGCGCACCTCGTCCTGGATGAGGCGCGGGAGGATCCGTTCCCGGTTGTTCGGAGCGGTCATTTTCAGAGGAGAAACGAGGGGACGGCGGGGGCGGATTCGCTGCCCTGAAATTAGCCCGCGGAGAGGGGCATTTCAATCGAGATTTCGAGGGAAACCGCAACGGCCTTCACCACAGAGGGCACAGAGATCACAGAGAACTACAAGTACTTGGGGTACTCAGCGTATTCACCCCGCATCGCAGTGGCAGTTGCAGTTCCCCCAGAGGTAGCAGTTGCCGTTGCCCCTCTCTGTGTCCTCTGTGCCTCTGTGGTGGAGGCAGTTCGCAGTTCCCTGTGCTCCCTGTGCTCCCTGTGGTGAGAGCCGTTGCGGTAGCTGTTCCCTACTCGCCCCGATCCTCCCTCGCCTGCTCTGTCGCGATCGCCTCGCGCTCCACCTTCCATCGCTGGTACCAGGCCCGCGTGACCTCACCCGCCAGCTCACGGTTGCCGAGCCCGAACGAGAGCGCCAACGCCAGCGCCACCGCCCCGAAGACGATCGCGAACGCCGTCGTCACGATGTCGGTCGCGACGCCGAGCTCCTGCAACGACATGAACACCGCGAGGAGGATCACCCCGCCCTTCCCGATCCGCGCGAGCATCGGCCCGCCGTCGAGCGACGGCGTGCTCGCCGCGATCAGCGCCGAGACGAAATCCCCGAGCACGATGCCGAGGATCACGATCACCACCGCCGCGATCACACTCGGCACGTAACTCACGAGCTCGGAGAAGACCTGCCCGAGATAGTCGATCCCCAGCGCGTCGGCGGCGATCAGCATCGCCGTGAAGAGCACGAACCAGAAAGCGAGGGTCGCCAGCACGCGTGTCGGGTTCACCGGCGTCCCAGTGTGGTCGCGCACCGGCACGCCACCGCGGCTGAGGACGTCATTCAGGTGGATGCGGCGAAGCACGCGCGCCACCCCACGCTGCACGAGCTTCGCAAGGAGATAGCCGAGGGTGAGCACCACCGCCGCGCCGAAGAGCGACGGGATGAACTGCCAGAGCCGCTGAAGGCTCTCGGTGAGCCGGTCGAAGAAGGTCACGGGTCGCCCCGGTGGGAGTGGCTAGAAGGAGAGGGAGAGGATCGTGTGTCGCCCCGGGCTGCGCATCGCCGCTGAGGTGACGGCCAGCGGATTGAAAGAGAGTCGCGCTGCGCCGCGCGAGTTGGCCGCACCGATCGACGTGGCGAGCTTCCCCTGATCCGCAGCCGGCTGGAGATACCGCTCGGTGAGCGCGACCCCTGCGATCCCACCCGCCGTTGCGAGCCCGAGCGTCAACGCGGTGCCGCGTTCGAGTTCACCACCGACGAGCACGCCGAGCCCGACGCCCATCACCGCGCCGGCCGCCGCGCCGAGCGAGAGGATATTCCCCTCGCCTCGCGTGTGATCGTATCGACGAACGATGTACCGATCGGCCAGATAGGTGCCGCCGAGCACACCGACGAGCACCGTGCCAGCGATCGTCTGGCTACTCGGCTCCGAGTCGACGATCAGCGTCGTTGCGCCGAGCGCGCCCAGCGTCGCGCCCAGCCAGAGCGCTTGCACGTCACCCACGGTCACGTTGTGCATCGCGCGACCGGCATAGCGCCGGCCGGCGAGCATCCCGACGATGCCGGCACCGGTCCAGGTCGCCACGCGACCCGGATTGCCGCGCGCATCGAGGAGTCCTTCGCCATTCCCCGACGTGGTCATCGCCGTGATGAGGACGCCCGAGAGGAATCCGAGATCGTGACCGAAGATCGTCGCCGCCGCCTCGCCGGCGGTGAGTCCGCGCCCCATCGCTAGGCCGCCGGCGAGGCCGCCCATCCCGCCGAGGAAGATCACCGCGCCCTTTTGCGACGTCCCGAGTTCGGCCGCGTCCGCGAGTAGCCAGACCGTCCCCGCCATCCGGAGCGGCACCGAGAAGGCCAAGTCGCGTCGTGCTTCTGTGATCTCGAGTCGGCGCGTGAGTTCGGTCGCCGCGAAGAAGGTGCCGCCAGCGACGACGAGATACGCCGCCGACCCGGTGACGCCATCGCGCCCCACTGCGGTCGCGAACGCCGGAGCGTAGAGGAACAGCCCGAGCAGCGTCTGGTCGCGGACGAAGCTGCTGCCGATCGCTCGATCGGTGGTCCGTCGGGGCTCTTGGGAGGTCGAGTCGGCGCCGAAGTCGATCCGGCGCGGGGGATCCTGCTGTGCCTCGGCGGTCGGGTGGAGCGCGAGGGTCGCGGCGAGCGCGAGGGCGAGTGATCGCATCGTCATCAAGATAGCTACCCCCCGCGATGCGGTGTGGGCATCGCGACGATGCCGCCCGCCCCACATCGGGCGCGGCTCATCGCACCAGTCACCGCGCGCCGCCGAGCCCCGTCATCACCGCCGCGAACACCTCGATCCCCGCCCAGAAGTTGCCGAGCCGGATGTGCTCGTTCGCCGCGTGCTGGTTGTTGTCGTAGTTCGCGATCGGTAGCGTGACGATCGGCACGCGCAGGACCGACTCGAAGGTGCTGAGCGGCAGACTCCCGCCGAGGATCGGAACGCGGCCTACCGTCGCGCCGGTCGCCCGTTCGAGCAGCGTGTGCAGTTCACGCGCCTGCGGATCGTTGAGTGACGTGCGTTGTCCGGCGTACCCATCGCCGCCCCACTGCAGCTGCACGATCCGTGGGTTCGTCGTGCGCGTGACACTGTCAGGCGCCTCGTGCACGACGAGATAACCTTCGGCTCGGAAGTGCGCCTCGACGAGCGCGCGCACCCCCTCAGGCGTCTGGTCGGGCACCATCCGGAAGTCCATCGTCGCCGATGCGCTCGCCGGGATGCTGTTCGTGCCGGTCCCGCTCGAGAGACTCGTGACATTCAGCCCTGGCCTCATGATCGCGAGCCCGAGCGGGAGGGCGCTCTCGGTGCGTCCGAGCCGGAGTTCCCCGCGAAGCCCCGCGTCGGGCGCCGGCAGCGCAGCGACGGCGGCACGATCGTCAGCCGAGATCGGTCGCACCGTCGCGTCGTACCCCGCGATCGTGATCGTCCCGTCGTCCGCGCGCATCGTCGCGATGAGTCGCGCGAGTTCGGCCGCCGGGTTCGGCGCCCAGTTCCCATAGTGACCGCTGTGGAGCGGTCGCGAGGGTCCCTGCACCGTCATCCGGAGTCCCATCACCCCGCGCGCGCCGTGCACCAGCTGCAGCAGCCCCGACTGGTGACGCGGACCATCGAAGAAGATCCAGAGGTCAGCGCGCAGCGTCTCGCGATGCGTGGTGAGCATCTCCCTGGCGTGGCTCGACCCCGCCTCCTCCTCCCCTTCGAAGAAGAACTTGAGATTCACCGCCGGCCGCCGTCCGCTCGCGGTCAGCGCGTCGAGCGCCGCCAGTAGCGCGACGATCGGCGCCTTGTCGTCGCTCGCGCTCCGAGCGTAGAGGCGCCAGTCGTCGCTCGCCGCACCGAGCCGCGCCGCCTCCTCGATCGTCCGCACCTTCCCGCCCCGCTCGACGTGCCCGTCGCGGAGTTCCGGGACGAACGGCCCCGCCGTCGCCCAGTCGCGTGGCTGCACGGGCTGGCCGTCGTAGTGGGCGTAGAGCATCACCGTGCGAGTCGCCCCCGGCACACGCAGCTCACCGAAGACTGCCGGTGGACTTCCCGGCGATTCGAGCAACCGCATCCTCACACCACGCTTCGCGTACATCGCGACCACCGTCGTCGCGACCTTGCGGATGCCGACCGAGTCGGCAGCGCTGTTCGGGAGCGCGAGGAAGTCGCGGAACTCGGTCAGGACCTGCAGGGCGTGGGCGCGATGCCACTCGCGCACCTGCATCACCAGCGGGTCGGGCGTCTGCGCGGCGACTGGGGCGGCGACTGGGGCGGCGAACGACGCCGCGAGCGCGAGGAGCGAGGCAACGAGTCGGGGTCTCATCCCCGACAATCTCCCTCGGCGCTCGCGCGCGCCAGTGGCACGGGGACCGCGCGCCTCCTGAGGGACCGGTCGATCAGTTCCGCGTGCCGCGTTTCACGTCGAAGAGGACACTCCGATGACAGCTCGGACAGAGGAGCCACTCCCGCTTGCGCGCGTAGCCCAACCCGAAGCTCCCGCCGCCGATCGCTCGCTCGTGCATCCGCACCTTGCACACCGGGCACTCGGCGCGCCCATCCCGCGCGTACGCCTCGCGGACCGCGCGCTCCTCGTCGGACGTGAACTGCGCCCGTTCACTCATCAGAGATCCGCACCACGACTTTGCCGAACTGACGACCGCTCGCAAGCCGCTCGAACGCCTCGCGCCCATCGGCCAAGTCGTGCACCGAGTCCACCACCGACGTGAGTCGCCCCGCCGCGAGCTCGGCCACTATCGCATCGAACTCGGCGTCATTTCCCATTGTCGAACCGAGGATCGACCAGTGGTGCCAGAAGAGCTTGCGCACATCCATCGCGATCGAATGACCCGACGTCCCGCCGCAAGTGACGAGTCGCCCCCCGCGAGCGAGGGAGCCGAGCGACTGTGACCAGGTGCGCTCGCCGACCGAGTCCACGACGACATCCACCCCGCGCCGCTTGGTCCGCGCCCGGATCTCCTGCGCCACGTCCTCCGACGCGTGATTGATCCCATCATCGGCGCCGAATGCCTCCGCCCGCTCGAGCTTCTCGCCGTTCGACGACGTCACATAGACGTACGCGCCCCGCGCCTTGCAGATCTGGAGCGCCGCGAGCGCAACGCCACCGCCGATCCCCCAGACGAGCACCGTGTCGCCTTCGCGCACCTGCGCGCGGGTCACGCACATCCGCCACGCGGTGAGCATCGTGAGCGTGAACGCCGCAGCCTCCGCATCACCCACGCCCGCCGGCACCCGGCGCACATTCGTCGCCGGTACCACGAGGCACTCGGTCAGTGATCCGGGAAGATGTTCGCCGAGCAGGCGGAGCCGTACGCAGAGCGAGTGCTCCCCCCTCGCGCAGAACTCGCACTGCCGGCAACTGATCCCGGGGTTGATCAGCACGCGATCCCCGATTGCGACGTGACGCACGTCGTCGCTCGCCGCATCCACGACGCCTGCCCCGTCGGCGCCAAGGATCCAGCCCGGGGAGAGCCGCGAGTTGGGGATCCCCTTGAGCGTCCAGAGGTCGAGATGATTCAATGCGGCGGCGCGGAGGCGGACGCGCACGAGTCCGGGTCCGTCGATGACCGGCACCGGGAGGTCGTCGCGCAGCCGGAGCTGTTCCGGCCCGCCGTGAGCGTCGATCGTCAGCGCGCGCACACCGCTCTCCTGGTCGGGAGCGTCACTATATTCGTGACGTGGGTCCCGCGCCGTGGCGCTGCCCCCTCCAAAAAACCCGACGAACGCGCAATGATCCCGATCAAGGTTCCTCCCCTCGGTGAGTCCATCACGGAAGCGACCGTCTCGCGCTGGTTGAAGCAGGAAGGCGAGGCCGTTGCGATCGGGGACACGCTCGTGGAACTGGAGACGGATAAGATCACCGTCGAAGTGCCGGCACTCAATGCCGGTGTCCTCGCGAAGCGGTTGAAACAGGAAGGGGATGTGGTGCGGTTGGCCGAGGTCCTGGCCGAGTTGGACGAGACGAAACAGGGCGCGGCGGCGCCGTCGTCGCCCGTTTCAGGTCCTGCGGTCCCCGCGGCGCCCAAGCTTGCCGCAGCCGCCTCTGTGCCCTCTGTGGTGAACGCCGTTGCCGTTCCCGAGACGCCACGGGCCGCCCCGAGTGCCACGAAGCTCGCCGCCGAGCAGAACATCGACCTCTCGAAGATCCCCGGCACCGGCCGTGGCGGCGTGATCAGCAAGCCCGACGTGATCGGACATCTGGACGCGACCCCCAAGGCGGCCCCTTCGTCTCCAGCCGGCTCTGCGCCCTCTCTGCCCTCTGTGGTGACCGCAGCTGCGGTTAGCGGTGTCCGCGAGACCCGCGAGAAGCTCTCGACCCGACGCAAGCGGATCGCCGAGAACCTCCTCCAGGCCCAGCACGCCACAGCGCACCTCACGACGTTCAACGAGATCGATATGTCCTCGGTCTCGGGCCTCCGCGAACGGATGAAGGAGAAGGTCGAGAAGGAGCACGGTGTCAAGCTGAGCTTCATGCCTTTCTTCGCCAAGGCCACCTGTCTCGCCCTCAAGGCGCACCCGCTGGTGAACGCGCAGCTCGACGGCGACTCGATCATCTACAAGCACTACGTCAACCTCGGCATCGCCGTCGCCAGCGAGGCCGGGCTCGTCGTCCCGAACATCAAGGACGCCGACAAGATGGGGATGATCGGTTTCAGCCGCGCGATCGGCGCCGTCGCCAAGCGCGCCCGCGACGGTAAGCTGACGATGGAGGACCTCACCGGTGGCACCTTCACGATCACCAATGGTGGCGTCTTCGGTTCGCTCCTCTCCACGCCGATCATCAACTATCCGCAGGTCGCGATCCTCGGGTTGCACAAGATCGAGGACCGGCCGATCGCGCTGAATGGTCAGGTAGTGATCCGACCGATGATGTATGTCGCGCTGAGTTACGACCACCGTCTCATCGACGGTCAGCAGGCGGTGCTCTTCCTCGTCCGGGTCAAGGAGTTGATGGAGGACCCGGCGGCGATGTTGATCGACGACTGAGCGAGGAGAGCGTGGCCCCGCGGCGCGCCCCGAGCCGCCGTGCGAGTTCGAGCGTCGCCTCGCGCCAGCCGTGGCGGCGCCAGCGCGCGAGCACCGTCCGCGCCGAGCGCACCACCCCCACGTCCTCGCGTGTGCGCGCCAGCGCAGCGTCGGGGAAGCACTCCGCGCGCGCGACGCGGATCGATGCGGCCAACGCGTACTCGAGTCGCACGAGATAGCCGAGTGTGCAGCGCGACGCGGGGATCAGGTGCGTCAGCGACTGCGACGCGACCACGCCGACCGACGCGCCGGCTGCGACCGCGCCGAGGATGATCTGCGCATCGTCGCCCGATGCGAGTGAGGCGCCAAGTCGTCCGGTCAGCGTGAAGCGCCCCTCGGTCACCGCCCCGACCCAGCGTGCGAGTGCACCGTGGCGAGTCACCATCCCCGAGCCGACCGGGAAGTAGGGCGCCCACGCCGTCGCGCGGCCGAACTCGTCAGCGGCGTGCGCGCGCTCCTGGAAGAGGGGACGCATCGCCGGGTCCACCCACGTCGGCACTGGGTCGACGAACTCGACCTTGATCCTGCCCGCGCCCCAGACCTCGACACCCGGATGGGCGGCTGCGGTCACCGCCACGTGCTCGAGGTAGTCCGAGGCCGGCACGTTGTCGTCGTCGAACCAGACGAGCAACTCCCCGAGAGCGGCGCCGAGTCCGGCACGTCGCGCCCGCGCGATCCCCGGCTCCTCCACCCGCACGACCCGCGCCCACGGGGACCGCGCGAGGAACGCCGCGACGACCGGGAGGGAACGCAGTGGAGGATCACTCGCGCTGTCGATGAGCAGGTACTCGCGCTCGTATGCCGCCGGCACCCGCAACCCCGCGACCCCCGCGATCACGCGCGCGAGGACGTCCGGGCGCGGATTCCGGGTGCAGGTGATGATCGTGAGCGTTGCGGGCATCTGTCGCGGAGAACTTACTGCAACGGCCTTCACCACAGAGGCACCGAGACCACAGAGAACGTCCGTCAGAGGACGACGCGGGTGACGCCGTCCACGAGCCTCGGGACATTGAAGTTGATCAGGAGCCCCCGACGGAACTTCCCGAGACGCAAATAGGTGATCAACTGCGCAATGTGCACAGGCAACACCCGTTCGACGCTTTTCAGTTCGTGACAGAGACACGCTTCGTAGACCGACTCCAGCAGACCCGGACCGAGGGCGCGGTGAACGGCGATCGCTGCCCCGATCACCACACCCGACTGCGGATCCTTCGCCGCGCCTTCCGCCATTCTCTGTGTCCTCTGTGCCCTCTGTGGTGAACGCCGTTGCGGTCGACCCTAGCGGCGAGTCCCAGAAGAGCATCATCGAATCCCCGCCACACGAACTAGATTCCTCCACAGCCTCCCCGACCGACGAACCGTGCCCGAGCCCTCCCTCACTCCTGACGTCCTCGTGATCGGCGGCGGACCCGGCGGCTACGTCGCCTCGATCCGCGCCGCGCAGCTCGGCCTCAGCGTCGTCTGCGTCGAGCTCGACAAGACCCTCGGCGGCACCTGCGTCAACGTCGGTTGCATACCATCCAAGGCCCTCCTCGGCTCCTCGGAGCACCTCGAGTTCGCCCGGATGCACGCCGCCGAGCACGGCATCGACTACACCAGCGTGACCTTCGACCTCGCGCGGATGATGAGGCGCAAGGACGACGTCGTCGCGCAGAACACCAAGGGCGTCGAGTTCCTCTTCAAGAAGAACAAGGTCACGTGGGCCAAGGGCTACGGGACCCTCAAGCCGGGCAACGTCGTCGAGGTCCGCGCCGTCGACGGCCAGGTCACGACCTACCGCCCGAAGCACGTCATCATCGCGACCGGTTCAGTGCCGGCCGAGCTTCCCTTCCTTCCCTTCGACGAGGAGCGCGTCCTTTCGAACGTCGGTGCGCTGCGCCTGGCTGAGGTACCAAAGCACCTCATCGTCATCGGTGGCGGCGTGATCGGCCTCGAACTCGGCTCCGTCTGGCGTCGGCTCGGCGCGATGGTCACCGTGATCGAGTTCCTCCCCACGATCCTCCCCGGCAGCGACGCCGACATCGTGAAGGAGGCGACACGCATCTTCACGAAGCAGGGCCTCGAGATCCACACTGGCACCAAGGTCACCGGCGGCCATCGCGAGGGGACGCGCATCGTGATCGGCACCGAGAAGGACGGCGCCGCGCGGACCTTTGGCGCCGATTACGTGCTCGTCTCGATCGGCCGCCGCCCCGCGCTCACCGGCATCGATGCGAAGGCCCTCGGCCTCGCGCTCGGCTCACGCGGCGAGATCGCGGTCGATGACCGGATGCGCACCAACCTCCCCAACGTCTTCGCGATCGGTGACGCCGTCGGTGGCAAGCTCCTCGCGCACAAGGCCGAGGAGGAGGGCGTCGTCGCCGCCGAGGTGATCGCCGGGAAGAAGTCGCACATGCACTACCAGAACATGCCGGGGGTGGTCTACACCTGGCCCGAGGTCGCGACCTGCGGACTCACCGAGGCCGAGGTCAAGGCGAGTGGCCGGGCCTACAAGACCGGGAAGTTCCCGTTCAGCGCGAATGGGCGCGCGCGCACGATGGGGAGTACGGTGGGATTCGTCAAGTTCGTGACCGACGCGAGGACCGATGAGATCCTCGGCTGCCATATGATCGGCCCCAACGTGAGCGACCTCTTGAGTGAGGTCGTGCTCGCGATGGAGTATCGCGGCACTGCCGACGACATCGGCGAAACAGTGCACTCGCATCCGACCCTGAGCGAGGTGGTGAAGGAAGCGGCGCTAGGCGCCTTGGGCCGCACCGTCCACCTGTAGCGCTACGCCAGATAACGCTCCTGCACGACCGACAGGTGATGCAGGAGGTGGCCCGCCGTGATCCAGGCGAGCGCCCGCACGCTCACGCCGAAGCCGTTCGCCGTCCCGCGCCGAGTCCACGAGTCGGCGGGTAGTCCCTCGAAGAGCGCCACGGTCGAATCCCGCACCGACTCGAGTTCGTTGAGCACCGAATCGAAGCTGCGCGCCGCCGCCCCGCTCTCCGGCGCGTAGGCCTTCTCGTCCCACCCCGGGAGCTCCGTCTTGTCGCCGCGCGCGATCCGCAGCGCGCGGTAGGCGAAGATCCGTTCCGCATCGGCGCAGTGGAGAACGACCTCCTTGAGCGTCCACTTTCCCGGCGCGTACGCGTGATTCGCCTGTTCCTCCGTGACGTCGGCGAGGAGTGCCGCTGCGACCTCAGCCCCCCCGATCAGCGCCTCGACCACATCGCCGTCCGGCACGAGCGCGATGTAGCCCTGATAGAAGGTTGCGAACTCATCGGCACTCGGCCGGGTGGTGCGATGGGCGCTCATGACTGGGCTCGGCGTGGCTTGGGGTCGGCGTGAATGTAGCATCACCAGCGCGGTTCTGATCCCGCGTCCCGCGTCGTGCCTTCGTGTCTTGTTGGAGACCAGCGGTTCACACGAAGACACGAAGCCTCGGAGAGGAGCAGCGTGGAATTCGAGCCACTCTCACGACTTCTGATCGGCGCCGCGATCGATGTCCATCGGGAACTCGGCCCCGGGCTCCTCGAGTCGGCGTACCAGCGCTGCTTGGAGTACGAGCTAAGACGCTTGGGTCTTCGCGTCGAGACCCAAGTCCCGATCTCTCTCACCTTCCGCGCGCTTGAGATTCGGGCCGCATACCGCGCGGACCTGATTGTCGAGAACTCGATCATGTCGAGGTGAAATGCGTCGCGAAGCTCGAACCGATCCACCGCGCGCAGGTAGTGACCTACCTCCGACTCACCGGTCCGCAACTCGGCCTCATCCTGAACTTCAATGTTCCGGCACTGCGAGATGGCATCGCAAGAGTGGTGCGATGAACGCCGCTCCGCAGTTGCCGTTCCCCGAATTGTGCCGCGTCCCTTCTTCGGGTCTTCGTGCCTTCGTGTGATGCCGTTGTAGTGAAAAGGCCGGCTCCCGAGCGGGAGCCGGCCTGTCGAGCCGAAGCCAAGGACGACGCTTAGTCGTCCGCGAGCTTCGCCAGGATCTGCGCTTGCACGTGCGCCGGCGTCACCATCCGGCGCCGACGACCCGTCTCCGCGCCGATCCGCTTCCAGAGCTCGACCTCACGCTGGGCAGCCGAGAGCGCGGCGTCGCTGACGGCATCACCGTCGAGGTAGGCATGCACCGCCGACGGGATCTCCGCGCCGGCGAGTGGCACCTCACGGTCGCCCGCCACCGGCTCGGCCGATGGCCCCGAGCGGGGTTCGGTCAGTGGGTCACGCGCGGCGTCACGGGGGTCTAGGGAGTCTTGCATCACGAATACCGATCCTCCAGGAGCTTCTGCAGCGCCTCGCGGGCGCGATGGACACGCATCTTCAGGGCACCGACCGTCGCGTCGAGCAACTCGGCCATCTCCTCATACGAGCGGCCCTCGACGTGCTTCATCACGAATGCTTCACGCAACGACCCCGGTAGTGACGACAGGGCGCCATCGAGATCGCGCCGCATCTCCCCCCGGTCCAGCTCCTGCTCCGGCGTCTCCAGTCCTGACGGCTGGTCGTCCTCTTCGTAGCTGAGGTGCGTCCGCCGGATGTTCTTCAGCCAGTCCTTGCAGCCGTTCGCCACGATCCGGAACACCCAAGCGTCGAACCGCCCCCGGACCTCCGAGAGGTGGTGGAACGCCTTGATGAACGACACCTGCAGGATGTCTTCCGCAACATCCGCACTGCCCGTCATCCCGTACGCGTGCCGATACAGCGGGTCGCTGTAACGCTCGATCAGGATCCCGAATGCGTTGCGATCCCCCGCGAGCACGCGGTCGATCACCGCTTGATCGGCATCGAGCAGGTCGCCCGTGGGGGTCGGCTCCGTCGTTTTCAAAGGCACGACGCTAGTGTAATCCAACCACCACGTCGCGAACAGGGCCGACACACCGCAAGCGCCCCGATCGAACCGGGGCCATCGCATAGAAGGGACGAGCGTATCGTCCGGAGGTCACGCACCATTCGGGCGGCCTCTGCGGGGGCCCTCACGCGAACGCTCCCCACGCCTTCGCACGCACTAATCCGCCGTGCTCGTCGAGTCGGGGGGGAGGGAGACGCACCGTCGACGGCGCGAGGGGATGGATCCCCATCAGGGGAGAGGCCTCGACATCGTGCAGCGCTTCGAGGACCGTCCGCACCACGCCGCAGGGTACGCCCGCCGCGTCGAGCGACGCGATCCAGGTCGCGGCCGGAGCCGTGCGCACGCGAGCCGCGATCGCCCCCGTCACCCGCTCGCGCGCGACCACCCGCCCGGCGTTCGTCGCGACCGACGCGTCAGCCGCGAGATCGGCGAGTCCGAGAGAGCGCGCACACGCCGCGAACTGGTGGTCATTCCCGACCGCGATCACCAACGGGCGGTCGGACGCCTCGAAGAGCTGGTAAGGCACGAGGTTCGGGTGCGCATTCCCCCAGCGAGGCGACTCCGTGTCGGTGACGAGCGCGTTCTGCGCGACGTTCACCAGCGCCGCCGCTGCGCTGTGCGCCAGCGAGACCTGACACCGTCGCTCCGCGGCGGAGCGCGCCACTCCCTCGCGGCGCGCCGCCAGCGCCGCAAGCACCGCGATCGCCGCATCCTTTCCCGCGAGCACATCCACCAGGGCGAGGCCGTGCTTGGTCGGGCCTCCTGCAGGATCCCCGGTGATCGACATCCAGCCGCTCTCTGCCTGCACGACGAAGTCGTAGCCCGGACGATGACTCGCGGCACCAAAGCCGGTGATCGTGCACCAGATGAGCCGCGGATGGCGCGCGAGCGTCGCGTCGGGACCGAGGCCGCGCTTCTCGAGTGAACCCGGCCTGAAGTTCTCGACGACGACGTCGGCGCCGTCGAGCAATCGTTCGATCAGCGCGTGGTCCTCCCTTAGGGCGAAGTCCGCCGCGACGCTGAGTTTGTTCCGATTCGTGGCGAGGTAGTACGCACTCTCCCCCCGCGCGTCGAAGGGAGGACCCCAGCCGCGAGTGTCATCCCCGCCGTCGGGACGCTCGACTTTGATCACATCGGCACCGAGGTCGCCTAACATCATCGTCGCGAGCGGACCGGCGAGAACTCGCGAAAGGTCGAGTATTCTAACACCTTTGAGCGGTAGAGCCATTATGATGACCTTGTACTGTCCCTATAGTGTCTTAATGGGAACGGTGCTCTCGGCGGAGAAGCGCCCTAAATCTGCGCCACGGCATCACTTGCGTATGCCCCGAAATACCATATACTTGCGGCCGTTCATCTCCTGCAGCACCTCGCCACAGACCACCTGACCATGCCCGATTCCACAAAGCCGGCTGAAGTTGCCGCGCCAGTTCCCCCAGTCCCGCCCCGTCGCCACCCAGGCCATCGCGGTCAGGACGTCCGCGACACCGTCGCTGAGATGGCGGCCAAGGCCCACGAGATCTCCCTTGAGGCCGGCAGCAAGATGGCCGCCGCGATGAAGGAAGTCGTCGGCGCCGCCGCAGGACTCGTCGCCTTCTCTCTCGAGAGTGCCCGTGACCTCGTGCAGTATATGGTCCGCCGCGGACAGATGACGCAGGACGAGGCCGACAAGCTCGTGCGTGAGGCCGAGGAAGCTTGGATGAAGAAGCACAAAGGCAAGCTGCCGGTGAAACCAGCGCCCGCCGCCGCGAAGCCCACCGCGAGCGGCGCGGTGCACAAGCCGGTCGCACACGCGCCCGCAGCGCACGCGCCCGCAGCGCACAAGCCCGCAGCGCACAAGCCCGCGCCGAAGCCGAAGCCTGCGGCCAAGAAGGCCTCCGCGAAGAAGCCCGCTGCCAAGAAGGCTCCTGCGAAGAAGTCCGCAGCCAAGAAGCCTGCGCCGAAGAAGTGATCCGCGGTGACGCCCTCGCGCTGACGCGCGAGCTCGTCGCGATCGACTCCCGGAATCCTTCCCTCGTCCCCGGCGGTCCGGGAGAGCGCGCTGTCGCCGAACGACTGGCGGAAGTGCTCACCGACTGGGGCTTCAGCGCCGACCTACTCGACGCGCTCCCCGGCCGCCCCTGCGTGCTCGCGCGCATCGGTGGCGGCTACGGCGGGCGCTCCCTCCTCCTCAACGGCCATCTCGACACCGTGGGAGTCGAGGGGATGCTGCACCTCCCTTTCGAGGCGACCGAGCGTGATGGCCGACTGTACGGCCGAGGCTCCACGGACATGAAGGCCGGCATCGCTGCGATGTGCGCCGCCGCCGCACGCGCCTCGGAGAAGGGTCTTGGTGGCGAGGTCATCATCGCCGCCGTCATCGACGAGGAGTTCGAGAGCCACGGCACGAAGTTCCTCCTCGATGCGGGCGTCACCGCGCAGGCGGCGATCGTCACCGAACCGACACGCCTCGCGATCTGTCCCGCACACCGCGGCTTCGCCTGGGCCGACGTCACCATTGAGGGGCGCGCTGCCCACGGTTCGCGCTACGACATCGGCATCGACGCCATCACCAACGCGGCGCACCTCCTCGCCGAACTCGACACGCTGAATCACAACGAACTCGCGCGTCGCACCCATCCCCTTCTCGGACACGCATCGCTCCACGCCGGCACGATCGCCGGAGGCAGCGGGATCTCGACTTACCCCGAGCGCTGTACCTTCTCGGTCGAGCGCCGCACCCTTCCAGGTGAAAAAGGCGCCGCCCTCGTCACCGAGATCGAGGCAGCCGCAACTCGCGTTCGGGCTCGCATCCCCTCGCTGTGTGCGACCGTCAACCCGGGCCTCGTGCAGGAGCCGAACGACGTCGCGCCCTCGCACGCGATCGTCGAGGCACTCATCGCCGCGAGCGCCGCCGTCGGACGGAATGCGCCGGTCGAGGGACTCTCCTGCTGGACTGACGCCGCGCTCTTCACTGCGGCCGGGATCCCGGCGATCTGTTACGGCCCCGGCGACATCGCCCTCGCCCACGCCGCCGAGGAGTACGTGAGCGTCGAGGAGATCGGCGTGGCCACGCAGGTGCTGGAGCAGTTGATCACCGCGTGGAGCGGCCCTCGCGGCACGGCGTGGGGCGCGTGAACGCGCGATTCCCCCTCGTCGCAGTCTACGCCGATGAATCCTGCCTCGGGAACGGCCGTGAAGGGGAGAATCCCGGCGGCGCCGGGATGCTCATCGAGTACCTGCATCACGACGGGCGCCTCATCCGGCGCGACCTCTGGGTGAGCGAACCAGCCACGACGAACAACCGGATGGCGCTCCGCTCGGTGATCGAGACCTTCAACGCGCTCGGCGCGAAAGGGGGCGCTTTCGCGGTCTCCTTCACCACCGACTCGCGGTACATCGTGGACGGACTCTCCTCCTGGGTCTTCGGGTGGGCGCGCAACGGATGGAAGCGGAAGACGGGCCCGATCGAGAACCTCGAACTCTGGCACTCGGCGCTCCGTGCGACCGAGGGGCACGCCTACCAGTGGCACTGGGTGAAGGGCCACGCCGGGCATCCGCAGAACGAGTATGCGAACGACCTCGCCGTGCGGGCCGCGACCGAGCAGTCGCATTCGGCGGGTCTGGAGGACTCCGGATTCGACGCCTGGCTCACTGCGCGGCGAGCCAAGGGCGGAGCGCGTGGCGAGGTCGCGCCCTTCCCCGATGGCGAGCGCTTTCGCGCCTCCCCATCTTTGCCACGACCGGGGTAATCACATCGTGGACGCCCTCGACCTCCTCTTCCGTCGCCTGATCCTCGCCGCGCGCGCCGATGGCGCACTCGAGCGACCGCTGCTCGTCGGGGAACTGCTCGACAAGTTCGTGCCCTACAAAGCGGCGAAGCGTGACGGGCAGCTCGATTCGAACGACGACTATCTGCACGCCCTGATGCGACTCGTTGCCGGAGAGCGCGAGTTGATCTTCGCCGACGACCTGCTGCAGGACGATCTGCGGGCCGAGTTGGCCTCGCCGAATCCCGATCTGACGGTACTCCGCACCTACGCGAACACGAAGATCCGCATCGCGACCGCGCGGGCGCAACAGATCCTCGCCGGCGACACCGACATCGACCTGCGCCCGCCGACGCCGATCGCGACCCCGGTCGTCGCGCCGGCGCCGCGCGCGTCGAAGTCGACCGAACCGCGCGAATCCGGCTCGCAGGCCATCACCGCTGCGCCGGACGCGCCGGCCGCAGTCGCGTCCGCGACGGTCAGTGGTGAGACCGCGATCGCTGGCACTGTTGCACCGACTTGTCCGTATTGCGCGCAACCGATCCCGGAGGGGCGCCGCATCAAGTTCTGCCCGTGCTGCGGACTGAACCTCCTCGTACGCCGCTGCCCGGGATGCAGCGCGGAGATCGAATCAGGATGGAAGTTCTGCGTCACCTGCGGCCGAAAGGCCTGAAGCTCCTCCTCGCCGCGCTCGTCGCGGCGTCCTGCGCCGGACCCCAGTCCACCGCGGCGCCGCTCACCCCGGTCGTGCGGGGACCGCAGTGGCCCGCGAAGACGCGCGAGCACGTGGACCTCTGGCTCCACGGCTTCGCGCTCCTCGTGAGCGACACGGCCACCGTGCCCCTCTTCGCGCGCGGCTACCCCGACCACGTCACGGTCGCGAAGAACGGACGCGGACTTTACACCGGATTCGACAGCGCGCGCACGGCGCTCGCCGCTACCCTGAAGGCGCGCCCCGCGCTCGAAGGCGCACAGTTCCTCGGCCTCTACTTCGGGACCTGGGAGGAGATGAAACAGGCGTTCGAGTACTTCCAACGAGCCGAGGGCGACCCTGCCCGCACCGGGAACCGCGAAGTGGCAGCGATCATCGCCTTCCTCGCGCAGCAGTTCCCGCGCGCCGACGACCGCACCTTCGCGAAGCTGCTCGTTTCGGCACTCGACGCCGAGCACGTGGCGTTCCATCACGCCTGGTGGCTGGAGGAACAACGTGCCGCGGCCAATGCCTTCGCCCGCGCCGACTCGCTCTGGCAATCTACGTGGCGCCCAGCGCTCCAGACCTACCTGAATCACACGCAACAGGGGAACGGCGACCTCATCATCTCGCGCGCCCTTGGCGGCGAGGGGCGCGCCGTCCCCGCCGGCAAGAACATGAGTCAGTACGCCGTCGCGTGGCCGCGTACTGCGGATTCAGCCGAGGTGGTGCTTTTCAGCTTCGCGCACGAGGCCGCCGGCGCCGTCGCGCAGGTCGCGATCAACGATCACCTCACGCCGGCCCAGCAGCGCGAGGGAGCGGGTGCGCGACTCGCGAGTGCTGGACTCGTCCGCGGTGGCGCGCTCCTCGTCGAACGTATCGATCCGGCGCTCGCCGAGCGCTACGCTCGGTGGTACCTCGCCGTCGCCGGCCGCCCGGTGCCGCCGAGCGACGCGCTCGCGGCGCTCGCCGCCGCCTTCCCGATGCCCGACGATATGATCGCCTCTATGCGTCGCCAGGTCACGACTGCTTTCGGCGGGATCTGACGATGGCCGACCTACCCGTCCCGCATCTCCCGCGCGCCGCGCTCGAGCGCGTACTCCTGCGCGCCGCCGAGCTGCACGCGGCGCAGGGCGACACACCGGAGACGTTGAGTGAAGCGGATCTCCTCTCGCTCGCCAAGGAAGTCGGCATCTCGCCGACGGCCGTGCGGCAGGCGCTGGCCGAGGAGCGGATGCGCGTCACGCTCCCCGAGGAGGGCGGTCTCCTCGCCCTCGCGGCCGGGCCCGCCCAGTTCTCCGCGTCGCGGGTCGTCGCGGGTCAGCCCAAGGAGATCCTCGCGGCGATCGATCGCGCCTTCCAGCGCGACGAGAATCTCACCGAGCGGCGGCGCTTCCCCGATCGCGTCGTGTGGGGACCTCGCGGCGGCTGGGCGGGCGCGGTGCGCGAACTGACGCGACTCGACGGCCGCGGATTCCCCCTCGTGAAATCGGATGAGGTGAGTGCGACGGTGATCGAAGTCGAGGTCGGCCGGGTGCACGTACGTCTCGAGACGGCGCTGATCGGCCGCCGCGGGAACGCCACTCGGAACGGGCTCATCGGGCTGGCCGCCGGCGGCGGCGGCGCCGCGGCGCTCCTCGCGATGTCGGTCTTCGCGCCGCTCGCGATCGCCACCGGCGCCGGCATCGGCCTCTTCTCTCTCTGGATGGCGCGCCGCAACTATCGCCGTGATGCGCGCGCCGCTCAGCTCGCGATCGAGCAGGCGCTCGACCGGGTGGAGTTCGGCGAGCCCAAGAAGCGCGGGCTCCTCGACCAACTGCTCGCCCCGGACCGATGACCCGACTTCGCGAGGCGGAGCGGTTCGCACGCGCCATCCTCCCCGACGTCTCCCGGACCTTCGCGATCAGCATCCGGTTCCTTCCGGGAACGCTGGGCCGCTCGGTGCTCGTCGCCTATCTCCTCTGCCGGATCGCCGACACGATCGAGGATGACAACACGACGAGTCCGGCGCGGCGAGCCGAATTGTTGGAAGCGTTCCTCGCTGCGCTCGACGATGCGGCGCGCGCCGACGCCTTCCCGGCGCTCGCCGCGCAACTCAAGGGCGACGCCGCCCATCTCGCCCTCGTCGCCCGCAGCGACCTCGTACTCGTGATCTTCCGCGACCTGCCGCCGCACACCCGCGAACGTGTCGCCCATTGGGTGCGCGTGATGGGGAATGGGATGGCGAAGTTCGTCCGGAGCTATCCCACTGGGATCCGCATCCAGACCGTCGCCGAGTACAAGGAGTACTGCTACTACGTCGCCGGCACCGTCGGCTGTATGCTCACCGAACTCTGGCACGAGCACGCGCGGGCGATCGGTGACCGGGAGTACGAGCGACTGCGGACCAAGGCCGAGACCTTCGGCGAGGCGTTGCAGACGGTGAACATCCTCAAGGACATCGCCTGGGACGCACAGCACGAGAATGCGATCTACATCCCCGCCACCGATCTCGCCGCGCAGGGAAGCGGCCACGAGACGCTGCTCTCGCCAGCGCACCGCGAAGGGAATCATCGGGCGGTCAGTCGCTTCATCGACCTCGCCCGCACCGACCTCGATGACGCGCTCGACTACATCACGCTGATCCCACGCCGCGCGATCGCGATCCGTGCCTTCTGTGTCCTCCCCCTCCTGTTCGCCTACGCGACGCTGCGCGACCTCGCCGGCTCGCGCGCTATGCTGACCGAGGGCGGCGTGGTGAAGATCTCGCGGCGTGAGGTGCGATCCCTGATGATCGCAGGATTGCTCACGATCGTGAGCAATCGTGCCCTGCGCCAACTCGTTGCGCGGGTGAAGGCGCGCCCCTTCCGTCTCGTGCCCACCGTCCGATGAAGTCGCCGGCGGGATTTCGGGGTGCGTTCCGGTCCGACGAGCTCGCGTGCGCGGTGTACAGCGAAGCGGCCGGAGTCGCCCGCATCATCCCAGCGGCAGTGGCAGTGCCGCTCGACGCCGACGATATCGTCACGCTCGTGCGCTGGGCCGCCGCCGAGCGCGTAGCCCTCACCGCGCGCGGCTCCGGCAGTTCGATGGCGAATGGCGCCGTCGGTCCCGGCTGCATCGTCGACCTCGGCCGCTTGCAGCGGCTCGACCCGGTGGGAGTACGCGACCGGCGCGTGGTGGTCGGCGCGGGCGTGATCCGAGACCAGCTGCAACAGGTCACCCTCCGCGATGCCCTGCAGTTCCCGGTCGAACCATCGAGCTGCGGCTTCGCGACAATCGGCGGGATGTGCGCGACACACGCCGCCGGGGCGCGGCACGTCCGCTATGGCCCACTCCGGCGCTGGGTCGCCGGGCTCGAGTGCGTCTTCGCCGACGGCACGCGCGCCTGGATACGTCGGGGTGAGCGGGCGAGCGGGATCGCGGCACTCGACCGCTTCGAGCGGGACGTCGCGCCACGCGTGCGTAGCTCGGCGCCAGAACTGCTTCGCCACGCGGCGGTGCGCAAGGAATCCTCGGGGTATGCGCTCGCCGATTGGCGCGAGAGCGGCGACGTGGTGGACCTGCTCATCGGCAGTGAGGGCACACTCGCCCTGATCGTCGCGGCCGACCTCCGATTGACGCCGCTCGCGCCGGCGACGGCGAGTCTCCTGGCCGCCTTTCCAGACCTCGAAGGCGCCGCAGCGGCGGCGATCCACCTTGCCGCCGCTGGTGCGAGCGCCGTCGAGATGCTCGATCGTTCCTTCCTTGCGGTCGCCGCGCTCGAGGGCGCTCCCGTTCCGCTTCCGGCTGGCGTCGAGGCGGTACTGCTTGTCGAGGCCGAATCTGAGGACGAGGTCCTGGTGCGCTCCCGGATCAAGGAGCTCGCTGGTTGGTGCGAGGCCGGGGGCGCGCTGCGCGTGGACGTGGCGATGGGCCCCGGTGAGGAGGCGATCCTCTGGCGACTCCGGCACGCCGCGAGCCCGATCCTCTCACGGCTCGCCCCGCGCCTCCAGAGTCTGCAACTCGCCGAGGATGGTTGCGTGCCGCCAGCACGGTTCGCCGAGTACGTCCGCGGCGCGCGCGCCGCGCTGACCCGCTCGCGGCTCGAGGGCGTGATCTTTGGCCACGCCGGTGACGCGCACGCCCACGTGAATGCACTGGTCGACACCAGCGTGCCCGACTGGCGCGCACGTTGCGAGACATTGATCGATGAGGTCACTGCACTCGTTGTTCGTCTGGGCGGCACGCTCGCCGGCGAACACGGCGATGGCCGACTCCGCGCCCCACTTCTCGCGCGCACCTGGCCGGCGTCGACTGTCGCGCTCTTCGAGGCGACCAAGCGCGCCTTCGATCCCGATGGGATCCTGAATCCGGGCGTTAAGATCGCTGCCCCCGGTGCGACGCCGCTCGCCGACATCAAGTACGACCCCGCACTCCCGCCCCTCCCGAGTGCCGCGCGCGCCGCGCTCGACCTCGTGGTGCGCGACAAGGCGTGGGGGCGGTCGAGGCTCGATCTACTACAGAAGTGAGATGGGGAGGGGAGAGTGGAGCGACTGACCGTTCCTCGACTAACTTTCGCCTCACCACTCCCATCCCCCATCTCCCATCTGCCGTTCAGATGCCTCGCTTCTACGACGCGCCCCTAGTCACCGTCCTCGCTCGCCCCGTCTTCACTGAGCCGTCGCACCTCCCGGTGCATTGGATGGGCGAGAGCACCGATGGGGAGCGACTGGCCGAGTTCGCGGGACGGCTCTGCTATATGAGCCAGAAGAATCCCGCGAGCCGCAGCACGCGGGAGTACCTCGAGAACATCAAGAAGCAGGGACACGGTTCGGTGCTCGAGCACGCGAACTACTCGCTTTTGCTTGAGGGTGTGAGCCGCTCGTTGACGCATGAACTGGTGCGGCATCGGGCAGGGTTCGCGTACTCACAGCTGAGCCAACGCTACGTGGATGAGAGTGACGCCGCCTTCGTCGTGCCGCCGGCGATCCTTGGCGACGACGCGCTCGTGGGTGCCTGGAAGGCGCAGATGGAATCGGCGCAAGCGACCTACATCGCGCTCGTCGAGAAGTTGATCGAGCGCTATCGCTGGGTGGACGACAAGGTCCACCGCCGGAAGATGGCTCGCGAGGCCGGGCGTGGCGTGCTCCCGAACTCGACCGAGACCAAGATCGTCGTGACCGGCAACGTCCGCGCCTGGCGCACGATGCTCGAACTCCGCGCGAGTGAAGGGGCCGAGTTCGAGATCCGTCGGATGGCGCTCGCGGTGTTGCGCGTCCTGCAGGGTGAGGCGCCAGCGTTCTTCTCGGACTTCGACATCTATCTCGCCCCTGATCGGGCCGAAGCCGGACGCATCGCGTACCACAAGGTGTGATCTGGGTGTGATCACCGTCTGGCGGATCGTGCTCGACGCGTCGGCGCCGCCGGCGGCGGGCGCGGTCGCCGAGCTCGCGGCCGACGAGCGCGCGCGCGCCGCGCGGTACGGGACCGTGGACCTGCGGAACCGCTGGCTCCACGCGCACGTCGCGATGCGGCGGATCCTCGCGGGCGAAGCCGGCGTCGCCCCGGCGGCGATCGCCTATGGCGTTGGCTCGGCGGGAAAGCCTTTTCTATCCGCGCCGGGCAACAGCGGCGTCGAGTTCAGTCTCAGCGATTCGGGGGATCTCGCGCTCCTTGCCATATCGAAGGAAGGCCCGGTCGGGGTGGATCTCGAGCGGATCCTCCCGCTCCCGCAGATGGTCGCGGTCGCGCGATCGCACTTCTCGCGGGAGGATTTCGAGGCGCTCGTCGCACTTCCCGCGACAGAGCAGCTCAGCGCGTACTACCGCCTGTGGACCCGGACGGAGGCCTACCTCAAGGGGGTCGGGATCGGACTCGGCCAGCGGCTCGACCGGTTCACGTCGGCGCATCGGTGGAACCTGACCGATCTCGACGTCGCGCCGAACTACGCCGCGGCCCTCGCGTTCGAAGGACTAGCCGAGCCGCGACTCGAGGAATGGAGCGGCTGATCGCTACTCCTGCCCCGCGTGCTTCACAACCTGCACCTTCGCCGCCGCCTCCGCCGGCATCATCTCGAACCCCTGGAACCGATACCTCACTGATCCATACCCGTGCGTGATCGACTGCAGCTTCGTCGCATACAAGTGCAACTCCGCCATCGGCACCGTGGCCTTCACCACCGTCCCGAGCCCATCACTCGACGGCTCCGTCCCCGCGATGTGCCCACGACGCCCACTCAAGTCCCCCATCACGTCGCCCAAGTACGCATCAGGCGTGAACACCGACACGCTCATCAGCGGCTCGAGCAACGCCGGTCGGCATTTCGGCGCGATCGTCTTGAACGCGAGGATCCCCGCCATCTTGAAGCTCGCTTCATTGGAATCGACGGCGTGATACGATCCGTCGAACACCTCGACTTGGAAGTCCACCACCGGATACCCCGCAATCACACCGCGCTCCGCTGCCTCCTGCACGCCCTTGTCGACCGCCGGGATGTACTGCCGCGGGATCACTCCGCCCGAGATCTTGTCGACGAACTGGTAGCCGGAACCGCGAGCCGACGGCTTGATCCTGATCCAACAATCGCCGAACTGTCCCTTCCCGCCCGTCTGCTTCTTATGACGCCCCTGCCCCTCGGCGGCGCCCAGTAGCGTCTCGCGGTAGGGCACGCGCGGCGCACGCAGCGTCGCCTTCACGCCGAACTGCCGGTCGAGCCGTGAGAGCGCGACTTCCAAGTGGCGCTCGCCGAGTCCCTCGATGATCGTCTCGTGCGTCTCCGGCTCGAAGTGTGTCTGGATCGTCGGATCCTCGTCGTGCAGGCGGTGGAGTCCCGTCTGCAGCTTCTCCTCGTCGGCCCGCTGGGTCGCCTCGATCGCGAAACTGACGAGCCCGTCGGGGAACGGGATCGCCGGCAGCCGCACCGGATGCTCCTTCGTGCTCAGCGTGTCGTTGGTGTGCGTGCCGCGGAGTTTGGCGACGCACCCGATGTCACCTGGGTAGAGTCGCGGCACCTCGATGCGGTCCCGCCCCTGCGGCACCGCGAGATGTGAGAGCTTCTCCGGCGCGCCACGCGACGCATTCAACACCTCGGCGCCATTCGCGACCAGCCCGCTGAAGGTCCTGAAGTACGTGACCTCTCCGACGTGAGTCTCCTGCGTCGTTTTGAACACGAGCGCCGCGAAAGGAGCCGATTCTTTCGGATGGATCTCGACTACGCGATCGCCCTCGGCGCCCTTGAGCCCGTGGATCTCCTCCATCTCATAGGCGCTCGGCATCAACTGCACGAGCAGGTCGAGGACCGTCCGCACGCCGTGGGTCTGCGCCGAAGAACAGCAGAGCAGCGGGAAGAGCTCGGCCCGCTTCATCGCTTCCTTCATCGCCCGCATCTCCTCCTCGCCGGGGATCTCCTCCCCATTGAAGAAGCGTTCGAGCAGGGCGTCGTCGGTCGCCGCGACCGCCTCGACCATCTCGGCGTGGTATTTCTCGAATCGCGCCTGCTCACTCGCCGGGATCGCCGCCTCCTCGTACTCGTCGGCCTTGGTGCCGGGCTTGAAGAGGTGCGCCTTCTTCGTGAAGAGGTTGATGATCCCCTTGAACGACGCCCCGGCGCCGATCGGGATCTCGACCGGCACCACCTTCTGCGTCAGCCGGTCCTTGATCGACCTGTACGCACGGTCGAAGTCGGCGTTCTCCTTGTCCATCATCGCGACGACGAAGAGCACCGGATCAGCGCGCTTCACCGCCTCGCGGAACATTCGTTCCGTCCCGACCTCGACCCCTGCTGTGGCCCCGACGGTGACCAGCGCCCCATCCGCCGCGACGAGCCCGGCGATCGCATCACCAGCAAAATCGGCGTACCCCGGCGTGTCGAGGAGGTTGACCTTCACATCGCGCCACTCGGCGTGCGCGCAACCGAGGGAGATCGAATACCCCCGCGCGATCTCCTCGGGCGATGTGTCGGTGAGGGTCGTGCCCTCCTTCACCGTTCCGTGGCGGCGCGACGACCCCGAAACGAAAGCGAGCGCGTCGACCAGTGTGGTCTTCCCGCTCGCTCCGTGACCGACGACCGCGATGTTCCGGATCTCGTCGCTCTTGTATTCCCTCATCGGGACACCCTCCTCCCGCCTGGGGCGGGCGCATCAGGGACTGGGAGGGTGCATCGGGATCTGGGCGGACGCAAGAAGGGGGAAGCCGCCAACTGCGTGCGGACTTCCCCCCTCCGCCCCCACCCCTGGGGATTCTGCGGACTATTCGTCGTCGAAGTTGCCGGCGTCGGCCTCGCGCATCGTCGCCAGCGCGTCCGAACTCCGGACCGGCGCCGCGACCACGAGTTCGAGCGTCAGCGCACGCCGAGTCCCTTCGGGCCAGTCCTTCATCAGGAGCCGGGCGAGCAGCCGCCGGATCCCCTGACCACACTCCAGAAGCAGGTCACCCGCCGTCTCCTTCAATACCGTGAGCGGGATGACGAGATCGTCGCGGATGAGTTCACCCGTCGCGCGGTCGCGCCAACGGGTGTCACCCACCGCATCAGCAGACTCGGAGATGTGAACTTCGCGCGTCGCGACGTGACCGTGCGCGGCCTTCCGCGCCTCGACGGCGGCAGCAAGAGCGAGGGCGAGCAACTCGGGCGTGGGAACACCATAGAGTGTCACGACTTCGCGGGTCGGCGATTCGAGCGTGTCCGGTGAAGCCACCGAACTGACGCGCGCCACCTCCGACCGCGATCCCGTCGATTCATCCCACTGCACCATCACTTCCATCTGGTCTCCCGCACTGTGGGTCCTGTCCGAGACCCTACGGCTTTCCTTCTCCTACCCCTAAGGACGACTGAGTGTCACATCGGTTGGCGGTGAGCAGCGGACAGGCAGCAGGCGTGTGATCAGACGTCCTTCTTCAGGTGTGATCCGACGCACCCCCACCACCTGCCCGCCCTCACCATAGACCCCCGGCCGCCGGAGGCGTCGGATTATTCGTCCGCCGCACAGCGGCCTTAACCATTGGCCCGCCTCGGTCGTAGTCCAGTCATGCGACTCCAGCTCCGAAGCGTCGTTCTTCCCCTACTCGCGGTCGCCGGATGTGCGCCCCGAGGGACGCGGGACATCGCGGCGCCGCTTATGTCCTCTTCGTCGAGCTCCCCGGCGGTCCGCGAACAGACCGCCGACGAACAAGTCGCTCACGTGCTGAGCCGTCTCACCTTTGGCGCCAGACCTAGTGACGTGGCCCGCATCCGGGAGATCGGAGTCGATGCATTCATCGCGCAGCAGCTCCAGCCCCAGCGAATCGCGGACCAACGTCTCGACGCTTGGCTCAGCCAGTTCGAAACCCTCGACCTGAGCTATGCGGAGTTGCAAAAGGCGTACCCACGGCCGGCGGAGGCCCTACAGGCCCTCAACCCGGCGAACCGTAACTCGTTGAGCCCACAGGACTCCGCTGAGTTCCGGCGCGTCGCCGGCGGTGTGCGCCGGGTCACCACCGAGGTGCAGTCAGCACGCATCGGGCGTGCGCTTCTCACGCAGCGGCAGCTCGAGGAAGTGCTCACCGACTTCTGGCTCAACCACTTCTCGGTCTTCTCAGGGAAGAGCCCACAGATGCGGTACGCGATCGCCGAGTACGAGAATCGGACGATCCGCCCGCACGCGATGGGTCGCTTCCGCGATCTCCTTGGCGCCGTCGCGAAGAGCCCCGCGATGCTCCTCTATCTCGACAACTGGCAGAGCGCTGCCGACAGCGGCCGGCCACGGACGCAACCGCCGCGGCTCGCCGCGGGGCGCAATCGCGGCCTCAACGAGAACTACGGTCGCGAACTGTTGGAGCTGCACACGCTGGGCGTCGACGGCGGGTACACGCAGGCCGATGTATTGAACGTCGCGCGCGCCCTCACCGGGTGGACCTTCCTTCCACAGCGACCGGACCAGGCGCGCCAGCTTCGTCGCGCCGTCGCCGCGCGACTCCCCGAGCCCGGCACCTTCTTCTTCAATCCCGGGGCCCACGACGCCGGGGAGAAGACCGTCCTCGGTCGCCGGCTACGCGCGGGCCGCGGGATCGAGGACGGTGAGGAGGTGCTCGACATCGTCGCACGCCATCCGGCGACAGCGCGCCACATCGCGACCAAACTCGCGTGCCGATTCGTGAGCGACGAGCCACCAGATGAGCTGGTCGATCGCGCCGCCGAGGCGTTCACAAGGACCGATGGCGACATTCGCGAGGTCGTGCGCACGATCATCACCAGCCCCGAGTTCTTCTCGGCGGCTGCGTTCCGCGCAAAGGTGAAGACGCCATTCGAGGTGGTGGTGAGCGCTCTTCGCGCCCTCGATGCCGCGCCCGATCCCTCGCCGCGCACGGCTCAGGTGGTCGCGAACCTCGGCCAGCCGATCTATGGACGTGCGACGCCGGATGGATGGCCCGACGTTGCCGCGGAGTGGATGGGTACCGGTGCCATACTCGGGCGCATCAACTTCGGGCTCGCGGTGGGGGCGAATCGGCTTCCAGGTGCGCGACCCACCGACTGGCCCGGTGCCTCATCGCTCATCAACGCCGACCGCGACGCCCAGGTGGATGGCGTGATCGCGACCTTCCTCGGAAGCCGCGTCTCACCGGAGACCCGCGGGATCCTCCTGAGCGGACGCAATCCACTGCACGCCGGCATCGCGACCGATGGCGAACGCGAGATCCCACCGCTGCAAGGACTGGCGCAGTTGGTCGGGCTCGCTGTCGGCGCCCCTGAGTTCCAACGGAGGTAGCGATGCATCGCCGTGTGTTCGTCCGCAGTGGCGCGCTCGCGCTCGTGACGATGGGCCTCTCGCCGTCATTCCTTCGCCGCGCCGTGTACGGCCTGCAACTTCCGCAGGCCGCGAAGGGGAAGGTCCTCGTCTGTCTCTTCCAGCGTGGCGCCGCCGATGCGTTGAATGTCGTCGTGCCGCACGGAGACGCCGAGTACTACCGGCTGCGGCCGTCGATCGGCATCGCGCGACCGGCACGGACCGCGGGCGCGGCGGGCTCACTCGACCTCGATGGGTTCTTCGGACTTCATCCCGCGCTCGCGCCGCTCAGGCCGCTCTGGGACCGCAAGCTGCTCGCGCCGGTGCACGCCGTGGGGAGTCCGAGTTCGACGCGGTCGCACTTCGACGCGCAGGACTACATGGAGAGCGGGACCCCAGACCAGAAGGGAACTCGCGACGGCTGGCTCAATCGTTACCTCGCGACCTGCGACACCTGCGAGGCGGGGCACGCCGAACCCTTCCGCGCGGTGGCGATGACGCCGCAGACGCCGCGGATCCTCCAGGGTCCCGCGCCGGCGGTCGCGATGACGTCCCTCGAGTCATTCACGGTCCGCAGTGCCGGTGGTGTCTCCGAGCGGCTCGAGGCGCTCTACCGCACCGGCTCTGCAGACCTCGTGCACGCGACCGGCGCCGAGACATTCGATGCAGTGAGGCAACTTCGTGAAGCCAACCCGCAGCGCTACACCGCCGAACACGGCGCCGAGTATCCGCGGAGCGAGTTCGGGCAACGACTTCGTCAGATCGCCCAACTCGTGAAGAGCGACGTTGGCCTCGAGGTCGCCTTTGCCGACGTCGGCGGCTGGGACACGCACGTGAACCAGGGCGGTGCGACAGGTCAGCTCGCCAATCGGCTCGGCGATTTCGCGGCGAGCATCGCCGCGCTCGTGACCGACCTCGGCGACCGCATGGACGATGTCGTGATCCTCACGATGTCGGAGTTCGGTCGGATGGCGCGGCAGAACGGGAATGGCGGCACCGACCACGGCCACGCCGGTTCGATGTTCGTGATCGGCGGCGCTGTGCGGGGCGGGCAGGTATACGGTCGCTGGCCCGGTCTCGCGCGTGAGCAACTGTTCGAGGGGCGGGACCTCGCGTTGACGACCGACTTCCGTTCCGTCTTCGGTGAGATCGCTGAGCGGCACCTCGGGGCCAAGAGCGTGGCGTCGATCTTCCCGGGGTTCGAGGGGACCGGCCTGCTCGGGCTGCTCGGCTGATTCCCGAACGGCTCACCACGAAGACGCGAAGCACACG
The DNA here is from genome assembly GCA_031430835.1 of Gemmatimonadaceae bacterium. GTDB lineage: Bacteria > Gemmatimonadota > Gemmatimonadetes > Gemmatimonadales > Gemmatimonadaceae > Pseudogemmatithrix. The sequence goes on from JANPCH010000118.1 coordinate 69,900, forward strand.
AAGAACCGCAACAGCAGGTCTTCGTGTCCTTCGTGTCTTGGTGGTGAGAAGCTTTTAGGTTGCAGGACGATAATGCTCGCCCATGCCGCCGTTTCCCTCGTCGCTTCGCTCGCTTTTGCCGCAATCGTCAGCGCGCAGGAGCCGGTGGTAGCGCGCGCACCGAACGAGATGGGCCGCATTCCCGTGCTCGAATACCACCTGATCGGCGAGCGCGAGAGTCGCTGGTCCCGCAACTGGCAACGCTTCGCGCGCGATCTCGAGTTGCTCCACGCGCGAGGCTATCGACCGATCACCGTGCGCCAACTCGTCGAGGGTCGGATCGATGTCGGAATCGGACTCTCCCCTGTCGTCATCACCTTCGACGATGCCTCGCCGGGTCAGTTCCGATTCGTCGAGGTCAACGACTCCGTTCGCGTCGACCCCACTTCGGCGCTCGGCGTGTGGGAGGCCTTTGCGGCGAGACATCCCGAGTGGTCGGGGCGCGCGGTCTTTTGCGTGCTGCCCTCGGCTGACGAGGGGCACGCCTTCTTCGGCGACAAGGGCGTCCAAGGTCAACGCACCGCGTGGCGCCTCGCGAAGGTGCGCTACCTGGTCGAGCGTGGTCACGAGGTGTGCAACCACACGCTCTGGCACGCGAACCTCGCGACGATGAGCGATGGCGCGGTACAGGAGCAGATCGCGCGCGCGCAACTCGCGATCGATTCCGCCGTCCATGGCTATGCGCCGCGCACCTTCGCCCTGCCACTCGGGATGTGGCCGCGGAATCGGGCACTCCTTGAACGGGGCAGCTGGCGTGACCCGCGCACCGGCATCGTCACGACCTATGCGATCGATGCGGTGCTGATGGTCTCCGGCGGCGCGAGCCGCAGTCCGCGAGACCCGCAGTTCGATCCGAGACGGATTCCTCGCATCCAGGTCTTTGGTGAGGAGCTCGAAAGCTGGCTCGATCGCTTCGAACGGAAGATTCAGAGATATGTCTCAAGTGGTGTCACAACAACGAGATAGGACGTCGCACGTAGATCGTGACACCGTCCCTTGTGGATATCGGCACGTTTTGACAGTATGTTGGCGTCAGGAGGATTCAGATGCCAATCAGACGCCCGCGTGGCCCGAAGCCGACGTTGCGACACCTCGCGTTCCTCTCTGGGATGGCCGAGACGCCCGAAGAAGGCCCCGCCCATCGCGAAGCGCGGGCGGGGTTCCTTGCCCTGCGCCAACTCGACCACTGGATCGCTTATGGCGACGGTGGTGGGGTCCCGACCGAGCATTCGACCGAGGTGACGGCAGAGGCGATACGCGCCGTGACCGACGACGCCGAGCTTCGTGCGGCCTATGACGCGATCGTCTCGGCGATCCCAACGATCTCCGATGTCGACGCCCAGCCGGTGCTTCCGCGCGTCTTCGCACTCGGTTCGCTGCTCGAACAGCGAGGACACACCGCTCAGGCGGCGGATGTCTACACGACGGTCGTGCGTTACGTCGACCCGGTCGCGCACCTGGACCTCGCCTTCGACGCCTCGATGCGTCAGGCCGCGTGCTTGCGGCAGGAGGGAGAACTCGACCACGCGGACCAGGCGTACACGCATGCTGGGACGCTGGCGGCACGAACCCGGGATCGGGTTCGAGTGCTCTCCTCTCGCCTTGGGCGCGCTCGGGTGACCGCCGACCGCGGCAACCTGCCGGCGGCAGCCGCGGCCTTGGTGGAGTTGGAGCAGGAGGCCCACGAGACGGGCTCCAACGATCTAGTGGCGATGACGCTGCACCAGCGCGCTGCGGTCGCTCACGCCCTGGGAGATTTCGAGCGGGCGCTCTCCACGGTGTGGCGCGCATTTCAGCTGACGAACGATGCGTATGATCGCGAGCGGATGTTGTGGGACCTCTCGAACTTCCTCGGTCGAATCGGAGCGGTCGATGCGTCGCGGGATGCTCTGCAGTTGATCACGCGGACCACGAAGCACCGTGAGGCACGGTTGCTCGCATACCAGAACTTGATGGATCTTGCCTCCCGAACCGGGAACGAGATCGAGTTCCATCAGTATCGCCGGGTCCTCGCTGATCAGCCGCTGCCGACGGCACGTCGTGTCTCCTTCCTCTTGGACCTCGGCAACGGATTCGCACGATTCGGCAATCGCGTCTCGGCGCGCGAAGCCCTGACCACAGCGCTCAAGGAAGCGGAGGTGGTCGGGCTCAATCAGCGCGTGTTCCAGATCGAGAGCGCCCTGCGCGCTCTCGACCATCAGGTGGCCCAACCGACGGCGAACCCGCTGCACGCGGCCGGCACGGCGGGCATTGCGACACCCGTCGAGATTCAAGACGGACTGAGGGAGCTCCTGCGCGAAAGTGCTGAGACCAGCCTCAGTGCCGTGTGAGCTAGATCTTGCTCCCAGCGACATCGTCACCGGCCGGCTTCGGCCCAGTCGGGTTGGTGCAGGCGAGTGGGGCGAGGAAGATGACGGCGAGCAGGAGGAGGATCGAGAGGCGACGCGTACGCATAATGGGTCCCAGGGTTGAGAGAGGTCGTGTCCTTCGCTCTCAAGATGAGACTCGCCCGCGATAGGATAAGTGATATTTTGAGACTGTGAATATTGTTTTTGTGCCAACATTTGTGATTCTGACCAACCGGGAGGTTGGATGATCGTCGGAGCTTGCGTCGTACCTGAGAAGCTCGTCCGGCTTCGCGGCGCGGTCGGAGAGTCCGACCGACTGCACGCGGCACTCGATTGGGACCACGCCGACAGCATCATCAGGCGACAGCCCGTCGACGTGATGGTCGTGGATCCCCATTTCGGCTCGACCGAGCCGCGGGCCGACGCGATCCGCGCCCTCAGGACTCGATTCCGCTCGGTGCCCTTCGTGGTCTATTCTGTTCTCGCCGCGCAGACGTTGCGGCCGCTGGTCGAGTTGGGCCGCGAGGGACTTGAGCACCTCGTCCTTTACGGCGTCGACGACGACCCGCGCCAACTCCGCAAGGTGCTCGAGCGGCAACCTGGGGTCGGCCTGTCGGAACGTCTCCTCGAGCGTCTGCGCCCCCGCTTTCGCTCGATGCCCGACAACGTGACGCGGGCGATCGAGCGCCTCGTCCACACGCCGGCCGCGTTCCACGGCGTGAGCGATCTCGCGACCGCCGCGAACGTCTCGCGCCGCACGATCTACCGCGAATGTGAGCGAGCCCAGCTCGCCTCGCCGCGCGAACTCGTGGCCGGCGCGCGCGTTCTTCGCGCGTATGCGTTCCTCCGCGAGTCCGACTACGCGATCGAGGACGTCGCGTCACACCTGCGCTTCTCGAGCCCGCACCACCTCACGAAGACGATGCGGTGGGCCTGCGGACTCACCACGGCGCGGGCCCGCGACCGACTGACCCCGGACGACTTCATCGCCCACGTCGCCGGGCGACTCATGCCCGTGCCCGGCAGCGCGAAGTTGGCACCGGAAGATGGCGACGACTGAGCAAGGCGCCCTTCGTGTCCTGCTGGTGGACGACGACTCGGCCGTCGCGAGCGCGCGCGCGGCGCTGCTTGCACGAGCGGGCTACAGGGTAGGTGTCGCTTCGACGCCCCGCGAAGCTGAAGCCCTGCTCGACGAGCGCTTCGACCTCCTTCTCGTCGACCTGCGGATGCCGGGAATGCGCGGGGATGCCTTCTACTACCTCGCGCGGGCACGACAGCCGTGGCTCGCCGAGCGCACGATCTTCATGACCGGCGACATCACGACGAACGCCGAGGAGATCGTCGCCCAGACACGCCGGCCGCTCCTGCTTAAGCCCTTCCGGGCCGAGGAGCTGCTCGCGGCCGTCCGTCAGGTCGCCCCGCAGATCGCGAAAGCGGAGGATCGAGCGAGCTGAGCGCGGCCGTTGTCAGCTCTTCCAGCGTCGCAGGGTCCCGAGCGCCTCGGCCAAGGCTGCGCGTTCGGTATCGCTGGTCGCACCCGCGAGGAGCATCTCATAGGTGCCGATCGCGAGTTTGAGGGCCACCGTGTCGTTCTCGGCGCCGGCGACGCTCGCCGCGTTGTCGGCGAGTGCGGCGTGCGCGAGTTTGTCCTCGGGGAAGCGCTGCGTGATCTGATGCCAGCGGGTCATCCGGCCGCGCGGCGACGACTCGGTGAGGGCCCACAGATGCCACGCGGCGCGATCGGTCGGATCAGCGGCAAGGGCCCGCGAGGCGAGCCCACCAACGACGTCCGGACCCCGGCCGGTGAGCCAGTACGCGTTCGCCAACGCGACGAGCGCGGCGGCGTTCTCGGGTTCCCGCTCCACCACCCTCTCGTAGACGGGGCCAGCGACCTCGTGGATCTCCCGGTGGGGTTCGACGGCCGCGACCAGCTCGGCCGTGCTCTGGGTGGCATCGCAGATCGCCTCCAGCCGGGCGAGGAGTCTTGGAATATCCGCCTCGGAACGGTATTCCTTCACTGCGGCCGCGACTGCGGCGCGCGCGACACCTGAACTGCTGACCATCCCCGAAGCTAATCGCGACCGCCGCACCCGCGGCACCGAGGCATTGTGACGTCACCGCACGACCAAAAGGGCCTACAGCACTCGCTGAACAATCCCCTCGCCGCGCTTCTTGCCGAGCTCCAGCTCCTCGAGCTCGAGGATCTCCCGCCGGCGCACCGAGAGGCCGTCGAGCGGGCGATCGGGCTCGTTCGCCGCGTCGTCACGCTGGTCCGGGAGCGGATACCCCCCTCGATGTGAGGGTGCGAAAACCCCTCCCGGCGATGGGAGGGTTGCGCGGCGGGCGCGGTTCGGCCATACTCATTCAACCGCCCGTCACGGTGAGGCCGATGCCCACCCGGACGGTTACGCTCCCAGACGCTCCCCCGCCGCGCCACTTTGCGCGACGCGATCCCGGCCAGATTGCCGGGTCCTGGATGGATACGTCAGGGCGCTCGCTTCACATCGCTGGAACGCGGTTGCCGCTTCCGCAACGACCCTCGTGGTCCCTTACCTGTACCGATGAACGAACGCCGTCGTCCGCCCCGTCGTGGGCGTGGTGCGCGCCCCAGTGGCGAAGAAGCACCTGATGCCATCTCCGAAGCCGATCCCTACCGCGACAC
>JANPCH010000119.1:0-13053 GCA_031430835.1 Gemmatimonadaceae bacterium
CGCAGAGCCGCGTGACTGACCACCGGATCGGCTACACGACGCACGACCTCGCTGGCGTGATGGACGGGAAGCTCGACGTCCTGATGGAGGCGCTCCGCCTGGCCGACATCGAGGAGAAGCTCTCGAGCGACGGCGCGTGACCCGTCTCGGCGACTTGTTGGACCAGATCGCGCTCGAACTCGCTGGACCGGGAGTACCGCCGGCCCGCGCCGTTGCCCGCGACCTGATCGCTGGAGTGATGGACCAGCCGCGCTTCTGGCCGACCGCACATCAGGACGACACCGTCGACGCCGCGACACAGGCGGCGATCCGAGAGACCGCGGCGAGACTCCGACAGGGGATGCCGCTCCAGTACGCCGTCGGGAAAGCCTCCTTCCGCCACCTCACCCTGCAGGTCGACCAGCGCGTGTTGATCCCCCGCCCGGAGACGGAGTTGCTCGTTGAGCTGGTGCTCACCGCCCAAGGGGGCAAGTCCGGCGTGGTCGTCGACGTCGGGACGGGCTCTGGAGCGATCGCGCTGGCCCTCGCCGCCGAAGGGTCGTTCGAACGAGTGCACGCGACCGAGATCTCGGCAGCGGCCCTCGAGGTGGCGCGCCAGAACCTCGCGGCGATCCCCGAGTCACGGCAGGGTCTCGTCCAGTTCCACGAGGGGGATCTGCTCGCTCCGATCGCCGGAACGCTCGTCGACACTGTGGTGTCGAACCCTCCGTATATTTCAGAGTCCGAGGCGTCCGAACTGCCCCAGCTCGTGCGCGAATGGGAGCCGGCGGTGGCGCTGTTCGCCGGGGAGGATGGGATGGCGGTGATCGCCCGGCTGGTTCCGCAATCGGCGGCACTCCTGACGCCGGGCGGCCTGCTGGCGATGGAAGTGGACACCCGCCGGGCCGACCGCGCGGCGCAGGTGGTCGGCGGTGATGGCCGATTCGTTGATGTCGAGATCCGACCTGACTTGACCGGCCGCCCGCGATTCATCGTGGCGCGGCGAAAGGAGAGGTGATGCTGAGTGAGAAGGCGGGGGAACTGGGGCGTCTGATCGGCCAGAGCGCGGAGTACCAGACGTTGAAGCGAGCGAATGATGCCGTCGCCGGGGATCACGAGGTGGTCGCGGCACTGGAGCGGATGGAGGGGCTGCGCCACGAGGCGCAGATGATGATCGAGCGCGGCCAACAGCCGACGCAGGAGATGGAGGCGGAGCTCGACACCCTCCTTTCGAAGGTCCAGGCCAGCACGCTCTACCAGCGTCTCGCGGTGGCGAACGAGAACTTCGACAAGATCATGGTGCAGGTGAATCAGTGGATCCACGAGGGGATCAAGCGTGGCGCCACCAGTTCGATCATCACTCTCGGGTAGGGACTGTGCGCGGGAGACTTGTCGTCTTCGAGGGGGGAGAGGGCGCGGGGAAGTCCACCCAGCACCGGCGCCTCGCGACGCGCCTCACCTCGCATCGGATCGTGCACCGCACCTTCCGCGAGCCCGGGGGCACGCCGGCCGGCGACCGCATTCGCGACATCCTGCTGCATCAGGACGCGCCCCTCGCCGCGCCCACCGAAGCGCTCCTCTTCGCAGCGTCACGCGCGCAACTCGTCGCGACGGAGATTCGTCCGGCCCTCGGGCGCGGTGAGCACGTGCTGCTCGACCGGTTCATCCTGTCGAGCTACGCCTACCAGATCCACGGCCGCGGGCTCGACGAAGGCGAAGTCCGCGCGGCGAATCGGCTCGCGACGGCCGGACTCGTTCCCGACCTGACGATCCTCCTCGATCTCTCGCCGGTCGAGGGTCTCGCGCGAGCGGTGCAGCGCGGTGCGGTGGACCGGATCGAACGCGCCGAACCAGCGTTCCACCAGCGCGTCGCTGAGGCATTCCATCGATTCGCCGGTGCCGAATGGCAGCGCGCCCACGTCGAGGTCGGACCGATCGTCGCCGTCGCGGCCACCGGTACCGAGGATGAGGTTGCGCAACGGGTACTCGGCGCGGTGCAGCGGGCGCTTCCCGACCTTCTGCCGAGCGAGGCCCACGCGCGATGAGGCAGGCCCGGCTCTGGCCTTCGGCGATCGTCCTCGGCGCCGCCTTCTTCGCAGGCGCGTGGCTCATCCAGCGCGCTGTTCGCGGTGGGGATCGGGACCGCCGAGAGTCGGCGCAACTCCTCCAGCACGTGATGGACCGGGTGCGCGAATCGTATGTGAACGAGGTCGATGCGGATTCGCTCTGGGAGTATGCGACCCAGGGGATGCTCGCGGAGCTCGGCGACCCGAACACTGCGTACCTCACGCCGGATCGGCTCGAGCGACTCACCCGCACGGCGTCCAACTCCTACTTCGGTGTGGGGCTCCAGGTAGATGTCCGCGACGGATGGATCACGGTCTCCCAGCCGCGGCCCGGTTCACCGGCCGAGCGCGCGGGGATCCTGCCAGGGGACCGGCTTGTCGAGATCGACCGACGCTCGATGAAGGGGTGGACCGTCGACGAAGCGCGAACCGCTATGCGTGGACCACTCGACAGTTCGATCGATCTCGTCATCGAGCGCGGCGCGAGCACGCGGATCGAAGTTCGCGTGGACCGGGCGCAGATCTTCATCAGCGCGGTCGCCCGCGCGACGGTACTCGAGGGCGGCGTGGGGTACCTCCAGGTGACCACCTTCAGCGACTCGACCGCCGTCGAGGTCGGCAGCACGGTGGATTCGCTGCGTCGCTCCGGCGCGCGGTCCCTGATCCTCGATCTTCGCGGCAACCCCGGGGGATTGTTGGCGCAGGGCGTGAGTGTCGCCGATCTCTTCTTGGACAAGGGCCGTCGCATCGTCTCGACGAAGGGCCGGGTCGCACAAGCGAATGCGGTCTACGACGACGAGTCCCCCGAGCGCTGGGGCGAGCTTCCGCTGGTCGTGCTCGTCAACCACGGCACCGCGAGTGCGGCGGAGATCGTCGCCGGGGCGTTGCAGGACAACGACCGCGCGCTGGTCGTCGGGCGTCCGACGTACGGGAAGGGGAGCGCGCAGGCGATCTACCCACTCGAGAACGGGGCCGCGCTCTCCCTGACGAACGCGCGGTGGTACACCCCGCTCGGTCGCACGATCGAGTACCCTCCGATCGGTGAGGTCCGCCTCGCAGACGCCGACACGGCGCGCCCGGTATTCCGCACGGCGAATGGGCGCGCGGTGTTCGGCGGCGGTGGCATCGTTCCCGATGTCGGCGCCGGAGACAGTCTCCCCGATCCCGCCGAGCGTCGGCTCTACGCCGAACTGGGCTCGCGACTCCCGGAATGGCGCGCGATGGTGCGGGACCTTGCGGCGTCCCTCGTCCGCGAGGGCGCTGCCCGCGATTCGCTCTTCAGGGTGAGTCAGTCCTGGCGCGCGCGCCTCAGGGCGATGATGGAGCGGCAGCGCCTTCCGGTCAGCGCGACGACCTATTCAGAGGCCTCACCGCTCGTCGACCGGCTCGTCGGCAACGAGGTGGCGCGGTTGGCGTTCGGAGTGCCGTTCATGCAGCGGCGCCTCGTGCGCGGCGATGAGACGGTCCAGCGTGCCGCCGAGGTGCTCCGGCGGGCCAAGACGCCGAGGGAAGTCTTCGGCGAGTGACCGCCGGCTACGGCGCGAATCGCTCCGGCTGCGTCCACGCGCGCGTGCCGTCGGAACCGACGACACGGGCCCGCACGTATCCCTCATCGCCGCGGAATCGGTAGGTCGCCCTCGCGCCGTCCACACGCTCGAGCAACACGCCGTTGCGCCCGATGAACTCCACTCGCACGATGCGCGAAGCGTCGGATCGGACCACGATCGTCATCGCTGCGGCGGAGACCGCGTAGGTCACCAACTCAATGCCGGTGGAGGCGTAGAAGTCCCCGCGTTCCATCGCCGCGAGGATCGAGTCGGCGGACAGGCGGGCCGCGCGCACGGCCACCCAACCCCGTCCCGGTCCGGCCACCGTCATATCCCCCGGCTTCGTGAAGACGTGGGCGTCATCAACGGCGATGCCATAGAGGAGGACGCCACTCGAGAGGATCTGGTCCCACGCGGCCTCGAGTCCGGGGACCGTGGCGCTGCCGTTGTTGTTCACCAGCGGATGCCCGTTATAGATCTCGAAGAGTCGCATCCGCTCCACCTGGCGGATCTCGTCCGCGGTGACCGCGTAGAAGAAGTTCGGATGGTTGAGGCTCGGCACCCCGCCGGCGGTCCGGATCGCATCGACGTCGCGCTGGATCACATCCACGACGCTCGTGCCACCCTGCGGCGGGACCACCGAGTCGACGTCGTAGCCATTCACGTGGATCGGCTTCCCCGAGAAGGCATCGGTCACCTCCTCGCCGGGAATGAGGAGGAACGCTGGATCCTGACCGTAGAGCGCGCGCAGTGCCGTGACGTCGGTCAGCGTGTTGTGGTCGCTGAGCACGAGGAAGTCATACGCCCGAGTCCGGTACCATCGCACGACCTCATCGGGGGACGTGTCGCCGTCGCTGTTGAGCGTGTGGGTGTGCGTATTGCCCTTGTACCACTGGGGGCGATCGCCGTGCGCGCCGAGGGTGAACCCGCTGTTCTGGCATCCGGTGAGTGCGAAGAGCGCCAGAGCAACGAAGGCGATGGAGCCCACGCGGCGGATCACGGCTTGCGGACCGATCCGCCGAGTAACGCGGCCTGGTCGATCACACGGACATCGGCCGACGGCACGAAGGTGAAGGCGTCCGCCGGAAGGCGCTGTCCGGTGCGGACCTCGCTGAACTCGAGCAGGCGTTCGAGGCCGCTCGCCTCGGTGAAGTGGGCGCGACGCACGAGGGCGGTCGCCGGATCGATCCAGAGGGTCGCGGCGATGAACGGCGAATCGGCGGTCCTCGGAGTCAGCCGCACCGAGCGCACCGTCCGATCATAGAGCACCGTATCCCTGCCGGCGACGAGAGTGTAGCGGCGCGCCGGATCACGCAGCACGGTCGATGCGAGGTCGAGCCCGCCCCCCGCCGCCTTCGGGACCTTCAGCACCTGCCCCTTCGCGGTGCTCGGCAGGTAGAGCCAGAGCACGCTCCCGTCAGAGACGATGCGATCCCCGGCTGGTTCGGTGAAGGTGAAGGAGAAGAGCTCGGCGCCGCGCTGCAGGAATTCGCCCTTGCTTACGTACACCGACTTGGTGCGCGGGTTGGTGAGCGTTTGCGTGAAGGTGGCACGAAGCGTACGTGCCGACTGGTAGGCGGTCGCGGTACGGTCGAGCAGCGCCAGCGCCCCCGAGTCCACACCCACCGTTTGTGCCCCGAGCGGGACCCAGACGACCAGCGCCGTGAGCAACACGAGGCGCGCGGTCACGCGATCGACCGCCCGATCGCCGCGGCGATCGCCCGCAGCTGCCTCATCGTCTCGGTGAACTGCTCGGGCGTGAGCGACTGCGCGCCATCCGACATCGCCTTCTCGGGCTGCGGATGCACCTCGATGATGATGCCATCCGCCCCTGCCGCGACGGCCGCGCGCGCCATCGTGAGGACCTTGTCCCGCCTCCCCGTCCCGTGGCTCGGGTCGGCGACGATCGGGAGGTGCGAGAGTTGCTGCACGACGGGGATCGCCGTGAGGTCGAAGAGGTTGCGCGACGTGGTGTCGAAGCTTCGCAGTCCCCGCTCACAGAGGATCACCTGACCGTTTCCCTCGGCGAGGATGTACTCGGCCGAGAGGAGGAGGTCCTGGATCGTCGCCGCCATCCCGCGTTTGAGCAGGACCGGCTTGCCGATCTTCCCCACCGTCTTCAGCAGGGAGTAGTTCTGCATGTTGCGCGCGCCGACCTGCAGGCAGTCGGCGTACTTGGCGACGAGCTCGGCGCCCGCCTCGTCCATTGCTTCGGTGACGATCGCGAGACCGGTCTCCCGCTTGGCGAGCGCGAGGAACTCGAGTCCCTGCTTGCCGAGTCCCTGGAAGGAGTAGGGCGACGAGCGCGGCTTGAACGCCCCGCCGCGGAGGGCCACCGCGCCGGCCGCTTTCACGGCGCGCGCGGCGGCGAGGATCTGCGTCTCGCTCTCGACCGAACAGGGGCCCGCGACCACCGGCACCGCGTTGCCGCCGAACACCACGCCGGGAGCGATCGTGACGACGGTGTTCTCGGGCCGCCATTCGCGCGACACCTGCTTGTACGGATTCGAGACGTGGATGACTTCGGCGACGCCAGGGAGATCCTCGATCGCCGAGCCATCGACGCGACCGTCGTTGCCGACGAGCCCCACGGCGGTGCGCTGGGCGCCCGGCATCGGCACCGGCGTGTAGCCGCGTTCGCGGATCCAGTCGCAGACGCGTGCGATGTCCGCCTCGGTCGCGCCGTGCTTCATCACGACGAGCATCGACAGTTCCTTAGGCGGTCGCGGGGACGGCCGCGACGGACTCGGCCTCGTCCACCGCCGGGCCGTTCATCCGCACGCTCACTAGCGACGAGACCCCGGGCTCCTGCATCGTGACGCCGTACACGGCGTCGGCCGCTTCCGTGGTCGTCCGCGGATTGTGCGTGATCACGATGAACTGGGTGTTCTTCTTGAACTGGTTCAGCATCCGCACGAACCGCCCGATGTTCGCGTCGTCGAGCGGCGCGTCGACTTCGTCGAGCAGGCAGAAGGGACTCGGCTTCGTGAGGAAGATCCCGAAGAGCAGCGAGAGGGCCACGAGGGCGCGCTCTCCGCTCGAGAGGAGGTTGATCCGCTGGGTCCGCTTGCCGCGCGGGCTCGCGTGGATCTCGATGTCACAGTCGAGCGGCTTCTCCGGATCCTCGAGGCGGAGGTCGCACTCGCCGCCGCCGAAGAGCGTCATGAAGATCTCGCGGAAGTGCGAGCGCACCTGCGCGAAGGTGGTGAGGAACATCTCCCGCGCGGTGACGTCGATCTCCTTGATCGCGTGCTGGAGCTTCACCTGCGCGTCGGCGAGGTCGGCCCGCTGGGTCGTCAGGAAGGTGAGGCGCTTCGTCTCCTCCTCGTGCTCCTCGATCGCCAGCGGATTCACTGGCCCCAGCTGCTCCACCTGCCGTCGCAACTCCTCGGCCTCGTTGCGGAGCGCTTCCTCCTCGGCCACCACCGGCTCGTAGGCAGCGAGCAGCTCGTCGAGCGGTCGGCGCCACTCGGCCTCGAGCCGCTCGCGGATCGCGAGCCGCTTGCCGGAGAGTTCGGCGTACCGCAGCTCGGCGAGGTGCAGGGCCTGACCGCTCGCGTCGGCGGCGTGACGCGCCGCTCCGAGAGCGTGCTCGGCGTCGGCGAGTTCCTGATCGGCGGCACGCACACCGGCCTCGGCGGCCGCGAGTGCCGCGTCGGTCTCGGCCTGCGTCGCGCGTCGCGCAGTGATCTCGACGTGCCAGTGTCCCATCTGCGTCTCGAGTTGCGCATCCTCGGCACCGAGCGTGGCGAGTTCGCGCTCGAGCACCGAGAGGCGGTTCGCGGCGGATTCGCGCTCGCGCGCCAGCCGCTCACGGCGCTCGGTAGCGACCTGACGGCGGGCCTCGGCCTGCGCGTGCGAGACCTGGTGCGCCGCGCGCGCCTCGCGCGCCTCGTCCTGCCGCTGTTCGGCGACGAGGAGTTCCTCGCGGGTCGCGCGCGCCACGTCATCGGCGCGGGTCAGGCGCGCCGATGATTCCTCCTGTGCGGCGATGCTCGCGGTGACGCGATCGCCCAGTTCGGTGTGACGCCCTTCGAGTCGCTCGCGCAGCGCGACGGCGTCGGCCAGTTCGCGCGCCGCGCGTTCCCGTACGCGGTCGCGTTCTCCCCGCACCTGCGCCGCCTGTGCGGCCCCCTGTTGCGCGGTCGCCGCCGCATCGGCCGCTTGCGATGCCGCACTCTCGGCGCGCACCGCCGCTTCGTGCACCTGCTGCGCTGCCGCCTGCACCGCCGCGCGTCGGCTCTCGATCCCGCCGAGGTGTGCGCGGAGATCCTCGAGTTCGGCCCGGCGGCTGAGTGGACCCGCACCGGCCTCGCGGGCAGGTAGCCACATCGCGCCGCGTCCATCGATGAAACCGTTTCCGTCGTCGGTCGTCCGCACGCGTCCGAGCAGGGCGCGCACCCAGCTTCCGGCGACACCGTCGGCGCGCACCCGCGAGGCAAGCGCCTCGCGATCGCCGTCACCGGGGACGACCGAATCGAGCGGAAGAAGGAGGAGCGCTCCCGGATTCACCTCAGCGTGCCAGCGGCGCACCGCCTCGGCTGCGGCGCGGTCACGCACCACGACCGCGTGCACGGTGGGCCCGAGGAATCGCTCGACCTGTGCGGCCACCGCCGCATCCGCTCCGATGAAGTCGGAGAGGGGTCCGAGGATCGCGTCGCTGGGGAAGCGGTCGCGCTCGCGGAGCAGGCGCGCCGCCGCCGGAGCGAGTCCGACCCGTTCCCGTTCGAGCCCCTCGAGCGCGGCGAGTCGGCCGTGCATCGCCGTGTGCTCCTCCTCGACCCGGCGAACGTCGGCGCGTGCCGTCGCCTCGCCGTCGCGGGCGGCCCGGGCGGCGGCCCGCGATTCCTCGAGCGCCCGCTCAGCCGCGGCCGCCTGCTCGCGTGCCATCGTGAGCGCATCGTCGGCGGCGTGCAGTTCGCGCTCGGCCAGTGAGAGACGCGAGGCCAGGGCCTCGTGCTCGGCGAGCAGGGCCGAGGAACGCTGCGCGACCTCAGCGAGTTCCCGTTCGGCGTTCTCGCGCTCGAGCTCCATCCGGCGAACGCCGTCGCGCAACTCACGAACGGCGCGATCGGCTTCGTCGGCCACCTGTCGCGCGGCGCCGACCGCAGCTCGTGCACCCTCCTCGAACTCCACCCGGGCGCGCAGGGCGGTGGAGGCGGTCTCGAGCGCGGCGGTGCACACACGTTCGTCGGCGATCGCGGTCTCGAACTCGGTACGCACGCGATCACCGAGCGCGGCGCCCTCGGCCCGCTCCTGCGCCGCGCGTTCGCGTCGCGAGAGGGAGTTCCGATGGCGTTCCTCAGCCACCGCGAGCTGTTGCTGCAGTTCGAGCACCGCTTGCCGCGCGGAGGCGGCGACCACCGTCCGCTCTTGCCGTACCGCCTCGGCGGCGGCGCGGGCGGCGTGCGTCGCGTCGCGGGTGACCTCAGCGGCTCGGACTCCCTCCTGCGCCACCGGAAGCGCGTCACGCAGGCCGCCGAGGCGGGCATCGAGCTCGCCGAGCTCCCCCTGCCACGCCGCCATCTCGCGAGAAGCGAGAGTGAGTTCGACCGCGAAGCGGCGGGTCGTGATCTCGGTGTGTCGCTCGGCGCGGCGCCGTTGGCGGAGTAGCGAACGGACCTGCGTCTGCACCTCGGACGTCAGGTCGTCGATCCGCAGCAGGTCGGCCGAGGTGGCCTCGAGCTGCCGCTCGGTGCTGCGGCGCCGGTCGCGATAGAGGCCGACACCGGCGGCTTCCTCGAAGAGTTCGCGGCGGTCGTCGGGACGGTCGGAGAGCAAGGCGTCGATCATCCTGCTCTCGATCACCACGCCCGAATCCGCGCCGAGCCCCGTGCCGCGCACGAGATCGTGGATGTCGCGCAGGCGGCAGGGAGCGCGATTCAGGAAGTAGTCGCTCTCCCCGGCGCGCGAGAGCCGTCGCGTGATCACCACCTCGCGGAATGGGACCGGCAGTCGCCCGTCCTCGTTCTCGAAGTGGAGCGAGACCTCGGCGATGTTCACCGCGCGTCGGGCCGACGACCCTTGGAAGATCACCTCTTCCATCTTCGCGCCGCGCATGATCCGCGCTCGCTGTTCGCCCAGCACCCATCGGACCGCGTCGGAGACGTTCGACTTGCCGCACCCGTTCGGTCCGACGATCGCCGTCACGCCGTCATCGAAGGTGAGGTGCGTGGGATCCGCGAACGACTTGAAGCCGTGCAACTCGAGCTTGGTCAGCCGCACTGAACGTGATTCTCCAGGGAACGATTTGCCGGCGCGCGTGTCGAGGGGAATCTGCACTCGTGAGGGCACTCGACGCCATCGTGCGCCGCGGCGGATTCGCTCGACCGCGTGGGCTTGACTTTCGACTCAGGGCGCGCCTTCGAAGACCCAGTAGGGAAGCCGCGAGGCCATTCCGGCCCGTTCCGCTTCGTCACGCGTGTCGTAGGGGCCGAGGACGACGCGCCAGATCGCGATCCCATCGCGATTGCCGGCGATCACCCGCGCGACCCGGCCGTCCACCCGGATCCGGGTCGCCATATCGCGCGCGCGCTCCTCGGAGAGGAGCGTGGCGAAGGAGACGGTCCACGCTTCGCGCGCGGGATTGGTGTCGACCGGCACCTCAGGGCGCAACGGCGGCGTGAACACCGGCGGCCGCGCCAAGCCGCTGAGGTCGCCGTACCGCGCCGCCATCATCGCGGCGACGGCGCTGTCAGCGGCCGCCGAATCGGAGGCGTACCCCTCGAACTCCACCGGCAGGTCGAGCCCGGCGGCGCGAGGACGGAAGCCGTTCCAGCGGACCTGCAGCCAGAGATCGGCGCCGCCACCGGCGTAACGCACACGCTCGCGCCCCGTCTCGGCGTCCACGTGGTGGACGTCGCGGCCGCGGGCGAGGAGCACGCGCCCATCGGGCGTCACTACGGGGAGGTCGTCGCGCCAGTCTCCGGCCAGCGTCGAGACCACCCGGGAAGTGCCGACCGAAACGACGAGGATCGAATCGGTCCCGCCGGTCCGGACGAGGAGGTAGCGGCCATCGGGATCCATCCGCATCGCGAGTGCCGGTGCGGGGAGGGGGATCCGCGACGCCTCGCGCTCGGCGAAGCGATCGATGACTCGCAGCGACGACGCCTTGGTCGCGACGTAGAGCCGGTCGCCGCTCGGAGAGGACTCGATCCCCCCGACTTCCTCCCCGAGGCGCACCGTCAGCGCGCGTGTCAGGTCGCGCGCACGGAGCGCGATGAGGCCGCTGTCGGTGACGATCCAGACCCGATCCCCGGCGGGCGTCCGGACCGCACGCTGAACGCGGGGAAGCAGGGCCGAATCGGTTGGCGAGGTCTCGGGCGGGATGAGTCGCGTGGCGCGCGTCCGGGCGCCGCTCGTGCGGAACACGACGAGGGATCCATCGGGGTTCGGCACAAGAGCGTCGGCCCCGTTCGGCGTCGTCCACTCCCACGTCTCGACCGGATTGAGCCGGATCACCTTTCCTTGTGAATCGACGCCGAACACCGAGGAGCCCTCGGCGACGACCTCGCGCCCTAAGGTGGCGGGTCCGAGGGTCTCGACCGCTCCCAGCCGGAGATCGACGGTGAAGGCCTGACCCTTGTCGTCGCGGCCGACGAGGAGACCGAGGAACTCGTCGAACGAAAGGAGGGTGCGCGTTGCCGGCGCGCGATCACGCGACGACCAGAGGACCGAGTCGCGCCCGGCCCGGTAGGCGCGCACGGTGCCGCCACCTCGCGGCACCCGCAGGAGGATCGCGTCGGGGCCCACGCCGGTGGGCGGGGCCGAGCTCGAAGTGAGCCGTGTCTCGCCGCAGCCGACGGCGACGAGCAGCGACGCGATCAGGAGGGCGCGCACCCCGGGAAGGTAGCGAGCCGCGCCCCCTAGAACGACTGCCCGATCGTCCAGTACCAGTAGCCCTTTCGGAACGCACTGTCGCGCGGCACCGCGTAATCCCATCGCATCAGCGCGATGTTGAAGAGATTGAGCCGGATCCCGAACCCGTAGCTCCGCAGCGGGAACCGCTGCGTGTTGAAGTCGTAGTTGTCCGGCTTCGACCCGTAGACCGTCTGCCCCTGCGACCAGGCGAGCCCGAAGTCGTAGAAGAAAAGGCCGTCAACTGGAGGGAGGGTGATCGGGAGGACACCGAAGTCGACTCGGCGGAGCAGCGGGAAACGGAGTTCGACATTCGCGAAGGCGATCCGGCTGCCGAGCAGTTGCAGCGCGCCGCAACCGCTCGGACTCGCGGCCGAGGTCGAGCAATCGCCGCTGTAGAGCTCGCGGTCGTAGCCGCGGACGAAGTCAGCGCGCCCGATGTACTTCATGAACGCCTGCTCGTCGGGCCCGACACTCACGTTCGCCGACACGCGCGACGCGAGGGTGAGGAAGTTGAAGAGGACCGCGTCATACCGGCGGTAATCGGCGGAATAGTTCATCCAGCTGACGTTGCCCGCGATCTTCTCGACCTGGAAGCGATAGCGCTGCCCATAGATCGCCCCGGTCCCGCCGAAGAGGGCGTTGTCCTTCACGTAGGCGACATACGGTGACACGTAGTTCAGCGACGCGAGATTCACGATCGAGTCGAGGATGAATCCGCTCGCGAACCCAGCGTTCAGGTTGATCCCCTGGCTGATGTACATGTACGAGCGGTCGACGTTCGTGAACATCCCGCCGTACTCGAACCGCGTGAAGCGGTTGAGGGGGTAGAGTCCGCTCGCGTAGACATTCCGCTGGATGTAGCGCGAGATCAGCTGCGTCTGGACGTAGAAGCCGCCGCCACCCTGGAACGTCTCGCCGGCGAAAATGAAGTAGGGCTGCTGCTGCAGTCCAGCCGTCCACTGGAGGCGACCGCCGAGATTCACGTATTGGGCGAACACCTGCGCCTCGGCGAGCCGGCCATTGATCCCCCCGGCGAGGGCGAGTCGCTGGTTCCCGACCATATCGGCAAGGACGATCATCGTGCCGCCATAGACGCCGCGACCGAAGTTGTCCTGCGCGTAGCCGACCTGCGGCCGCGCGACGTACTCGGGCTTGAGGGACCCGCGGTATCGCTCCGAGGTGAAGCTCGCCGGGTCGGGCAGGGCGAGATTGGCGCTATCGAGGAGGGCCGCGACCGACACGCCGCGCCGCTCGCCGATCGCGATCGTCCCGGTGGTGCGGATTCCGTCCGTGCCGCGGTAGACCGAGCGTCGGCGGAGCGGGTCGATGGCTTGCCGCATCGCCGCGATGCTGTCCGTGAGGGTGCGGTTCAGGTCGCCGATCCGCTCCTGCGCGGCGCGCCGCGCATCACCGGCGCTGTCGGCCACGACGGGCGCCGCGACCACCACCGTCGGCACCGGAGCGCGGTAAGGATCCTTCTTGAGCTGGCGCGGATCGACCACGCTCCAGATCGTGAAGTCCCCGTCATCCCGATACGTGAACGCGAGCTTGTCGGCGTCACGCGCCCAGGTCATCGCCGGGCTGTACTCGGTCACCGAGAG
>JANPCH010000120.1:0-16734 GCA_031430835.1 Gemmatimonadaceae bacterium
GCCGGGGATCAATCCGAGCTTCGCCTCGGGGAAGGCGAACTTGGCCTGCGTACTCGCGACCCGGATGTGACAGGCGAGGGCGAGTTCGAGTCCGCCGCCGAGCGCGAAACCATTCACGGCCGCGATCACTGGCTTCGAGAGGCGTTCGATCCGCGTGAACACGGCGGAGCCGAATGCGGAGGTCGCTTCGAGTCCCGTCGGCGTGGCGGACGCGGCGGCCACCTCGGCGATGTCGGCGCCGGCGACGAAGGCGCGACCGGCGCCGGTGAGGACGATCGCGCCGACCTGCGCATCGGCGGCCAGTCCGCCGAACATCCGGTCGAGCTCGGCGATCACCTTTGCGTTGAGCGCGTTCAGCTTGTCCGGGCGATCGATCGTGACGACAGCGATGCGATCGGCGATGTCGACGCGGAGGAAGTCGAAGGTCTCGGGCATCGTGAGTCGGGGTTTCTGTTTCCGTCGGCTGGAGCGGGCCACTGTCAATCTATACGTTACCGGAATGGAACCCCTCGATCCCCCGGTCCTCGTCGTCGGCTGGTCGCCCGACGGGGTGCTGCGGATCCTCGACCAACGACTCCTCCCAGGGCGGATCGTGCATCGGGACCTCCGCACCGTGACCGAGGTGGCGGAGGCGATCCGGACGATGGTGGTGCGCGGTGCCCCGGCAATCGGGGTGGCGGCGGCGATCGGACTGGCGGCATCGACGCGGGGAGCATCGGTGGCAGACGTCGAACGCGGGGCGAGAACCTTGCGGGAGACGCGGCCGACCGCGGTGAACCTCGGATGGGCCTTGGACCGGATGGTCGGCGCGGCCCGCGGCGCGTCAGTGGGAGCGCTCGACACCGTACTGCGCACCGAAGCCGAGCTGATCCGCACTGAGGACGCGGCGATGTGCCGCGCGATCGGGGAGCAGGGCGCCACGATGCTCAAGGATGGGATGCGGATCCTCACCCACTGCAACGCCGGCGCACTCGCGACGGCGGGGATCGGGACCGCACTCGCGCCGATGTATGTCGCGCACGCCAGGGGGATGAAGCTCGAGGTGTTCGCCGACGAGACGCGGCCGTTGATGCAGGGTGCGAGACTCACCGCGTGGGAGCTCACGCAGGCGGGCGTACCGGTCACGGTGATCACCGATGGGATGGCGGGGAGCCTGATGGCGGCCGGGAAGGTGGATCTCGTGATCGTCGGTGCCGACCGGGTCGCCGCGAATGGCGACGTGGCGAACAAGATCGGCACCTATTCGCTCGCCGTGCTCGCGAAGCACCACGGCATCCCCTTCGTGGTCGCGGTGCCTTGGAGCACCGTGGACGTCGCGACGCGCGACGGCACCGCGATCCCGATCGAGATGCGCGATCCATCGGAGATGACGCACTTCGCGGGCACGCGCCTCGTCGCGAGCGGCGCCGGCGTGCACAATCCCGCCTTCGACATCACGCCGCACACGCTGATCCATCGGATCGTGACCGACCGCGGGATCTTCGCTCCGCCATACCTGTTCGCGCCGAACTCCGGCGCCTTCCCACCACCGCCCTAGAGACCCGTGCGCCACGTCCTCGCCCTCGACCAGGGCACCACGAGTTCCCGTGCGCTCGTCGTCGCCGCCGACGGTCGCGTCGTCGGCCGCGGCCAGCACGAGTTGCGTCAGCATTTCCCACAGCCGGGGTGGGTCGAGCACGACGCCGATGAGATCTTCGCCGACACGGTGGCGGCGGCGCGAGAGGCGATCGCGCAGGCGGGCGTGGTGCCCGACGCGATCGGGATCACCAACCAGCGGGAGACGATCGTCGTCTGGGACCGTGCGACGGGGCGCCCGATCGACCGGGCGATCGTCTGGCAGGATCGGCGCACGACTGCGCGTTGTGCGGAGATCCGCGCGGCGGGGCAGGCCGACGCGATCTACGCGACGACCGGGCTCGTGCCCGACCCGTATTTCACCGCGACCAAACTCGAGTGGTTGCTCAAGCACAAGGCGGCGGCGTCGCAGGTCCCGCTCGAACGGCTCGCCGCCGGGACGATCGACTCGTGGCTGATCTGGAGGTTGACCAATGGCTCGGTACACGCGACCGATCCCTCGAATGCGTCGCGGACCATGCTGTACGACATCAATACGATGCGGTGGAGTCCGCAACTGCTCGTGCTCTTCGGTGTGAACGCCGCGATGCTGCCCGAGGTGCGCGCCTCGTCAGGTGAATTCGGGATCAGTGCAAAGGAGCACCTCGGGCACGCGATCCCGATCCGCGGCGTGGCCGGCGACCAACAGGCGGCGCTCTTCGGCCAGGGGTGTTGGAGTGCGGGGCAGAGCAAGAACACCTATGGCACCGGCGCCTTCCTGCTGTTCCAGGCTGGGGCGGCCCGGCCACCGGGCGGGCAGGGGATCCTCACGACGATCGCCTGCGACGCGAAGGGGCAGCCCTCGTACGCACTCGAGGCGTCGATCTTCATCGCGGGCGCGGCGGTGCAGTGGCTCCGCGATGGGCTCGGCCTGCTTGGCAAGGCCTCCGAGAGCGAGGCGATGGCGCGGTCGCTCGAGAGCAACGACGGGGTGTACTTCGTCCCCGCGCTCACGGGATTGGGCGCACCAGCGTGGGAGCCAGAAGCGCGCGGCACGATCGTGGGGCTCACACGCGGCACGACGCGCGAACATCTCGTGCGCGCCGCACTCGAGGCGATGGCGTATGGCACCGCCGACGTGCTCGAGGCGATGCGAGGAGCGAGCGGCACTTCGCTCGACGTGCTGCGCGTCGACGGTGGCGCGACGTTCAACGACTGGCTGATGCAATTCCAGGCCGATGTCCTCGGCGTGCCGGTCGAGCGGCCCGATGTGATCGAGACGACCGCGATGGGCGCGGCGGGGCTCGCTGGCATCGCGTCGGGGGTATGGAAGGACGCCGAGGCGTTCTTCGGGTCGCGGTCGTATCATCGGTTCACGCCCGCTGCGGGAGGGAATCGCGCTCGGGCAGGACTGGGAGGCTGGCGTCGCGCCGTTCGCGCCGCCGTGAGCTGGGCCCGAGACCGGGAGGGATGATGGAGTTCTCGCTCGCGTTCGTGCTCTTCACCGCGCCCTTCGGCGGTCCGCAGGACCATCAGCACCGCGGGGACCGTTGGATCGCGCGGGACAAGTTGCTGCACTTCTCGGCGTCGCTCGTGATCCAGGCGACGGCGCACTCGGTCCTGCGCGCGAACGGGTTCAAGTACCGCGATGCGGCATGGACGGCGGGCGCGACGACGCTGGCGGCCGGCCTCTCGAAGGAGTTCTGGGACGTGCACGTGGGGAAGCCCTTCTCGTGGAAGGATCTCGTTGCGGATGGGGTGGGGGGTGGGACGGGAGCGGTGTTGGTGAGGCAGGTGGGGCGGTGAGGTGACTATCTTTCGTCTGTAGCGTGATCGTCCCACGGAGCCCCTCTATGCACCCCCGCACCAAGTTCCTCATCGGTGGCGTCCTCGTACTCGGTACTGCCGGCTGGCTGATGGCCGGCAGCATCAAGGACACCGCCATCTATTTCCTCACACCCGAAGAACTCTATGCCAAGGTCGCGACTGACCCTAGCCTGAGGGAGACCGGAGTGAAGGTCGGCGCGAAGGTCGTGCCGGGCTCCGTCGTGCGTGACTCGACCGGCCGGCACCTCAGCTTCAAGATGACCGATGGCAAGGTCACCTATCCGGTCGTCTACAAGGGGATCATTCCCGACACCTTCAGCGATTCGGTTGACGTCGTCGTCGAGGGCCGTTTGGGCGCCGACGGGACCTTCCAGGCGACTACGCTCCTCGCCAAGTGCGCCTCGCGCTATGAGGCTGCACCTGAAGGAATGCCGGTGAAGGGGCGCGATGCGTACGAGACGACGATGCATCCGGCCGGGGTCCCGAAGACGACGCCCGCGCCGCGCTAGGCGGCCACCCCGATGATCCTCATCGGCGAGCTCTCGCTCTGGATCGCGCTCCTGATGTGCGTCTGGTCTGCCACGCTGTCCTTCGCGGGCGGCAAGCTCCAGCGCGGTGACCTCGTCGCCTCGGGCGAGCGCGGACTCTATGCCGGCTTCGGCTTCGTCCTCCTTGCCTCGCTCGGTCTCTGGACGGCGCTGCTCACCAGCGACTTCTCCCTCCGCTACGTCGCCTCCTTCACGAGCGCGAACCTCCCCGTCGTCTACAAGATCTCCGCGTTCTGGGGCGGGCAGGCGGGGTCGATGCTCTTCTGGTGCCTGATCCTCGCCGGGTACGGCGCGCTCGCGACCTGGACCAACCGCTCACGTAACCGCGCGCTGATGCCTTGGGTCACGGGGACCAATGCCCTCGTGTTGCTCTTCTTCGTCGCGACGACGGTGCTCGCGTCGAATCCGTTCGAGCGGCTCGACTGGATCCCACCCGATGGTCGCGGCCTGAACCCGCAGCTCCAGAACCCGGCGATGGCGATCCATCCGCCGATGCTTTACCTGGGATACGTCGCCACCGCGATCCCCTTCTCTTTTGCTATCGCCGCGCTCGTCTCACGCCGCCTCGACGCCGAGTGGCTTGGGGCGGTGCGGAAGTGGGCCCTGATCAGCTGGGTGTTCCTCACCGTCGGCATCGTGCTCGGGATGTGGTGGGCCTACGTCGAACTCGGGTGGGGCGGCTACTGGATGTGGGACCCGGTCGAGAACGCGTCGCTCCTGCCCTGGCTCACGGGCACCGCGTTCCTGCATTCGATCATGATCCAGGAGAAGCGGGGGATGCTACGGAAGTGGAACGTCACGCTCGTCGTGGCGACCTTCCTCCTCTCGATCCTCGGCACCTTCATCACACGCTCGGGCGTGATCCAGTCGGTGCACTCCTTCGCGCAGAGCGCGGTGGGCAGCTGGTTCGCCGCCTTCTTCGCGTTAGCCCTCGGCGCATCGATCTGGCTCGTCTCGATCCGCCTCAAAGACCTCGAAGCGAAGGCCGAACTCGAGGCGATGGTCAGTCGCGAAGCGGCGTTCCTCTACAACAACCTCGTCCTCGTCGGGATCGCGTTCAGCGTGCTCTGGGGCACGCTCTTCCCGATCCTGAGCGAGGCGGTGCGCGGGACGAAGATCACGGTCGGCGAGTCGTTCTTCAACACGGTGAATGTGCCACTCGGGCTCCTGCTGCTCGCGCTGACTGGAATCGGTCCCCTTATCGCGTGGCGCAAGGCGTCGATCGCGAACGTGCAGCGACAGTTCGCGTTCCCCGTTGCGATGGGGCTCCTCGTCGGCGCGGCGCTCTTCGTGCTCGGCATCCGTCGCGTCTCACCGCTCATCGCGTGGAGTCTCGCGGGGTTCGTCACCGGGACGATCCTGCAGGAGTTCTACAAGGGCGTCGGCGCGCGTCGGCGGATGCACGGTGAGAATCCGGTGGTCGCACTCGGCCGGCTCGTCGCCCGCAATCGTCGGCGCTACGGCGGCTACATCGTCCACGCGGGGATCGTGATCCTCTTCTCCGCGTTCGCGGGGATGGCGTTCAAGAAGGAGTACGACGTTGCGTTCGCCGACGGCCAAGAGCACAAGGTGATCGATCCCTACGGTCGCGAATGGACCTTCCGGAGCGACGGGCTCTCGGAGTACCGCGTGCTCAATCGTAACGTGCAGGCGATCTCCCTCATCCCGACGGTGGATGGGAAGACGCTCAAGCCGATCACGAGTGAGAAACGCCAGCATTTCGACTCGCGCGGGGAGCCGACCTTCCAGCCCTCGACCGAGGTCGGGATCCTCGTCACCCAGCGGCAGGATGTGTATCTCGTGCTCGCCGGTGCGATCAATGGAACGGCCGAAGTCCGGATCAACTTCAACCCGCTCGTCGTGTGGGTCTGGCACGGCGGCGTGTTGATGGCGATCGGCGGGCTGATCGTGATGTGGCCGCAGTCGGAGAAGCGACGTCGGCAGGGCGGGTACGTGGCCGAGCTGGTGCCGCAGCACGAGGCCGCGAACCCGTGAAGCGTCGCGATGCGATCCCGGCGCTCGGTGCGTTCGCCTCGCTGGTGCTCGTCCGGGCGGCGCGCGCCCAGCAACCGGCGCGGACCAACTTCGCGGAGATGGAGCAGGGGGCGTATCGCCCGACGCTCCGTCCGGCGAAGCCGGGGGCGAAGCGCCAGCTCACCGACGACCAGCGCGACGCACTCGAGCACCGCATCAAATGCCAGTGCGGTTGTCCGCTCGACGTCTACACCTGCCGCACGACCGACTTCACCTGCTCGGTGGCGCCGGCGATGCACCGCGATGTGCTGCGATTGATCGAGGGCGGCTACGACGGGAAGGAGATCCTCGCCGCCTTCGTCGAGACCTTCGGCGAGGTCGCGCTCACCGAGCCCAAGAAGGAAGGGTTCAACTGGGCCGGGTACTTCGCTCCCGGTGCGGCGCTCGCAGTCGGCGCGGTCGCGGTCACGATGATGATCCTGCGCTGGTCGCGCACGGCGGCTGCGAACGCGCCCACGCCCGCCGCTCCGGGTGGCCCGGTCCCGGGCGTGACCGACGAAGAGATGGCGCGCCTCGACAAGGCACTCCGCGAGGAGGGGTGAGATGATCGCGCTTCTCGTCGGAAGCCTGCTCGCGGCGCTCGCGCTCTCCTTCGTGCTCTGGCCGATCCTGGGCGGCGCAACGCACGCCGCTGGCGTAGTCCGAGCGCCCGAGCAGCCGACCGAGGCGAGCGCGATCGAGGCGATGCGCGAGATCGAGTTCGACCGCGAGACGGGCAAGCTCTCGGTCGAGGACTACGACGCGTTGCGCGTGCGGTATGCGCCACGGGCAGTCGAGGAACTGCGCGCGCGCGATTCGGCGCACGCCGGTGTCGGCACCGGCGATGCGGCCGAACAACTGATCGCGCGCGTGCGCGCGACTTCGCCGGGTGCTTGTCCAGTCGACGGTCCGCGCCCCGAGTCGGACGCCCTCTTCTGCTCGGAGTGCGGACGGCGTCTCGCCGTCGGTTAGCGCACCGGCCCCGTCAGGTAGTCCATCGCCAGCGACGCCATCGTCCGAACGCCGACCGGCAGGGCGCTCTCGTCGGCGAAAAAGTAGGGGGAGTGGTTCTTCGGCGCCTTGCTCGCGTCCTGATCGCGCGGCGTGATCCCGAGGAACACGAACATCCCAGGCACGCGCTGCTGGAAGAAGGCGAAGTCCTCGGCACCGGTCACGAGTGTCCCGACGCTCACGCGATCGGCGCCCGCCGCCCGCTGCATGGAGGGGAGCATCCGGTCGGTGAGTGATTCGTTGTTGCGCGTCACTGGATAACCGGAATCGATCGTGACGGTCGCCGTGGCGCCGCCGGACTCGGCGATCGACTTCGCCGTGCGCTCGACCTTCGCGAAGATATCCTCGCGCATCGCGCGGTCGAAGGTCCGGATGGTCCCTTCGAGCATCACGCTGTCGGGGATGATGTTCGAGCGGATCCCTCCGTGAAACATTGCGATCGTCACGATCGCGGGGGCCGTCGTAATGTCGATCTGACGGCTCACGATCGTCTGCAGACCGAGTACGATCTGCGAGCCGACGACGACCGGATCCACGCCGCCCCAGGGATTCGCGGCGTGTGTCTGGCGACCGCGCACGGTGATCTTCAGGTCGCTTGCCGCCGCCATCGTCGCACCGGACCGATAGGTGATGTTCCCCGCCGGATTCGGCCAGACGTGCAGACCGAAGATCGCATCGACCTTCGGGTTGTCGAGCGCGCCGTCGCGGATCATCGGCTCGGCGCCGCCCGGCCCTTCCTCTGCCGGCTGGAAGAGGAACACGACCGTTCCCGGGATCTGCGCCTTCATCCCCGCGAGCACCTCGGCCGCGCCCATCAGGATCGCGACGTGGTTGTCGTGACCGCAGGCGTGCATCACCCCCGCCTCCTGCCCGCGGTACTGCACCCGGACCTTCGACTTGAAGGGGAGGTCCACCAACTCGGTGACGGGAAGGCCGTCCATATCGGCGCGCAGTGCGACCACGCGTCCCGGCCGGCCACCGCGCAGGACCCCGACTACGCCGGTACCGCCGACGCCCGTGCGGACCTCCATCCCGAGTGACCTGAGGTGCGCAGCGACGAGCGCGGCGGTGCGCGTTTCCTGCATCCCGAGCTCTGGGTGCTCGTGGATGTCGCGGCGCCACGCGACGACCTTCGGATTCACCGTCTCGACGCGCCGGTCGAGTTCGGCGTAGACGCGACTCGGCTGGGCAACGGCCGGAGCGGCGAGCGTGACGAAGGGAAGCAGGAGCAGCGCGCGGGATCGCATCGGCGTGGGGTCGGGGAGTTACAGCCTCAAGTCACTGCCGCCATCTTACCGGAACTCCCCGCACGAGGACAAGGATGCACTCCCAACTCGCGGCGATCACCCGGGACGTGCGTGACGCGCAGACGCGGCTCGAGCGGCTCCTCGCGACAACGCCCGCCGATCGCTGGTTGCCGCGCGCCGAGCCCGGGTCATGGTCGGTCGCTGAATGCATCGCTCACCTGAACCTGACATCGGCCGCGATGGTGCCCCCGTTGCGGGCGGCGTGCGACGAGGCAAGAGTGCTTGGAGGAGGCGCACCGCGGCGATTCAAGCGCACTGCGCTCGGCCTGGTCATCTCATCGACGGGCGGTCCGCGCTGGAGGATCGGAGGCTTTCGTCTCGGCCGCGTGAGCACCGCGCCGGCCTTCGTGCCCGGTGGTGACCTGCCTCAGGAGCAAGTGGTTCGCGAGTTCACCGAGTGGACTGCTTCCGAGCTCGACCTCTTGGAAGAGGCCGATGGGCTTCCCCTCGACCGCGTGCGGATGGAATCCCCCTTCGTGAAGGGCGCGATGTACGACGCGTACTCGGGGATGCTCACGTTGGGCCGCCACAAGCACCGGCATCTCGAGCAGGCAGAGCGCGTGTGGGGTAGCCAGTAGGGACGTTTGGAACTCGGGTAGAGCACTCGCGGCGCCAGCATCGACCACGCATCACGCGTACTGACCTCAATGGACGCCGTCCTCACCTTCCTCTTCAAGTATCCGTCGCGGGTCTGGGAGCGAGGGGACCTCGTCTGGAGTCCGGTCGCGCCGGTGTGGCTGATCGCGCTCCTCGCACTCGGCGCGATCGCGATCTCCGCGTACTCGTTCGGCAAGGTGAGTGGCGTTTCCCGCGCGCAGGGCAGTGTGCTCTTCGCCTTTCGACTCGTGGCGCTGCTCGTCGTCGTCGGCTGCCTGCTGCGACCGACGCTCGTCGTTTCGACCGCGGTCGCCCAGCGCAACGTGCTGGCGGTGCTACTCGATGACTCACGATCGATGGCCCTGCGCGACGTTGACAATGAGCCCCGCGCGGTCGCGGTCAGTCGCACCTTCTCAGACTCGAGCGCGCTCGTGCGCGCCCTCGCTGACCGATTCGCGCTTCGGTTCTACCGGTTCGGCGCCGACGTGCGGCCCGCCACCGGCGCTGGCGGTCTGCAATCGCTCGGCACTCGCACCGACCTCGCTGCCGCGCTCGACGGAGCGCGGCAGGAACTCGCCGGCACGCCGGTCGCGGGAGTCGTCATCGTCACCGACGGAGCCGACAACGCCGGCGGGGATCTCGACGCCTCCCTCCTCGCGTTGCGGGCGCGCAAGGTCCCGGTGTACCCGGTGGGAGCCGGGCTGGAGCGCTTTCCGCGCGATGTCGCGATCGAACGCGTCGCGCTCCCGACCCGACCGCTGGTCGGGTCGAATCTCCTCATCGATGTCACGCTCCGCCTGCGCGGTGTCGGCGGCGAACGCCTGACCCTCACGGCGGAATCGGATGGCCGCGTCGTCGCCAGCGAGGCTGTCACGCTGCCAGGCCGCGAAGAGACTATCCGGACCCGCCTCCGGCTGAGTGAACTCCTTCCGGGGACGCACCGGATCACGGTGCGCGCGGCGGCGCTCGACCGCGAAACGGTCGCCGAGAACAACGAAGCGCACGGGATGGTACAGGTCCGCGCCGGACCCGACCGCATCCTCTATATGGAAGGGGAGCCGCGCCCGGAGCTCGGCTTCATCCGGCGGGCGATCGCGACCGACACCGCTTTGCAGCTCGTCGCGCTCCTCCGCAGTGCCGAGAAGAAGTTCCTGCGGCTTGGCGTGCGCGACTCGCTCGAACTCGCCGGCGGCTTCCCGACTTCGCGCCAGGAACTCTTCGCCTATCGCGGGATCATCCTCGGGAGCATCGAGGCGTCGTTCTTCACGCCCGACCAGTTGCGGATGCTCGCCGACTTCGTGAGCCAACGTGGCGGTGGGCTGCTCGCGCTCGGTGGACGGGCCGCACTGGCCGAAGGAGGATTCCGCGGGACGCCGGTGGCCGAGGTGCTGCCGATCGCGCTGGACCGTTCGCCGCGCGAAGCCGAGGACCCCGCGGTCGAGCTTCGCGTTCGTCCGACGATCGCCGGACTTTCGCAGCCGGCACTTCAGCTCGCCCTCACCGACTCGGCGTCGGTGCGGAAGTGGGACTCATTGCCCCCGATCACCATCGTGAACGCGCTTGGATCGCTGCGGCCGGGGGCGACGGCGTACCTCACGGGCCGCCGAGAGGGCGATGGAGTCGACCAGCCCGTGCTCGCCTCGCAGCGATTCGGTCGCGGCACGGCGACAGTCTTCTCGCCGCAGGACAGTTGGCTCTGGAAGATGCACGCTGATGTCGCGCTGGAGGATATGAGCCACGTGACCTTCTGGCGTCAGCTTGCCCGCTCGCTCAGCGAGGAGAGTCCCGAGCGCGCAGAAATCGTCGTGATGCCGGCGCGGGTCGCGCCAGGCGAGCCGGTGGAACTGCGAGCCCGGGTCGCCGACGAGCAATACCTCGACGTGAACGACGCGTCGGTGGTCGCGCATGTGACGTCTCCGTCGGGTCGCCGATCGGCCGTCCCGATGGAATGGGCGCTCGCCGAGAATGGCGTCTACATCGGGCGATTCGTCGCCGAGGAGGCGGGCGTGTACTCGGTCGGCGCGGAGGCGGCGCGCGGACGCGACACGCTGCACGCGGTGCCGACGGCGCTCCTCGCCGACGATCAGGGCGCTGACGTCGAACAGGCCGAGCTCCGGGCACCACTGCTGCGGCGCATCGCGCGTGAGACGGGCGGGCGCTACTACCCGCTCGCCGGTGTCTCGACGCTGGCTGACGACGTGAACTTCACCGAGAGTGGCGTCTCGGTGCGGGAATCGCTCGACCTCTGGGACATGCCGATCGTCTTCCTGGTCCTCGCGGCGCTGCTCGCCAGCGAGTGGGGCCTGCGCCGGTCGCGAGGGCTCGCGTGAGGCGCGCTGTTCTCCTCGCCGTCGCGGCAGCGATGGGCGCGACGCCGTTGGCGGCGCAGCGCACCCACGCGCTCATCATCACCGGACTCGGTGGCGAGCCGACCTATTCGGCCGCCTTCGCGGAGCAGGGCGCGGCGCTGCACCGGGCCGCGCGCACGCAGTGGCGTGTCGCCGACTCGAGTCTCATCTGGCTCGCCGAGGACCCATCGCGAGATCAGCAGCGGATCGGCGGCCGCTCGACGCGTGAAGCGGTCGCGGCAGCGTTCCTTGCGGTCGCGGGGCGCGTGGCTCCGGGCGATCTCGTCGTCATCGTGCTGATCGGTCACGGGAGTGGTGAGCGCGCGCAGTCGCGCGTGAACCTGCCCGGCGCCGATCCGACGGCGGCCGATTTCGCCGGATGGATCGGCGGCTTTGCGAAGCAGACTGTCGTTCTCGTCGTGGCCGCGAGTGGGAGCGGTGACTTCGTCGAGACGGTGAGGGGACCGGGGCGAGTCGTGATCACGGCGACCAAGTCGAGCTTCGAGCGGAACGAGTCCATCTTCGCGCAGCAGTTCGTTCGCGGCTTGACGACCGCCGAGGCGGACGCTGACAAGGACGGGCGGCTGACGGTGATGGAGTCCTTCGGCTATGCCGTGCGCGAGGTCGCGCGCGTCTACACCGACGAGCAGAAGCTCCTCACCGAGCACGCGGTCGTGAGCGACTCGGTCCTCGCTGCGCGAACGGTGTATGCGGCGACGGTCTCGAGCGGCGATCCTCGGATCGTCGCACTCGTCGCCGAACGGAAGGCGATCGAGGACGAGCTGGCCTCGCTCCGCGCCCGGAAGGCAACGATGCCTCCTGTCGAGTACGATCGCGAACTCGAACGACTCCTCGTCGCGATGGCCGAGAAGACGCAGGCGATCAACGCACTGGGCGGGGGGCGGCCGTGATCTGGCGTCCCGCCGCCCTGATCGCTGCCGCGGTCACGCTCGCGCAAAGCGACCTTCGTCCGGCCCTTGACGCGCACCGGCGCGCGGGCCGATACGACGAGGCCGAGCGCGTGGCGCGCGCCGGTGGCGCTCCGCTCTCCGTTGCGCTCGCCGAGGTACTCGTGATGCGCGGCCGTCTGGGCGAGGCCGACTCGGTCCTCCGGGCTGCGGTCGCCGCGTGGCTTCCGGACTCGCGCACCGCTCGAGTCATACTGGCCGACCTCGCGCTGCGCCGCGGCGACCGGGCCGCGGCCGAGCGAGAGGCGTCGGGTCTCCTCGCCGAGTACCAGCGGGACAACGCGCGGTGGTCTGCGCGGGACAACATCGCCGCCGGCCGCGCCTTCTTGGTCTTCTCGGCGAGCGACGCCAACGCGGTGCGCAGCGCCCTCCGTGCCTTCGACCGAGGCACGGCACTCGACTCGACCCTTCACGAAGGGGCGATCCGCGCGTCCGACCTGCTATTGGAGAAGTACAACGGACCCGACGCGAAGCAGGGGTACGAGGGAGTCCTGCAGCGGAATCGCGAGAATCCCTGGGCTCTGCTCGGTCTCGCTCGCGTGATGGAGTTCGATGGACGGGGGGATGCGATGGCAAAGGCGAACGAGGCGCTCGAGGTGAATCCGTCGCTCACCGAAGCGCATCTCTTCGTGGCACGTCAGCATCTCGAAGCCGAGCGCGACGATTCAGCCGCCGTGGCGGCCCGCCGCGCGCTGGCGACGGATCCGTCGGCGGTCGAAGCGTGGGCGGTGATCGGAGCGGTGGCGTGGGCGCGCGGCGATTCCGCTGGGTACCGCGATGCGCGCGCACGCGCGGCGCGGCTCGCACCGCGCTCGGCGACCTTCTTTGTCACGCTCGCCGACGCAGCAGCACGGCAGCGTCGCTACGCCGATGCCGGGCGGTTCAGCGCCGAAGGGCTCGCACTCGACTCGCTCTCGGTGCCGGCGCTCGGCGCGCTCGGCACGAACCGGTTGCGAGGCGGAGAGATCGCCGCGGGGCGCGCGATGATCGAACGGGCCTTCGCGCTGGACCCCTTCAACCTCTGGCACAAGAACACCCTTGACCTGCTCGACGAGCTGGCGACGTTCCGCACCGTGCCGATGGGGCGATTCGAGTTCGTCGCGCCGGCGCGCGAGGCCGAGGTACTGTTGCCCTATCTCTCCCCTCTGCTTGAAGAGGCGTACGAGAAGCTCGCAGCGCGATATGAGTATCGCCCGCCGACGCCTGTGCGCCTCGAGATCTACGACCGACACGCCGACTTCTCGGTGCGGACGGTCGGACTCACCGGACTCGGCGCGCTCGGTGTGAGCTTCGGGCGCGTGCTCGCGATGGATGCCCCATCGTCGCGGACGCCGGGGACATTCAACTGGGGTTCGACCTCGTGGCACGAGCTCACCCACACCTTCACCCTCGGGCTCTCGGGGAACCGCGTGCCACGCTGGTTCTCCGAGGGCGCGTCGGTGCTCGAGGAGCGTCGGGCGCGCGCGGGGTGGGGCGCTGAGCTGAACGCGCCGTACCTGACCGCGTTGCGCGAAGGGTTCATGCGGCCGGTGAGTGGGCTCAACGAGGGATTCGTCCGGCCACGGAACCCACACGAGGTGCTCTTCAGCTACTACCACGCCTCGCTCGTCTGCGAGATGATCGAGGCTGAGTTCGGGACGGCGGCATTGTCGGCAATGCTCCGCGGCTGGCGTGATGGGCTCGGGACGAACGAGGTATTCCAGCGGGTGCTCAAGCTGGATGAGAAGACGATGGACAAGCGGTTCGACGCGTGGCTCGGGCGCCGGCTGCACGGCGTAACGGCGCCCGACACCGTCGCGAGCGATGCCGCACTCGAGCCACTCCTCCACGCCATCTCGGCGCGCGAGGCAGCGAAGGACGATGCCGGACTCATCACGGCGCTGGAGCAGTTGATCTGGGTCTGGCCCTATGATCCGGAGACGCACGTGAAGTTGGCGGAAGCGGCGACACGACTCGGCCAGCACGGCCGCGCGGTGCGCGAGCGGCGTGCGGTGATCGCGCTCGGTCCTTCCGACCGACTCGGCGCGCGGGTCCAGTTGGCGCGCGCGCTGCTCGCGGCAGGCGATCGGGTCGCGGCGCGTCGTGAGGTGCTCGATGTCCTCGAGTCGGCACCGACCTTCGAGGGAGCGCAGATGCTCCTGCTCGAGATCAGGCGCACGCCGCCGCCGGGAGGTGCGCCCTGATGCGCCCGGTGCTCCGCAGCGTCCTCGTGGCGCTCGTCCTCACGACCAACGCCGATGCCCAGCGCGGGGAGCGGTACGAGGAGCCGGGGGACAACCCGGCCTACGACGGCCGGTACACCTTCGCGCGCATCCGCTACGACTTGGGGGATGGTGGTTTCTTCCGTCGCGGGCGCGGCGGCGACAACCGGCCGCCCTGGGCGCACGACTATCCGAGAGGCGAACGGAACTTCACGCAGATCCTCGCCGAGCTCACGGCAGTGCGGACGCGGACCGAGGAGAGTGTGGTCCTCTCGCTGATCGATCCCGAGCTCTTCAAGTACCCCGTGGCCTATATGTCGGAGCCGGGATTCTGGCGTGCGAGCGACGCCGAGGCGGTCGCACTCGGAGCATATCTGAAGAAGGGGGGCTTCATCCTCTTCGATGACTTCCGCGAGAACGACTGGTTCAACCTCGTCGAACAGATGCGTCGCGCGTTGCCGGATCATCGGTGGGTGCAGATCGACGGCACACACCAGATCTTCGACTCGTTCTACCGGATCGAGCACCCGGAGACCCTCTTCTCGTACGGGGGGACCCAACCGAGCTTCTGGGTGCTCTTCGAGGCGAACGACCCGAAGAAGCGGATCATCGCACTCGCGAACCGCGACAATGACCTGTCAGAGGTGTGGGAGTGGTCCGGCACCGGCCAGTACCCGGTGGACATCACCAACGAAGCGTACAAGATCGGCATCAACTACATCATCTACGCCCTGAGCCGCTGAACCTCACCCTGGAGAACCCGACGTGACCGCGACCGCAGATCCCCTTGCCGGCCTCGATGACGGTGAACTCGCCGACCGCCTTCACGCGGCCGGCGGCCGCATCACCGCCGAGATCCGCAAGGTCATCATCGGGCAGGAGGCGGTGGTGGAGCAGGCTCTCATCGCGCTCTTCGCCGGTGGGAACGTCCTGCTGGTCGGCGTGCCGGGCCTCGCGAAGACGCTGCTCATCTCGACGATGGCGCGGGCGCTCGACCTCAAGTTCTCGCGGATCCAGTTCACTCCCGACCTGATGCCGTCGGATGTGACCGGTACCGACGTGATCCAGGATGACCCGAAGACGGGGCAGCGGCGACTCGCCTTCATGCCTGGGCCGGTCTTCGCGAACGTGCTTCTCGCCGA
This sequence comes from Gemmatimonadaceae bacterium, assembly GCA_031430835.1. GTDB lineage: Bacteria > Gemmatimonadota > Gemmatimonadetes > Gemmatimonadales > Gemmatimonadaceae > Pseudogemmatithrix. The sequence goes on from JANPCH010000120.1 coordinate 15,517, forward strand.
CGAGATCAACCGCACGCCCCCGAAGACACAGTCGGCGCTCCTCGAGGCGATGCAGGAGAAACGTGTCACAGTTCAAGGGCGGACCTATGACCTGGAGCCACCCTTCTTCGTTTTCGCGACGCAGAACCCGATCGAGCTTGAGGGGACCTATCCCCTTCCCGAAGCCCAGCTCGACCGGTTCATGTTCGAGGTCTACCTCGACTATCTCGACGAGGAGGAGGAGGTCGCGGTCGCGAAGGCGACGACGTCGCTGCCACCCGACGTAGTGCAGCCGGTGGTGACGCGCGAGGAGATCATCGCCTTTCAGCGCGTGGTGCGGCGGGTGCCGGTCGCCGATCCGGTCACGCGGTACGCGGTGGCGCTGGCCCGCACGAGCCGCCCCCACCATCCGCAGGCGCCGGAATACGTCCGCAAGTACGTCTCATACGGCGCGAGCGTGCGCGCGGCGCAGGGCTTGATCCTCGGCGCGAAGGCCAGGGCGCTGCTACAGGGGCGGTCGCATGTCGGATACGATGACATCAAGGCCCTCGCGCGTCCCGTCTTCCGTCACCGGCTCATCGTGAACTTCCAGGCGCAGTCGGAGAAGGTCACGACCGACCAGATCGTCGAGAAGCTCGTCGACGCCGTCCCGCATCCCAAGTCGGATCTGTGATCACCGCCGCCCGCCGTCCGCCCTCCGCCGACTGATCACGTGACCGCCGTCGGCCACGCGACCTTCCTCGATCCCGCATTGCTGTCGCGGATCGCCGACCTCCCGCTCCTCGCGCGGACGGTCGTCGATGGCTTCATGCACGGCCTTCATCGGTCGGCCAGAAAGGGTCTCTCGCTCGACTTCGCGGAGCATCGCCACTATCAGCCCGGAGACGACCTCCGCCGCATCGACTGGAAGGCGTACGCACGGACCGACCGGTTCTATGTGAAGGAGTATGACGCCGACACGAATGCTGGCGTCCTCTTCGCGCTCGATGTCACCGGCTCGATGGACTACGCGAGTGGCGCGGTGAACAAGTTCGCGTACGCACGGATGCTCGTCGCCTCGCTGGCGTGGCTCACGCAGCGGCAGGGGGACCGCGTCGGCATCGCGACCTTCGCCGACAAGCTCGTCGAGATGGTGCCTCCGTCAACACGGCACCTGCAGATGCTCTTCCACGTCCTTGGTCGGGCCAAGCCCGCCGGGGAAGGGAAGCTCCCGCTCGCCATCGACCGCGTGGCCGACGT
>JANPCH010000121.1:0-3380 GCA_031430835.1 Gemmatimonadaceae bacterium
GCCCCCGTCACGCCGGCGGGAAATCCGAGATAGTTCTCGATGAGGGAGCTCGTCCCCGCCTGCCCGCCGGTCGCGACCGCCTCGACAAGCACCACGCGGAGTCCTTCGGTCGCCGCATAGACGGCATTGGCGAGTCCCGCCGGACCGCCTCCCACGATCACCACATCGTAGAACGGGCGCGCCGCGGCCGTCGTGAGGCCGGTCTTCCTGGCGAGCTCCATCTGCGACGGCGCGACGAGGTGCGTCCCGTCGGGGAAGGTCACGACCGGCAGGCGAGAGACCCCTCCCGCGAGCGACTCCGCGAGCGCGCGCGCCGTAGCGTCACTCTCGAGGTCGAGCCACAGGTAGGGGACGCGGTTCCGCGAGAGGAACTCCTTCGTCGCGAACGATTCCGGCGACCACTCGGAGCCGATCACGCGGATCCCATCGAAGGTGGGCAACACGCGAGCACGCCACGCCGCGAGCAGGTCGTCGAGCACGGGATAGAGCCGTTCTTCGGGCGGATCCCACGGCTTCATCAGGTAATGGTCGAGCGCGATCTCGTTGATTCCCGCGATCGCCACGTCGGTGTCGGCGTAGGCGGTGAGTAGCACCTTGCGGGCGTGCGGGTGCAGCGGGCCCGCCGCGCGGAGCAAGTCGAGCCCCGTCATCCCCGGCATCCGTTGATCCACAAGGAAGAGCGCGACCGGCGCACCGCGCGCCGCGAGTTCCTTCGCGGCGTCGAGTCCCTCCGAGGGGGACCCGGCCTTCACGATGCGGTAGTCGGACCGGAAGTGGGCGCGCAGGTCCCGTTCGACGGCCGCGAGCACCGCGACATCGTCGTCCACGATGAGGAGGACTGGCTTCACGTCGGCTTGGTGCCGTGCTTCCGATGCAGCTTTTCGAGCGTTTCCATCGTGAAGCCGTTCAACTGGACGACGGTGGCGTTCTGCCGGTAGTCGGCCGGGACGATGTTCAGCGCCTCGTTCTTCGTGCCGACGTCGATCACCATCCACGCCTTGTGGACGCCGTCCTGGCATCCCCAGTCGGCGTGGGTGAGGTAGTGGGATCCGGTGCGGAGGAAGACGTCGATCGCACGGATGCACTCGGCGGTGCTCTCGTCGTGCGGGACCTCGATCAGGAAGCGGGGCATCGGGAGCGGCTCCAACGGGTGGGCCGCAAAGTTACGGCGGCGGACCGACCGCCGCATCACGGGGCAGGATCGCCACATCCGCCCCGAACCAGACCGTCGCGCGGGTCACCGCCAGCCCGGTGGGGCGCACCTCGAGGGGGAGCACCCCGTCCTGCAGCGGGACCGACGTCTCCACGCCGACCGGGAAGCGGATCGGACGGAAGAGCTTCTGCGGGATCTTGACGACGAATCCGCGCTCGACGACGGCGAGGATGCGGTCGCCCGCGCGCGCCTTCTCCATCGCGTAGCCGCACGCGCCGTACTCAGCCCCGAGGATGCTGTCCAGCACGGCGACAGACGTCGCCGTCGGATCGGCGAAGAGGCGGATCGCGAGCGCCGGGAAGTCGGGATCGGCGAGGATCGCGCCATCCCTGACTCCCAGCACGATGCGCCCCTTCGCGACGTGATCCGATGGGCGGACGATACCGGCGACCGTACGGGTGACCTGTTTGTCCTTGCAGATTTGGCGCGCCAGGCCGCGCGACGTCCAAGCGATGTCGATGGTCGCGAGTACGGTGCCGCCGGTGACGCGGACCGGCAACGTGACCGCGATGCGGTCCCCGCCGAACGTGAGATCCGGCACGCCGGCTTTGAGCGTCCCGATCACCTCGTCGAGGGTCAGGTCCAACTCGAAGCTCCCCACGCGCTGCACGCCGAGGATCCCGAGACGGGCCTTCACGTCGCCCTTCTTGAGTACGCGCAGGCCGCGAAGCGCCACCGTGACGTCGTCGAACCAGGCGGCCACCGACGCCCGCACGAGTCCATCGACGAAGGGTGTCGGAAGTCCGATGAGGATGTCCCCGGAGGGGCGGCCGGCGAGCAGGTCGCTGTTCTCCGCGTCGGCGCGGACCAGCGTGCGAAGGGAATCGCGCTCGACCGTCATCGCTGCGATCTGCCGCTCGACGGTGCGTGGCGAGTCGCGCCGGCCGAGTGGCCCCGGCCGCAGCAGGAGCCAGCCGAGCGCGACGAGCGGCACCGCGAACAGGATCCCGATCGCCGCCAGCAGGCCGATCACCCAGCGTCGCTGCGTCATCGGATCGGCGCCGCGGTGACGAACGTCCCGCGCTCGATGCGCAGCACGATCCAGATGCGGTCGCGGAAGGCGAGGACGCGGGACGCCCGGACGTCGAGCGGCGCTGCCGCTCCTTTTGCCGAGAGCGGACCGAGGCCGTCGAGCGATGGCAGGCGGACCTCGCTGTCGAATCGCACCGGCACCGCGACTGCCGGCAGCACGCCGGCGAGGTCGCCGAGACTCCGCTCGAGCAGTCGCTGCATCAGGGCGCGCGCCATCGGCGCGAGGAAGCCGGGAACTTCGCTCGGGACACCGACGTCCACATCGTCGATCGTTATCCGCGCCCGCAGAATGCGCGCCGAGTCGACCGCGAAGGCGTCGAGCGCACCGCGGAGTGTGATCGCAGTCGCGATGCGAGGGAAGGCGGCACGTCCGGCCCGGCCGGAGAGCTCGACCCGCGCGACGTTTCCCTGGAACTGCACCGTCGCGGCCGTCAGGGTCACCGCCACACCGCCGGGGACGCCCGTAGTGAGGGGGAACGCAGCAGCGATGAGGCCGCGGATCAGCGTATCGCTGAGGCTGATGAGGATCTCGCGCTCGTCGGAGAGCAGCCCGGTCTGCGCAAGCGGTTCAAGCGCACGATACCCAGCGATCTCCCGCCGCAGCTGGTCGCGCTCGGCGCGACGATCACGCGTCGCGGGCGCGTCGGCAAAACACGCCAATGCGCCGACTCCCACGAGTACTGCCATCCATCTCCGCGACCGCACCGGACCTCCGCCCTGCGATCGATACCCCGCAGAAGCGTGAATGGGCCCAGTGCGCGATGGTCAGCTCGCGACGTGCTACCCCACTGGGGGTCTCGAGCTCCTCGCCGTAGTCCTCGATGGCCGCAGCGCGTAGGTGTCCGAACGTGGCGACGCGACCGTGTGAACGCGACACTACGAGGGCGGAGCGCACAGCACGCGGGGAATGGGAGTTGCCTTTGGTGGAGGCGGAGGAAACGCACCGCACCTCATCGGAGGCCAATATGTCCCGTCCCACCGCCCGTTCCCTGCTGCTCCTCGCCCTGCCGCTCACCGCCTGCATCGCGATCGAAGGTCCGATGGGACCCCCGGGTCAGGACGGCGACTCATACCGACTCATGGTGACCGCAATTGCGGACGTCGCCGGCGATGCGAGCTCCACGCTTCCGGGGTA
>JANPCH010000122.1:0-8639 GCA_031430835.1 Gemmatimonadaceae bacterium
GGACGAAGTGGGCCTCACGCGACGGTCGGCCATCCCACGGATCGCTGGCGATGCGGGCGCGTCCGGCGAGCAGTTCGTCGCGGCTGTCGTTGCCGGTCTCCATCGGGGCGAGCGGCGTGTGGAGCGTCATGGCCGGTGGCCGCAGCAGGTCGGCGCCGACGAGGTCCTGTGAGAGATGCTCCAGGCCGCGCACCCGATCGACGCCGGTGAGTTGCACGAGGAGCAGGCTGTCCTCGACCGACAGGATCTTGCCTTCCGACCGTTCGCGGTCCTCTTCGCGATGCGGGAGGTAGAGCGTGGTCCGACGGGAGCGGCCGTTGAGCAACAGGTACGCGTGCGCCGACTCCACCCCGCTCAGGTAATAGAAGTCGTTCGATTGCCGGACCACGCTGAAGCCCGGCACTCCGCTGGTCCCCTGTACGACGGCGATCCCCTGCGTGCCGATGGCGTCGTAGATGCGCGCGCGCCGAGCGGCGAACTCCTCCTTCGAGAAGTCGGTCTGGTAGTCGATCGCCGCCTGGGCCTCGGCGAGGGATGGCGCGACGGCCAGCGCGCAGAGGGTGAGGCACCGCGACGAGAGGAGACGCATGAGGGACTCGTGGGGTGCGGGATGGGAAATCCAATCGCGGTGTGGGAAGTATGTGGCGTGCTCGCGCGCGCGGCGAGGGCGGCTGACTCCGGCGGCCGAGGGCGACTGGCGTAACAAAGGGTGGCCGCGCGGCCTGATCCGGTGCGGCACGAGGGCGAGGAGCGCGGTGTCCAGCCACTGCGTCCAGATGGCGAGGCGCTTGGCGTGGCAACTCGGGCGGAAGAAGCGACGCTTGCACGAGAACGCGCGCAGGAATTCGTGCGCGCACTCGTCGCAGCGGATGCGCACGAAGCGGTCCTCGAGGACACCACACGCGAGAAACGTGTCGGCCCCCCGCGCATCACATCACGATCTTCTTCTGCTGCTGGATCTTCACCATGTACTTCTCGAAGAAGAACTTCTGGATGTCCATCATATTGATCTCGCGGCCCTGGATGTAGGACTGATGGATGTTCGACGTCATATCCAGCGGCGTGCCGCTCGTGATCAGCAGCGAGGCATCCTTGCCCACCTCCAGCGATCCCACCCGGTCGCTGATGCCCATCATCTCGGCGGCGTTGATCGTCACCGCCTTGAGCGCCTCCTCCTCCGGCAGGCCGAAGGCCACGGCCACGCCGGCGTCCCAGGGCAGGCGATAGCTGTACAGCGCCCCGCCGTCGCCCGCGATCGCGAACTTCACACCGGCCTTGAACAGCTCGGCCGGCGCGGTGTACGCGCCGTCGTAGCCCTCGTAGGAGCGCTCCGGCGCGGCCATCGTGGCGGTGAGGATCACCGGCACGTTCTCCGCCTTCAGGCGGTCGGCCACGTGGATGGCGTCACGCCCGCCGCGGATCACGATCCGAAGTCCCTCTCCCTTGCCCCACGTGATCGCGTCGTTGATCTGGGCCACGCCTTCGGCCGCGATCACCACCGGAATCGCCCCGTCGAGCGCGGGGATCATCGCCGCGTAGCGCGTGTCCGTGCGCATCGTCTGGCCGGCCTTCACGGCGTCACGGTACGCGCGCGCCTCGCCGAAGAAGTCCTTGATCTCCTGCACCTGCTCCGCATAGGTCCTCGGCGCCCGCTGCGGCGGACCGCCCGGTCCACCAGGAGGGCCCCCGCCGCCGCCGAAGCCGCGCGGCCGGACGGTGGGATCGGGCCAGTTCACGTTGAGCGCCGCCGCTCCCTTCATCGACATCTCCTCCCACGTCCATCCCTCCAGCGACATCGCCGACGAGAGTCCGGAGATGAGGCCACCGCCGGGGGTGCTGAACGCCACCAGCACGCCGGCCGACCGCGTGGTGCCGATGTGCCGGCTCTCCGCGTTCACCGCCACCTCGGCGCGCACGTTGGGATTGAAGTCGCCGCGCTCGGTGACGTCGTTCGAGACGTCTACCGCGCCGATCTCCGAGATCCCGACGGTGCTGTAGGCGTCGATCAGGCCGGGGTAGATGTGCTTGCCGGTCACGTCCACCACCTTCGCGCCCGGCGGCACGGCGATGTTCGTGCCGATCGCAGTGATCTTGCCGGCGTTGAGAACGATCGTCCCGTTCTGGATCGTGCCGTTGGTCACGGTGTGGATCGTGGCGCCCCGCAACACGACCGCCTGGGACTGCGGTGGCACGGGCATCATCACCTGCGCTTCGGTCGCGGCCGGAACAAGCGCCGCGAGAAGAACGGCGGCGAGCGTGCGCGCTGGGTTCTTGATCGCGTTCATCGTGTGCATATCAGCGGCTCCCCTGTCCCGGCGCGCGCGCCGGACGGTTGGTGGTCGGTGTCTCAGTGGTTGCGGCGGCGTGTACCGCCTGGATGAGCTGCGCGCGCTGCCGCGCGATCTCCGTGCGCAGGGCCGCGTCCTCCTCGAGCGAGAAGTAGCGGCGCCCGTCCACCCACGTCTGCTCGGCCTTGGTGAACTGCGAGAGCGGGTTCCCGTTCCAGATCACGAAGTCGGCGTCCTTGCCCGGCTCGAGCGAGCCGACCTTGCTGTCGATGGCGATCGCCTTCGCCGACTGCAGGGTGACGGTGGAGAGCGCCTGGATCTCATCCACCCCCGTGCGGAGCAACTTCCCCGCCTCCCAGTTCATCCGGGTCGAGATCTCCGAGTCGTCCGAATGCAGCGAGGTCACCACGCCCGCCTCCATCAGGATGCGCGCGTTGTATGCTGTGGCGTCGTACGCCTCGAGCTTGAAGGCGCCCCAGTCGCTCCACACCACGGCGGCCACGCCCGATGCCTTGAGCTCGCTCGCGATCTTGTACGCCTCAACGCCGTGCTGAAGGGTCTGGATCCGGAACTTGAATTCTTCGGCCAATCGGACCAGCGCCAAGAACTCGTCGGCGCGGTAACCGTGCGCCGAGACGAGGAGCTTCTGGTTGAGGATGTCGAGTAGCGCCTCCATCCGCAGGTCGCGGCGCGGCGGGATCCCCGTTTTGTCAGTCGCCCAGCGCTTCCACTCCGCCTCGTAGTCGCGCGCGGCGAGGAAGTGGTCGCGGATGATCTCCTGCGTGCCCATCCGCGTGTCGGGATACCGGTTGGGGTTGCGCTTGGGGTTCTCGCCGAGCGCGAACTTCACCGTGCGCGGCGCGCCTTGGAGCTTCATATCGTCGGGGAGAGCGCCCCACCGGATCTTCACGTACACGTTCTCGCCGCCGATCGGGTTGGCGGAGCCGTGCTTGATCATCGTGGTCGTGAGGCCGCCGGCGAGCTGGCGATAGAACCAGATGTTGTTGTGCGTGAGCACGTCCCCCATCTGCACCTCGGGGACGATCGCGAAGCCGCTCTCGTTCACCGAGCTCACGCCGCCGTGCGTGTGCGGGTCGATCAGTCCGGGAGTCACCTGCTTGCCGGTGGCGTCGATCACCACTGCGCCGGCCGGCGCTGTGAGGCCCTTGCCCACCTGTACGACCTTGCCGGCGCGGACAAGTAGATCCGCGTTCTCGAGCTTGCCCTGCGGTCCCTGCGTCCACACCGTCGCGTTGCGCACGAGGAGGATCGCTGGCTGGGCGGGTGGCGCGCTCCGGCCGAACTCCATTGACGGCCGGATGAAGGGCAGGTCGATCGCCGGTACCTTTGCGGCCACCGCGCCGCGGGCCGGCCCCTCGAACGGCTCCGTGCGCGTCCCGCGGTACGACGGGTCGGCGCCGTTGGGCATCGCCATCCACCCGAAGAACTCCTCGCCGCGCACCGAGCCGGTGAGCAGCACCGTCCCTTCGTAACCGAGCGGCTCGCCGTTGAAGGTCGCCTCGATCCGTCCGGTCTCGGCGATCACGCGGGTGGTGGTCAGGGTGATGGGACGGCCGGTCCCCATCTCGATGGTGCCGCGGATGCGGTTGATCGGCCCTTCGAGGCGCAGCGTCGCCTTGGCTGCGCCCTGCTCTTCGGAGGCGATGGCCCAAGTGCCGCGCGGATCGATCTGCGGCGGCCGTGTGACGCCGTAGCGCGTGCCCTGCACCCACACGTCGCGCACGCTCGCGTCCTGTGTGAACAGATCTCCGTCCGTGACGACGAGGTTGGCGACCTTGCCGACGGCGATCGTGCCGTGCGTGCGCTCGATCCCCAGCCAGGCGGCGGGGACGGTGGTGAGGGCGGCTAGCGCCTTGTCGGCGGCGAGACCGCGCGTCACGGCGATGCGCAGGTTGGGGAGGAACTGGGTGATCGACGAGAGTCCGTCGGTGGTGATCGCGAAGGGCACGCCGGCGGTCGCGAGCTGCGCCGGATTCGTGGGCGCCAAGTACCAGTGGCGGAGCGCCGTCAGCGACGCGTTGAGCGCCGCCTCCGGGCTCGACACGTCGGGGGCGTCGGGGAAGTTGAGCGGAATGATGAGCGGCTGCGTGCGCCCCTTGAGCACATCCACGAGGCGATACTCCTGACCGCTGCCGCGGAACCAGGGAATCAGTTTGTAGTCGGACGCGAGCTTGTAGGCGCGGAGGTACTCCTCCTCGCTCTCCGTCTGGAAGAGCACCGGCTGCGCGCCCTGCACCACGCCGGCCAGGGCCGCGAGCGCCTCGCTGGTCTCGGGGGGGAGGGTGGAGCGTCCGCCCTTGTCGTAGGCGGCGCGGGCGCGGATGTACCACTCGGCGTCCATGAAGGTCTGCTTCATCAGGGCGATCGTGCCCATCGTCGAGTTCGGGTACGTGCCGCCCAGGGCGAAGGAGCGCTGGAAGCCGATCGATTGCACGAGGTCGGCGCGGAGGACGCGGTCGCGTGCGCCGACGTCGCCGAGGTTCACGACCGAGGCCTTGCCCCGGAAGAGTCCCTGCTTGGGGACGAGGAGCGCCGTGCCGAAGCCGAGTGAGCGGAGCCCCGAGCGGCGGGTGCTGTCATCCTTGAGGTTTGCGCTCGTGCTATACCAGGCGCGCACCTGGGGATTCCAGTGCGTGGGGCCAACGTCGCCGCCCTGTGCGATCGCCTCCGTGCCGAGGTCGGCGTGGGCGTCGATGAAGCCGGGGTAGATCGTCTGTCCCTTGAGATCCCACACTCGCGCGCCAGCGGGGGCGCGCAAGTCACGCCCGACGGCGGTGATGAGCCCGTTGCGGATGACTATGGTGGCGCTCTCGAGCACTTGGCCTGGCGCCGTAACGACTCGGGCGCCGACGAGGGCGTGGAAGCCGGTGCCGTTGCTGCGCAGGTCAGTGACGGGTTCGGTGCGGGAGGATTGCTGAGCTTCGAGACCGCTGGCGAGCAGCAGGCTGAGGCCCAGGTACTTCAGGGAGGGGAGGACACGCACGACGCACTCCGGTGGAGAAAGCGGTGGATGGCGACGACGCCACAGGGCAGAAAGATGGGGGCGGGGGCCGGGGCTGTCGAACGTGGTGCCGGCCCCCGCGCCGCTCACACCGCTACGCGAGTGATGGGTGAGGCGTTGGGGCAGGCCAGTCGTTTGAACGTCGTAGAGAGAGCGATCAGGAAGGATTCAAGCGCGGTCAGGAAGGATTCCCGCGCGGTCAACAAGGATTGCAGCGCGGCCGGAGAGGATACCCGCGCGGTCAGGCAGGATACCAGCGCGGCCCGGGAGGATTCCCGCGAGGTCAGGGAGGATCCCAGCGCGGCCAGGAGGGATTTCCGCCTTGTCACGCAGGATTCCCGCGCGGTCAGGGAGGATCCGAGCGCGGTCAAGGAGGATTTCTGCGCGGCGAAATCGATCACACAGACGACGATGCGAATCACACAGACGACGATGCGCAGGCGGAGTGGTGTGCGCGGAACCGAAGGAGGAGTGGTATGCGCGGAACCGATGCCGGCGGCGGCGAACTGGTGGGGCTCGCGCGTCCTAGTGAAGTGAATCTGTGAGATGCAGCAATACGCGTCACCCGCACCGGGTATCTCGGCGCAGAAGCCACGGCTACTCGACGTCGTTCGAGGCCGCATGCGAGCTCGGCACCTGAGCCCTCGTACGGAGCGGGCATACGTGGGCTGGATCGTCCGCTATATCAGACATCACGGCACGCGCCACCCGCGGGAGTTGGGGGAGGAAGAGATCGTGGCGTACCTGACCCATTTAGCGGACGCGCGGCGCGTGTCGCGCTCGACCCAGATGCAGGCGTTGAGCGCATTGATGCTCCTCTACCGCGAGGTTCTCGGTGCCTCCCTGCCGGATCTGCGGCGGGTGCTGCGCTCCACGACGCCGACGCATCTGCCGGCGGTGTGGACCCGCGCGGAGGTGGCGGCGGTGCTCTCGCAGCTGCCTGGCACCGCGCACTTGATCGGTCTGTTGCTGTACGGGTCGGGCCTGCGTCTCCTGGAGTGCCTGACGCTTCGGGTGAAGGACGTGGACCTCGCGCGGCGCGAGATCCGACTGCGGCGCGGGAAGGGCGGAAAGGACCGAGTGACGATGCTGCCGAGTGTGGCGGTGGGGGCGCTCGAGGGCCAGCTGGAACGTGTGCGCGAGCTGCACGCGCGGGACCTTGCGGCGGGCGCCGGTCGGGTGGCTTTGCCGACCGCGTTGGAGCGGAAGGCGCCGGCGTGGGCATCGGAGTTCGCGTGGCAGTGGGTCTTTCCTGCGGCGCGCCGCTACCGGGAGGTCGCGACGGGCGAGGAGCGCCGGCATCACGCGCACGAGACCGCGATGCAGCGCGCGATGCAGTCGGCGGTGCGTCGCGCCGGGATCACGAAGCGGGCGACCTGTCACACGCTGCGGCACTCGTTCGCCACGCATCTCTTGGAGGATGGGTACGACATCCGGACGTTGCAGGAACTGATGGGGCACAGCGACGTGAGCACGACGATGATCTACACTCACGTGCTGAACCGTGGTGGTCTTTGAGGATGTGGAATAAGTCGGTTCGGCGATTGCGAGATTGCAATGTTGAAAACCCGACCTCTCAGGTCGCGCACAATCGACGATCGGCGCCTCGGAGAGCATCTGAGGACCCTTCGAATCAGGCGATACTGCGTCTCGAATAGTTTTCCTACAGCCTCGTTATGCGGACGGGCGCGAGGGCTGGCGCTGCATCGTCTGTTGTGTTACATTGTCGTACATGAAGACCAGCACCGTTACGATCCGCCTCGACCCCAAGCTTCAACGGGAGCTCAGCCGCCTGAGTCGCCAGCTCGGCCGCAGCCGGAGTGACGTCGTGCGCGATGCGCTCCGGCGACAGTTGGCGCTCGTACGTTTTGAGCAGGCGCGACGCGGGCTGCTCCCGCTCGCCGAGGCGCAGGGGCTGCTCACCGACGAGGACGTCTTCGCCGACGTGTCGTGAGGGTTTTCTTCGACACAAATGTCATCGTCGCGGCGTTCGCCTCGCGCGGGCTCTGCGCCGACTTGATGCGGGTGGTGCTCGCGGAGCATCAGCTCCTGACGGGTGAGGTGAACCTCGCGGAACTGCGACCGATCCTGCGGAAGAAGCTCAAGGCGTCGGTGGCCCAGGCGGACGCGGTCGCCGCAGTTCTCCGCGAGCAGGTGGTGGTCCCCCGACCGGAAGTCCTCTTGCCGATTCCGATTCGAGACGAGGACGACGCGTGGGTTCTTGCTTCGGCGGTCGCCGGCGACGCTGAGTTGCTCGTTACCGGGGACAAGGACCTTTTGGTGGTTGCCGACGAGTCGCCCGTGCCGATCATCACTCCGCGTGCGGCGTGGGAGCGGCTGCGCGGGCCGGGCGCCGCATAACGATGGTTGGTGCTGATGGCGCTATTGATGGCCGCCGCTCCGCGGCCGCATTGTTGAAGCGGCCGCAGCACAACCCGACGTTGACCGACTCGTGTGGGGTAGCGGAACACGTATCGATAGCAGTATCGTAATACGGTGCTCAGGAGGCCCCATGTCCGTCGTCACCGTCTCGCCCAAGTTCCAAGTCGTCATCCCGCGTCACATCCGCGAGGCCCTCAAGCTCCAGCCCGGACAGAAGGTCCAAGCCTTCGAGTACGAGGGCCGCGTGGAGTTCGTCCCGGTCCGTTCGGCCAAAGCGCTGCGCGGGTTCCTCCGCGGGATCGACACGGCGGTGCCGCGCGAGCGGGACCGCAAGTGAACGTCGTCGATTCTTCTGGCTGGCTGGAGTATTTCGCGGACGGCCCGTCCGCCGGGTTCTTCGCGCCGGCGATTGAGAAGACGGACGAGCTGGTCGTGCCGACACTCAGCCTCTACGAAGTGTTCAAGCGCGTCCTCCAGCAGCGGGACGAAGGCGCGGCGCTGAACGCCGTCGCTCTCATGCAACAGGCGACGGTGGTGGACCTGTCGGCGCCGCTCGCGCTTTCGGCCGCCGCACTCGGCGCGCAGTTGAAGCTGCCGCTCGCGGACAGCGTGATCTACGCGACCGCTCGTGCGTACGAGGCGACACTCTGGACGCAGGACGCGGACTTCGAGGGGCTCCCCCACGTTCGCTTCCGAGCGGTAGCGCCCCGCAAATAGCGCTCTAACGAAGGTTGGTGCAGCCGGCCGCGCTATTGATGGCGGCCGCTGCGCGGCCGCATTATTGAAGCGGCCGCAGCACAACCCCACGTTGAGGATGTAGAATAAGCCCGCTCGTCAAATGCGAGATCGCGATGTTGAGAATCCGACCTCCCCAGATTGCGCACGATCGACGATCGGCACCTCGGAGAGCATCGGAGGACCCCTTGAATCCCGGGATTTCGCGGCTC
>JANPCH010000123.1:0-3403 GCA_031430835.1 Gemmatimonadaceae bacterium
GCGAAGTACGTGAAGTCTCCGGCCACGGTGGCGGTGAAGCGCGCGACCCCGGCCTCGCCCGGTGCGACGATGAGTGAGTCGCCTCCGTAGGCGGCGATGTTGGCGTTCGCCGGGCCGCCGGGGACCGCGACACGGTCGCGCAGCCCACGCACGATGAGCGTATCGGTGAGCGAGTTGCGGACGGTGACTTCGAGTTGGGTCCCCGCTCGCACGCGGAGCAGGGGCCCGGGCACCTTCGGGCCTTCACCGGCGATGGCGAACGAGTGCGCGTCGATCGAGGGGCCCGAGTCGCCCCAGGGTTGCCAGCGCGCGCGGCGGGTCTCGAGCGTCACGCGGAGGACGCCGTCGGAGATGTGGCCGGCGGGCCGCGTGAAGTCCTCGAAGGCGGCGAGATCGCGCGGTGATGCTGGCGGCTGCTGGGCGCGCGCGGGTGCAAGGGGCGTGAGGGCCAGGAGCACGAGACAGTGCCAACGCCTGCGCGGCAGTCCGGTCGGCACGATCGTCTCCGTTAGTCGTGTGTCGCTGGCCGCTTCCACTCGGACCCCGAGCGGCACGCGTCAATCTACGGCGCCGCCGAGTTTTCGTGGCGTGCCGAGCCGAGCGTACCCTATTGGCATACCTGCTTTGGATCTCGCGCGCTGCTGGACGCGCGAGGAAGTCCTCGCCCTCCCCGACGACTCGTGCGTGAGCATAGACTCGGCACGCTCTACGCGTCGCCCGCGAGTCGTCACACACGCCTCGACCCCATCCAGCACCCGCTCAAGGTTGAAGTCGAACGATTCCTCCATCGTCCGCCTCGCGCGATCGGTGTGGGCGCGACGCTCCTGATGAGCTCTGGAACCTCTTCCTCAGGGCGACATCGTCCCCGACATCATGATGTGCGCCCTCGGCGTCCCCGGGAACATCAGCCACGGCCCGACACGTCGCGGCTGCGCGGAGATCCCGGTCGACGCCGTCGTCGCCCCAGGGATATAGACCACCGAGAGCAACCCTCCCTCGCGGACGGTGTTCGTCGCGGGATCGAAGTTCGGCCGTGGCGCGGTGACAGAGTACAGCGCACCCATCGCCGGCATCTTGAGGCGTCCGCTCTCGATCTCGCTATATCGGACGCTGTCGACCGCGGTGCCCGTCACGCCCTGCGCGCGCAGTTCGCGGCCGCGGGCCATGAAGGGTTCGAGGCCCTCGTGGTAGCAGGCGACGTGGAAGTCCTGGCGCACCACATAGAGCGCGAGACAGTTCATCCCATTCGTGCCCCTGCGCAGGACGACGAGCCGGCCCGCCTCGCGATAGCCCATCACCGTTGCGCCGGCGCGGAGATCCTCGGGGAGGGGAAGGACGGCGGCCGCGATCTGTTGCGCCTCTGGTGGGAGGGCGGTCTGGGCTGCGAGAGGAGCTGCGGCGGCGACGAGGACGGTGAGGAAGAGGCGCATTGGTCGGGTGGGGGGGAAGGGAGAGGAGTTTACGGCCGCCATCTCCTGAACGCGAGGCGGTGACATGATTCCGCCAGTTACGGGTACTAGTAGGTTGATGCATGCCGCCCACTGTGGGAGGACCACCAGAATGAGAACGCGCCGCCTGATGACACCGATCGCCGCGAGCGCCACGCTCGTCGCTGCTCTCGCGTGCACCGACCCCGTCTCCGTCCCGCGACTCGACCCGTGGGAGGGCTCGGTGAACCTCGTCTCGCCAACGCCCGGCGCGCTCTTCGTGCAGAACGATCCGTCGATCGGCTGCTCGAGCCATCCATTCCGCGGCTACGGCTTCCGCCTCGCCTTCGACTGGGAGGACGTCGCCGGCGCCGATCGCTACGCCATCCACCTCAAGAAGGTCGGCGCGCTCTATCCCGCGATCGATCAGTCCATCACGGAGTCGGGATTCGATTTCGCGTGGTGCAATGCGTTCGTGATCGACCCGAATCTCAATAACTGGGTCTGGCGCGTCGCGGCGATCGCCGATCACGCGGGCGCACCGCCCGACACGCTGTGGAGTGAGGAGCGCGCCTACGGTTTCGCGCCCTGCCGGCACCCCGGTGACGTGCCGTGTACCGCGCCGCCGGAGTCTCCGCCCGAATAGAGGGACCAACGCGGCGGTGAATCGATGAGAGGCTCGGCGCGTCGGCGCGTACTCTGGCGCCGATGCCGTCTTGCTTCCCCCTCTCCGCCGAGCGTACAGTATGGGCATGCCTGCCCTGGATCGCGCGCGCCGATGGACCCGCGACGAAGTCCTCGCCCTCCCCGACGACGGCAACCGTTACGAGCTCGTCGACGGGGAGCTGCTGGTGAGCCCGAGCCCGAGGTGGGTGCATCAGCACGCGGTCGGTGGGTTCTGGCGCATCATCGACGACTACGTGAAGCTGCACCGGATCGGTGACGCACTCTTCTCACCGGCGGACCTCGACCTCCGCTCGGGGCAGGTCCTGCAGCCTGACATCTTCGTCGTGGATCGGGTCGATGGCCGGCGGGCCCGGGAGTGGACGGAGGTCGGCATTCCACGCCTTGTGGTCGAAGTGCTCTCGCCAACGCATCCGGAGTTCGACCGAGTCAAGAAGCGCCGACGCTATCAGAAGTCGGGCGTCAGCACGTACTGGATCGTTGACCTCGACGCGCGCCACGTGGAAGTCTGGACGCCGCAGGCGAAGCGTGCCGAGATCATCACCGATACGCTCACCTGGCGACCCGAACCGCACTTGCCGGCCTTCCGGCTGGATCTCATCGCGTTCTTCAAGGCGGTGCACGATGAGTAGGCAGGCTTCGTTTTCGTGGGCCTGCCCGCCTTGGATCTCGCGCTACCGCTTCGGCCCGCGCGCGGCCTGCTCCAGCTTGAGCCTCGCCTCGCGCTTCCCCATTCCGCGGAGCGCCACGAGAGCGGCGAACTGCCCCGGCCGCGCCCGCGTCTTTCCGGTCTCCCAGTTGTAGATCGTGAGCGGCGACACGCCGACGAGGTGCGCGTAGTCCTTCCCGGAGAGCCCCGAGCGACGGCGCTGCGCGCGCACACTGCGCGCGGAGAACCGGATGTCGGACTCGGCGACCTCCTGCGGGGTCGGCCCGGAGGGGGCGCGCCGGCTCATCGCCTCGACACGCGCGAGCCTGCCGCGCATCTCGCGGAGCTGCCGCCTGAGCTGCGCGATCTCGCGGCGGAACTGGATGACGGCACGCGCGGTGCCGCTCGTACGCGCGCGGATCTCCTTGCGGGCGATCCGCCGCACTTCGTCCTTCAGGGCAATGGCAAAAGTGGTCATTGGCGAATCTTAATAGCGAGGCCGAGTCTGCCTTGGCGCATTTCCGCAGTTCTCCGGCCAGTTCGCCGGCCACGTCCCCGGGCTCTTCGTCCGATCGATGAACACCGGGTCCTCGCTCGCCAGATACGCCAGCAGCGCCGCCAACGTCGCGTTGTGCTTCACATC